>QCED01000009.1 GCA_003280725.1 Prochlorococcus sp. AG-355-M18 | reverse complement strand
GTTTCTTTTAAAAATAACTCAGATTTAGGGTCTAGTTTTTTTGATAGTTTATTGATCTCTGAAGCTTGAATTCCAGCTGATTTTCTTACCCCACTAGCGTCATACATAACTATAAGTGATACAGCAACTGCTAATGCGAATATAGAGCTATCAAATCCTAATTCATAACCTATTCCTGATGTAGCACCTGTTATCAACGCGGAATGACTTGAAGGCATACCACCAGTCTCGAACATAATTCCAAATCTTATCTCTCCAGTGGAAAAGAAATTAAATAATATTTTAAAAAATTGAGCTAATAAACAAGATAATAAGCTCCAGAAAAGAACTGAATTATTAAAAAAGGGAAAAAATTCAGACATAAATAATAACTAATTATCTATCTCTATTTGTAATAAAGTCGGCTAAAGATATTAAATACTTTGCATCTGCACCCCAAGGTTCAATTGCTTTTTTTGCTTTTTCAACTAAATCAAATGCTCTTTTCTTTGATTCCTTCATTCCAAGTAATTTGGGATAAGTGGTTTTGTCAGCTAAAAGATCTTTGCCAGCAGTTTTACCAAGCTTTTCACTGCTAGAAGTTAAATCAAGAATATCATCTATTATTTGGAATGCTAAACCAATTCCCTCAGCATATGTTGTTAGAGCTTGTAATAGCTTTTCGTTAGCTCCTGCGATCATCGCGCCTGTCCTTACGCATGCCTTTAATAGAGCACCAGTCTTATGAAGATGAATATATTCGAGAGTTTCAAGGTCGACTTCTTTCCCTTCGCATTCTAAATCAACAACTTGTCCTCCGACTAGGCCAGGTGCACCAGCAACTAGGGATAATTCGCCAACTACATTTAATAATCTAGTTGGATCGACTCCAGGGCTTCTTAAAGAGACCATTTCAAAGGCCCTTGTTAATAATGCATCGCCTGCAAGTATAGCTATTGCATCTCCATATACTTTATGATTTGTCGGCCTACCTCTTCTCAAGTCATCATTATCCATAGCGGGCAGATCATCATGAATCAAGGACATTGTATGGATCATTTCTATTGCTACTGCAGTAGGAACAGCAAGCGAGGGTTCTCCTCCAGCAAGTGAGCAAGATGCTAAACATAAAATTGGACGTATCCTTTTCCCTCCAGCTAAAAGGGAATATCTCATTGATTCTCTTAATATTTCTGGATTCTCAGGACCCAAGGAAAAATCAAGTGCATCCTCTACAACCTTTTTTGTGTTTTTTAAATATTTTTCAAAATCAGAAATACTATTTATAACTTCAGTCATTTTATACCTTTAGTAAAAAGTTTTTTCATCTTGGAACTTATGGCAAAAGGTCATTAAGAGTTGATGATAAACCAAATTGTTTTTGCCAGCTAAAAATAGTATTTACAAGTAACATTGTTACTGTCATTGGTCCAACACCTCCTGGTACAGGCGTGTAAGCAAATACTTTAGAAATAACATCTTCTAATAATACATCGCCACATAATCTGGTTTGATTTTTATCGATACTTTTTAATCTATGTATTCCAACATCAATAATTACTGCTCCTTCTTTCACAAAACTTGAATCTACAAGATTTGGTTTTCCTGCAGCCGCAATTAGTATGTCTGCTTCTCTACAGATTTTATTTAAATTTAGCGTTTTTGAATGAGTCATTGTTACAGTGCCATTTAGATTCAACAACATTAGCGATAGGGGTTTCCCAACAAGCAAACTTCTTCCAATAACAACAATTTTCTTACCTTCAATTGTAATATTTTGGGATCTTAATAAATTAATAATTCCTGCTGGTGTGCATGATCTCATCGCAGGCTCATTTTTCACTAACTTGCCTATGTTTATCTCATTTAATCCATCTACATCTTTGCTTGGATTAATATGGCTTATCAGTTTTTGCTCGTCAAACTTCTTAGGGATGGGAAGTTGTAGTAACATTCCATCAATATCCTTATCAGAATTAAGTTTGTATATTAATTGTTCAACTTCATTTTGCTCAACACTATCTTTTAGATGAAAAATAAAGCTCTTTATCCCAATCCTTGAACATGCTTTTTCTTTGTTATTAACGTAAACACCACTCGCAGGGTCTTCACCTATTCTTATTACAGCTAAACCGGGAGGCCTTTTTGCAGTTTTTTTATTAAAAGAGATATAATCATTTAATCTTTCTTCAATTTCAAGAGATAATTTTTTACCGTCTAATTTTAATGACATTTAGAAAAACATCTCCTTTTTACACCTAGCATGCCTATAATTTTAAATTATTCAAATAGATTTAATTATATTCTGTGCAAAACATCACATCTAGCTTAAAAAAATTGTTTTATCTCTGGAGTAGGAGTCAAGTTCCAGTAAAACAACCAATTAAAATTTCAAGAATAGATAATCTCATAATTTTTTTAATATGCATTTTAATTTCAATAATTTCTTCTTATAAATTACTTCTTATCTCGCCCTTGAATATCACAGATATTTTATCTTGGCTTTTGAACTTTACAGAAATACTAATTAGTTGCGGAATTTTGATATTACTTTCAAAAAAAGAGAATCCCACAATTTCTTCGAGACAGATCATTTTAATTATTACTCTTCTTTTAGCAGTTCAAGCAACGAAATTAGTCTTAGCTTCAACCATAAGTCCATTATCTATGATAATTCCACCGGCGTTAATAATATCTCAAGGAATGGGAAGCATAACTGCTTTAGCTTGGGTATCAATAGCAAGCCTTAGTTGGCCAGACCCATCAGTTGCTATAAATAATAATTTATTTTTTATTTTATTAGTTTGTGCTTCAGTAGTATCTCTACTTGGAGGAAGAATAAGAAGTAGAGCTCAGTTACTTCAGTTGTCAATTTTTGTCCCAATAGGATCGTTCTTAAGTCAATGGATGTTGATAGGTAAAGATAAAATATTTCTTTTTAATAAGCAAGATTTTGTTTTAGCTAATGGGGATATATTTTCTGATTCCTTGCTATTGGCAATAGTAATGCTTTTTACCATTTTATTTATACCTGTTTTTGAATCGATATTTGGATTATTAACTAAAGCAAGATTACTTGAATTGGCTGATAAGGAGAAACCCCTAATTAGAAGATTGTCTCTTGAAGCTCCTGGTACTTTTGAACATACCTTACTTATATGTGGTTTAGCAGAGGAAGCAACAAGAATGATTGGTGGTGATATTGATTTAATTAAAACTGGAGCGTTATATCATGATGTTGGTAAATTACATGCACCTAATTGGTTTATCGAAAATCAGGATGGTTCAAAAAATCCGCATGATGAATTAGATGATCCGATAAAAAGTGCTGAAGTTTTGCAGGCACACGTTGATGAAGGATTGAAATTTGCAAGAAAAAATAGACTACCTAAGCTGATAGCTAATTTTATCCCTGAACATCAAGGAACACTAAGAATGGGATATTTTTTTCAAAAAGCTAAAGAAAAAAATCTAAATATTAATGAGAATTATTTTAGATACAAAGGCCCTATTCCTCAGTCAAAAGAAACAGCTATTTTAATGCTTGCTGATGGATGTGAAGCAGCACTAAGAGCTATGAATATTAATGCATCTGATAAAGAGGCTTTGGAAACAATATCTAAAATTATCTACTCGCGTCAAAAAGATGGGCAATTAGATGATAGTAATTTATCGAAAGGAGAAATTTTTTTAATAAAAAGATCATTCTTGAATGTGTGGAAAAGAATTAGACATAGAAGAATTCAGTATCCAACTAGCAAGAATAATACCTTTTCTTAATTTTAAATTTATAGTCTAATACTTCTTCGATGTTTTGGATTACACCAATAAATAAGAGCTAACGTACTTAATAATGTTATTAAAAGAGTAAACCCACCAATTCCATAAATGTCTTGAAGAGTTATGAGCCTTACAACTGAATAAGGACCCATACCAGAAATTACCATTGAAATAGAAACTAGAGTTAAAGTTACTCCCCATTTTCTCTCTGCTAGAAGAGCTGCTGAAGAAACTATTCCAACAATCGCAGCAGGCCATCCAAGACTTATAGCAAGAGTTACATTTGCAACTTTTAGTGGAGGCCCATAACTTATTATTAATGCGATTATTGGAAGCGCAATTATGTTGCCGATTAAGCCAGCCCACGAAAGTGCCCAATATCCAATTAACCTCTCTCTCATTATTTACTGCTTTAACTATCAATTCAATCTACAGTATTAAGAGACTATTTTTTAATGCTACTTAATAATCCTAAGAAATAATTTAATTTGCAGGATTAGATATAAATGTATTATCAGAATTTTCTAAATTATCAAATTGTGGATGAATTGAATTTTTTTTCTCAGAAAATACAAGTCTGTTTAAGGCATTAACGTAAGCATTCGCTGCAGCAACTACAACGTCCGTATCAGCAGAATGACCAGAATATATTTTATTATCCCTTCTTATTCTTATTGTTACTTCGCCTAAAGCATCAATTCCTTCTGTTACGGACTTAACAGAAAATTCAATTAATTCATTAGGAACTTTAGCTAATTTATTTAAAGCCTCGCATACAGCATCAACGGGTCCAGTCCCTATTGATACAGCAGTATCTTCAGTATTATCTTCTGTGTTTAAAAGCGAAATGGTGGCAGTAGGTTTAGATGCATTACCGCAACTTACTTGTACAAGACTTAATTGAAATTTAGCTTCTGGGAGTTGAACTTGTTCACTAACAATTGCTTCTAAGTCTCTATCAGTAATTTCTCTTTTCCTGTCAGCTAAATCCTTAAAACGGGCAAAAGCATCATTTAAATCCTCTCTACTCAAATCATATCCCATCTCTTCTAATCTTGCTCTAACTGCACTTCTTCCACTAAGTTTCCCCAAAGATATTTTGTTGTCACTCAAACCAACAGTTTTTGCATCGATAATTTCGTAGGTTAGTCTATTTTTTAAAACCCCATCCTGATGAATGCCTGACTCATGTGCAAACGCGTTAGCTCCCACAATTGCTTTATTAGGTTGCACAGTCATTCCAGTTAGGTTGGAGACAAGTCTAGAGGTTTTTGTTATTTCTTCTGTTCTTATAGCCGTAAGAGGAGTTGGTGAATCTGGATTTCTTTTGAAAAAACTATTAAAAAAACTTTTCCTAACATGCAGAGCCATGACTAATTCTTCTAGCGAGGCATTCCCTGCTCTTTCACCAATTCCATTAATAGTGCATTCTAGTTGCCTTGCTCCATTTTTTACTGCCTCAAGAAAATTTGCTACTGCTAAACCCAAATCATTATGACCATGAACCGAGATTACTGCCTCATCGATATTTGGAACATTTTTATTAATATCGGCAATTAGTTTGCCAAATTCGCTAGGAGTTGTAAATCCAACAGTATCGGGGATATTTATTGTTGTCGCTCCTGCTGAAATTGCTAGTTGAATCACTTCGTATAAAAAATCAGGATCGCTTCTTGAGGCATCTTCACAAGAAAACTCAATATCATCTACCAATGATTTTGCATAATTAACCATTTCTGGAACTATTTGAAGAACATCTTTTCTAGATTTTTTCAGTTTATGTTTAAGATGAATATCACTTGTAGCAATAAAAGTATGTATCCTTTTCTTGGGAGCTGGACTAACTGCTTCGTGACATGCTTTTATATCTCCTTTAGAAGCTCTAGCTAAACCGCATATTGTAGGCCCATGTTCTTTCCCTACGGCTTTGGCAATTTTATTAACAGCTTTAAAATCTCCTGGACTTGCGAAAGGGAATCCAGCCTCAATAACATCTACCCCTAATCTTGCTAATTGATGAGCTATGGCGAGTTTTTCTTCAAGATTTAAACTTGCACCAGGAGATTGCTCTCCATCTCGAAGAGTTGTATCAAATATCAAAATTCTTCCAGGATCTTTTGACATAAGATGGAATAATTTAATCTTATATTAAGCTAATTAAAAAAAATTGACTAGATTAAGTTCAAAAAAAATTTTCTGCAGATTTATAACTTAAACAATATTGGTTAAAATTCTGAAGAAAAAAATGAAATACTCAAATTATTAAAGTATTCTTTTAAGATCAAAGCTTCCTTTTATAAAGGTTAATTTTGATTTTTTATAGAATTTCAGGCATAAATTATAAAAAGTATGAATGGGCGATACCCCCAAAAAAATGTTTTAGGTCAGTTAGCCATAGTTTTACATGCTCATCTACCTTATGTCAGAAAAAATGAAAAAAACTCCTTAGAGGAGGATTGGTTATTTCAGGCAATTCTGGAATGTTATATACCACTACTTCAATCAATAGAATCTTCCAAAAATGAAAATCCTGAAAATACAAAACTTACTATTAGTTTGTCACCAACATTATTATCACTTCTAAATAATAAACAAATTCAAGAAACTTTCCCAAGCTGGATTAAAACAAGGAATGATTTCCTAAACGAACTGCCACTAGAAGAAAAAAATGCCTCTGCATTTTTAATGAAAAATCTTAATGATAAATACCTATATTGGCAAAATTGTTCTGGAAATTTAATTGAGAAGTTTAGGGCATTAAATAACTCTGGAAATTTGGATATTCTCACTTGTGCTGCTACTCATGGATATTTACCAATTCTAAGGGAGAATCCTGAAACTATTAAAGGACAAATTAATACAGCCATCAGGAGCCATGAAAATATTTTTAAAACGAAGCCTTTAGGTATTTGGTTGCCTGAATGCGCTTATTATGAGGGTTTAGATGAAATACTATTTAATTCTGGTATTAGATATACAATCTTAGACGGACACGGTATTCTAAACTCCACACCAAGGCCTAGGTATGGAGTATATGCTCCAATATGCTCGAAAAAAGGAGTGGCATTTTTCGGGAGAGATAGTGAGTCAACCTTGCCCGTTTGGTCTGCTAAAGATGGATTTCCGGGAGACAAAGTCTATAGAGAATTTCATAAAGATTTGGGGTGGGAATTGCCTCTCTCAAAGCTCCAAAAAAAGGGTATTTCAACAAAAAGACCTTTAGGTTTAAAGTTTTATAAGATTACAGATGAAAACATTTCTTTAGGGAAAAAAAAGTTTTACCTTGAAAATGAAGCCAAAAATAAGGCTGCAGAACATGCTGATGCCTATCTTCTAGCGAGATCCAAACAACTAGAAAAATTGACTTTATCCTCTTCCTTTAAGCCTTTATTGGTAGCTCCATTTGATGCAGAGTTATTTGGTCATTGGTGGTATGAGGGACCTTTTTTTGTTGAAAATATACTAAAGAACTCTAATAAATATTCAATTAAGCTTATAAATTTAAAAGAATTCTTAATGCAAAAACCAAATCTTCAGATTTGTGATCCATCGCCATCAAGCTGGGGGCAAGGTGGTTACCATAATTATTGGATTAATGATGCAAATGCATGGATCGTTCCAGAAATCACAAAGGCAGGCTCAACATTTGTAGATTTGTGCATGGAAAATTTTAATAGTGATTTATCTCTAAGACTTTTCAAGCAAGCTGCAAGAGAACTTCTTCTCTCTGAGTCTTCTGACTGGAGTTTTATTCTAAGAGCTGGAACCACAACTGAGCTCGCAAAAGAGAGAATAGAAAGACACTTATTCAGGTTCTGGAAATTGGTTGAAATGATTAAAGATCATTCAAATATTAATTTTAAATTTCTTGAAGATATTGAGGAAGAGGATAAAGTCTTCCCAAATATTAATATTGATGATTGGCGAAAATAAAAATACTAATTTAACTTGAGCATTCCAAGTTTTACTTTTAGAGGTGAATTAATAAACATCTTACTCATCACGTAAATTAGTTTTGGGAGTGGAAGTGTATTAGTAAGAAAACCTACCCATTCATTGGTTGATAATCTAAAGAAATTTGAGAAAAAGCTTCTTAATCTACTTTCGTCAAAACTCATCAATCTTCTTAGACCGTATTGGTAAAGTTTATGCCTTTGTGTTAACTCGTAAGGCCATAGAATTTCCCAACCTTTTGAAGCCAACTCTAGTGAACTTAGATGAGGTTCTTTTAAAAAGATTGCTAATTTTTGTGCAAGGAGTGGAGCCCTTCTTAATAAAGATCCAACCATGTATCCTGATGCAGGATGAACCATACTTGCAGCCCCTCCGAAACCAAGTACAAATTGTTTTTTAAATGGGAGGGGTAAATTCATAGGAAAAAGGCAATTCTCTTCATGAAAAATTTCACTTACCTCAATACCCTTACTATTAAGTCTTTTGTAAAGTCTTTTTTTAAGATTTTCTCGGGATAATGCAGGAAAACTAGCTAATGATGTTTCTTCAACAAAAAAAGTATCGTTGCCAAGATCCATTGCATAAAGAAAGGAAGGAGATGATAACTTTTCTTCATTGTTTAAATGATTTGGACGAAAATCCATTAGGACAAATTGTTCTTTATTAACAGGTGGTGATGTAAATTTACCTACAATTCCGTAAGCAGCTTGTTGAGCGATTTCATTTTGAACTGGTCTTTTTACAAAATTACTTTTGTGACCACTTGCGTCAATAACTAATCTCGCCTTTATTTTGAGACCTGAAAAACAAATTACCTCAGATAGTTTGTTTTTTTCTGTAATGTCTTTTGCTGTTTCATTCAACCATTCAATCCCTTTACATTTTTTTAAAAGTTCATTTTGAAAGGCTTCTTGATTTATTAAACCATAATCGTAGTTGTGTTTTGTCGGAGTATCCCCTTTTTTATTTTCTCCATCTCCAAAAAAACTAACCGTTTTACACCATCTGTGAGATAACAGGGACTCTAACCCTAATTCTTCTAATTCAGATGCCCAGATACCATAGGTATTCTCCCATTTTTCATTTGGAGATTTTGTTGATATTCCCTTAATATTTAGATCTTGTTTGGCTAATTCTGAAGCTAAACATAATGCTGCGGGACCTGAACCTAAAATTAAAATATCAAGTATTTCCATATTGTTTAGCTAACCATGAGGCTTTTAATTTTGTTCAACTGAGCTGGGTTGATCTTTTTCCTCTATTTGTTCGCGAGGTACCAATACCACTTCAGATAAATGATCACCTTCATCTAATCTTTGTAATTTTACTCCTGTAGCTGCCCTGGATTGCTGAGAGATTTTATCTGCGTTAGTTCTTACTATTACGCCTTTTTCGGTCACAAGTAGTAATTCTTCTCCCTCGCCAAGGACCTTCAAACAAACTAGCTGATCATCTTTAATTCTAAATTTTATTGCTCTCAAACCCATGCCTGCTCTTTTTTGTAATCTAAACTGAGCTACAGGTACTCTCTTTCCTAATCCAAATGCACTGGCTATTAATACCCATGGACCATTTGAAGAGTTTTCATCATTATTATCATCAAGATCTTCAGTAATATCGTCAAATTTAGCCAATTGATCAACCAAATTAGATGTTAAAACATCCATAGAAACTAGATTGTCTCCTTCTCTCAAGTTCATTGATTTAACCCCTCTTGCTGTTCTACCAAGTGGTCTTAATTCATTGATATCTAGTCTGAAATGAATAGCCATTCCTGTTTTAGATCCAATTAAAACACTATCACCTTCTTTTGATAACCTGACCCAGGTTAGGGCATCTCCATCCTCAAGATTAATCGCTATTAGTCCATTTGAGCGAATTTTTGAGAAAGCAGAAAGTGCAGTTCTTTTTATGAAGCCAGCTTTAGTTAGCATTAATAAATAACGATCGTCAACAAAAGAATCCACAGCAACTAGTGAAGTTATTTTTTCTTCTCTTGGAATTGGGAGAAGTTGTACTGATGGAGTCCCTTTTGCTGTTCTGCTACTCATAGGAACCCTATATGCTGGCAGAGCATAAGCCACTCCTCTATCACTGAAAAGCAAAAGAGTATCATGATCGTTGCAACTTATAAATAATTTCACGTCATCATCTTCTTTGGTTTTTGTGCCAGCTTTGCCCCTTGAACCACGACTGGTAGATTCAAAATCATTGACAGGCATTCTTTTTAAGTAACCTGCTTCAGTTAATAGAACTACGGATCTGTCATTAGCTATGAGATCAATATCATCTAATCCTCCGCCTAAATCTAGTATTTCTGTTTTCCTAGGAGAAGAGAATCTTTCATCGATTTTATTAATTTCTTCAAGAATAATTTCAAAAATTCTTTCTTTACTATTTAATATTTGCTGATATAGGTTGATTTTTTGGGTTAACTCATTATGTTCTCCTTTGATTTTATCTGCTTCAAGTGCTGTTAATCTTCTTAATTGCATTTGTAGAATTGCATCTGCCTGTATGGAAGATAATTTATGGTCGTTTTGTAATTTTTCTCGAGCTGATATTGAATCTTTCGCTGATCTTATTAGATTTATAATCTCATCCATAGCATCTAAGGCTAATAAAAGACCCTTTACAATATGATCTCTTTCTTCTGCCTTTCTTAATAAAAATGATGTTCTTCGCCTTATTGTCTCAACCCTAAAATCTAGAAAAACGTCTAACATTTTCCTGAGCGAAAGTGTTGTGGGCTCTCCTTTTACTAAAGCAAGGATATTTGCACTAAAGTTATTTTGTAGAGGTGTTAACTTAAATAAATTATTTAAAACTACTTGTGGGTAGGCATCTCTTTTTAGTTCAATAACAACTCTCATCCCATCTCGATCACTTTCATCTCTAATATCAGAAATACCTTCTAATTTTTTTTCATTAACCAAGTCAGCAATTCTTTCAATCAATGCCGCTTTATTGGTTTGAAATGGAAGCTCTGTAATTATTACTGCATCTTTCTCTGCTCTACCAATGGATTTAATTTGCTCAATATTTGCTACCCCTCTCATTGTTATTGACCCCCTTCCTGTTTTGAAAGTTTCTCTAATACCGTCTCTGCCTAAGATTTGACCACCTGTGGGAAAATCAGGACCCTTAATTATTTCAAAAAGTTCTCTATCTTCAATAAAAGGGTTTTTGATTATTGATTTAAGACCATTAATTAATTCCCCTAAGTTATGAGGTGGAATATTAGTTGCCATTCCTACTGCTATTCCAGATGAACCATTTAGAAGTAGTTGAGGGATCCTAGCAGGTAAAACTGTAGGTTCTTGCTGAGAACCGTCAAAATTATCGGCGAAATCTACAGTTTCAGATTCAATATCCTCTAATAAACTTTCATCCGTAAGAGACTGTAAACGAGATTCTGTATATCTCATTGCAGCTGGAGGGTCGTTATCAACAGAACCAAAGTTTCCATGGCCATCTATGAGTGGCATCCTCATAGAAAAATCCTGGGCCATCCTAACCAAAGCATCATAAACAGCAGTATCTCCATGAGGGTGGTATTTACCAAGTACTTCTCCTACAACTCTTGCACATTTTCTATATGGTCTACCGCTAGTCAAACCAAGTTCATACATTGCATAAAGAATTCTTCTGTGAACAGGTTTTAATCCATCTCTTGCATCTGGAAGAGCACGACCAACTATAACGCTCATTGCATACTCAAGGTATGAACGAGACATCTCATTCCTTAGGTCAGTCTGAATAATTCGGTCGTTATCTTCGCTTAATCCTGAGTTATCGGAATCTAAAATATCAGACATACAAAAATCCTTTCTTTAATAATAATCGCTGATTGTCATAATGAATAAAAAAAAAAGATTTATTTAATTCCCAAATACTCACATTTACACACAAATCAAAATAAAACCTGTTGTTTTTGAATAAACCTTGGCTTATTACCCCTTTAGTTGTTAATTTAATCAGAATAAAAGAAAACTACCGTGAATATTGAACTTGGTTTAAATAAAAAAGTCAGACGGGCTTATGGCATCGATGAAATAGCTTTAGTCCCTGGTAATAGAACACTTGATTACGATTTGACTGATCCTTCTTGGTCAATAGGTGATTTCAAAAGAGAAGTTCCGATCGTCGCTAGTGCCATGGATAGTGTCGTCGATGTCAATACTGCTGTAGAGCTCACAAAATTAGGTTCCCTAGGGGTTATTAATATGGAGGGCATACAAACACGATATGAAAACCCTGATGAAATATTGAACCAAATAGCATCAGTCGGGAAGAATGATTTTGTTCCATTAATGCAGAAAATATACAGTGAACCGGTCAAGGAGGTATTGATTGTACAAAGAATAAATGAGGTCAAAGAAAGAGGAGGTATAGCAGCTTTCAGTGGGACTCCTCAAGCTGCCATTAAGTTTAAAGAAACACTTAATAATTCCAAAATAGATTTATTTTTTCTTCAAGGAACAGTTGTTTCCACAGAACATCTTGGTATGGAAGGTAAGGAAACCTTAAATATTAAAGATCTTTGTCAAGATATGAATGTCCCAGTTGTAGCGGGTAATTGTGTTACTTACGAAGTTGCAAAACTTCTCATGAATGCTGGAGTTGCAGGATTGATGGTTGGGATAGGACCTGGAGCAGCATGTACATCAAGAGGAGTATTGGGAATTGGAATACCTCAAGCAACTGCAATTGCCGATTGTAGTGCGGCAAGAAATGATTACTTTAAAGAAAGTGGTCGTTATATTCCTATTATTGGTGATGGAGGAATTGTTACTGGTGGAGATATCTGTAAATGTCTAGCATGTGGAGCAGATGCTGTAATGATTGGATCCCCAATAGCAAAATCCTCAAACGCTCCAGGTAAAGGATTTCACTGGGGTATGGCTACTCCAAGTCCAGTATTGCCAAGAGGCACAAGAATTGAAGTTGGTTCTACAGGATCTTTAGAAAGAATAATAAAAGGCCCTGCCTTACTTGATGATGGGACACATAACTTATTAGGAGCCATTAAAACCTCAATGAGTACTCTTGGGGCAAAAAATATTAAAGAAATGCAAGAAGTTGAAATAGTTATCGCACCATCGCTTCTTACAGAAGGTAAGGTTTATCAAAAAGCTCAGCAGCTTGGGATGGGTAAGTAGTTCACGGGGTGCAAAATTATAAATCCTTAGTGAATTAAGTATTAATTTGAAAAATTTTCTAATTAGGAGTTATTATGAAATAATGGGGGAAACCCCATACTCCTCACACACTAAATCGCCCGATTAATCGGGCTTTTTTAGATATTTTGTTACTTATATTATTTAATCTGTAATGAAATCATCACTTAAAAGAATTGCCTGCTAAATTTTCAAAAAGGAATACTTAAATTATGTCATCAGCTCCAGCCGTAACTGATTCTTCATTTGACAAGGATGTACTGCAAAGTGATCTACCAGTATTGGTTGATTTTTGGGCACCATGGTGCGGTCCATGTAGGATGGTCGCCCCTGTTGTAGAAGAAATCTCAAAAGACTTTGAAGGGAAAATTAAAGTTTTTAAATTAAACACAGATGAGAATCCAAATGTGGCCAGTCAATACGGAATTAGAAGTATTCCTACATTAATGATTTTTAAAGGAGGTCAAAAGGTTGATACCGTTGTTGGTGCTGTGCCAAAAGCAACTCTTTCGAGCACTTTAACTAAGCATTTATAAATTTAAAAGCTTTGCATAAAATTGGACTAATAGACTATGGAATGGGTAATATTCATTCTGTAACAAAATCTCTAGAAAGTCTTGGAGAAGAAATTATATTAATTAAAAACTTTGATGATTCCAAGCTTTGTAAGGCGATAATACTTCCTGGGGTTGGAGCTTTTGATCCAGCGATGAATAATCTCATAAATACAGATTTGATAACTGATTTGAAAAATTGGATTAAAAGTGGGAAATCCTTTTTTGGGATATGTTTAGGTCTCCAACTCCTTTTTGAATCAAGTGATGAAGGAAAAGTTCAAGGGCTAGGAATTTTAAAAGGAAAAATACAAAAAATACCCAATATTGTTAATCAAAGAATCCCACACATGGGTTGGTGCCAACTTTTACCTACAAAAAAAAATACTTTATTCGGGATTGAAGAATTAAATAATTGGGTCTATTTTGTACATTCCTATCATGCAATTCCAGATGACTTAAATATTATTGCAGCTCAGGTTGATTATGGCTCTGAAAAATTAACTGCAATGATTGAGAATGATAATTTATTGGCCTGTCAATTTCATCCGGAAAAATCTGGAAAAACCGGTGAAAAACTTTTGAGAAGATGGCTTAATAATATTCAATAACAGATGCTTAGGGATGAAGAATAATTTAAAACTGATAGGTGGTAAAAAACTCCATAGTCCAAATAATTCTTATACCAGACCTACAACCTTGAGAGTGAGAGAGGCCATATTTAATATTTTGAACAAAAGAGTTGAAAATAGTAACTGGTTAGATTTATTTAGTGGAACAGGGGCCATATCCTGTGAAGCCTATAATCACGGGGCAAGCAAAATAATTGCAATTGAAAAAAACAAAATCAATTCAAAAATTTGCTTAGAAAATTTACTCTCGTTGGAGAATATAGAGAATAGGAGAAATGATATCGAAGTTATTTGTAAAGACGTTTTACAATGGACAAAACCTAATTATGAGAGAAACTTATTATCTAGAAATATCGATTTAAACAAACTAAAATTTGATTTTGTTTATCTAGATCCTCCATACAATGTGGATTTCTATGAAATAGTTTTAAATCAATTATTTAACTGTAATCTTTTAAAAAAAGATTCAACAGTTATTTGTGAACATTCTCCAAACCTTTTTATTAAAAAAAGTACTTTGTGGGAAACTATAGATGTAAGAAATTATGGGCAGTCAAGATTAACATTTTTAATCAATGTCAAGCATCCCTGAACCTCTTCTGTATTGATTCCATGCACTTACGAATAGTCCAAGAAGAGTTATTGGAACTAAACCTAGAACAATTCCACATAGAAGAGGCTCGATCATTTTTTTGCCTTTTTTGAATTTCTTACTAACAATTGTTACATAGAGACTATTTTTTGTGTCAACATCTTCATCAACTGCAGCAGAAAGAGACATTAAGAGAGAATTCTTAAAAATTGTTTTTGTTGTATTTGGAGTTTTATTGATTTGTTTTTCAATATTTTTCGTAACTCACAATGAAAATAACAGATATATTATTGAAACTCTTGAGCTTAATGGCTCTGCTGAGGAAGGAGATGCTCTTTTTAAGATAAATTGTGTTGGATGTCACGGAATTACAGCGAGAGGATTAGTGGGCCCAGACTTACACTCAATAACTCAACGTTTGAATGATAAAGAGATAATAAAACAAGTTACTGGAGGCCTAACTCCTCCTATGCCAAGTTTTGAAATCGATCCAGTAAATATGTCCAATATATTAAAATATCTTCATAGTCTTGAATGATTTTGGGAAAAAATTTTTCTAACTTAAAGGTAATTTTAGTTGAACCAAATGGCCCTTTAAACGTAGGAAGCGTTGCTAGGTTATGCAGTAATTTTGAAGTTGATGAATTAAGAATTGTTTCACCTAAATGTGACATATTTTCTTTAGAAGCAAAAAAAATGGCTCTTAAAGGTCAAAAATTTCTTAAACATTGTAAAGTTTTTGATGATCTTCAAAAGGCAATTTTTGATTGTGATTTGGTTCTAGCATCTTGTGGAAGGATTGATGTAAATAAAGATTCATTTTTTGTATCTTCTGAAGATATATTTAATTGGACTTTATCCTTTAAGAAGATAAATAATTTAGCAATTATATTTGGAAGAGAAGATAGAGGTTTAACTAACAGTGAATTGCTTCTAGCAAATAAAACTTTTAATATTCCAACTTCTCAGAATAATCCTTCATTAAATCTTTCTCACGCTGTTTCAATAGTTTTGTATGAATTAAATAAGTCTTCTAAAAAAAATTTAAATAATGAATTAAAAGTTTTTAACTTGGCATCATCGAAAGAAGTACAGGATACATTTGTGGAGATAGAGGAAATGCTTTTGCAAGTTGGATATCTTTTAAAACATACCTCCAAGGCAAAAATCAGTAAATTTAAGAATTTTATTTTGAGGGCAAATACATCAATGCAAGAATTAAATGTTTTAAGAGGAATTGTCCATCAAATAAACTGGTTTTTGAACAATTCAAAAAAAAAATAAGTAAGTATAAATTTGATTATTTATTAATCATTTCTTGTTTTAATTTGATAGGGATATTTACTAAAAACATTTTCTGAAGTAGCATCTATTGATTATTTGAATATTTGAGAAAACTAAAACTGTGCCTACAACAAAGAAAAGAAGAGTTTTTCCTTTTACAGCAGTAATTGGTCAAGAAGAAATGAAATTGGCTCTCTTGTTAAATGTTATTGATCCAAGAATTGGAGGAGTGATGATAATGGGCGATAGAGGGACTGGAAAGTCTACTACAATCAGAGCCTTAGCAGATTTGTTGCCTGCAATCGATGTTGTTAAAGACGATCCATATAATAGTTCACTAGTTGATCCTGATTTACAAAGTAAAGAAGTTTTGGAAAAAATTACTCAAGGAGAAAATCTAGAGAGTATTCAAAAACAAGTACCTATGGTTGACTTGCCTTTAGGGGCTACTGAAGATAGGCTTTGTGGAACCATTGATATAGAGAAGGCTTTGAGCGAAGGTGTTAAGGCATTCGAACCAGGTCTATTAGCAAAAGCTAATAGGGGTTTATTATACGTTGATGAAGTGAATTTACTTGATGATCATTTAGTTGATGTACTTTTAGATTCGGCAGCTTCAGGATGGAATACAGTTGAAAGGGAGGGAGTCTCTGTTCGACATCCTGCGAGGTTTGTCCTCATTGGTTCAGGAAATCCAGAAGAAGGTGAATTAAGGCCTCAACTATTGGACAGGTTTGGAATGAGTGTTGAAGTTAAGACAGTTAGAGATGCTGAATTAAGAGTTCAAGTAGTTGATCAAAGAACTTCTTTTGATGATAACCCTGATAAGTTTTCATTGAGTGTTGAGAAACAACAGGATGAACTTCAACAAAAAGTTATTAAGGCACAAGAAATATTAAATTCTGTTCAAATGGACGATGACTTAAGATTGAATATTTCTGCAATCTGCGGAGAACTAGATGTGGATGGTTTACGTGGAGATATTGTTACAAATAGGTCAGCAAGGGCAATTGCAGCATTTGAGGGCAGAACTGAAGTGCAAGAAGATGACATAGCAAGGGTTATTTCTTGTTCTTTAAGACATAGACTTAGAAAAGACCCCTTAGAACAAGTTGATTCAGGTGAAAGAGTTATTCAAGCTTTTTGTAAAGTATTTGATTTAGATGAAAAAGAAAATTTTTCAAAATTTCAATTGTCTGCTGAAGCTTAATAACAGTGAGAATTATTGGGATTGACCCTGGATTAGCTAGAGTTGGTTATGGAATAATTGAGATAGAAAATGAAAGAAAAATATTATTAGACTGCGGAGTTATTGAGACAGGTAAAGATAAGAAAGAAGAAGATAGACTTTATGAGATATTCAAAGATCTTAATGAATTAATAAATCATTGGAACCCAACTGCTGCGGCAGTAGAAAAATTCTTCTTTTACAGGTCAAGCACTACCATTAGTGTGGTGCAGGCCAGAGGCGTGATTATGATGGTATTGGCCTCTAAAAAAATTCATGTCAGTGAGTATTCACCTGCTCAGATAAAATTAACAATTGCTGGGTCTGGAAAGGCATCTAAGAAAGATATTCTTGATGCTGTTATGTATAACTTAGATCTTAACAAACCTCCAAAACCTGATGATTCTGCAGATGCATTGGCCATAGCACTAACAAAACTAAATGAGGATGGCTTTAACTGAAAATATAATATGACGATCTTTGAAAATAAGAAATTGGAGAGGGATACTTTTAGAAAACTAAGAGATCGGATTTCTCTTAATCAAAGAGAAAATGTAGAAAAGAATGTAAGATTATATATTGATTCATTTGTTAAGGGATATAAAAATATTGGTTATATAGCCATATATTGGCCTCTAAAAAATGAAGTTGATTTAAGAAGTCTCAAGAGAAAATTTACTTTAGCTTTACCTAGATGTAAAGATAAAAAAGAGTTGTTATTTTATCCATGGGACGAAAAACCTCTTACCAAAGATTCTGAGGGAATACTAAGTCCAAATAACTCTTCCTCATTAAGTCATTTGCAGATAAGTATGATATTTGTACCATGTCTTTCCGTTGATAAAAAATTAACAAGATTAGGTTATGGAGGAGGTTATTTTGATAAATTAAGGAGAGAAAATGATTGGAGAAATGTTCCATGCATTGGAGTATTAACTTCTAATTGTGTAAGTACGATTCCATTAACCAGAGCTGAGTGGGATATTCCTTTATCGGGCTTTATCACAGAAAAAGAAATATTTGTATAATAGAAAACTAATGAAGTGATTAATTTATAGTTTTAAAAAATGGGAAATCAGGAAAAATACAATAATTTATCAAAATTAGTAGAAAAGTTGAAGAAATCAGAAGATCCAAAAAGAAAATATGAATACATTTTGTGGTTAGGCAAAAAATTGAAAGAACCAGATAGTGAAATCCTTGTTGAAGAAAATAAAGTTAAGGGATGCGTTTCAGAAGTATTTGTTAAGGCAAATATTAAAGGGGGTAAATTATTTTGGGAGGGATATTCTGATGCTCTTATAACTAAGGGGTTATTAGCTTTCCTAATTAGTGGATTAAATGAATTAACACCAATTGAGGTTGTTAAAATTAACAAGAAATTTATAGAAGATACTGGTTTGAAAGCAAGCTTAACTCCTTCACGGTCAAATGGGTTTTTAAACATACTTTTGAAAATGCAGGCTCAAGCAAATGAATACTTGTAGGTCTAGTAATATAAAATTAAATTCAAAGTCATAAAGAAATAAAAAATGAGAAAATGCAAAATTGGTATTGTAGGTTTTGGAACTGTAGGTTCAGGGATTTATAAAATATTAAGTTCTGAAGTTGATACTCATCCTATTTTAAAAGAAATAGAAATTGCAAAAATAGCAGTTAAAGAACTTAATAAGAAAAGAAGTATTAAGCTGGATAATAATTTATTAACGGATGATCCATATAAATTAATTAATGACCCCTCTATAGATCTAATTGTAGAAGTAATGGGTGGAGTTGATTTGGCGAAAGATATTATTCTGCAATCATTAAAATCAGGTAAATCTGTCGTTACAGCGAATAAAGCCGTTATCGCAAGATTTGGAGATGAAATATATGAAACTGCTTCCAAGCAAGGAGTTTATATTTTGTCAGAGGCTGCTGTTTGCGGTGGAATTCCAATAATTGAGCCTTTAAAAAGATCATTAAAAAGTAATAGTATTAAAAAAATGGTTGGGATAATAAACGGCACAACAAATTTTATTCTTTCAAAGATGACAAACGAAAAGGCTGATTATAAGGAGACCTTAAAATTGGCCCAAAGCCTTGGGTATGCAGAATTCGATCCAACTGCAGATGTTGAGGGACATGATGCTGCTGATAAGATTTCAATTCTTAGTGAACTTGCATTTGGAGGGAAAATTAGAAGACACGAAATATATTCTGAAGGGATTAGTAAAATTAACCTCAAGGATATCGAATATGCTAATAAATTAGGATTTGAAATAAAACTTTTAGCATTCTCCGAAAGGCAACAAATTAATAGTAATGATTCACTTGCTTTGAATATTTGGGTAGGACCTTCTTTGATTCCAAAATCTCATCCATTGGCAACAGTAAAAGGAGTTAATAATGCAATATTGATAGAAGCTGATCCCCTTGGAGAGATAATGTTGTATGGTCCAGGTGCGGGGAGTGGCCCTACTGCTGCATCAGTAGTATCAGATATACTAAATCTGCATGCCGCCTCAGTAAAAAATAACAATTCAATTGATCCATTATTATCGTTTGATTTTTGGAGAAATTGTCACATCATAGAATCTTCTCAAATAAATAAAAAAAATTACCTTAGAATTATTTGTCTTGATAGTCCAGGAGTAATAGGAAAGATTGGAGATATTTTTGGAAATAATAATGTATCAATAGAATCAATTGTTCAACTAGATGCAAGTGAGGACAAAGCTGAAATTGTTGTAATAACACATGAAGTGGATAATGGAAATTTTGAGAAATCAAAAGATGAAATAAATTCACTAAATGAAGTCAAAATTATTGCAAGTCAATTAAGTTGTATTTAAAAAAATAATTTGCAAATTTCTCTATAGCTTGTTAAACCGAGGGAAGTAAGTATTTACTTTTAGCAGCTTAATGAATAATTCAAAACTGTTAGAAAATAAAAATGATAATAAAAATTTAATTTGTTTTGAAAAACTTTATAAAGGTGCTTGCGTAAAAATTAAAGATAGTAATAACACTTTTCAAGTTATAGGTATAAATATAGATAAAAAAATTTGTTGGGTAAGGGAGTGGCCTTTTGCCTCTGATTCAAAAAAAACATTTGCTTTGGAGATAAGTCAAATAACTTTACAAATTTTTTGCTCAAATCAATCTTCAGAATAATTTATACTCAAAGAATATGAATAAAAAAGTTCTTTTATTAATATTTACTTTTTTAATTTCTTTTTTACAGAATTCTTGTGCTCCAATAAGAATATCCAAGAAAATCACTGTAGCGAGTTCTGGGAAAATTGAGTCTATTGATCCGGCTAGAGCTAATACCCTCAAAGCAATTCAATTAATCAGTTCGCTGGGCGATACACTATATGAATTAAATTCTAACGGTGAATTAATACCTGAATTAGCATCAGGGATGCCAATTATTTCAAAGGATAAACTAAAAATAATTATCAATTTAAGAAAAAATGTTTTATTTCACGATGGAACTTCATTTAACTCAAATGCAATAAAGTTTACTTTTGATAGATTCAAAAAAATTGGAATAATGAACTATATTTTAGGAAATAAGATTAAATCAATAGAAACGCCTAGTGAATATTCAGTAATAATAAATTTAAATAAACCATCTAGTTCTTTAAATGGTTTACTAACATCAGTATATTTAACACCAATATCTCCCACATACTATAAAGACTATTCTGATAAGTTTCTAAATGAAAAATTCATTGGTACTGGAAAGTATGTCCTTACAAGTTTTTCTAATGAAGTTCAATTAATTGAACCAAATTTGAATTATTGGGGTGAAAAGCCCTTAAATAAGGGTATTAATTTTGTAGGTTATTCAAATTCATCTTCTCTTTTTGGGGCTTTAAAAAGTAAACAAATTGATGTACTTTTATCAAATTCAATTGATGATAGTCAGAGATACAGTTTGAAGAATTTAAGTAAAAATAAAAAGTTAAAAGAAGGTAATAGCCCCTTTACCGAATTAAGTTTTATAAGCCTTAATACTAGTTCTTATCCCTTAAGAAACTTTAATTTAAGACTTGCTTTAGCAATGAGTCTTAATAGGAAATTAATTAGTGAAAAAGTAAGTTATGGACTAAGGAAGCCATCTAGATCAATTATTCCTCCTATATTCAAAAAAGATTATCAAGAAATGTGGCCTAAATATGATTATTTAAAAGCGAGAAAATTATTACAAAAAGAAAATTATTGTAATGGAAATATACTTAAAATACCTCTTACATATAGATCGAATGTACCATCTGACAAACTTATTGCCTTGACATGGCAGGAAGAAATAAAAAAATTTTTGAAAGATTGTATTGATATTGAACTCAACGGGGTTGAATCTACAACAGTTTACAAGAATCTAAGTTTAGGAATTTATACAGCAGTTATTCTCGATTGGACTGGAGCTTATTCAGATCCAGAAGCCTACCTTAATCCACTTTTAAGTTGTAATGAAATAAATGATGGCATATGCAAAAAAGGAGAATCTGTTTATAGCGGAAGTTTTTGGGGATCTAATAAAGTGGAAAGTTTATTTCTTGAGAGTGAAAAAATAAGTGGAAATAAAAGACTAGATAAACTTGTTGAAATTGAAAAAATAGCAGCAAATTCAATCCCTTATATTCCTATTTGGATATCCTCTCAAAAAGCATGGTCTCAAAATAAAATTTCAAAACCTATTTTTAATGGTTCTGGAATAATTTCATTAAGTGACCTTAGGTTTATTGATGAGTAGAAATTTAAATAAACTGCTTAATTATTCTTTATTAAAGATTTCATTAATACCAATAATGTTATGGATAGTTTCTTCATTAGTCTTTATCTTATTAAGAGTTGCTCCTGGCGATCCTGTTGATGCCATTCTTGGTTCTGGTGCTGATGAGGTTTCAAGAGAATTGCTAAGAAATAAATTGGGGCTAAATGAATCTTTAATAAATCAATATTTTTCCTACATTAACAATATATTGCGCTTAGATTTTGGTCAGTCTCTTAGTACTCAAGAGCCAGTATTAAATATTATTCTCAAGTCATTTCCTGCAAGTCTTGAGCTTGGTTTCTTTTCGATTTTAAGTGCCATGATAATTGGATTCCCATTGGGGTTTATTGGTTTAAAAAATAGAGGTAAAAAGACTGATTATATTGTGAGAATATTTGGAATTTCCACATATGCGATTCCTCCTTTTTGGGGAGCTATGTTAACGCAACTATTATTTTCTGTATATTTTAATATTTCTCCTATTGGAGGTAGATTTCCTATCTTTCAGCAAAAACCTCAAATTACAGGTTTTCTTGTTCTAGATAGTATTCTTTCAAATAATGTTATCGCTTTAAAAGATAGCCTTTATCATCTCGCACTTCCTTCGATTACCCTTGGCTTTCTACTAAGTGGTGTATTCAGCCGCTCATTAAGAGTAAATTTGGATAAGACATTACAAAGTGATTACGTAAATGCCGCTATATGCAGAGGAATATCGAGGAAAAAAGTATTTTTAAATCATGCTTTACCTAATGCATTATTGCCAATTGCTACTATTTCTGGATTGACAATAGCTTCATTAGCAGGAGGCGCTCTCTTGTTTGAAGTAACTTTTTCATGGCCTGGTATTGCTTTAAGATTACATGAAGCAATTTCTCAGAGGGATTATACTTTGGTTCAAGGCATTGTAATTTTTACCTCTATGTTAATAGTCTCTTTAAATCTTTTTGTGGATATTTTAATCTCCTTTTTAGATCCAAGAATAGAGTACTAATTTCTTGAGACTTCCTTAATAGTCTTAAGATCTAAAAAATGGAAATCTAGCCCCATTTCTCTTTGGTTTTTAATTACATTTGGTATTTGTTGGTTTTTAATATTTTTTATAAACTCAACTATAAATTTCGAAGATAAATTTTGTACAATGACCGGATTTGTACCAATAAAAGATTTACTAATTTTGAAGACGTCGTTATTCTCTTTTTCACTATAATTTATTCTAATTGGGAAGAAATGACTAGCACCTTCAATAATTAGAAATCTATTTGAGGGATTATTTAAAGCAGAAAAAACAGCAAATTGTTCATTCATTAACGGTGTAATAAGATCAAATGTTCCTCCTATAAGGAGAGTTGGTATTTTGATACCAGAACTATTTTCTTTTGGCCATACTAAACTGCCAAACGAATTAAAACCTATTATCGCAGTGGCCTTCTTAGGGTGTTTTTTCTGTGATAATGGAATCTCGCTTAATTGACATTGAAGTAATTTAGATAAATTTGTTACTGCAAAGTCTCTTAATGCTGAATCACATCTATCCTCAAATTGATCAGTTGGTTTGTTTCCCTCATATAAAAGTGCTATTAAAGCACCAAGTGAATGCCCCATTAAGATATAAGAATCATTAGGTAAACCAAATTCTCCATTTATATGTGCTTTTAATACAGCATCTAAATCTTTAATTCTATATAAGAAAAAGTCTGCACTTCCTGGAATTGATTCCCCACCCTCGAGCACTTCTGTAAATGCTTTTAAATTACTTCCTCTATGGTCTATAAATACTATTGGCCAACCCCTTTGAGCTAATTCGTGCCCTATCCACTTAAAATTATTAATTTCACCTCCGAGTCCGGGCATAAAAATTATCAGTTCTTTGTCATCTTTTGTTTTATTACTTTTCCATAATTCAATTTCAAATGGTTTTACTCGGTGAGGAGCATAAATATTTTTTTTAATCTTTATAAGATCTGATGAAGAGATTTTCTCAAAATTTTTAAAGGATTCTTCATTAGTTTTCTCAAGATTATTTAATTTCGATATAAGAGTTTTTTGCAATGATAATTCATTTTTCCAGGATGATATTATTAAAATTAAATTATCAACATCTAAAGAAATTTCTTTCGCAGGTAAAGCCTTTAGGATGTCTAAAGCTGAAACTTCATTTTTCTCATATAGTAATTTTTCTATAGTGTTATAAATTTCTATTCCATTATTATCATTTGTAACTGTAAAAGTTTTGCTTAATTCTGTGAGAATTTTGCGCCCTATCCAACTTCTCAATACTTCTATATTTAATCCTTCCTCTTTGAAAACTGGAAATTCTAAAAATTTGGATAATTCAAAAACTTTTGTTAATCCATTTTTTTTTAACCAATCTATTAATTCTGTTGAATCATCTTTGTATTTTTCTAATTTTGATAATTGTTCTATAGTAAGAGGTATTTCCATCTCTTCAAACTTAATATTTATCCTTTCAGCAGCCTTTAAACCATTATTAAAAAATAAACCACAAAAACTAAAAAAAATTATAAAAATGTATTTCACTAGTGATTAGTCCAAATAGTTTACAAATTTGCAAAAATTGGTGGATTCAATTTCCTTATCATTTAAGGTTAATAACCAAGATAAGATTTTTTGCTGCATTTGGAGCAGGAGGTGTTATTTATTTAACATCACTTATTTTTAATAACCTAGGATTATCGGCGACAGATATTGGCCTGGGATTTACCATTTCAGCAATAATTGGAACAGTAACAAGACTCTTTACAGGTAATTATCTTAATAAAACTGGAAAAATACAATTTCCGATAATTACTTCTTCAATACTAAGTATTGCCGCTAGCTTTTGCCTCATTTTTTCAAGAGATACTTTGTTGTACATAATTGGACAATCACTTGTTGGGGCTGCTGCAGGAATATATTGGCCTGCTGCCGAGTTTGGGGTGCCCTATTTTTGTCATCCTATTGAAACACGTAAAGCTTATGCCCTTGTTAGAAGTTCGGAAGCTTTAGGAATATTTCTAGGGGTATTCTTAGGGAGTTATATGACGAATTTTTTGTTTTCCAAATCAATATTTATTAATGATATATTTTGCATGTTAGTTATCACGTATTTAATATCTAGAAATAGTTCTTCTATAAAAAGAAACTTAGAAAATTTTCAAAAAAAATTAGTAGATCCAATTAATCAGGGACAATTGAAATGGAATAAAAATTCAACAATAATAATTTTATCTATTTTATTGATAACTACCTCTTTAGCCTTGATACAAGTAACTTTGCCTCTGGATCTTGTTAAAGGTGGAGTATATCGTAATGCATTAAGCAAAGAAATTATCAGTCTTATAATTTCTATTCAGTTAATTTTATTGTTGTTTTTACAATGGCCTGTCGGTTCTTGGATATCTAAGAAAGAAAGATTATTTGGCTTGAAATTTAGTTTAATAAATTTCACTTTCGCTTCATTTTTATTATTTATTTCTAGTTATTTAAATATCCCAGCGTTTTATTTAATTTCTTTGGCATTGATTTTAGTAAGTTTAGGGACTGCTTCATTTCTTCCAACATCAACAGATGTCGTTTTCAGAATAGCTCCTTCAAATAAAAAAGGTTTTGCACTTGCTCTATTATCACAATGTTTTGCTATGGGTTATTTTTTTGGACCATTTATTTCAGGACGCATATTAGATCTATTTGGTTATGCTTCAATAATCTGGCTTTCAATTTCTTGTTGTTGCTTTATTGCCTTTACAATTCTATTTAAGAGATTATTTTAATTAATCTTTTCTAATTCAATAATTCTTCTCTCTCTTAGAAATAAGAAAAAAGGTGCAGAGAATGCGAAGGCTATAAGAAAAGTTCCAATGTATACAACCCACATATTCTTCATGTTTAATTTTTTTGATTCATTTACTATCCATATAAAAATAGCGCTTGCACCTACTAATAAGTCCCTAGAAATTGACTGAGCTGCAGGGTTTGCATTTGCTAAAGAAATGAAGTTATTTATATCAAAGCTGTTTCCATATTCCCTAGCAAATTCGAAATTTGCCATCATTGGCAGGACAGCACCCAAAATTGATAGAAAAAGGTAAAGATAAGATAGTATCTGTTTATTATCTTTTAAAATGTTAAATGAATTCACTTGTCAAAAATATTTCTTTTAATAATAGTATTTAAAAGCTTATGGTTGTTGAAAAGAATAATAAAGTTGAAGACTATAAATTTAAAAAAGGAAATTTAAATTTTGCTGTTGTTGGTCATGTTGAGTGGATAAATTTCTTAAAGGTCGATCAATTACCAAAACCAGGCGTCATTTCTCATTCTGAAAAATCTCTTGAGTATCCAGCTGGTGGTGGCTCTATTATCGCGAAAATACTTTCTGATTTAACTTTAAACCAAATTCATTTTTTTACGTCATTAGGTAATGATGAATATGGAGATAAGTGTTTCAAAATTCTCTCAAATATGGGAATTAAGATGCATGTAGCTTGGCGTGACAAACCAACTAGAAGAGGATTTAGTTTAATTGACTCCAAAGGTGAAAGAGCAATAACAGTTATTGGTGAAAGGTTAGCTCCAACTCATAAAGACAAGTTGGAATGGAATATTTTAAAAAAAATGGACGGAATTTTTATTACTGCATCTGATTCAGAGATTTTTAAAATGGCTAGATCAGCTTCAATACTTTGTACTACACCAAGGGTAGGATTAAATACAATTAATAATTCAAATGTTCTTTTAGATGGATTAATAGGCAGTAATCTTGATCCCGGAGAAGTTTTTTCTTTTTCTGAATTATCGTCAAAACCCAAATATACTATTAAAACCGAGGGAGAGAAGGGAGGTATAATATTTCCAGGAGGAAGATATGAGGCTCTTAAAAATAAAAAATTAAAGGTTGATTCTTATGGATGTGGCGATTCTTTTGCTGCTGGTATTCTTTTTGGAATGGCATCTAAATGGGATATAGATAAAAGTTTAAATCTTGCTAAAGTAATGGGAAGAGACGCTAGTGAATTTTTCGGCCCATATGCAAATAATGATGAAAAATAATTGAATTAACACTTTCATGAGCAACTTAGAAAATAAAAATAAAAATATTCTTGTAGAAAACCTTATTGTTTTCTTTTTATTTACTGTTTTTTTAGTTTTTAAATCTTTAAAAACTTTATCTAGAATTTTTACTTATGGAATCTTAAAAAAAGAAATATTAACTACTAAAAGTAATTTAGGCGTAGATATTAAAATAAAAATTAAATAGGTAATGAATATATTTTTAGTTTTTCTAATTTTTGGAGTTATTTTTTTGGTCTATAAAAAAATAAAATCTAAAAAACCAAAGAACTTAAAATTAGACAAATTTAAAAATAAATTTCAGAGCACGCAAACAAATATTGAGAGAATTTTTTTAAGAGAAGAAGAAAAAACCTTTTCAAACCCTAATATAAATATCTATATTGGAAGTTATGATAACGAAGATAGTATTAATAGAAAATCTAATATTCACAGAGCAAGGCTCTCAAAATTTAAGAAATCCAAATTAAATGGTGAAATGATATTTCAAGACGATGAACAAAGGATTTATAAATTTAATAACGGTAAGAAAGTTTACTTATGATTTTTCATGCTAACTACACTCAAGACTTTCTCTTGTTGAAACTCCTGTTGTTGGATTGATCCCATCAGCGATTTCACAAAGATTTCTTTGGTCTTCGCTGTCAAGGATGGCATAAGAAAAATCTGCTCCTTCTATTTGAGCCCCTGCAAAACTGCTGCCTGATGCGATCATATTTATTAAAACAGCATTTCTAAGATCTGTTTTTTGGAAATTAACTCGATCAGAAAGAGTATCGGTCAGGTCGATTCCATTTAAATTAGAACCTTTTAAATCAGATAGAGTTAATGTAGTTCCATGTAAATCAACATCACTAAAATCTGCGTCTCTAGCAACTGCTCCAGCAATAGAAGATAAATGAAGATCCTCTCCATGGAAATCAAATCCTGTAATATTAGATCTTACATAACTTGGAACTTCATCTCCCTCGCCCTTAACAGCTACATTTGCTCCAGCGAAAACTGGAGAGCCTAAAACTAAGAAAGAAAAAATTAAGCATAAAAAATATTTCAAAAACTTAAAAGATTTCATACTAAATAATTTGAATATGATTATTTTATAACAATTAGATAATATTTTAAATTGATGAATAAATTTGAAACTCGTTTTTAAGATTATTTAACACTATAAATTTTAAATCTAGGCTCTAGATTAGTTATACAATCTAGAAGTTTTTTGTTGTCTTTGCTATTCGTAACCTTGAATTCAGATTCAACTGTACCTTCTTTATCTCTTATAGCTTGATTTAAAACTATGGAACCTTTTTCGTCAGATACTGATCTATGAAAAGTTCCTCTGGGAATTCTTAAAATGTATCCGCAAGATTCTAATCTAACTTTATAAAAAGGATAATCCCAGCCAAAATTGACAAGAAAAAATGTTCTTCCCCCAGAGATAGCCAGTAGATTATCTTCTTGATTGTGATGTATGTAAAATTGCCAATCATTAAATTCTTCATCATTTGGAGGACTTACTGCAGGGCCACTGTGAATAACTAGATCTCTATAGTTTGATTCATTAACACTAATATCAAAAAATCTAACATCTTTTGTATCGCGAAATTTTTCATAACTTATCAATTCAAACATTTTTGATTTGTTTGATTTGATAACTGGAATTTCTAAACTTGAGTTCAATTTTCTTTAAAGATTAAACAAATGAAAACAGATATATATATCCAAGAACGTATCAATTAACACAAAAAAAGAAACATATTATTATTTATGTTTTTTTGTTATTTTAAAAGATTAAAAATTTAGTGATTATTTAATTTCGAGAGGTTTGATTTCCCAGGATAAAGTATTTTCTAGATTATTTTTTCCTATAAAATTTCCTGTAATTACAGAAGTTAGATTAGATTTGGAAGAAGATACCAATGTTAAATATCTTTCGTCTATCAATCCTTTACCGCTTGGATCAAAACCTCTCCAGCCCGCACCTGGAATATATAATTCAGCCCAAGCGTGTAAATCCAACTCATAAGGCAAGGGATCTTCAAAATGATAACCACTTACAAATCTACTGGGGATACCTATAGACCTACAAGCTTCAACCATTAGCATTGCTAAATCTCTGCATGAACCTATACGTTCTCTAAGTGTTCTGCTTGCAGGCCATGCTGGACCTGTATGTCTTTTGGTATATTTAACCCGATCTTGAATGATTTCTATTAGTTGGTATGTGAATGATAATGCGTTATTAATGCTTCCTGCTAAAGCTTCTTGGGCAATTTCGACCGCAGAGGGGTCGTGTTGTCCATTTGGCATCCATCCCTCTAAAGCACCCTGTAAATCTCTGTTAATAATGCTTCTACAAAAAGGTAATGTTAAATCTCTATTTTTAACCCCATCAATAATATTTGGATGTTTAATAGTCTCAACTTCACTAGTTGATTCAATAATTAAGTTATCCGTTAATCCGTTAAATCTAATTCTACTTATCTCTTCGCCACTGGCAGCAAGTAATGGGTAAATAATTTCTGGTTCTGGACTTATTTTTAATTCAAAATTCTTTAGCTTTTGGAAACCATTTGACCTTGGCTTTATACACAATCTATGTTCACCTAATTGAACAGAGTCTTCATATTTATATTCAAGTTTGTGGATGTATTTAATTCTCATTAATAAATTTTTTAATTTATAAAATATTTTTTTTGAATTAGATTATTTAATTTATTTAAATCAATTTGCAATGAATCTATTGCCTCATGTAATCCATTATTAATTATATCTTCAATTCTGATATAACTCCACTTTGCTTTAAGCAAACCTCTCATACACTCTAATTCTGTGGGATTTTCTGGAGGAGGGGAGGAATCTATCATTTTAAGCGTATTGCTTATCCCATCTAAACAGTATCTTACTGATCTAGGAAAAATTGGATCAAGTAAAAGGAATCTTGCTACTGAATTAGGCTTTATAGAATTTTGTTCTGCTTTCCTAAACATTTGATAAGCTCCAGCTGAACGTAAAAGAGCAATCCATTGCAATTCATCAAGAACTCCTCCCAGTTCATCTAAACTGGGTAGAAGTAAATAATATTTAACATCTAAAATTCTTGATGTTTTGTCCGCTCTCTCGATTAATCTTCCAAGAATGCTAAATCTCCAGGCAAGGTCTTTGCTTAGAGTGGCATCTGTAATTCCATAAAAAAGCTGACATTCCCTCCTTATTTCACTTAATTGTTCTTGCCTTGGTTTATTCCATATTGCCTCTCCTTCTTGCATATTCCAATATAAGATATTAATTTGTTCCCACATTTCCGTGGTCAAGACGTCTCTAATTTGCCTTGCATTTTCTCTCGCCATTTGAATGCAAGAAATAATGCTGTTTGGATTTAAACGATCTCTTATTAAAAAATTAATAACGTCATTAGGTTGTTTCTCTGGGAATCTTTTATCAAAAGATTCTCTATCACTTGAAGCATCAATTAATGGGAGCCAAGGTTCTGCACTTCCTGGTGGACAATCTAATGACATTGCTTCACTTACTTCCACGAAACGAGATATGTTTTCCGCACGTTCTAAATAACGATTGATCCAATAAAGAGATTCTGCTACTCGACTTAAAAGCATATTATTTACCTACAACCCATGTATCTTTGCATCCTCCACCTTGAGAAGAATTGACGACTAATGATCCTTTTTTTAATGCTACCCTCGTAAGCCCACCTGGGCTAACCCATGAATCTTTTCCTCTTAAGATATATGGTCTTAAATCAACATGACATGGATATAGTTCTCCATCACATAATGATGGCACAGTAGATAATTCTAATGTTGGTTGTGCTATGAAATTTCTAGGATTTTTTATAATTTTATTTCCGAATTCTTCTATCTCACTTATTGTTGAGTGAGGGCCAATTAACATCCCGTAACCTCCAGCTTCTGAGACAGACTTAACAACAAGTTTTGATAAATTTTCTAGAACATATTCTCGATCCTTTTGGTAATGACAAATATACGTTTCTACATTTTTAATAATAATTTCTTCATCAAGATAATATTTAATCATTTTTGGAACAAAAGAATAAATCATCTTGTCATCTGCTATTCCAGTCCCTGGTGCGTTTGCTATAGCAACATGACCTGCCTTAAAAACATCAAGTAATCCACTAACACCAAGGCAGGAATCTTTTCTGAAATTAAGAGGATCTAAGAAATCATCATCAATTCGTCTGTAAATAACATCTACTCTTTTTAATCCAGAGGTAGTTTTTAAATATACATAATCATCATTACAAACTAAATCATGACCCTGAACTAGTTGTATGCCCATTTCTTGAGCTAAATAACTATGTTCAAAATAAGCACTATTAAAGATTCCTGGAGTTAGTAGAACTATCTTGGGAGTATCTGTCCACACTGCAAGTTCTTGAAGAGTTTTTAAAAGATATGATGGATATTCGTCAATCGGTTTTACTATTCTGCCAGAGAAAAGATTAGGAAAAATATTTTTCATGACTAATCTATTTTCTAAAAAATAAGCAACCCCGGAAGGGCATCTTAAATTATCTTCTAAAACATGCCAATCACCCTTTCTGTCCCTTATCAAATCAAGTCCTGAAATTTGACACCATTTATTTAATGGAGGTTTGAAACCTATCATTTGAGGTCTCCAACCTTCTGAACTCTCTATTAATTCTCTTGGAATTATCCCGTCATTAATTATATTTTGAGAATTATAAATATCATCAAGGAATAAATCAATTGCCTCAAGTCTTTGTTTCAGGCCTTTTTCTAATGTTAACCAATCATCTTTACTTATTATTCTTGGCAGTGGATCAAAAGGTAATATTCTCTCCGTGCCTTTTAAACCAGTATCATTTAATCTAAAAGTGGCACCATGTCTTAGTAATAATTTTTTTGCTGCAGAATGATTCCTGTTTAATTCTTCAATACCCATATTATCTAAGGAGGATAAAAGAGGAATTAATATTTCTCTTGCAGAGTTAACATTATCCTTAAAGTATTCATCAAAACTATTTTTCGGACGATAACCTGAAAACATCTATTTCTTTGTTTAGTAATTTTTACTTGAGCTTTAAATCTTTATTCGTATTTATGGCTACCAAAAATAATATCTATTTACTCGATCTATTTAATTTTTTTGATCATTGAAGTATATTTTTTAAAAATCTAAAACGTATGAATTCTAGTAATTGGCAATTTGTTTTTTTTAGATATTTCGCAAGCTTTCTTTTTATCCTTTCTCATAGTTTGCTTGTTCTTGATCATCTACCAGTAGGAGCGGCACTTCACGGACTTGGTGAAGTTTTTATTGCTCCATGGGCTTTTAGGGAAAGAGCATGGGATCTTGTTGTTATTGCAGTTTTATTTTTCTTCTTCGATATTTGGGGACTTATAAACACTCCTTGGAATTAACTGATATTATTTACTTACTAAGTCTGGGATAATGATATTAAAAATTAAGTCTTATTTTTATCAAATTTATAAAATATTTTTTCTCTTACTACTTGCAAATATTTCCAATCTTTATGCACACAATTTATTTAATGGCGGTTGCAAAGAACATTGTGGGCAAAAAGTTAAAGTAATAAATAATAAAAACAAATTAAAAAATTTTGATTATCAAATAAATATTGAGAGAAAAAATTCTTGTTTAAATAAATCACTATGCAGAGGTTGACCTCACGGGTTTTTTTAATAGTCTTATGAAATTGTTTCTCTGATAATTATTATCAAAGTACTTTTTGCCTGATAACTCTTCTTAGGAGGATTAATTTGATTTTTAATTAAAAAAATAAAAGTATATATTAACGGTAGAAGTAATGATGACGCAGCAACTAAAGCAACTATCTGATTCAACCTAATAAATGGCTTTTTTACAAGATCCTCTCCACAAAAGCCACAAATCAAAGTACCTTTTGAGGATTGTTTTTGAAATTGATTTTTAGGATTGCAATATGGGCAATAGTATCGAACCATTTTTAAATTTTATTGTTTTAATCATTATCTATAAAAGTACAAGAAAGTCATCTTATAAAAAAAAAGAGGGCTTATTTAAGCCCTCTTTTATCACTTACTTATATTTTTTACTGAAGTTAATAACGCACCTAAATCATGGATCCTTGTTGCTAACTTCCATTAAGCTAATGCTCACCAAAATTAACTAATTGTCTTTAACTGGGGCAAAAACTCTAGAATTAAGCTTGTTTCTCAAAGGGCACCTAAACGATGCAGAAGAAGGAAGCTTAGACATTAATAAAAAATAATTGGAGCAGTTAATTAAATTAGTTCGGTTTATTCCGAAATTTCAGGCAGGCTATCGATCATTTTGAAAGACCTCCTAGAACTCAACAATTTAAAATTAGGAAAATATTTCTCTAAAGACAATCCGTTTTTATACGCATTGCATTTTAATTAAAAATGTCGGAAAGTAGTAATCAATCGCTTTAATTTTTTTTTGATATTTTTAGTAAGTTTTGCTTATTCCTTTTGATATTTAATTCGACTATCTTAATTTTAAATAATCGAGGAAATCTTTTATGCATCATTCGAAAGAAGTTAGAAAAACTGATAAATCTAATCCTATAGACGAATATTTTCAATGTCTCTCATATTGCGATATTCATCCAAAAGGAATTGATAATGACTGTGAGATCATTTGTATGGAAAGACATTTAAAAGCTAACTATTGGTAATTTTATAAATTTCTACTTTTTACTTAAATCCCTTAGAAAAAAGGTTAGTACGAACTTTAAATTTCCATACATTTACCACACCTTTTGCATTAACTGCTGCAAGTGCGCAATCATCAGGTCTCCAGGATATTGCCCCTACTAAATCTCCGGCGAATGCAGCCCCAACTGGATCTCCATTGCCATCATTTTTTAGGAAACTTGCGACAACAGAACCATCTCTAGATCCTGAGGCTACAAGCATACCTTTATTTGAAAAGGCTAAGCTCGAAATAGGTTCTGTATGGTGACATAGCTCTCCTGGCATAGTCCCCTCTGGACCATTGCCTATAAAACTCCATACTGTAATTCTTTCACTTCCACTAGTTGCTAATAATTTTCCGCTGTTATCAAAAGAAAGGTGACTTGGTTTCCCAGGGTATCCAGTCATTTCAGCATCCATTCCTGTTGATCTTCTCCAAAAATGAACTGAATTGTCTTGACTTCCACAGGCGACTATATCTCCATCAGGGCTTAATTCCATAGAGACCAATGAACCTTGCCACTCGAGTTTTTGATTCGTTTTATTATTAATTATGTCAAAGAATGCCACTCTTCCGTAACATGCAGTTGCCAGCTCATTTTTATTTGACCATGTTATTGCACTTACAGTGCTTGGATGGTCTTCTGAGACCCATTTCTCTTCTCCAATTTCATTAAAAACATATACTTTTTTTGAGGAAGCTATCGCTAGAAATAATCCGTCATTAGACCACTTGAGGTGTTCTACCCAGCCCTTCCCAAGATCAACTTTTTTAATTACTTTACCTTCGTGGCAATTACAAATTTGAACATTTCCATCCTGACCTGATGTTGCAAATATTTCACCCTCTGGATGAATTGCCATTGCTAATAAACCACCAGAGTGTATATTTTCTTTTTTCCAAATAATTTTTCCAGTATCTCCTTCGAATGCAAAAAGACCTCCTGCCACGTCGCCAACAATAAATTGTTTGCCTTTAAGTGCCCAGCCACATGCTATGGCGTAATCGTTAACTTCAGCTGTCCATCCTTCATGGAACATGCCTCTTGGACTAAATGGTTCTATATCAGGCATTTATCAAAGCCTTCTTGCATCTCTTTCTCATTTAGATTCCTACCGATAAAAACAAGTTGATTTCTACGAGGTTCGTTACCCCATTCTTTGTCAGGTTGTGCAGTAAATAACATGTGTACTCCTTGGAAAACAATTCTCCTTGGGTTCCCTGAGTAACTTATGAAACCTTTAGTTCTGAATATATCCACTCCTTTTTCTGAGAGAAGCCTTCCCATCCAAGTATTTAGTTTTTCTGGGTCAACATCTCCAAAACGCTCTATAGCAATTGAGCCAACTTCATCATCATGTTCATGCTCTGCTTGCCAAAACCTTTCAGAATTAAATGGAATCTCTTTATTTTCGTCACATCTAATGACTTTCATATTGAATTCTTCAGCAGTGTGCTGTGTAAACAAACCTATTTTTGTTGGTTTTTCTATGTTCAGGATGAAGGATTTATTTCCTTTACGTTCTAATTTGAGATTTATATGTTCTCCATATGGGATGGTGTTTCCAGGCTCTAAAGTATTAGCTTTTTCTGCATAAAGTCTCACGGAGGATTCAGCACCATATTTTAATTCCTCCTCACTCTCACCTTGGTTAACGAGAGCTACTAGCGACATTTCTGGATCTGGTCCTTCTTCTAGTATTAATACATATTTACCTGCCTCAAGATCATAAACACCTGTCCATTCGAAAGGATATTCTGGTTCAAGAAATGTTGGCCTGCGTTTAAGGATCTGATCAAGATCAAATGCACTTAGATTTAAGACTGTTTCAATTGGTACTTTGGCATTCTCGGCTCGAATAATTCGAGTCATTCGATTCATATCTCTCAACCTCGATTCAAGAGTATCTAGTGCATCATCAGAGACTAAATCAGTTTTATTAAGGACAAGAACATCTGCAAATGCTACTTGTTCTGAACTTTCATCACTCCTTCCTAGTTGCTGATCAATATGTGCAGCGTCAACTAAAGTCACAATTCCATCGAGAGTAAATTCAGAACTAATCTCTTCATCCATGAAAAAAGTCTGAGCGACTGGCCCGGGATCTGCTAATCCTGTCGTTTCTACTAAGACATAGTCAAACTTATCTCTTCTTTTCATAAGGTTTCCTAGAACTCGTATTAGATCACCGCGAACAGTACAACAAATGCACCCATTTGACATCTCAAATACTTCTTCATCGGCATTTATTACTAGCCCTTGATCTATACCTACTTCACCGTATTCATTTTCTATTACTGCTATTCGCTTACCATGCTCTTCACTTAATATTCTATTAAGCAGAGTAGTCTTCCCGGAACCTAAGAATCCAGTGAGGATGGTTACGGGAACTTTATCTTTGATGCTCATTTACTGATTTTTACTAAATAAACAATAATTTAATAATAGTAATAATAAGAAATGAAAACCGTTTTTATTAGAAAAATTTAATCTGAAAGTTTGTACCATTCAGACTCAAGATTAGAGCCAGAATCTTTATCACAGCTTCCACCTAATGAATCAACAATTGTACAAGTGTTGTGAACGGCTACTGAAACCGTATTACCATCCATCATCAATCCATCAACGAATATTTGATTAGAAGCTAAAGGTACTGAACTTTGTCTACTTAGGTTCCTTAATAACTTAGATGCTGGAAGTTGTTCAGGAAATATTGCCTTAACTTTCTCTTCATTTAACATTTTTAAAGTAGAACTTATGTTGTCTGGCCTTAAGCTTGAGGAGTCTCCAAGAAAGTCAAGTAAACTAATGGTTTCAAAACCAAATGCATCACCGTAGTATTCCATTGCTTTGTGTTTAGAGACAATTACTCTATTTTCCTCAGGAATAGAGCTTACTTGTTCGACGATCCAACTATCTAAACTTTCTAAGAGTGAATCAGCTTTTTCAAATCTTTCACTAATTAATTTTCTGTCCCCTCTATTAAAAACTGAAATATCTTTCTTTAAACTTTTGCTTATAATATTTCCCATTTTTATGATGTTATGTGGATCATGCCATACATGTGGATCTAGACCTCCATGGTCATGATGGTGATGATGCCCCTCTCCTTCGTCTGGTAATTGTGCTATCGGTTCGACATCACTATTTAAATCGTCTTTAAAAAAGTGTTGAGTTGCTTCAAACTCAAAAGGCATGTGTTCGGTAAAAAATATATATTGACCATCTTCTTTGATATCTACATTAAAAACAGTGCTTTCTTTTCTTTGATCAAAGTTAAGAATAAAAGCCTTATTACTTGCGATCAGAGTGCCATTATTTTTTCTACTTATTGAGTCCTTAGATCCTAATAATTCTTTAGCTAAATCTTCAGACCCCTCTATATTATTAGATTTGAGAATTACCATCTTCATTGCAGGATCAGCATATTCGCCATCGACTTTTTCAAATGACCATTTGTAAGAACCCTTTGAAAGCTTGAATTTGCCTGCCCATTCGAAAGCACCCTCAGCATGATCATCATGTCCACCATGGTCTGAATGATCATCTACCTTACCTGAATGTTCAGCATGATCATCATGTCCACCATGGTCTGAATGATCATCATGACCTGCATGATCAGAATGATCGTCTACATCTATTGCACTAACACCTACAACAACAGTATTTTTTTTATTTTCCCAGTTTCTCATGCTTGGAGTCATTTCCTTACCAAGAGTGAATACTTTGTCTGCGCTATTTAATAATTGAGCTTGCCTTGGATTGATCTTTAAGTCATGAACATCCTTTTTTCTATCTACTAAGCATGTAACTTCGTCAGAAGGTAATGCAATTGATTTAACTAAGTCACAAACTAGAGGTTCAACTGCAACATATAACTTTCCTTTAGCCATTACATCCTGCCCAAAACCAGAAAATATAATCGTTCCAGCTATTACCGAATTTTTAATTATTGACCTACTTGAACCTGTTTTCTTTGTTAAAAGTCTTTTGAAAATTGACATAAAAATTGTTAAATACTTAAAAATGATAATCATTTTCATAATAACTGACAAGTATCAGTATCAAATGTTATGAAAATAATATGCAGCTTGTATTATTGGTAAGCTTGTAAAGTGACTTTTTTAAAAGATTAATTAATGGCTACTTTAGTCGCTGAAAATTTAACATTTGCATACACAAAAAAAAGTAAGCCAGTTTTAAATAAGGTATCGGTTGAGATTAAACCTGGAACTCTAACAGCGTTAGTTGGTCCAAACGGGGCTGGAAAATCCACTCTTTTGAGAATATTACAAGGACAAAATACTCCAGATGTAGGCGAAATAAAAATTGACGGTGAAAATTTATATAGATCTAGATCTCTAGTGGCACTAATGCCTCAAAGAAGTTCTATGAATTGGAAGTTTCCCATTACAGTTGAAAAATTGGTATCTCTTGGTCAAATTAAGTATTCAAAATCAAGAAGCAATAACCCCTTTCAAATTAAGACTCTTTTAGCATATCCAAATTCTTGGATTAATAAATGTTGTGAATTAGAGGCGACATTGCAAAGAGTAGGCATTGCAAATTTGGCTAATAGAAGACTCGATTCTCTGTCAGGAGGACAGCAACAAAGAGCTTTATTAGCAAAAACTCTTATGACTCCTGCAAAAATATTTCTTCTGGATGAACCTTGTGCGGCATTGGATCCTCCCGCAAAAGAGGATTTTCTAAAAATTGTTCGTCAACTCGCAGATGCAGGACTTTCTTTGCTCGTAAGTTGTCATGATTGGGGTGAGTCTTTAAATAATTATGATCAAGTAATAGTTCTTGATAAAAGTGTTTTGGCAGTTGGTAGTCCTGATCTTATAAAAGATAAATTAGATGCAATAAACATTAGCTCTTTAAAGGAAAATAATTTCTGCGATTAGAAAATGTTCCTTTTTAATTCTGAGCTTGATAACAGTTTTGGCAAAGCCCGAAATATTCGAGTGTATGAAATAACAATTGGAATTTCTTTGGATTTGTTTTGGGTGTATGTATGTCTTTTACCGGGCATCCTTCCATTTTTGATGTCTCACCACATTGAACGCAGGTCAAATGATGAATATCTCTATCTACGGGAGTGTAAAGAACCTCTCCATTTGGGAGATGTCTAGAACGAATTAAACCATGCTTTATGAGAACTTGAAGATTCCTGTAAACAGTTGTCAATCCCATGACTTTGCCGCTTTCTATCAATTGTCTATGCAACTCTTGACCGCTCAATTCATCTTCGCATTTATTAAGTTCTGCAAGAATTTGTTCTTGTCTTTTGGTAATGTCAGACTTAGTTACCATTGTTTCCGAAATCTTTTTTTGTCTCGTAATTTTGATCATACCGAATCATTCTAATAATGTCTTTTATTAATAACAACTGGTGGCTTGTACCATTAATAATAACTATTTTCTCAGGGATCTTATGTCCAGCAATGGGAACTGTATTAATCACTCATAAGAGATTATTGCAAGTAAATTTAATTTCTCATTGTGTTTTACCTGGACTTGCTTTAGCCTTAGCGCTTGGAATTCATCCTTCAATTGGTGGTGTTATCAGTGGTCTATTAGGCTCGGTAATTGCGGAAAGTTTAACTAATAGAAAAAGTGAAAATTATGAAGCAGTTATGAATACTATTCTTGCTGGAATGCTTGGGTTTGGAGTCCTTATAATCCCTCTACTCGGAATAAGGATTGATTTGGAGGCAGTATTATTTGGCGATTTATTGACAGCAAATTTTGGAGATTTACTTAGAACAATAATTGCTTTTTTAGTATTTATACTTTTAATGACTTTTGGATATGAAAAGGTAGTTTATGTTGGATTAGATCCAGAAGGTGCATCCGCAAGTGGTATAAACGTTTCTTTATTAAACCTTGCTTTGAGTTTTACGACGGCATTAGTAATTGTTAGTTCAATGTCAGCAGTGGGAGTAATTCTTGTAATTGCTCTTCTTTCTACGCCAACTTTGTTAGGGCTAAATAAGGCTCATAGTTTAAGAATTGCAATGATGAGGTCTTCATTTTTTGGATTATGCATTTCACTTCTGGGATTTATTCTTTCTATAGTCTTTAATCTTTCGCCTGGACCTGCAATTAGTGTTATTTGTGTTGCATCTCTTTTGATTCCTAAGCTTCGCAAATAATTAAATCTTAAATGTCCAATCAGAGTTTAATGCTTGAGCTTCTGGATTATTTTTTAAAGCTACTTCCATAGCATCTTTTTTATTATTAGCTATAACAACTTCATCAAATTCCTTTCCATTTTTTTTGAGACTTACTTTGAAACGCATAAAAATTTTTTTAATTAATCAAAATTTAACCACTAAGCAACTAGATTTAAATACTTTTAAAAGTTAATTGATGAAATAGAAACTTTAATTATTTTGAAGTTTTTCTACCACAGATTCTTTCTCAATTTTAGCTACATCCTGTAATCCATTAGCATCAAACCAAGGAGCGTTTTCCCAATTAAATCCTTCCCCAAAAGTATTATCGGGAGCCGCTACGTACCAGTGACATGATGAATCGGGAACATCTACAGCACATTTTGACCAGTCAGCTTCCCACTGTGGAACTTGTACCCACATCACAGATGCTAATAAAAAAGAAAAAATAAAATTCATAATTATCAGTTAGCAAAATTTTGAAAGATTTTTTTCACACTCTTTCTTTCTTTTCTTCCAGTAATTCTCAAGTATTTGATATCTATGCTTATTTTTAAATTGACTTAAATACATATTATTTTGATTAAGAACTGAAGTATTTTTGATTTTCATGACTCAAACTTTCTAAGTAGAACATATTTAAGACACTTTATAGATTATTTGAAGTGAATTTATACTTAATTTTTGTCTTACTTTTGTTTAGGTAGGTATTTTTCGGGATTATTTTCAATATAAGTAAGTGAATATTTGACAACACCCACTATTACGGAAAAAAGAGCAATTGCCGAAATAATAAAAATGATTTTTTTGTAAATGTTTTTCATGAATTTTTTATGTTTAAGATTATTTTTTTCATCAACGACCAATTTTTCTGAAAGAATTAAATAATTAGTAATTTATACTGTAGCCTTTTAAATTCCTTACGGAGTAGATTAAACACATCAGAAACTCCTCACACACTTTTTTCTGATATATAAAAGTACCCGACCGCAATGTTCGAGTACTTTTTTGATTTTTTGAGATGTGACAGTTAAGATAGAGGTCTATTATGGATATCACATTCTAAATTATGTGTAATATTAAGTATGTGTGTAGGAGGAATTGGTTTATTTCGGTGGAAACAAGGAAACACTTGATCTAAATCAATTTTAAAAAGATCTCTCTTAGAGAGATCTTTTTTTTTGCGGATTATTAGAATTACATATTAAATACTTAACATAAAAAACATACATGCTTTCTTCAAAAATAAGAAGCGACGTCATTACAAATTACTATTTTAATTCGTTAGATTATGGGTTGTTAAATTCCTCTGTTAATGAAAATACTCTTTTTAGTAATTTTAATTTGTTCAAGCTTTTTATTCCCTTCTTCATCTTTTGCCTCACATCTAGAATTAAAGCCCTGTATTGAAGTTGCTCATTGTGTTCTAGAAGAATGGGAGGTTAACAACATTGAAAAACCTTTTGAAGATATTAGAACATTAATAGAAAACACCCCGAGAACAGAAATTGTAGAAATTGATGGAAATTATCTTCATGCGGAGGCAAAGAGTAAATGGATGAAGTATGTGGATGACTTAGAAGTATCCTTTTTACCTGAATTAAACATCTTATCAATAAGATCAGAATCAAGAGTTGGAGAAAGTGATTTGGGAGTGAATAAGAAAAGAGTTGATTTACTAAAATCTAAAATGTTCTAGCAAAAACAGTTGGAGAATATGTTTTTTATTGTGTTTTGTTTAACTTTTCCATTTTTAAAAAAATTTCGCAGATAAAAAAGTAATAATTATTATCATGCTTTGATAATGGCAAATTTATTAGATTTTCTTTATAAAGATGATCATAAATCTCATATATTTATTTTTACTTAGTTTTGTTTCTTTCTGGTTTTATATAAACATTAAAAAAAATGGAGTTAAATGGATAATTAAGGGTCTTTTGCAAATTGGAATACTGGTATTATTCATTGGAGGGTTTTTCAAAATATTTTTCACCTTACCTCCTAATTTATTTATAAAAATAATTTTTCTAATTACTTATGCATGGTGCACTGTTGGAATAAATGTAAATTTCATGATCCCTTTGATTAGTTTGATTGACCAAAAAATAGTGAAAAAATAGAACTAAAATATTTCTTTATTCTTAGTACAAAAATATATCTATTGCTTAAATTTACTTTTTTCGTTTTGATAGTCTTTTTCTTGTATACCTAGTCTTTAATGCTAAATCTGTCATTACATATATTCCTAATAAAAGAATGATTATTCCAATAAAGTATTTCATTGTTTTTTATTTAATTTCTATGTTCGAGATTTATTCATGATGCCAACTAATTTTAATTTCAATTTCTTGAGATAAATTTCTTGTAACTGGACATTCTTTGGAAGCTTTTTTCAAAAAATCAATAGTTTCTTTAGAAGTGCACTCTGGGATGAAAATATCTATTATTAGTTCTTTTATCTTCCTCTCGCGATTTTGTGTCATTAGTTTTTCAATATTTAAATATATACCTTTTAAATCAAATCCTTTAGATTGGGCTTTAATTGCCATAATGGTTAGCAGGCAAGTACCTAAAGATGTAGCTAATAAATCAGTTGGGGAAAAATTTTCACCTTTACCAAAGTGATCTAAAGGTGCATCAGTCCTAATAAGACTTCCAGATTGTAAATGAATAGCCTCACAGTTTAAATTTCCTAAATAGTAACATTTCACTTTAGTCATTTTAAAAAATTAAATTAGGAAAATATCATTAAAAAAAAATCATAGAACATAACAAGATTATTGATCAAAAATAATTTTTTATTTGCATATTAGTTGAGTATTAAGAAAATTCATCATTCAATCTTTGAAATCATTTTTTATACCCATATTCCTCTAAGCAATACTCAATTAATTCAATTGATTTATTAAGAGTTCTCTTATTTTTATTTTCTAGATCGAAGCATTCATTTAAAACACGTATAGATTCATTTAAGTTTAATTCTTCTTTATTTTTTAAATCTTTGATTTGATATATATAAATTAATTTTTTAATTCCAATAAAGGAAAATATGATTATCAAGATTGTAAAAATTGGTATTTTGATTTTATTCATATAATTAGTAATTACAAATATTTTAATTTATTTAATATCTAAAAACTTTATATAGCAAATAGAACTAAGTAATTACATATGTAGCTGCTGTTATTGCAATAGCAGTAATTGAAATGAAGATATATGGAACAACCTTTAAAGGTATATATAGATTATTTTTAGACATAAATAGAACCTTTATACAAATAATTACATTCCCTTTAAACTTTATAAGTCTTCAAATATACAAATTTATTTTCTTTGCATAAATTCAATCCTTTTAAAGATTAACAAATTTATATTCATTGAATTTTCATTAAATAAAGTATCTCTAAATCTTGTCTTGAGTCCGATATTTTTCTTTTTAAAAAGATTAATTCTTCTTGGCTCATTTTTGATTCTTTTATCAATAATTCAGCTTGTTCAATAGCATGTTCTATATTTCTAATTTTAATTTCTCTTATTGAGGGATAATCTTTACATGCTTTTTTTGTGTTTGCATCTAACATGTGTACGAAAAAAATCACCTTGAATATAATCTAAATTAAAACTTCATTATGCTACAACCGCAAATTTAATTAAAATAAATTATTATCAAAATAAGAACTTTAACCTTAGCTAACCCTCTCTTCAATTGATCGAGTGGGTTTTTTTTATGGTGTAATATACTCCTAGCATTTACTATTAATTTGGAAGATTCAAAACTTAATCCTGAGGATATTAATTCAATCGAATCGTCCCCCAATTTGAATGAAGACAATAAAGATCTTAATGAGGGGAATAAAAAAGAAGAAAATGTTAAGGCATTTACAGAATTTCTAGAGAAAGCAAGTAATCAAGATTCTTCAGAAGAAAAAGTAAAACTTGATTCTGAACAAAAACTAAAAATTGACAAATCACTTTTTAAAAGATTTCTTAATAATGGATTTGATGGCATTTCAACAAATCCAAACTATAAAATGTTGGCATTATTAATAGTCCTTTTAATTAATCTGTCCCTTTTTTTTGTAATTGGCAATATGGGTAAAGCATTTTTAAGAAATGCAGGAATTATGGGTTAAAAATTATTTATTTCTTTTTGGATATTCATCTTTACAATTTTGATTCTTCAGATGAAACTGTGATATTTTCTTGTCAAATTAATATTTAAATAAAATTTGGATAGTAAAGAACCAGAAAATCCAGTAGTTTATCTTTCTAATTTAGTCAAGAAATTAGATGTAAAAAACAGAAATGGTTTAGTAGCCTTAGCAATAGTAAACCTTTTAGTGATTCTTTTATTTAAATTTTATTTGAAAGGATCTGGATTATTATCTTGAATTTAAGTGCTGGTAGTATTTTCAGTGTTTTTAATTAATCATTAGAGATTGAATTTGAATTCAACAAGGAAATTGAAGGTCTTATATAAATAAAAATAGATCCATACATATCCTGCATAATTCTCATTTCATCGTCTAAATATACAATTGAAACCTGGCAATTTGGCGATTCTTTATTCCAAGGTAACTTATTCCATACCTCTTTAACTGGATACCATCTATCCATAAGTAATTCACTAAATAATGGAATTTTATTAAGTCCATCAACTTTGGAAACTTTTGTCTTTTGTAAGTTCATATCAAGTAAATTATTTTTTAAAACTAAATCACTTGCTAGGGTTATTACTCTTCCACCAAAAGTAGGCAATAGTTTGAACCAACCTAAGATAGGAATAGTTGTAAGCCCAAATATTGTAGTGTCAAAAGTAGATATAAATTCATTTTTTTCAAAATCAATCTTTTGAGCAATTCTCCCAATAGTTGATATGCCAAAGGATCCTACTTGCAATTGATGTAATTTAAAAAATAGATTACTTTTAAATTCATCATTTAATGCCTTTTCAATAGCAAGGAAGAAAGGAGAACTTCGAAATAATTCAACATTAGAAAAAATCAATTCCCACTCTCCAGACAATAATTTTTCTGATATTTCAAAACTAAAGTCTTTAAGAGCATCAATCAATTCATCCATTTCATTAGCTTTTTCCTCATACATAGGAGAAATTAATTTATTTAGTCTTTGCCCTCTATCTGTAACAGCAGCTATTTTATATATATTTGACTTTATCTCTCCAATTTCTTTCATAACTCCAATACAAGAAATACTAATTAATCTTAGGAATTTAATTTGATGTTGATGGCAATTTTAATAATGCTGGTAATAAAACCAATTAATATTCTCCCCACCTTTTACCAATATCAAAACCCCATTCAGTGGTTAATTTAATTACTTCATCATGATTCTTGCATTTTGAAAGGGATAACTTTTTACTAGGATTATTTTTTATTAGCTCAGCAATTTGATTAAGTTGCTCTATTTTTTTTAGAAAATTACTTAGATCTTTATCTGACATTTATCTAGGAAGTAAATTTTTGATCATAAGTAAATATGTAATAAAGAACCCAGGCAACACCAATAATAAGAATTGCAATCATTATATTTACTGACCAAACTACTTCTATCATGTATTTTTTTTATATATTTTTAATATATCTAAAATTTAAATTAAATTAACCGCTGATAATTTAAATCTATAACAATACACTACTACTACTAGGTATATAGAATAGTCATAAATAGTTTAAAAATTATGGGAGAAGCTAAAAGAAGGGAAGAGTTAGGCTTACCACCTAGAGAAAAGAAAAAGGAAAAACAAACATCGAAAAATCAACTAAACAAAATTTTAAATAAATATCCTTATTTACCTTTTATTTTAGGTTTTTCATTACTAGCAATATTAATTATCGATTTAGTTAATTACTACAAATAGATATATAAAAAGGGGATACTTTTAGCAGAAGAGAAGATTATCTTCGCAATTGCGAAATTATTTTTCCATAATAAAAATAAAACTCATGAAACCAATTAACACCTCATGCGCCTTAATTTTAGGGGTACTAACTTTGTTTTCAATATCTAATGCAAATGCAGGTGGCTGCAATTCTCACACTGAGAAGAAGGCAGAAATTGAATGCTTGTCTGATGATAAAAAATGTATAGAAGCGAAAGAAAAAGAATCACTATACAAAGTTGAGGCCTAAATGTTTGATAATCTTGGAACTGCTCTGGTACAGGCATTAGGCTTCTTTGCTGTTTTTGCTTTTTTTGTATATCAAACTTTATTTGCAGATAGCAAACCCAAAAATTCAAAATCAAATCCTAAAAAAATAAAGATTTCCGACAAAAAAGAATCAATTAAAAAAGAACCTAAAAAAGGCTTATTTAACAGAAAATCTAAAACTGTTGAAGAGAATTTAACAGTCCAAAAAAAGGGATTATTTGGGAGAAAAAAAGAAGTTATTAAAGAAGAGATTAAACCAAAGAAAAAAGGTTGGTTTAAATAGGTAAAGATACTTAAACTCTTTTTTGATATCTTTTATACATAAACTTTTTTTAGTGACTTTATAATTTAAATAATATAATATTCAAAATGAACCATAGAGAAATCACAAAAAAATATAGCGAGTTACTTAACAAGGCTGAGTTTGCTACTGGCCGTAAGGAAGTTGTAGGTCTTTTAAAAAAAGCTGCCAAATTGAAATCTCAGATTGAGATCAATTATTAGATCTTTAAATTAGTTTAATTCTAAATGTAAAAAATTTTTTTAAATAAGTTTTTACATGAGATAATCTGCATAGATTATTTTTCTTATGAATAAAAAAGGTTATACAACCGAAAGCGGTGGTAGACAAAATGGTTTTGCAATTGAACCAGAAATTAACCCCATATCAGAAGGCGAATCAAAGAAATCCATATTTTTATTTATTGGAATATTATTACCTTTTCTAATAGGCGGTTTTTATTATTTAAGGACTCTGAATATATTCTGATATTTTATAAGCCATTTTTAGCAATATATTCTTCTGAGCTAACTATATCTTGCATTAAGCTCTCTGATGAAGGATTAAATCCATTTTGCTCTAAAAAAGATTTAACCTTTTCAAATTTTTGCTGAATTTTCTTTGTATATGGAGTTGTCATCAAATAATCATCTTTTTCTGTTGAATAGTTCATTTGATTAACGGATTACTTTTACAATTAAATTTTGCAAAATATGCTATCGCTAGTGAAGTTATAAATATTACATAAATAATTTAATAGTAATAAATACTTATAAGTTGTCTGTGTGAGGTTTATATTGGTTGATTTTTTTTAAAGAGTACTTATAGTAACTAGTTCCATTAAATCTCTGGACTGCAGATATTTTTGAAATACTTCAGAATAAAATGCTTTTTTAGCAGCAAATTTTGATTCGAATTCAATTACTAATCCAAGCTGCCCTCCATCCCATTCATTTGAGGTTGATTCTTGTATTAAATCTCTTTTTACTATTACTCCTCCCACAGATTTAATCCAAGGCAATACTGTCCTTATATATTCCAGAAATAAATCAGCATTTGGAATTGAAATTTTCTTAAGCCAATAGCTCTTTGTCATCAAATCAACATATTCTGGGTAGAATATAGCACATGGAAGTGAGTATTTATCCTTAGCTATATACTCCAGCGTTTATTAAATGGAAAGCGAAAATGATTTATTAAATTTACTTCTTAATTCTCCAAATTCAGAGAGAATACAGACTATTGCAGAACAACTTGAAATTGATCATAATTTTTCTTTTAGCAAAGATAGAAATGATTTACAGGGTGTTTGGGAGCTTAGGTGGAGTAGTTCTAATAGTCCCTTTTTAAAATATTCTCCTTTTATTGATAATCTTCAAATTCTTGATCCCATAAATTTAAATGGTCTTAATTTACTTAAACCTAGAGGAATAAAATCAATTATTGGTACTGGTATTTTAATAAGACTTAATTACATAAATGAAAAAAAAATTGGGGTCAAATTTACACATGCTGGTGTTATAGGTCCTAAATTTGGAAGAAAAAATATAAAGGCTATGAAAGAAATAAATAATGAACAATTAGGTTGGTTAGAGATAACTTATTTAAGTAATAAGCTTAGAATCTGTAGAGGTGATAAAGGTACATTATTTGTTTTAAGAAAAATAAATTCACCGATTTTATTCAAGAATTTCGAGGAATTTATTAAAATCTATTAAAAATATAAATTAATTCTTTATCCAAATAGACTTTAATACGAAATAAATTGGTAAATATTTAAATGATTCTTTAGGTATTTCATAACTTAAGAATTTTAGTGCTTCTTCTAACCAGTAACCTAAATCAAATCCTAAAAGAATTTTTTCTAAAACAAACCAAAATTCTTTATCAAATATAATTCTGAAGTTTAAGTAAATATATTCCCAATGAAAGGTATTCCAAAATTTGGTTAAAAATGAGGATAAAATAAGCCAAAGTGATATAAATAGAAAACTTTTAAGAAATTTATAAAATTTTTTCATATACCAGCAACTATCTTATTAATTACAAATATCCCTTATTATTGTTTGGATCAAATTTTATTTCCATGAAATATATTCAAAAATATATAAAAATATTGAGAAAATGGTAAATTTTCGTGGCATTAATAATCTATTCTTCTTTTTTTAGATTCTGGGCCTTTAGATTTTTATTCTTAAGAAAAAATCCTAAAAACAGAAAAGCAAAATATATTAGTAAACTTACGCCAAAAATTAAAACTAGCTTTGAAATATCCATAAATGATTTTTTTTATAAATTACAGCATTTTTTGCAAAGTTTTATCTATGGTAATGATTTTTCATTATCACGATAACGAGCTTCAATTATTAAGCTAATAATATTATTTAAATCATATGCAAGTAGCTTTTGCCTGGAGCCTTTGTCTATCAGTTGGTGTTGTTTTATTATCAATTATTCCATTAACTATAGGGAGAGTTAAAGCGGGATATTCTGTTGAAAATATGTCCGCTCCAAGGGCTTTATTCGATGAATTACCTTCTTTTGGAAAAAGAGCAGTTTGGTGTCATCAAAATTGTTGGGAAAGTATTTCCCTACATGCACCCGCATGTCTTCTTTGTTTGATTACTCTAACTGACTCTAATATTGCAATAATTGCAGCATTGATTCATCCTATTTTTCGTTTTTTATATATTGGTGCATATGTATTTAATATCCCCACAGCTAGAGGTTTAATGTGGGCCTCAGGAATTTTTTCAACACTTTTGCTTTATAAAGAGGGCTTAACTCAATTGATATATACTTTTTAAACAATAAACTTTTCTAAATCTTTTAATTGATATTCATTGATTAGTTCCACTTTATTTGATTTTGCTAGTTGATGAGCAGCCTTTGTAAAGCCAGATTTTGAGACTATTATTGCATGGGTACCTTTCCAAAATAATTTACCAGCTGAAATTTCCTGAACTGCTTTATTTCCAATGGCTTTTTCATGATCTTTGCATTGTATACATATTCTCAAATCGTTTATTGACGCAATTAAGTCAACCCCTTGATCTCCTGTATTAGGGGTTTCTTTTACTTCCCAGCCATTTTGTTTGAGAATTTCCATACAATGATTTTCAAATCTAATACCTTTTTTGTAGTTTCCCTTGTTTTTACTCGAGTAGTTTTTTTCTATTAGGTTTAAGCATGATTTCTCAATTTGACTTGCTATGAAAACAAACCAATCTTCAGTCTCGAGCTTTCTAATAGATCCAACTATCTCATCATCAATAGTAGGATTTTCATTACAATACGATTTCCACTTTTCGAAAAATACTTCCATACTTCCAAATTTTTTTAAAATTACTTTTTCCCAGAAGTATGGTACACCCTCTTTAAATCTCTTAGACCCATTAAATATATTTTTCTCAATGGCTTTTTGATCAAGAGGTGGATTGCCAATCCATTTTTTATAATCCTCGTTACCGTAAGCATCTATTTCCCTTAATCTGATCCTTTCCTCTAACAAATTGTATTTGTTCTCGTCTATTAAATTATTAATTGTTTGAATAAAGAAATTGGAATTTAAGGCATTATTTAATTTTAACTTTTTCTTTTTAATTTGATAATCTCTTACGATTATAAAAATTAAAAAAATGATAAAAATAATTAAAACAAAAAAAATTTTCATTAAAGATTTTTATTTTCTATCTAAAAAGTTTTTGTTTTTCTAATAACAAAATTATTTTTTGTTATTACTGAAGATTCATTTACTTCAAACCCATTAATTGCTGATATTTCTCCTTTTATGCCTTCTAATGTTAATTGCTCGATTATTCCTTTTATTACTTCATCCTCGACCAATTTTCTATCAATTCTTTCAGGTGTAATATCTGTAAGCCATTTTGAGGTCTTTTTTTTTACGACCTCTGTAGGGTTAGTTATTTTTAAGTAGATAGCCATTTTTTAAGTCATTCAATTGAATTATAAGCATTAAATCTTCTTAACTTTTATTATTGTTATTACTTTCCCACTCAAGAAATTGAAAAACAAAAATTGCAAAAATACAGAAAAATACTATAAACAAACCTAACCATCCTATAAATTTGTGCTCTGTAAAAAGATTTGTGAGCATTGATTTTTCTTGATATCTTGATTCCATTTCATATTGATAAGAATCAATAACTTGAAATATATCCATAATTAATAAATTAATAAATTAATAAATTATTATACTGGCGGATAATAATTTCAACCGTTTAATTTACTAAAGGCTTCTGATAGAAAATCTGGCCTATTTCTTATTATAGAAAAATTCTCTTTATTTATTAATACTAAATTGACTTCAGCAATCGTTAAGATTTCATTTTTCTTGTTATGAAATTTTGAAATTACATTAATCCTAGGACTTTTAGCAATATTGAATTCGCTCTCGATTGTTATTTTTTCACCAAGAAATAAAGGAGATTTATATTTTATTGAGGTATTCATTAAAGGTAAATCTAAGCCATTTTTAGTTAGTTCGAAATAACTTATACCTACTTCTGAAAGTGCATTTATTCGGCTTTCTTCAAGCCAATTAAAATATTTACCGTGCCACATTACGCCTGCATGATCTGTATGTTGAGGTAAAACAATTTTTTCTAATCTCCAAACTGGTTTTGAGTTCATCTTTTATTTAAAAAATATTTTATTCAATGAAAAAACTCATTTTGATATTGTAGATTAATTTTGTTTATTAACATAGGAATCATCAAAACTATATTTATAAAGTAATGTTTAATCGTAAAAATAGAAGTAGAAAAATGAAGAAGATTTTTCAATGGGAAGAATATTTAAATTGGAAAAATATGTCAAAGGAACAGAAATTAAATTTCAAGAGGGCGTGCTTATTCCCCTTTCTAGTCTATATGGTTTATGTTTTTCTTAATCAGTACTCCTTGGCAATTCTTTTGTTACTGGGTCTTTATTTTTTAATTAGATTTAAAAATAGAAATAAGTTGGGAAGATGAATATTTTTTGATTTTGATTTATATAGATTTGTTTTAAAGTTATCTAGTTTTTCTAAATAACTCTATTGGCATATAACAATAGTATTAGATAAATTTTTTTTATGAAAAGAATTGTTTTGTTTTTATGTGTATTAGTTTTTTCAATATTTTCTAATACGAATAACTTAATAGCAAAAGAAATTGAAAATAACATTAAAGATAATATTTCTAATGAAATTGAAGAAATTAAGCCTGATAATAAAAAAACTAATATTTCTAATTCTTCGGAAGAAGATATATTTGGTGATGAACAAACTTTTCCATTTGTTGCAGGTTTAGGGAAAAATGCAGCTCATTGATTTAAAGGTTCTTGATAATGTAGAAAGGATTTTTTAATACTAATGAAAGGTCTTAGGGTCCTAGAACTTTCTGAAGCACTTAATGTTGATAGCGCTGATTTATTAGCTGTTATTGCAATTCTAAAAATAAAAGCAACATCTAGATTAAGCATGCTTTCATTTGAAGAATGTAAAAAGATAACTGACTACTATGAAAATAAAAATTAGAATTTTTTATAAATTATTTTCTTTTTTAATGTCTTTAATCATTGATACTAAAGTTGAATGAATTTCTTCTTCAGATATTTCATTTTTAAAATTGATAATTGCTGATTGGCCATCGTAATTGATTTTTATATAATTATTATTAATTTCTTCCATATAAGCATTTTCAAATCTTGATATCTTCCCATAATGAATAAGATATTTGTGCACTGAATCTATGTGATCATTGTTCATATGATCACAAATTCTTTTACTTGTTTCTTTACTAATAATTTTCATTAAAAAAAATAAATTTGTTTTAAGCTAATCTATTTTTTCATTATTCAAGGTTTTAATCATTTTAATTATTAAATTTTTAACCTCATTTTTATCAACAGCTCTAACCAAATTATTTCTCAAATTTGATGCTCCTTTAAAGTCTTTGCATGTCCATGAGATATGTTTCCTTGCAATTAGCAATCCGTGATCTCCTTTTTCTTTTACTAATTCATCAAGATGCTCAATAATTAAATATAGTTTTTCTTCTGTGCTTGGCTCTTTAAAATTTTTATTTTCTCTAAGGGCATAATCTATTTCTCCTATTTTCCATGGGGATCCTAAAATTCCTCGTCCAATCATTACACCATCAGCATTTGTTTTTTTTAAACAATCAAGTGCGTCATCTGGATTTTTGATGTCTCCATTAGCAATTACTGGAATTTCCAACAACTTTTTAAGTCTCCCGATCATTTCCCAATCTGACTTACCTGAAAAACCCTGTTTTCTGGTTCTTCCATGAAGTGTGATCATCGTTGCTCCCGCATCTTGAAGTTTAAATAAGAAATCCTCTATATTTTCTTCTTTACTTTCCCATCCGAGTCTTGTTTTTACAGTTACTGGAACTTTAACAGCTTTAACAACATTTTTGACTAATTCAATCGCAAGTTTTCTGTCTTTAATTAAGGCACTGCCTCCACCTTTCTTTGCAATTTTTTTTACTGGACATCCCATATTTATATCAATTAAGAATGCTCCGGAGTCCTCTGCTCGTTTAGCTGCTTCAGAAACAGCATATGGCCTATTATCAAATATTTGTACTCCTATTGGACCTTCTTCTAAATCTATTTGATTGATTTTTTGTGTTCCAAATCCTTTTTTAAGACTTGTGGCATTTATCATTTCTGTAAAAAGTAAAGAGTTTGGAGCCCATTTACGTACAAGTCGCCTAAAAATATTATCTGTAACTCCTGCTAATGGCGATAGCATAACCTTACTCGTAATTATTCTGCTAACTCCCCTTCCTTTTAGCTTTATATTTGCAGACATATAATTTTAAATTTATTTAATCATTCTTTATTATAAATTCAGATAGAGAGCTGATTTTATGTTTTCTATTTATTTCTTAATTTATAATAAGTGCTTTTACTTAAATAGGCCTAATTGATTAAATTTTTTGCTAGTTTATATTAAGTTAAATTTAAAAAAAGGGAAATTTTTTGTTCATATTAATATCTATTTTTCTCCCAATAATTATTTTTATTGCACCAATAAATGTAATAGCTATCCAAGGCAATTTAGATTTATCGAGTGCTCAAACTTCTGTAGGCAAAAGATTTGCTAAAGTTTTCTGTGATGCTAAGAGGGAAGGATTAGATTCTGATTTTGCTAGTGAATATGCTTTGAATAATACATATTTAAAATTTGTAGCCTTTCCAGACGATGACGAATATTTGGATAATTTATGGAATTTCACCCACAATAATATATTAGATAATTGCGGTGAATTTGTAGATATAAATGATCTAAAAGATCTAGAGAAGTTTTTTAAAGAAGAAGGTTTAATTGCATCAAATAGGGAACTCTATTTACCAACTTTTGAGAATAATTAGATTAAATTTTTAGCATGTACTAAAATATAAATAGAATATGAAATTTTATGAAACTATTAGGTTTAAATTCACCTGAAATATTCATAATTATAGTAATTTTGCTCTCAATTTTAGGTCCAAAAAGAATTGAAAAAGGTTTTTTATTATTTAAAAAACTAT
>QCED01000008.1 GCA_003280725.1 Prochlorococcus sp. AG-355-M18 | reverse complement strand
TGAATTCTATCCACCCATACGCCTACTTTGCTTTCTGGAGAAGTTAATAATATTACAGAAGAAGTAAATAAAGAAGTATTTTTTACTCTTCCTAATAGTCCACCTGGGCCAATAACAGTACTACCAATTTCGACACCATCTTTTGAACCTTTATTTAATATGATTTGTCTCCACCAACTACCTGTTTTTCTAGAAATAACTGCAGCTGAAATACTATAATTATTAGATGATTTTTGAAGATCTAAAATTTCCCGCAATCTTATATTATCCTTTTTAAGAAGATTTAATTTTACTAGAGATTCTTGTTCTACACTTTTTAGAATAACTTCTTTTTGAAATTGACCCGGCCAAAAAGGCTTTGAAATAAAATAATAGAAATCCTTATAAAGAGAACCTTTAGATATCCTTACAAAAACTAGAAAAAGAAAAATTGCATAAAATATCCAATTTTTCTTTTTGTGCCACCAACGACTAGTAGAAATTCGTCGGATATCTAACATAGGATTAATCTCTTATTGCGTTCCTAATAAATTCTGGAGTATCAACAACTTTTTTTAATTTTTTAAAATCATCCAAAACCTCTCCACACCCATTAACCACACAAAGTAATGGGTTTTCCGCTATGTGAGTAAAAATTCCCGTTTCATCGCTCACCAAATCATTAATACCTCTTACTAAAGCTCCACCTCCCGCAAGCATAATACCCCTATCAACAATATCTGCAGCAAGTTCAGGAGGAGTTCGCTCTAAAGTTCTTTTGACAGCGTCAACTATTTTACTTAGCGGATCCGCCATGGCCTCTCTAATTTCTCCTGATGTCAACGTAACTGACCTTGGTAGACCAGACAAAAGGTGTAATCCTCTTACCTCATAGGAAGTTTTATCAAAATCATCATCTGGAAATGCAGAGCCTATTTTAATCTTAATATCTTCTGAAGTTCTCTCTCCAACAACTAAATTGTGAACTTTTTTAAGATATAACTCAATTGATTCATTGATTTCATCACCAGCTATTCGAACGGATTCACTTAATACAGTTCCACCCAGACTTAATACTGCAACCTCCGTAGTACCACCACCAATATCAACAATCATTGTTCCAACAGGCTCAGTTACTGGTAATGATGCGCCAATAGCAGCTGCCACAGGTTCGTCAATTAAGTGCACTTCTCTAGCACCTGCTAATCCAGCTTCTCTGACTGCTCTTCGCTCAACACTAGTCACTCCACTTGGAATTCCGATGACTATTCTTGGTGCTAATAGGCCCTTACCTTCGTTACATTTTTGAATAAATGTCTTAATCATTTGCTCTGCCGCATCAAAATCTGCAATAACCCCATCTCTTAGTGGTCTTACTGCTCTTATATTGCCAGGAGTTCTCCCGAGCATTAACTTTGCTTCTTTACCGACTGCCAATGGAATCCCTTCTTCTAAATCCATAGCCACCACTGATGGCTCTTGTAAAACAACTCCCTTCCCTGATACATGTATGAGAGTATTGGCAGTTCCCAAATCTATACCAATGTCTCTAGAAAATTTAAATCTGTTAAAAATCACGATAAAAAATCTTTTTTATAAATAATATATCTATTTTTTGTTCAGCTTTCACAATTCCCTAATTTAGTTATGAATAGCACTTAAAACTTCAAGCAAAAATTCAAAATAAGATTATTATAGAAAAAAAAATTTATGGAAATTAACTCTATTAATCTTGTTGGAAGAGCTGGTAGAGAACCAGATGTCAGATATTTTGAATCTGGTAGTATCGTCGCAAATTTTACTCTAGCAGTAAATAGAAGAACCAGAGATGAAGAGCCAGACTGGTTTAATTTAGAAATATGGGGGAAACAAGCCCAAATAGCAGCAGATTATGTAAAAAAAGGTTCGTTAATTGGAATTACAGGAAGTTTTAAGATCGATAGTTGGAAAGATAAAAATACAGGAGAAGATAGATATAAACCAGTTGTTAGAGTAGATAGATTAAATTTGCTCAGCTCAAGAAAAGAGTCTGAAAATAACCAATATTCTAATAATAACAACTCTAGCGAAATACCTTTTTAGACTCTTTATTTTTTAAGAAATCTAAAAATTAGTTTTATTAAAAAATATAATAAAATTAAAATTAATATTGGTTTTACAACATATTTGACTTGCTCTAAATAAGTCGCAATAACTATATAGTTTTCACCAAATAAATAACCTGCATAAGTGAGAAGTGCTACCCATATCAAACTCCCAAATGTAGTCCAAATCAAAAATTTTCTCAATGGCATAAGTTCTATACCAGCGGGAACTGAAATTAAAGTTCTTATACCTGGTACTAATCGGCCCCAAAAAACTAAAGAAACCCCGTATTTATCGAACCACCTTTTACTTTTAATTAAATCATTCGACGAAATTCCTAAATATTTTCCTTTTTGGTCTAGAAAATTTGAAAGTCTTTTTTCATTTACCAATCTCCCTAAATAATACCAAGGCAATGATCCTAAAATAGTTCCAATTAATCCCCAAAAAACTAAAATATAGAAATTTAATTTTTGTTGATAAACGAAGAAACCTCCCAATGGCATAATTATTTCCGAAGGGATGGGAGGTATTATGTTTTCTAAAAACATAGCCAAACAAATAGTGAGATATGCAATTGTTGAATTCTTCTCAACAGCCAAACTAATATAGTCGGGGATTGAAGTAAGAAAATTTACAAAAATCAAACTCAAACTTAGTATCTATAAAGCTCAGGTTTATAAGGCCCTTCAACAGAAACATTTATATAATCAGCTTGTTCCTTAGTTAATTTTGTTAATTTTGCCCCAATTTTATCCAGATGTAATCTAGCTACCATCTCATCTAAATGTTTTGGTAAAACATAAACCTCCTTAGCATATGTTTCTGACTTATTGAAAAGTTCAATTTGAGCTAGTACTTGATTAGTAAACGAATTACTCATAACAAAACTTGGATGTCCAGTGGCACAACCTAAGTTAACTAATCTACCTTCAGCTAAAAGGATTATTTTATTGCCACTCGGTAAAGTTATGTGATCAACCTGTGGCTTAATATTTTCCCATGGATAATCTTTCAATGAAGCCACATCAATTTCATTATCGAAGTGGCCGATATTACATACTATGGCCTCATCTTTCATCTTGATAAGATTTTCGTTTGTTATTACGTGATAGTTCCCAGTTGCTGTAACAAATATATCTATATCTTCCACAACATCGTCTAATGTAACAACGCTGAAACCTTCCATTGCCGCCTGAAGAGCACAAATTGGATCAACTTCAGCAACTTTTACTATTGCACCAAGTCCCCTTAGAGACTGGGCTGAACCTTTACCTACATCTCCAAAACCCATTACTAAAGCGACCTTGCCAGCAATCATCACATCAGTAGCACGCTTTATACTGTCAACAAGAGATTCTCGGCAGCCATATAAATTATCAAATTTGCTCTTAGTTACTGAATCATTAACATTGATTGCAGGGAAAGGTAATGCTTTTTGCTTTTGCAGTTGATACAGTCTTGCAACTCCCGTTGTAGTTTCTTCAGTGACACCAATAATATTACTCTTAATTCTTGAGTAGAAGTCACTATCAGCTTGCAGCTTAGATTTGATAGAGTTGAATAAAGCAATTTCTTCTTCATTACCGGGATTATCTAAAACAGATAAATCTTTTTCAGCTTTACTACCGAGTATCAATAAACCAGTTGCATCTCCCCCATCATCAAGAATCATATTTGGAGAGTCTGAGCCCCAATCAAGAATATAGTGGGTATATTGCCAATATTCATCAAGAGTCTCGCCTTTTTTTGCATAAACAGAAATTCCTTGATCTGCGATAGCTGCAGCAGCATGATCTTGAGTTGAAAAAATATTGCATGAAGCCCATTTCACTTCTGCACCAAGGTTAACAAGTGTTTCTATTAAGACCGCTGTCTGAATAGTCATATGAAGACTTCCAGCTATTTTTGCACCTTTTAGTGGCTTTTCAGATTGATATTTATCTCTAAGTGCCATTAATCCAGGCATTTCCGTTTCTGCAATTTTAATTTCTTTACGACCAAAATCTGATAAAGAGATATCTGCAATTGAGTATTTAGGTATAGAGGTTTTGACTGAATCTGCAATAACCATATCTAGTAAATATTTTTTTTCTATTAAACTATAAATGATTTTTGCGTAATATTGTGTTTATTGAGAATTTAAAAGAGACTTTAAATTTAGGAAAAAAACTCTCAAACAAATTAAAGCCCCAATCAATTGTTTTATTAAAAGGTCCAATTGGGGCTGGAAAAACTTCATTTGTTCAAGGGATTGCTAAAGGCTTATCAATCTCTGAGGACATTACAAGCCCTACATTTGCTTTATCGCATCACTATAACTCCGGTAAAATTCCACTAATTCACCTTGATTTATACAGGTTAGAAAATGCTTCTTCAGCAAAAGAAGTTTTTTTTTCAGAAGAAGAAGAGGCAATAGAAAGAAAAGCTATTTTAGTTATTGAATGGCCGGAATTAATAGAACCAGTTGTTGATAATTTCTGGAAAATAGAAATTAATTACGCCAAAAATTATGGAAGACACTTCGAAATAAGAGATCCCAAAAATTTATTAACTGTCTCATAATAGGGCTGTTGCTCAATAGCGCCTTCACCAAGACAAGTTAACAATCCACAAACACCTGCGTACTTAATGCAACCTTCTATTTCTAGTTTATTTGAAGGATAGCCAGAAGAAATTAATTTTGAAATTAAGCCCGCCAGAAAAGCATCGCCTGCGCCAGTTGTATCTACAATTTTTTGAGAAGTAGGAGGTTTGGTAATTCCCTGTAATCCATTGATATACCATGAAACGGGGTTTTTTCCATCAGTTATTATCACATCCGGGCTATTAGACAATTGTTGAGATATGAGAAAGGGATTTTCATCCTCAAAAAACAAAGTTGCTTCTTCTTTAGCAAGTTTTAAAACATTTGCATGATTTAAAAAATTCTTTATTAACTTAAATCTCACAGCTTTACTAATTTCTGATGAAAAACTTGAATGATCCCAAAAAACCTCCCTCCAATTCAAATCAATAATTATTTTGACTTTAAATTTTTTAGCCTGTTCAAGAAGAAAAAAAATAGTCTCTGCAGATATTGGAGATGATAATAAGATCGTTCCTGTAACCAAATATTGTGATTCTAGAAAAGATTTCTCCAAATTTAAAATTTCTTTTTCTAAGAATTCCTTACTAAGAACTTCGTCTGCAAAGCATGAATGAGGACTTTTCTCAAAGCCTGAAAAAAAACGATCTCCAAACTGATCTCTATCTACATTAACCACGCGAGTAGATGAATCATTATTTAATTGCAAGAAATCTAAATTAACTTCCAATTTATTAAATTGCGTAATAAATTTCTTTCCATAATCATCACTGCCCAAACTTCCAATGAATGTTGAATCTATTTTTAATTTTCTTAATGCACAAGCAACATTAGCCGGCGCACCACCCAAAAAATCTGTAAATCCTTGATTTGACTTATTTCTGATTCTGTCTATTACAGCCTCTCCAATACATATGACCTTTTTCTTTTTCATAAAATGAACGCTTTTTCTTAACTAAGAATAATTTATTGAAAACGAATAATTTTTTTTTGAATTAAAGTTTAATTAAAAGCATATTCTCAGTGTCTTTAAATAAATCTGAAACTTGGAAGTGGAAAAATTGGGAAATTTCTTATTCTTTATCAAAAGAATCTACTTCTGAAAACAATATTAAAATTTTATTAGTTCATGGATTTGGGGCGTCAAAAAACCACTGGAGACATAATCAAGATTTTCTTGGTAAATTTTCTAACTGCTACGCAATTGACTTATTAGGATTTGGGAAAAGCAGTCAGCCTAGTGCTTTATTAAATTACGAACCTGATAAAGAAAACTCAATTAAATATTCATTTGATTTGTGGGGTGATCAAATATCAACTTTTTGTGCAGAGGTAATAAAATCTCCTGTTTACTTGGTAGGAAATTCAATTGGTGGTGTTATTGCATTGAAAGCTGCTGAAATCCTCAAAGATAATTGTAAAGGTGTCATTTTAATTGATTGTGCACAAAGAACTATGGATGATAAACGTTTAAAAAAAAGTAATATCTTAATGAATCTACTTAGACCCGTTCTCAAAACAATAGTAAGACAAAGAGTAATTAGTAATTCACTTTTTACAAGAGCTGCAAACCCAAAAGTCATAAAGAAAATACTTGAACAAGCTTACCCATCAGGAAAAAATATCGATAAAGAATTAATTGAAATACTCTATCAACCCTCCCAAAGGGAAAATTCTAAAGAAGCATTTCGTGGTTTTATTAACTTATTTGATGACTATCTTGCTACTGACCTTTTCGATAAGGTTGATATTCCAATCCAATTAATTTGGGGGGAAAAAGATCCTTGGGAATCTTTAAATGAAGCAAAAGAGTGGAAAAAACAATTCAGAAATATTAAAAGACTCGACATTATTAAAGGTGCTGGCCATTGCCCTCACGATGAAGAACCTGAAGCAACAAACAATTTTATGTATAAATTTCTTCAAGAAACAAAATAGGCTTCAACATTATCACTAAGTCTTCTCAAACCTCTTAAACCATCTCGTTCTAAGTTTCTTACTCGATCCCTACTTATACCTAACACTCTCCCAATACCTGTAAGAGACATTGGCTCATCACCATCCATTCCGTATCTCATTCTTAGGACTCTACATTGTAGATCTGGTAATTGATGTAAAAGGGAATGAAGATCGCCTCTCATACAATCCATCTCAATTTGTTCGTCTGGTAGATCCTCACCACCTGCTAGTAAATCTAATAAAACAGTATCTTCTCCATCTCCAACTTTCGTTTCAAGACTAACTGGTTGTCCAGCTTTGCACATTAAATCTTTGACATCTTCTTCAGGAAGCTCCACGTATTTTGCTAGTTCACTTACCGTTGGAGTTCTAGACATTTCTTGACTCAACTCTCTCTGACCTTTTTTCAACTTATTCAACATTTCAGTTATATGAATTGGAAGCCTTATTGCTCTACTTTTTTCAGCAATTGCTCTGGTAATTCCTTGTCTAATCCACCAATATGCATATGTCGAAAACTTATAACCTCTGGCTGGATCAAATTTTTCGACTCCCCTCACAAGTCCTATTGTTCCTTCTTGAATAAGATCTAATAATTCCATATTTCTTTTAGTATATTTTTTGGCAACACTAACTACCAACCTTAAATTAGCTGCAACCATTCTTTCCTTAGCTCTCTGCCCAGCTCTTGATCTTTTCTTTATTACAGAAATTGATAATTTTAATTTTTCTGATAGTTCTTCAATACTTGGCTTATCTCCTGTTAATTCATAAACTTCCAATTCTGCTCGTTCAATTTGCATGTATTCTTGAACCTGCCTACCAAGAGTAATTTCTTGCTCATGAGATAAAAGTGGAACCCTACCGATATCGCGCAAGTAAGACCTTACCAGATCGACATCGTTACTTGCTTTTAAACTTGATATTGTCGTTAATTTATTCTCAATTAATGTTTCAGAAGACATGTAAGATTAATATCGTTTTGTAAACAATACCATTAAGAAATGTAAAGTTAAACAAAAAAATCCACAAATTTACAAAAATAAGAATAAATACCTAGTGATTTTATATATATGAAGAGCTTAAAAGCCATTTTGCAGTACTTAGATAAATAAATACTCCCGCAATATCTGTTACAGTTGTTATGAAAGGAGAGGACATCAAAGCTGGATCCAATCTCATTCTGTCAAATAACAAAGGAAGAATAGCACCAGTTGTAGCGGCTAAAGTGGTTATAGATATTAAACTTATTCCTACCGCAGAGGCAATTAAGGGCCCTTTGCCTTGCCACCAAGCGAAAGGAAATACCACAAGCATCATCAAAATACCTAAAAGAGCTCCAGTTATTGCCTCTTTAAATACTGCTTTTACAGCACCAAGAGACTTTATTTTTTGAGTACTCAAACCTCGTATAACAACTGTTGAGCTTTGAGCCCCAACATTTCCCCCAGTACCTATAAGCAATGGAATAAATGCAGCAAGCAAAACTATTTCCTTTAATATCTCATCGTTCATCGCTATAACTTTTGTCGTCAAACCATTTGCCAAAACCAAAATTAGCAACCACAAAATTCTTCGTCGCGCAATCGTAAATAAACTACTTTGAAAATAATCATCTTCATCTCCAGGCTGAACCGCCCCCGCCGCATAAATATCACGTGTTGCTTCTTGCTCAATAACATCAATTAAGTCATCAACAGTTACTATTCCAACGAGTCTTTTTTCTTTGTCAACAACTGGAAGTGCTAAAAAATCATATCTTTGTATTGCTCTTGCTACCTCTTCTTGATTCGTATTAGTAGAAATATTAACCACATCTTTCGTCATGACATCTCCAATTGGCTTAGATGGATCAGCAGTTACAAGATCTCTCAAAGAAAGAATACCCGTTAAATGTCTTTCTTTATCTGTTACATATAAGCTATAAATTGTTTCAGTAAAAGGAGCCCTTTTTCTGACTAGAGAAAGAGCTTCAGATGCTGTTTGCATCTCTTTAAGGTCTATAAATTCAGTTGTCATTAATCTACCAGCAGTTTCAGGCTCATATCCAAGTAATTCAGCTGTTACTTTCCGTTCACCCGGACTAAGAGCAGACAAAAATTTTCGCACAACTTTCGCTGGTAATTCATCAAAAAGTTGTACCCTATCATCGGGAGACATTTTCTCAACGATTTCTAAAACTTCTCCTGAACGAAGTCTGTCTAATAAAGTTTGCTGAACTATTGGATCTAAATATTCATAAACTTCAATTGCCTCATTCTTCTTTAACAATCGAAATGCTAATGCCTGCAATATTAATGGAAGACTTCCAATAGCGTCTGCAATATCAACAGGTTGAGAAGGTTCTAAAAGTAATTTTGCCTCATCATAATTTCCAGCGACGAGTAGTTCTTCAAGTTGAATGGTAATATTTTCTCTAGTACTTAAATCTGAAGATAAGGGTTTAACCGATTCAAGATTTTTTTCGTTCATAAATATAAAACCTTGTCAATGTAACAACACTATTATAAGAAATCTAAGTAATTTTTCTACTTATCCAAAACCCGAAATACATAATGAATAAATTCAAAATGATAATAAAATTAGACCAAAATATAAATTTTATAAAACCTTCCTGATTAAAAATTTTGTACAAAAAATATATAAATCCGCTAAATGATGTAAAGCACGAAATAAATCCACTTACAATAATTTGTTCTTTTGAGTGACTAAATCTTTTTGCAATAACAAAACCAAACAATAATGATCCAATGATTGAAACAATAAAATTATTATTTATGAATACCCTCAAAAAAGTGGCTAAATAACAAGCTAAAAGAATATAAATATTACTACGTATTTTCATTTAATAATTTGAATCAAATAATAACCTAAATAAAAGCAACTAAAAGAAATTACTATTACCTCTATGTAGTGAAAAATAAGACGCACGAATTCCCTCTTTTGTAATAAAACAAATAGTTGATATATAAAAGAAGAAAATGTGCTAAAACAACCTAAAAAACCTATAAAAAATAAAAATAATATATTGTAATTCATAAAATTTAATGCTACTAAAATGCCCAAAAAAAAAGATGCTATAAAATTAATTATTGAAATATGTTGAATATTAAATCCTATATAAATTTTTAAATTATTTTGTATTAACGTCCTTAGTATTAATCCAAATGTGCATCCAAATAAAACAATACTGATTGAGGTAATATTCAAAATTACATCTTTATCCAGCCTTTTGTAATCTTATTAGGATCATCTAGTATTTTATTAGTAGGTAATTCCACCCTCACCCAAATTTCACTTTCGTTTACTGTCCAATGATGTAAAACTGATAAGGTTGTACCTACATTAAGAACTAATAATTGATTAGCATGAATTTTAGGAGAAGAATAAAGAGATGTATTGGAACTCAATATAATCTCTTTTGCATTATCCAAGAACTTATTTTGACTTAAACTTTTTTGAATTCCACCTGCAGGTAATGTAATTGGAGCAATTAATGCAAAAGTAATTAAACAAAAATTCCTAAGCAGACTATTAATCATATATCTAAAGTGGCCATATCTAAATTACCGCTATGAGTTTCAATAAATTCTCTTCTTGGTGCAACTTTATCTCCCATTAATATATTAAATATTCTGTCAGCTTCAAGTGCATCTTCAATTTCCACCCTTTTCATCATCCTAGTTTGGGGATTCATAGTTGTATCCCATAATTGTTTTGGCATCATCTCACCTAAACCCTTAAATCTCTGGATATTATAATTAGCATTTTCTCCAAAACCTGCAATTGTATCCTTTAATTGATTCTCGTTATAACAGTATTTATGATTTTTACCTCTTTCAACTTTATACAGAGGAGGACAAGCAATGTATATAAACCCTTTTTCAACAAGTTCTCTTTGATATCTGTAAAAAAATGTCAATAATAAAGTTCTTATATGAGCACCGTCAACATCAGCATCCGTCATAATTACAACCCTGTGATATCTCAAAGAGTTTACGTCGAACTCCTCTCCTTTTATGCCTAATCCCAAAGCTGTTATTAATGACTGAATTTCTGTATTTTTATATATTTTCGTATCATCGGTTTTCTCTATGTTGAGAATTTTACCCCTGAGAGGCAAAATAGCTTGAAAATTCCTATCTCTTCCTTGTTTTGCAGACCCTCCAGCTGAATCTCCCTCGACGATGTAAATTTCTGATTCTGATGGATCTCTAGAACTACAATCTGCTAACTTGCCTGGCAAAGTTGAACTTTCAAGAACACTTTTTCTTCTTACTAATTCTCTAGCCCTTCTTGCTGCTTCTGCTGCATTAAATGATTGAATTGCTTTTTCAAGAATCAAATCTAAAATTCCAGGATTGAATTCCATATACTTTGTAAGAGCATCCCCAATGAGAGAATCAACAATTCCTCTTACTTCAGTATTACCAAGCTTTGTTTTTGTTTGTCCCTCAAATTCGGGATCTGGAACTTTAACTGATAAAACAACAGTCAAACCCTCTCTGATATTTTCGCCAGCTAAATTTTTCTCAATATCTTTTCTTTTGCCTCTCTTTTTTGCAAGATTATTGAATGTTCTTGTCAAAACTGTCTTTAATCCTTCTATATGAGTTCCTCCATCAATAGTTCTAATATTATTTGCGAAGCCTAAAATATTGTCTGAATATACATCGGAACACCATTGTAAAGCCGCCTCTACATATACGTTTTCTTTTTGTGAGTCAACATATATTATCTCTGGATGAATAGAATCCTTTTCAGCATTCATGTATTGAACATATTCTTTAATACCTCCTTGATACAAATAAATTTCTTCTTTGAAAGAACCATTTGACAATTGATTTCTTTCATCTCTAAAAACAATTTTTACTCCTCCGTTTAGATAAGCTAGTTCTCTTAATCTGGAGGAAAGAAGAGCATATTCAAATTCGATTCCACCAGTAAAAATGGTTTTATCGGGTTTAAAACAAATAGTAGTTCCTTTTTTAAAAGGTTTTGCAGACTGCTTTTTAGCTTGTAATTCACCCTTAGATAAACCTTTTTCAAAGGTTTGATTAAATTCATTACCATCTCTATATACAGTCACATTAACCCATTCGCTTAAAGCATTAACTACAGATATTCCTACTCCATGTAAACCGCCTGAAACTTTATAACCACCATTTCCGAATTTACCTCCCGCATGAAGAACAGTGAGTACAGTTTCTAATGCACTTTTCCCAGTCCTAGGATGAATATCTGTTGGTATACCTCTTCCATTATCTGAGATTGAAGCTGATCCATCTGCTCTAAGTACTATTTCAATATGATCACAATGTCCTGCAAGTGCTTCATCAACTGAATTATCAACGACCTCATATACTAAATGATGCAAACCCCTAGGACCTGTAGAACCTATATACATTCCAGGGCGTTTACGAACTGGCTCTAACCCTTCTAAAACCTGAATCTGTTCCGCACCATATTCATTTGAGATTTTATTAGATCTTTTGTCCTCACTCATTTAATATAAAAAAAAACATTTAACTTTTAAAATATTATTTTTAAAAGTTCTTTCATTAAACTTAACACCGCAATAGGAGAAAGGCTCAAAGTATATAAAAAGTTTAATCACTTTAATTATATAGCCATTCGATTTTTCTTCAAAGATTCATATGTCTTCGTATCAACCTCATGTAATAGTTTTAGTTGGACCAACGGCAAGTGGCAAAACAGAATTAGCTATTGAGATTGCAGAATACTTTAAAACGCATATACATAATATCGATTCAAGACAAATTTATAAATTTATGGATATTGGAACAGCTAAACCATCTGAAAGTCAACAAAAAAAAATTAAGCATTTCTTAATAGATATTGAAGAACCTAATAAGCAAATTAACGTAAAAAAATTTCAAGAAATTGCTCAAAAATCAATAAAAAGTGAAATCAAACATACTTATTTGCCTTTTCTTGTTGGAGGAAGTGGGTTGTATATGAACTCAATAACAAAAGGGTTTTTTGTCCCAGATGTTCCTCCGCAAAATAATTTAAGAAGCCAATTAGAAGAACTTGGTCAGAAAGAATGTTGGGAGATTTTAAAAATATGTGATCCAAGCTCAACAAAAACAATCAATTGTGCTGATCAAATTAGAACTATAAGAGCTTTAGAGGTCTTTTATGTAACAGGTAAACCTTTATCAACTCAAAAAGTTCAAAACCCACCCAACTGGAGAATATTAGAGCTTGGATTGGATAGAGATAATTTAAAAGAAAGAATTTTACAAAGAACAAAAAATATGTTTTTATCTGGAATTGTTGAAGAAACTAAAAACCTTATTTCTCACTATGGACCTGATATTCCAATGTTAGCAACTATTGGTTACGGTGAATCTAAGGATTACTTAAATAACCATTTAACGCTTGATGAGGCGATTGAGCAAACTACTACAAAAACGATCCAATTTGCCAAAAGACAAAAAACATGGTTCCGCAATAAAAATAATCCTATTTGGCTTAATAACAAAAACCTGCTAAAAGATGCAATAATTAAAATAGAGTCTTTTTTAGGCTAACTTTATAAATAAAATCTTTTCATCATCCAATCAATTTATTAACTCAACTGAATGCCACCACGCCCACGCTTTGACCGCCGCGCTCCTGTTAGAGAGCTCCCAAATATCAACGAAAGAATCAATTACTCTCAATTGAGAGTAGTTGATTCAGATGGAAAGCAATTAGGTGTTATTGATAGATTGAAAGCATTAGAAATAGCATCTCAAAGAGAACTAGATTTAGTTTTGGTAAGCGAAAAAGCAAATCCTCCTGTCTGTAGAATTATGGACTATGGAAAATATAAATTTGAACAAGAAAAGAAAGCAAAAGAAGCAAAAAAGAAATCTCACCAAACAGAAGTTAAAGAAGTAAAAATGAGGTATAAAATCGATAAGCACGATTATGACGTAAGAATAGGTCAAGCTACTAAATTTTTAAAATCAGGTGATAAAGTAAAGTGCACTGTAATTTTTAGAGGGAGAGAAATTCAACACTCAAATTTAGCTGAAACACTTCTATTAAAAATGGCTAATGACTTAGAAGAGCAATCAGAAGTCCAACAAAAGCCAAAAAGGGAAGGAAGGAACATGATAATGTTTTTAAGTCCTAGAAAAACTCCACTTATAAAAAAAGATGATGAGTGAGAGACTTAGTTCTTGAAAAGCTATGCCGAATGTTAAAGTGTCACTATGTATAAAAATTATTTGTTCAGGATTTTTATAACGTGAGATTCCATATTCAACAAGAAAGTGATATCCCAGCGTCGACACAACTATATAATCAAATTTGCTTTGCTATAGCTGCGCGACATTATCCACCTGGTCACAGACTTCCAAGCACTAGGCAACTTGCAATGCAAACTGGACTTCATCGAAATACTATAAGCAAAGTTTACAGACAACTTGAAATGGATGGGGTTGTTGAAGCGATAGCTGGATCAGGTATCTATGTAAGAGATAATCTTATTAAAAGAGACTTGAAAAAATCAATTTACTCTAAAGACAAAATAAACAAACCACCAGATCAAGAAGCAAAGAAATCTATTGATAACTTCATAAGTATTGGCTGCACCCTACAAGAAACAAGAGAAATATTAACCAATGAAATTGACTGGCGTATTAAATGCGGAGCAAGAATTTTAGTCAGTACTCCTAGAGAAGATATAGGCGCTTCTATGCTAATAGCAGAAGAACTCTCTCCAAAAGTTAATGTCCCAGTAGAAGTTGTTCCCATGGAAGAATTAGAAAAAGTTTTGAGTAATTCAAATAACGGTACAATTGTGACAAGCAGATATTTTTTACAGCCTCTGGAAAAAGTTGCTAAACAACATGGAGTTCGTGCTATTGCAGTTGACTTGAGCGACTTTCAAAAGGAATTAAAATTTCTCAAAGAATTAAGTGCTGGAAGTTGTGTAGGTATTGTTAGCATTAGCCCTGGATTATTAAGAGCTGCAGAAGTTATCATTCACAGCATGAGAGGTAGTGAATTGATGCTTATGACAGCAATCTCAGATAATAACGGTAGATTACTATCACTTTTAAAGTCTTCTAGTCACATAGTTTGTGATGGGCCAAGTTTATCAGTTGTAGAAAACACATTATTAAAAAACCGGTCTCAGCTCATAAGATTACCTGAAATAATATGTGCTAAAAATTATTTGAGTATCGAAACAATAAATTTATTAAAAAAAGAAATTGGAGTTATTAATTAAAACATGATACTAAGAACTTTTAAATCAGATATAGAAATCATCAAAGAGAGAGATCCTGCGGCTAGAGGGATATTTGAAATTTTTCTTTGCTACCCTGGTTTTCAATCAATAGTAATTCATAGATTGACTCATAAATTATGGAAATTTAAAATCCCTCTAATTCCTCGCTTTTTAAGTCATCTAAATAGGTTAGTAACGGGGATAGAAATTCATCCAGGAGCCAAAATAGGAAAACGTGTTTTCATAGATCATGGAATGGGAGTTGTAATTGGTGAAACAGCTGAGATCGGGAATAATTGTTTGCTTTATCAGGGAGTGACTTTAGGTGGAACTGGTAAAAATCATGGTAAAAGACACCCAACTTTAATGGAAAATGTTGTAGTTGGGGCAGGTGCGAAAGTTCTTGGATCAATCACAGTAGGATCTAATACACGTATTGGTGCGGGTTCAGTAGTTGTTCGTAATGTAGAGGAGAACAGTACTGTGGTTGGAGTTCCTGGCAGAGTAGTGCATCAAAGTGGTGTAAAAATTAATCCTTTAGCGCACTCTGCCTTACCAGATGCAGAAGCAAATGTAATAAAAAATTTAATGGATAGAATAGATTTACTAGAAAATGATATTCGCAAATTACAGAAAACTCTTCAATGCATAACAAACTCAGAATCTATTGATATCTCTAAACTCGGTGATGCTCAAAATTTAAAAGATAAAGAAATTATTGACTTTATTGGCGATGATTAAACTTTAATTTACTTTTTGTCATCTGAGTCAGTTTTAGGCTGAAACATAAACATTGAATAAATAACATTTCGTCTCATATTAGTCATCATCTCGAGAAACATATCATATCCCTCATTTTTATATTCAATTAAAGGATCTTTTTGTCCATAACCTCTCAATCCAACTGATTCCCTCAAAGAATCCATAGATTGAAGATGTTCTCGCCATAAATTATCAATTTGCTGCAAGATGAAAAATCTCTCAGCTTCTCGCATTAATTCTGGACGAATCTTTTCTATTTGGGATTCCTTTAAATCATAAGCTGTTCGCAGTTGCTCTTGAAGATAGTTTTTTAATTCTTCTATTGATAGTAAATTAATATCATCAGATTTAAGATCATCTAATAAATATATAAATTCTTTAACTTTAGAAATTAACTGATCAATATTCCATTCTTCAGGAGGAAGATCAGGATTAATATAAGCCTCTACGATCTCACTCATGGTTCTTTCTCCATACCCTATTACTTGTTTCTTTAAATCAATTCCTTTTAAGACCCTTCGTCTTTCTCCGTAAACTGCTTTTCTTTGATTGTTCATCACTTCATCATATTCAAACACTTGTTTTCTAATATCGTAATAATAGGTCTCAACTTTCTTTTGAGCACTTTCTAAAGACCTAGTCAGCATTCCTGACTCAATAGGCATATCTTCATCTACTCTGAACGCATTCATCAGATTTGCTACTCTATCACCTCCAAAAATCCTTAATAAATTATCTTCTAAAGATAAAAAGAATCTTGTACTTCCGAGGTCACCTTGTCTTCCTGCTCTACCTCTAAGTTGATTATCTACTCTTCTAGATTCGTGCCTCTCAGTACCAATAACATGTAAACCGCCAGCTTTTCTTACTTTTTCTTCTTCATGAACTAAAACTTTTTCATATTCTCTTTTTACATCTGATAAAGATTCTCTTAAAAGCTTTATCAACTTATCATCAGTTGGGGCTTTTTCTGCGGCTGTAGCTATCCTATCATCAAGTTCCAAGACAGAAAGTTGTCTATCTCCCCAATTTTTAACAAGTTTTTCAGATAAAATGGAAAGTTTCTTTTCAATTTCTTCATCCAACTTGCAAGGAAAAAGACTAGTTGAAGAATTTGAAATATTCTTTTTCAAATTTGAGTCGACTTTTGTAGAAAATCCGCCCCTAGATTTTGAATTTTTTTGTTTAGGAATTGGTGGCTTATGTTCATTCTCAGGCTTTACTAATAATGGAATTAAAATTGCTTTTAATTTAAGTCTTGCCATATAGTCACTGTTACCTCCAAGGATTATATCTGTTCCCCTTCCAGCCATATTAGTCGCAATAGTAACAGCACCGGCTCTTCCTGCCTGAGCAACAATTTCTGCCTCACGTTCAACGTTCTCTGGCTTTGCGTTTAACAAATTATGTGGGATTTGTTCTTCAGATAAAAGTGAACTTAATAATTCACTTTTTTCAACACTTGTTGTACCGACTAGAACAGGTCTACCATCTCTATGAATTTGTGCAGTTTCTTTAGCAACGGCTTTCCATTTGCCAATCTCTGTCTTAAAGACTTGATCAGGCCAATCTTGTCTCTTTCTTATTTGATTTGTCGGTATAACTGTTGATTCTAATTTATAAGTTTTTTCAAATTCTACCTCCTCAGTTTTTGCAGTTCCTGTCATCCCTGCCAGACCAGGATATAGGAGAAAAAAATTCTGATAGGTTATTGATGCTAATGTTTGAGTCTCAGGCTGAATTTTAAGACTCTCTTTTGCTTCTATTGCCTGATGTTGGCCGTCACTCCAGCGCCTTCCTGGCATCACCCTGCCAGTAAATTCATCCACTATTACAGCCTCATCGTTTTTAATAATGTAATTTACATCTTTAATAAATAATTCTTTAGCTTTTAAAGCATTGGTTATATAGTGTGCCCAAGGATCTTGAGGATTATATAAATCATTAACTCCCAAATACTCTTCACATTTGGCGAAACCCTGATCGGTTAATATGCAACTTCTCTGCTTTTCATCAACTTCATAGTCCCCTTCTGGATCTATGCCATCTTTGCTTAATTCTTTTGCTTTGACTAATTCCAGAGATAATTCTGCAGCTTTTTCATATTTTTCTTGCGGTCTTTCAACTTGGCCAGAAATGATTAAAGGTGTTCTGGCTTCATCAATTAGTATTGAATCAACCTCATCAATCACACAATAATTAAATTCCCTTTGAACTACTTCATTAATATCAGTCGCCATATTATCTCTTAAATAATCAAATCCTAATTCGGAATTCGTGGCATAAGTTATATCACAATCGTAATTTTTCTTTCTCTCAACTGGGCTCATATCTTGCTGAATTAAACCAACGGATAAACCCAAAAAACGGTGAACTTGTCCCATCCACTCTGCATCTCTTCTAGCTAAATAATCATTTACAGTAACAACATGAACTCCTTTCCCAGTTAGAGCATTCAAATAACAAGGTAATGTCGCTACAAGAGTTTTTCCCTCTCCAGTCTTCATTTCAGAAATTTGACACTCATGTAAAACCATCCCGCCTATTAGTTGCACATCAAAATGTCTCATATCAAGGACACGTTTACTGGCTTCTCTCACTATTGCAAAGGATTTAGGAAGAAATTCCTCTAATAGTTCCTTTTGTTTTTTAACATCAAGTTCTGATGAAATCTTCGATTTAAGATTATGAGTTTCTTTTCTTAGCTCATCATCAGTTAACTGAGAAACTTCTTCTTCTAAAAAATTAATCTCTTCCACTATTGGTTGATAGCGCTTTAACTTTCGTGTATTCGGATCTCCCAACAAAAGTTTTAGCATAAGTAATAGCCCTTAAAAAATTAATCTTATTACAAACATTATAAATTAGAGCGTTACAACAGAATGAAGAATAATTTTATCTTTTAATTTTAGAAATGATCGATTAAGGTAGTTAGATTGCAATTACAAAAAAAACAAATTTTCTTCAATTCTTTATACAACTTTTTAACAAATGAAAGACATATCTCTAATAATCCATTCAAAAGGCGCCATAGGATTAAGATTTTTGGGGTTAGGTCCTAATTTAAAGCCTACCAATGGATTAAATAAACTACAAAAATTACTTGAAAGAAACACTTTCTGGGCAAAAAGTAGAACCAATAGTGATTTAAAAAAATGTCTCGCCAACAGTGACGTCATTATCAGTCTTTGGGTTGGCAATGAAATAGTCGGTTTTGGTAGGGCTTTAACAGATGGGATTTACCGAGGAGTTCTGTGGGATATAGTGATAGATAAAAATCACCAAGGGAAAGGTTTTGGGACATTAATTGTAAACAATCTTTTATCCTCAAAGAAAATTAAAAATACAAAAAAATTGTATTTAATGACTACCAATAAAAAAAATTTTTATTCTCAATTTAATTTCGAAGAAGTTACTTCTCAAGATTTAATGATTCGAAAAATTTGAGTGATTACTTTTTAAATAAAAAATATTTTGTGCCCAAATAGTTATTTAAAGACCCAATAAAGGCACCTATTAACCAAGTAATCCTATGGTTATTTAAAAATTGATTTAAAAAAACAATCACAAAAGACATTTCTACACCCCCCAACAAATAAATTAGACAAAAAGCAAGGAAAGATTTAAAAAAGTTTTGTCTTGATTTATTTTGAAAAACCCAAATTTTTGAAAGCACATAAGAGAATAAAAGTCCTGTAAAATAACCACAAAATGAAGCTAAAAGTAATTGTTTTAAAGTTAAATATATTGAATTAAAAACTATGAAATTAACACTAGATGCAATTAATCCAGAGACTATAAATCTAAATATTTGCAAATTATTTGTTTTGAAAAATCGAAAATATCCAAATATTTTTTTTTCCAATTTTATCAATGTTAAGAAACAAATTTATGATAGAGCCATCTTATAAAAGGACCTAAAATAGGAACTGGTCCAAAAGTTGGCCCGCAAAAATCAAAATAATCTCTGTGTTCTTTAATTAATCCATTTTCACCAAATAATAAACGAGTGGTCCCAGGATAAATAAATTCTTTACTCATAATTTTCAAACCCATTGTCCATTCAACGAAACCACAATTTCCACTTATTGAGATTGCATGAGTTTCTAAAAACACATCATCACATCTATTAACGAGCTTTTCTTGAGCTTTAATGTAGGAATCCAATCCCTCTGTTTCCTGGGTTGGGTCTATAAAAGTAACATTTTCACTATAAAATTCTGACCATTTTTGTTTTGTTGGTGCATCTACACCATAAGGTTTAGTAAATAAACCTCTTAAATCTTCTATAGAAATTTCTTTTTTCATTACAAAATTATTGTTATGGACACTCTAGGAGATACAAATTATAAAAGCGGATGAAGAGATTCGAACTCTCGACATTCTCCTTGGCAAGGAGATGCTCTACCACTGAGCTACATCCGCAAAGCATTTTTATATATTATCTCAAAGAAGGGGTCAATTATAGAAATAATTAATTTTTTTCAACTAATTTAAATTTTTCATTAAAGATCCCATCTCGATTGCTTGTAAAGCGTAATTCCAACCAAGATTATTCTTAATCCCAGCTCTTTCTAAAGCCTGCTGCATAGTATCTGTGGTTAAAACTCCAAAAATAATTGGAACATTATTCTCATTTGAAACTTGTGAAATACCTTTGCTAGCTTCAGATATAACTACATCATAGTGGGAAGTTTCACCACGGATGACAGCCCCAAGAGCAATTACAACGTCATAACTCTTTTTTTTCATGAGAGTTTTTGCTGCAATTGGCAACTCGAATGAACCAGGCACCCACACTATATCTACTTGATTGCTTAATTCAGTGGTATCTAAACCATGTCTTTTTAGACAGTCAAGGCAACCAGATAGGATTTTATTTGTAATTAAGTCATTAAATCTTGCTATTACAATTCCTACCTTCAAAGTAGATGCATTAGTAAAAGACCCCTCAAAAATAGCCATTAAATTTTACTTCGTTATATTAATAGACTCTCACGAAAAGGTATTAAGTTCAAACTAATGAAGAAACAATTCCTGTGACAAACACTAAAACAACCCATACAGCAGCGATTGAATAAATTTTTCTCCTACTTTCTCGCTGCCCCTCCTCAGTAGAAGGTTGAGTCACATATAAAACAGGTACTCCTACTACAGCGATTAAGGAAGCAAATAGTAAAGCATTTACAAAGAAAAAGTTAACAGCCTGCATAATTCAGTCTTGAGTTTCAAATTATTATAAATACTATAATCTCATGAAAATGATTATTTTTAGAGAAAATTTACATACTTTAAGCCACACTAGATGCAAAAAAAAAATTTCTACCTAATATCTATTTAGGAATTAAAAAAGTATGAAAGAAGATACAATAATTCAAAAGAATTTATTTGCGATTGAGAATGAAAATAATGAGCCAGAAGAAATAACAAATATTCCTGAAGATTTATCTTGGGAAGATTTGAAAAAAGAATCGCAAAAAAGACCTAGACAAAGAAAAATTTCAACTAATTTAAATAATAAATTCAAGACTGATTTAATTACAAATAACAAAAACGTTTGCATTAATGAAGAATCTTATAGCTATAAAACAGTCTCAAAACTGAAATTAACTCCTGTAATGAAGCATTATGTAACTCTAAAAGAGGAAAATAAAGATAGGTTATTGCTTTATAGATTGGGAGATTTTTTTGAATGTTTTTTTGAGGACGCTGTATTAATATCTAACCTTTTAGAAATAACACTTACCAGTAAAGATGCTGGTAAAGAGATTGGTAAAATCCCTATGGCGGGGGTTCCATATCATGCAATGGAGAGATACTGTGCTGATTTAATTAAAAAAAATTATTCTGTGGTTATATGCGACCAATTAGAAAAAAGTTCTGGAAATTACGGGACTCCAATTAAAAGAGGAATAACAAGAATTATTACTCCTGGAACTGTAATTGAAGAAGGGATGTTGATAGCAAAGAAAAATAATTGGATTACAGCTATTTACTTATCAGAAGAAAACTCAGATGAATCTTATGAATGGGGTATATCAAAAGCTGACGTAAGCACAGGAGAATTAATTACTTTAGAAGGTGAATCTCTGTCAAAACTATTTGAAGAAATTATTAAATTAGATTCTTCAGAAATCATTGTAGGAAACGATAAAGTAAGAAATTTATTAATTAAAGGAAATAGTCAATTTACATATACTGTTTCTCAAGAGACTAATTTTGGCATTAATGAAGCAAATTATGTAATAAAAAAATATTTCCAAATTGCAAGCCTAGAAGGAATAGGACTTAAAAATTTAAATAATGCGACTAGATCACTTGGAGGTTTATTAAATTATTTAGAAAAAATTAATCCATCAAATTTAGATAAAGATTCTTCTGTAAAAATCTCATTAGACTTTCCACAAATTCAATTTGGTCACAACAAATTAATTATTGATTATCAAACTCAAAAAAACTTAGAAATTAAAAATACACAACGAGAAAACAATTATGTAGGTTCTCTACTATGGAGTATTGACAGAACTTATACTTGCATGGGTGCAAGGTGTTTAAGGAGATGGATAGATTCACCACTCTTAAACGTTATTGAAATTTATAAAAGACAAAATATAATTAAAAACTTTATTGAATCTAAACAATTACGTATAGATACCCAAAATTTACTTAGAGCAATGGGGGATTTAGAGAGACTAGCAGGTAGGGCGTGTGCAGGTCATGCAAGTCCTAGAGAATTAATTGCAATAGCGGAAGGTTTAAAAAAATTGCCTAGACTAAAATCCATAATTAAACTATTTAAATATGATCTCCCAGATTGGACTGATCAATTAAAAAACATTGATGAAGGTCTCTTAGAATTAGCTGATACTATAAGTTTTAAACTAATAGAAAATCCCCCTCTAAATATAAGCGAAGGAGGAATGATCCACGATGGTGTTGACAATATATTAGATGGTTTAAGAAATTTAATGGATGATTACTCTGAGTGGCTAAAGAAAGAGGAATTCAAAGAAAGAAAAATTAGTAAAATTTCAAACCTAAAAATTCAATTTCATAAAAATTTTGGGTATTACATTTCAATTAATAAATCAAAAGTTAATTTAGCTCCACAACATTGGATCAAAAGGCAAACACTTACTAATGAAGAAAGGTATATCACTTCAGAAATTAAAAATAAAGAAAATAAGATTTTCCAAATAAAAAGTAGAGCTTCATCAAGAGAATATGAAATTTTCTGCGAATTAAGAAATATTGTTGCTAAAAAAACAAAACAAATAAGATCAATCGCAAAATCTATAGCATCTCTTGATGCATTGCTTGGTTTATCAATTACTTCAGTAGAAAACAATTTTGTAAAGCCTTCATTAATACCAATAAATGATTCAATGTCAAAAAATAGTACAAAAATTATCGCAGGCAGAAACCCAATAGTCGAGCAATTATTGAATGATAAAAAGTTTATAGCGAACGATATCTCTTTTGAAGATAATCAAAAATTAATTATATTAACCGGTCCCAATGCGAGCGGAAAAAGTTGCTTTATAAGACAAATCGGTTTGATACAAATTCTTGCACAAATTGGTAGCTTTGTGCCTGCTCAAAGTGCTAAAATCAAAATTTCAGATAGGATTTTTACAAGAATTGGGGCGGTTGATGATCAATCATCTGGACAATCAACATTTATGGTGGAAATGTCTGAAACTGCATCAATTCTAAATCAGGCAACTTCTAGCTCACTGGTTTTACTTGATGAGATAGGTAGAGGGACATCTACTTTTGATGGCCTTTCAATAGCTTGGTCAGTAAGTGAATATCTTGCGAAAAAAATTAAATGTAATACTATTTTTGCTACACACTATCATGAGTTGAATTATTTAAAAAATTCAAATAATAATATACAAAATTTTCAAGTTTTAGTAGAACACAATAACGATCAGCTAATTTTTAGTCACAAGATTGTAAAAGGGGGCTCGAATAAAAGCTACGGTATAGAAGCAGCTAAATTAGCAGGAGTTCCAAGAGAAGTTATAGAAAAAGCAAAATTAGTATTAAATTCTCTAGAGGAAAATAATCAATTAAACACTAACATTGATTAAATTACAAACATTTTCTAAACATAAAAACTTTTTAGATAGATTCCCTCAATAAGGCGTTAACAGCAGCTGCTGCCATAGCAGCACCTCCTCTAGTTGAATTCAAAACAATATTAGGAAGATTGGTGGAAATCAGTTTGTTTTTACTTTTTTCTACTCCTATAAATCCAACGGGCATTCCAATAATTAAACTTGGTAAATCTTTTGCATTCTCTAAAATATCAATTAAATAAGATAAAGCTGTTGGGGAACTACCAATTACCACAATAGGTGATTTGATTCCAAAATTTTTTACAGATAACTCCTTCCACCCTTCACTTAAGCCATATGCAGTTTTAGTTAATTTTGTATGATTATTTTCTCTAAACCACATTCTAGCCGTGAACACTTTATTCCTGTTTGTATTTTCTGCCATAGTTTTTATAGCTGCTGCAGCCATATCGGTATCAGTTAAAATCGGAGCACCATTTTTAAGAGCTTGAAGCCCCTTTTCGCATGCTCCTTCACTAAAGTCTATGAGATTTTGAACAGAAAAATCTCCAGAAGTATGTACTAATCTCTCTAAAACTTTTTTTTCCAAATAATTTAGATCGTTGGTTACTAAATGAGATCTTATGAATCTGATACTTTCCAAAAAAATTGGATGATCTATTACCATTGAATTTAATTTGTGTTAGAAGTAATCATAGTTAATATAAGATTTTTTATTGAGCGATTATGCCAATACAAATATTATGGGGCAATGATTTAAATGCGCAAAATACATTTATCCAAGAATTAATTGAAAAAGAGGTATCCAAAGAATGGAAAGAAATAAACGTAACGAATTTAAATGGAGATGATGATGAACAAGTAAATAAAGCTTTTGATGAAATTCTTACACCGCCTTTTGGAGAGGGATACAGAATAGTTACATTAAAAAATAATCCAATTTTTACTACAAAAAATGAGGTTTTAAGAGCAAAATTTGAAAAAATTCATTGCAATATTCCTACAAATACTTATTTCATTTTACAAAGTACTAAAAAACCTGACTCAAGACTAAAGAGTACTAAATTTTTACAAAAACTTATCAAAAATAATTTAGCTAAAGAAAAATCATTTTCTTTACCAGAAATTTGGGACTATGAAGGCCAAAAAAGATTTTTAGAAAATTCGGCAAATGCAATGAATATCAAAATTGAAAACAACGCAGCAGAATTAATTATTGATTCTGTCGGAAATGATAGTTTTAAATTAAAAAATGAATTAGCTAAAGCAAAAACATACCTTTCTGCAATAGCAAGTGATTCGACTTCGCAACTTTTTCTAAAAAGTAATGATGTAAAAAAAATATTTAGTGATCATCAATCCAACGTTTTCAAAATCATTGATCTTCTCTTACAAAAAAATATTAATGAAAGCCTTATTGAAATAAATTATTCCTTAAACAAAGGAGAACCTGCTATAAGACTTAATGCAGGTTTAATTAGTCAAATAAGAATACATGCAATTATAAAATTAGCAGTTACTTCAGGAAACAACAATTCAGAAAAAATTTGTAATCTTGCAGGCATTTCTAATCCAAAAAGAATTTTTTTTATTAGAAAAAAAGTAAAAAATATATCGCAAGAATATTTAATTTATTTACTGAGTAATTTATTAGATATTGAATCATTACTAAAACAAGGTAATAATCCTATAAATGTTTTTACCGAGAATTTAATTAATTTAAATTAACCAAATTTTAAGTTTACGAATTTACATTATGATTTAAATATGGCTTTATTAGTAAAAAAATTTGGCGGTACTTCCGTCGGTGATATTAAAAAAATTCAAAATATTGCAAGTAGTATTTGTCAAAGTAAAGAAGCAGGAAATGAAATTGTCGTGGTTGTCTCTGCAATGGGGAAAACTACAGATGATTTAAATTTTTTAGCGGAATCAATAAGTAAAAATCCTAATCGAAGAGAATTGGATATGCTTCTCTCAACCGGAGAGCAAGTAACCATAGCGCTTCTCTCAATGGCATTAAACGAATATGGAATACCTGCAATTTCAATGACCGGGAGCCAGGTAGGAATTATTACTGAATCAATACATGGGAAAGCAAGAATTCTAGATATTAAAACAGAACGAATTCAAAATTATATCAATCAAGGTTTTGTAGTGGTAGTCGCTGGATTTCAAGGAACAACATTAAGCCATACTGGATCAATGGAAATTACAACTTTGGGTAGAGGTGGTTCAGATACATCCGCAGTAGCTTTATCAACTGCTTTAGGAGCCGAGACTTGTGAAATTTATACAGACGTACCTGGGGTTCTTACTACTGATCCAAGAATTGTGCCTAATGCAAAACTGTTAGATGAAATTAGCTGTGAGGAAATGCTTGAACTTGCAAGCGTCGGTGCTTCAGTTCTGCATCCAAGAGCAGTAGAAATTGCTCGCAATTATGGAATCAAATTGTGCGTCAAATCAAGCCAAAGTGACTCAAGTGGGACTCTCCTAGAAAGTCAAATCCAACCTCTCCCGCTAAAAAGAGGAAGTTTAGAATTAACAAAAACAGTCAATAGTCTGGAAGTATTAGAAAACCAAGCAGTATTCAGTCTCTCAAATATTCCTGATAGGCCTGGGATTGCTGCACAAATATTTGAAAAACTATCAGAAGCAAGTATTAATGTAGATTTAATCATACAAGCGACAAATGATGGAAATAATAACGATATTACATTTACTGTTAGTGAATTAGAAGTGCAAAAAACTGCAGAACAATGTGATCTTATAACTAGTCAATTAGGAGGAGAATATAATCTAAAAACAAACATGACTAAATTGAGTATCCAAGGAGCAGGCATTATGGGCAGACCAAGTGTTTCAGCTGATTTATTTGATACTTTATCTCAAGCGAATATAAATGTTAGGTTAATAGCTACTAGTGAAATTAAAGTCAGCTGTGTAATTGAAATTAATAATATTCCAAAAGCAATTAGATTTGTTGCTGAGAAATTTAAGTTATCTGATACACAAATATTTGTTAATCCAATCAATGCAAAACAAGATCAACCTGAAGTAAGAGGAATTGCTTTAGATAAAAACCAAGTTCAAGTAAGTTTTCGAAAACTGCCTGATCGTCCAGGTGTAGCAGCATCGATATGTTTAGCATTAGCTGAAAATAATTTACTTTTCGATACCATCGTGCAGTCTGAAAGAATTTCCTCTTTAAAAACTAAGGATATTAGTCTTACAATGAATAAACAAGACAGAGAAAAAGCTAACTTAGTTTTTGAGGCCTTAACAAAGAAATTACCCGGCTCATATATTGAAGATGGCCCTGCGATAGCCAAAGTAAGCACTGTAGGAGCAGGAATGGCATTTAAGGTTGGCACGGCTGGAAAAATATTTAGAGCATTGGCAGATCAAAATATCAATATTGAAATGATTGCTACTAGTGAAATCAGGACTTCATGTATTGTCTTAGAAAAAGATTGTGACAAAGCAGTGAATGCAATTCATAATCATTTCAAATTAGAAAAATAAATTCTTTTTAATTATTTCTTGCCAATTTTTGCCTTAATTTTTTGATTCTATCCCGCAAATTTGCTGCTTCTTCAAAATTTAACTCTTTTGCAGCATCTTTCATTTTAATTTCTAACTTTTCTATTAAGTCAGGCAATTCTTCTAGCAAACATTGATTATCACTAGAATTGAGGATTGCGTCAGTTTTGTTATTGACTATATTTATTAAATCTTTAGATAAACCGCCAGCATCTAATTTTCTGGAAAGTTCTAGAAAAGATAAAATTGAATTTTCTATTTTTTTGCCTGCAGGTTTTGGAGTAATACCATTTACTTGGTTGTATTTTTTTTGAATAGTTCTTCTTCTTTCAGTTTCAGATATTGCTCTTTTCATTGAATCTGTGAAGTTATCTGCATAAAGCAAGGCAACACCTTCAACATGTCTTGCAGCTCTTCCTATTGTTTGTATCAATGACCTTTCTGCCCTTAGAAAACCTTCTTTATCAGCATCTAAAATGGCGACTAAAGATACTTCAGGAAGATCTAGCCCCTCTCTTAATAAGTTAACACCTACCAAAACATCATATTCGCCCATTCTAAGGTCTTGAATAATTTCAATTCTTTCAATTGAATGGATTTCGGAATGCAAATATCTAACTCTTACTTTATTTTCAGATAAATAATCAGTTAGATCTTCAGCCATTCTCTTAGTAAGTGTTGTCACTAGAACTCTTTGATTCTTTTCAGCTCTAATTCTTATTTCAGATAAAAGATCTTCTATTTGTCCCTCACTAGGTCTTACATCGATTACGGGATCTAATACCCCAGTTGGTCTTATAACTTGCTCAATAAATTCACCATCACATTGATCTAATTCCCATTGACCGGGAGTTGCACTTATAAATAATGTCTGTTTTGATTTTTCCCAAAACTCTTCACATTTTAAAGGTCTATTATCAGCAGCACTTGGCAGTCTAAAACCATGATCTATTAAAACCTTTTTTCTAGATTGATCACCGTTGTACATCGCATGAAGTTGAGGACATGTTACATGACTCTCATCGACTACTAGCAACCAATCTTCAGGAAAGTAATCTATTAAGCATTCTGGAGGTGATCCTTCCTCCCTACCTGATAAATGACGAGCATAATTCTCAACCCCATTACAATAACCAACCTCTTTCAGCATTTCTAAATCATATTTTGTGCGTTGTTCTAAACGTTGAGCCTCTAATAATTTCCCTTCGTATGTAAATTTATCGAGTTGAGTTTTTAATTCACTTCTAATTGCACTGATTGCACTTTCAAGTCTCTCTTTTGGAGTAACAAAATGCTTCGCAGGGTAAACACTTACTTGTTCTAAACTTTCAAGTATTTCTCCAGTAGTAGGGTCAACGTATCTAATAGCCTCGACTTCATCACCAAATAATTCGATTCTTATTAATCTATCTTCATAGGCTGGACCAATTTCTAAAACATCGCCTTTAATTCTGAATCTGCCTCTAGTAATTTCAATATCATTTCTAGTATATTGATTTTCAACAAGAGATCTTAAAGAAGAACGAAGATTAATAGATTTTCCAACTTCAAATTTAACTGCAGCTTTTAAATATTCACTTGGTATACCCAGACCATAAATGCAACTTATAGATGCTACTACAATTACATCTTTTCTCTCAAACAATGAGCGTGTTGCAGAATGTCTGAGCATATCTATTTCTTCATTAATTGAAGCAGTTTTTGCTATGTAAGTATCACTTACAGGGACATAAGCTTCTGGTTGATAATAATCGTAGTAAGAAATGAAGTACTCAACAGCATTTCTTGGAAAAAATTCCCTTAATTCATTACATAGTTGTGCTGCTAACGTTTTGTTATGAGCTAATACAAGTGCTGGTCTTCCTGTTTGTTGAATTACATTCGCAATGGTAAATGTTTTACCAGTTCCAGTAGCTCCTAAAAGAGTTTGAAACTCTTTACCATTATTAACGCCTTTAACTAATTTTTTAATAGCTTCTGGTTGATCTCCATTTGGTTCGTAAGGAGCTTGAAGCTTATAGTTGTTCATCAAGCTAATAGCTAAAGGTTATTGCTATACTAAGAAATTTTTTCTCCGATTATTGAATTTTTCAAAGATTCTTTTAAGCCCCTTACAACGGCAATCATTGATATTAAATCATCTAATTTATTAATTACAGATCCAACACCAACTGCTGAGGCTCCAGAGGATATTGCTAATGGACAAGTTACTTGGCTTAATCCAGAGGCACTCATAATTGGAATATTCAGATATTGTTTCTTAAATTCTTGATGAATAGCATAGGTAGCTGCAAGAGTTGGTACTGATTTTTCAAAAAAGCCTTGAATTCCTGGAGAGTAAGGAGTAGAACTGGTGCCACCTTCTGTTTGAATAATATCAACACCTTCTTCCACTAGCTTTACAGCAAGATCAACTTGTTTATCAATAGGCATAGTATGAGGAACAGTTACTGATAAAGGAACATTAGGCAATAAATCCCTAGTTTCTTTTGTAATGTTTAAAACTTTTTTATCTGAAAAATTAATCCCTTTTTTATAAAAGGTATCGTAATTTCCAATCTCAATTAATGATGCTCCTGCCTTTACAGAATCTTGAAAAGATCTAGGCACTACTGAACTCACACACACTGGCAATGAAGAATTCTTAATCGCCAAATCAACGAGTTCAGGATTACAAGCAATATCAACAAGATCTGCGCCTCCTAATGAAGCAGCTTTAACAATTGTTTTTACAGATTGAGTATCAAAATTATTCAATCCTGAAATAACTTTGAGTAAAGATTTACTTCTCAACTCTTCTTTAGTTTTTTGTGGCAAAAGATTAATCAGACTCATTTACTTAATGAATTTATTACCCGATTGTGACATTGTTTTAGTAAAACAGTGCATTTTTTAAAAAATATTATCTGAGCAACACAAAATGTCTGATAAAAATTTAAATCAGAAAAATTGGTCATCATGGCATCATCTTCTTCATAAGGAGCTTCTTAGCAAAAACGAATTAATTCCCAAAGAATCAATTATTTTAATAAGTGTTTCCGGGGGACAAGACTCAATGGCCTTGTTAACACTAATTAATGACCTAAAAAAAATTTATAGTTGGTCTATTAATGTTTGGCATGGTGATCATAAGTGGCATGAAAAATCCTCACTATATGCTCTTGAATTAAAAAGTTATTGCGAGAGTAAAAATATTCCATTCTATTTTGATGAAGGAAACAAAGAAAATATTTTTTCAGAAGAAAAAGCGAGAGAATGGAGATATAAAAAATTATGTGAAAGATCCAAAACTTTATTAAACAAGAATCAGCAAAAAAAAAATATTTATTTGTTAACTGGTCACACTAGTAGTGATAATGCTGAAACATTTATCCTGAATTTATCTAGAGGGAGCAATTTTGCTGGTCTCAGTAATATTGAAAGCAAAAGGTTACTAGAAAATCAAATTTTTTTAATAAGGCCTATATTAATTTTTAGTAGAGAAGACACAAAACAACTTTGTAATACAATGAATATCCCAGTATGGGAGGATCCAACAAATTCAGATCTTAAATTAAAAAGAAATTTAATAAGAAAAAAAATTATTCCAACCCTAGAGGTTATCTATCCAGGTTGTTCTGAAAGAATAAATAATTTTTCCCAAAAAATGAGCAACTACAATAATGAGCGAAATGATCTTAGTGAACTAGCATACCTATATTGCAAAGAAGTAAATGGCATAAATCGGAATCTCTTAAATAGTATGTGTATTGAAGCACGGTGCACAATCTTAAATATATTTTTAAGGGAAATATCTAAAAAACAGTATAGTTCTAAAAATCTGGCAAAATTGGCAACATCAATTTATGAAAAAAACAAAGGGCAAGTTAGCTTACAAGAGTTTTTAAAGGTTGTTTGGAATGAAAACTATATAAATTTTGAAAAAGTTAAGATGTAACGGCGGATCTTCTTCTTCTTGTTCTGCCTTCAAATGAATCTTCACTTGCAGAATCAACTGATGGATTCTGTGAAACTTTGGGACTTTTTTGATTATTTTGTGGTTGATTTGAACTATTTGGATGATTATTGTTTGATTTCTTTTGGAAATTATTATTGTTTCTATTCCTATTGGAATAATTATGCTCTTCGGTAATCTTTGGAATATATGCACGGGTTCCGCTTGGTGCAGGTTGAACTAAACACAAAATAAGTGGTTCAACTTGTAATTCTCTTCTCATTCTTCTAGACAAACCATTTTCAATTTCTCTTTGAACACCAATCCAATCTACTTCAAAATTATTAGGTCCAGTCTGCCTAGATAATTGTTTCCATCTATTTTCTAAAACCCAGCTTATTTCTCGTTCTGTCCACATAGACATTTTTCTTGGTTCTGCAGTAGTGACTACTCCTCTCAAATTAACTCTTGGAGGCGCAACCATTTTTCCATCAGTACTTATAGGAGCTAAAACAGTTACAACACCATCACCAGCTAATTGCTGCCTTTCCTTTAATACTCGAGCGTCAACAATTCCATTTCGAGAATTATCAAGCAACTCTACTCCAGCTTTTACAGGATCTCCTTTTTGAATAGAATCAGAAGTCAATTCAACAACGTCTCCATTTTCAATAATTAAAATATTATCTTTTGGGACTCCCATTATCTGAGCACTTCTACTATGACAAACGAGCATTCTATGTTCACCGTGAACCGGAACAAAAAACTTAGGTTTGGCTAACGCCAACATTAATTTTTGATCTTCTTGGAAACCATGACCAGAAACATGAATATTCTCACCCTTTCCATAAACAACCTTCGCTCCCAACTTCATTAATCTATCTATTGTATTGACTACACCAATAGTGTTTCCTGGAATAGGGCTAGCAGAGAATATAACAGTATCAGTAGTCTTGAGACGTACATGTTGATGCTCCCCACGAGAAATTCTACTTAAAGCAGCTAAAGGTTCTCCTTGACTACCAGTCATCAATAGTAAAGTTTCTCTATCAGGTAAATCTCTAATTTGTTTGATAGGAACAAACAAATCATCTGGGCATTTCATGTAACCAATATCCCTAGCTTTAGCAATAACATTAATCATCGATCTACCTAACAAACCGACCTTTCTTCCATGTTTCATGGCCAACTCTAAGATCATTGTCACTCTATGAACAGAACTAGCAAAAGTGGTAAGGATTACTCGTTCTTTTGCCTCGGCAATATGTTTTTCTAAAGAGGGATAGATAGTCTTCTCAGAAGGACAAAAACCTGGAACTTCGGCATTAGTAGAATCACTGAACATACATAAAACCCCCTTCTCTCCATAATGCACCATTCTTTCAATATCAAATTGCTCTCCATCTACCGGCATATGATCAAACTTAAAATCTCCCGTGAAAATAATTGTGCCAACAGGTGTTGTAACTGCTAAAGAAAAACTATCGCAAATAGAATGGGTATTTCGAATAAATTCAACAGAAAAATGTTGTCCAACTTTAACAACGTCTCTTGGATTTACTGTCTGTATAGTTGTTCTATCAGAAACACCTGCTTCCTCCATTTTTCCTCTAAGCATTGACATTGCTAGTCTTGGGCCATAAATAATTGGAATATTAAAATGCTTTAGATGATGAGAAATACCTCCGATATGATCTTCATGACCGTGAGTGACAATCATTCCTTTTATTCTTCTTTGATTTTCTTTTAAAAAAGTTGTATCTGGCATAACCACATTCACACCATGCATACCATCTGAAGGGAAAGCTAAGCCAGCATCAACTAACATTAGTTCATCTCCATATTCAAATACACAAGTATTTTTTCCTATTTCATGTAGTCCTCCAAGAGGTATTACGCGTAGAGCTGGCGTATTACCTTTAGATCTAGATGAATCATTAGAAGATCTATTTACAGTTGAATTTGTAATTGATTGCATAATTTTGAAATTTATGAAGGCCTGCTTGTAATCAAATAAAGTTTATTTAAATTTAATTATCAAGTTAAATATAATCCCTATTATAGGGATTTCAGGATAAAAGATAGTTGCTTTTTCATGTCATTGCTTAATGGTGACAAAGGACTTCTAGGATTACCTACATTCCATCCAGATAGCTCCAAAGCAGCCTTAATTGGAATTGGATTAGTAGTCATAAAGAGTGCTTTGAAAAGAGGCTGAAGTTTTTCATGAATAGCAAGAGCATTAGAAACCTCTCCACTTTGGAAGGAATGAATCATCTCTTTCAATTGCAACCCAACCAAATGACTTGCAACACTTACTACTCCTACAGCACCTACAGATAACATTGGAAGCAACAATGAATCGTCGCCACTATATACAGAGAGTTCGGAGCCACAAATAGCTCTTAATTCTGTTACTTCTTCTATTCTACCGCTTGCAGCTTTAATACTGAGAATATTTGAGAAATCCATAAGTTTCTTTACAGTATCAGGTAATAAATTGCATCCTGTCCTTCCTGGAATGTTGTAGAGCATTAGAGGTAAATCATCTGCAGAGTTAGCAATAGAACTGAAATGTTTATAAAGACCTTCTTGAGGTGGCTTATTGTAATAGGGAACAACGACCAAAGCACCGTCGGCACCTGAGTCGTAGGCTTTTTTTGTAGCCTCCACAGCCTCGCTTGTACAATTACTACCAGTGCCAACTATTACTTTACAGCTTGAATCTAAAGATCCTTTTACCGCAATAAATAAATCATGCTGTTCAGTCCATGAAAGGGTCGGAGATTCTCCAGTGGTACCGCATAACACTATTCCATCGGAACCATTCTCAAAAAGATAATTTGAGAGCTTTATAGCTAGTTCATAATCTACATCTCCATTTTCAGTAAATGGAGTAACCATTGCAGTCAATATTTTGCCAAATAGTGGTTTATTTCTCTCAGTTTTGTCTGGAATCATTTTTTTGGAATTAATAACTCAGCTATTTGAACAGCATTAAGAGCTGCGCCTTTTCTTATTTGATCTCCACATAACCATAATTCTAATCCATTAGGCTGACTTATATCAGTTCTTAGCCTGCCAACAGCAACATTATCCCTTCCCATAACGTCATTTGGCATAGGAAATCTATTATTTTTGTAATCCTCAATAATTTCAATTCCACGAGATTTTTTTAATTCTTCAAGAGCATCTTTAGGCGCAACTACTCCAGCAAATTCAATATTGATCGATTCAGAATGAGCTCTTAGTACTGGAACTCGAACACATGTAGCAGAGATCTTTAAATCAGGAATATTTAATATTTTCCTGGTCTCATTAACCATTTTCATCTCTTCTTCGCAGTAATTATTTGCGAGCATGGGTGAATTATGTAAAAACAAATTAAAAGCCAGTGAATATGGCAAAACTTCACTTTTTTGAGGATTACCCTGAAGATATTTTTCAGTTAAAAGTTTTAGTTCCTCCATCGCTAATTGACCTGCACCACTTACAGATTGATATGTTGAGACAACTACTCTTTGAATAGTCGAAATTTTATTTAATGGAGCTAAAACTAATGTCAATAAAATTGTAGTACAATTTGGATTAGCTATTACCCCATTATGATTTAGTGCTTCACTAGCATTAACTTCAGGAACTACAAGAGGTACATTCTTATCTAATCTGAAAGCACTTGAATTATCTATCAATAAAGCATTTTGTTCTATAATGGTAGACAACCATTTTTTTGAAATACTTCCCCCGGCGGAAGCTAAAACTAAATCAAGATTCAGAAATTCTTCCTTAGTTGTTTTTTTTGTAACTAATTCTTCATCTTTCCAAATAATTTTTTTTCCTTCTGAACGCTCGGATGAAAGCAAGACCAATTCTGATATTGGGAAATCACGTTGTTCTAGAATTTTGAGTAATTCAGATCCGACAGCACCTGAAGATCCTAAAACAGCAACTTTTAATGGCCTATTAGGCAAAAACGGAGATTGTCTCACACTGTAAAATGATTTTTATAAATAGATTGACTATTTTTTTTACTTTATCAAAAAAATAACTTTCAAGGAAATCACATAATGTGAAATAATTAAGATTCGACTTTTAGTAATAAATAAAAAAATGGCTAAAGAAGCATTAATAGTCAAAACAACTCCTCTGCCTCAAAGTAGAATCTCATTTGAATTAGAAATACCATCTGAGACATGCAAAACATGTGTAAATGAGACAATCAGTTCTATTAGTCGTTCGGCCAAAATTCCTGGATTTAGACTTGGTAAAATTCCTAAACAAGTCTTAATCCAAAGAATTGGAATCACACAATTACATGCTTCTGCTTTAGAAAAAATTATTGATAAATCATGGCAAGAAGCTTTAAAAATAAAGTCTATAGAGCCACTAAGTGAACCAGAATTGGTAGATGGATTTGAATCTTTACTTGCAAAGTTTAGTCCTGAAAAACCACTTAAGGTTACTCTTCAAACTGATATTGCCCCAGAATTAAAACTAAAAAAATCAAAAGGATTAAGTGTTGAAATCTCAAAAACAAAGTTTGATCCTAAGTCAATAGATGAAGCGCTAGAAAAATCTAGAAATCAGTTTGCAAATATTATTCCAGTTACCAATAGAGCAGCAAAATTAGGAGATATTGCTGTAGTTAGTTTTAAAGGAAAATATAAAGATTCTGGTAAAGAAATTGATGGTGGAACAAGTGAATCGATGGATCTTGAGTTAGAAAAGAACAAAATGATTCCCGGTTTCGTTGAGGGAATCGTAAAGATGAAAATTGGTGATACTAAAACACTTAACCTTAAATTTCCTGAAGATTATTCTCATGAAGATTCAAGAGGCAAAGAGGCAATTTTTGAAGTAAATCTTAAGGATCTTAAGGAAAAAGAATTGCCTGAACTTAATGACGATTTTGCAAAACAGTCTGGCAACAAAGAATCACTAAAAGAGTTAAAGAAAGATATTGAAAAGCAACTTAAAGACAATTTTGAAAAAACTCAAAAAGATATCAAAATTGAAGCTTTACTAGATGCCTTAACAAACGAATTGGTTGCTGAAATTCCAAAATCTATGGTTGATATAGAAGTCAGAAATAATATTGAACAAACCGCTCAAAGATTTGCTCAACAAGGTCTTGATGTTAAATCTACTTTCACTCCGGAGTTAGTTAAGTCATTAGCAGAGTCCACAAGGCCTCAGGCTGAAAAAAATGTTCAAAGAAATTTAGCTTTAAAAGCATTAGCTGAAACAGAAAACATAAAAGTTGAGAAAGATGAAATTGATTTAAAAATGAAAGATTATGAAGATGCAATCTCTCAATCTTCAAAACAAATAGATATTCAAAAATTAACAGAAGTAGTAAGTAACGATTTACTCAAAGAAAAATTAATAATTTGGCTTGAAGACAATTCTGAAGTAAAAGAAAAAACTACAAAAACTTCTAAAGCTACCAAAACCTCCAAAACAACAAAAGCCACAAAAACCGCGACAAAAACTACAAAAACTACAAAAACTACAAAAACTACAAATAAAAAAGAAAAAAAATAATTTATGAAATTTCCTACTAATTAAACAAAAACCCCTTAAATTATTTATAAGACGAGAACTAATTTGTGAACTCAGAAAAAAAACATTTAATCCAAAGCTCAATAAGTTCTTACGAAAGTAATAACAAAATTATTGCTGCTGTTCCTACAGTTATTGAACAATCAGGTAGAGGAGAAAGAGCTTTTGATATATATTCAAGACTATTGAGGGAGAGAATAATTTTTTTAGGTACTGGAATTAATGATCAAGTATCTGACTCACTTGTTGCACAATTATTATTTCTTGAAGCAGAAGATCCCGAAAAAGACATACAAATATATATTAATTCTCCTGGAGGCTCAGTAACTGCAGGAATGGCCATATACGATACTATGCAACAAATATCCCCTGATGTAGTAACAATATGCTTTGGAGTAGCGGCAAGTATGGGGGCATTTCTACTTTCTGGAGGAGCAAAGGGGAAAAGATTGGCTTTACCTAATTCTAGGATTATGATTCATCAACCTCTGGGAGGTGCACAAGGGCAAGCAGTAGAGATTGAAATACAAGCTAAAGAAATACTTTTTCTCAAGAAGACATTAAATTCGCTTTTAGCAGAACATACTGGTCAACCTTTAGAAAAAATTAATGAAGATACAGAAAGAGATTACTTTTTATCTCCCTCAGAAGCAGTTGAATATGGATTAATTGATAAAGTTATCAAAAAGTGACAAGGGATACTGATTTTTTAAGAATATGATGACGAATCGATATTTATAAGCAATCCTAGTAAATAGGGAATATTTAACACCTTTCACTTTAAAAACTTGTAATCGATGGCTAAATTCGACGCCCATCTTAAATGTTCATTTTGCGGGAAATCACAAGACCAAGTAAGAAAGCTTATAGCTGGTCCTGGGGTTTATATCTGTGATGAGTGCATAGATCTTTGTAATGAAATTCTGGATGAAGAACTACTTGATAATCAAGGGAACACAAACAACTCTCCGCAAGTAAAAAAGAAATTACCAAATGATGATCCAAAAAAATCTGTTCCTTTAGAATTAACCTCAATACCTAAGCCATTAGAAATTAAAAGTTTTCTAGATAATCAAGTTGTTGGACAAGAATCTGCAAAAAAAATATTATCAGTAGCCGTATACAACCACTACAAGAGATTAGCTTGGAAGGTTAAAGAAGATAGTAAAAATAACAATGCTACAGATTCACAAACAACTAAATTACAAAAATCAAATATTTTACTCATCGGCCCTACTGGAAGTGGAAAAACATTATTGGCGCAAACTTTAGCAGAGTTTCTGGATGTTCCTTTTGCAGTAGCTGATGCAACGACTTTGACAGAAGCTGGATATGTTGGGGAGGATGTTGAAAACATACTTTTAAGACTTCTACAGAAATCAGAAATGAATGTAGAACTAGCTCAAAAAGGAATTATTTATATTGATGAAATAGATAAAATTGCTAGAAAAAGCGAGAATCCTTCAATTACTAGAGATGTCTCTGGTGAAGGAGTTCAGCAAGCATTATTAAAAATGCTTGAAGGAACAATTGCTAATGTGCCACCACAAGGCGGAAGAAAACATCCTTATCATGACTGCATCCAAATTGATACGAGTCAAATATTATTTATTTGCGGAGGAGCTTTTATAGGTTTAGAGGATATCGTTCAAAAGCGTATGGGTAAACACTCTATAGGATTTACCACCAATTCAGATCAAAACAAAGTTGATACAAAAAAAATCGTAGACCCAAGAGATTCCCTGAAAAATTTAGAATTAGATGACTTAGTGAAATATGGCCTAATTCCAGAATTTATTGGAAGAATTCCGGTTTGTGCTGTATTAGATCGTCTTACTAAAGAAACTTTAGAATCTATTTTGACTCAACCAAGAGATGCATTAGTAAAGCAATTCAAAACTTTGCTAAGTATGGATAATGTTGAATTATCATTTGAGCCTGATTCTGTTGAAGCGATAGCAAATGAAGCATATAAAAGAAAAACAGGTGCAAGAGCATTAAGATCAATAATTGAAGAGCTAATGCTAGACATCATGTACACTTTGCCTTCTGAAGAAAATGTAAAAGAATTCACAATTACGAAAAAAATGGTAGATAATTTGTTCTCATCTAAAATTGTTAAACTACCTTCAGGATCAAAAAGAATCATTAAAGAGTCTGCATAAAATTAGAGTTTAATTTTTTAATTGAATCCCGAATTTTTCTAATTAATGAAAAATAAATGCCAAATATACATAAGCCTTTTCATCAAAAATATAGACCAAACAACTTAGACGAACTGGTTGGGCAAAAATTTATATCCATTACACTCAAACAAGCACTATTAACAAAAAAAATTGCTCCTGCATATCTTTTTAATGGTCCAAGAGGCACTGGAAAAACATCAAGTGCAAGAATATTTGCAAAATCTCTAAATTGCCAGGCATTCGACCAACCTACGATAACTCCTTGTTGTAAATGTGACTTATGCAGACAAATTACAGATGGGAGCGCTCTGGATATTATCGAGATTGATGCAGCATCAAATACAGGAGTAGAAAATATAAGAGAAATTATAGAAAGAGCAAGATTTTCTCCTACCCAAGCGAGATGGAAAGTATACGTAATTGATGAATGTCATATGCTTTCAACTGCAGCTTCAAATGCTTTACTAAAAACTATTGAAGAACCGCCCTCAAGAGTTGTATTTATCCTTGCGACAACAAATCCTGAGAGAGTATTAAATACAATACAAAGTAGATGCCAAAAGTTTGATTTTAGAAGAATAAGCCCTAATGATATTTTTCAACATTTATCAGAAATCGCCAAAACAGAATCCATTGAGTACGAAGTTCAGGCCTTAAAAATGATTGCAAAAAGATCTAATGGAGGTATGAGAGATGCGCAAAGCCTCCTTGAACAATTGAATCTTTTGCCAGAAGGGATAACAATTAATAATATCCAAAACCTCCTTGGAGAAGTATCAGAAAGTGAATTAACAATTCTGATTAAATCATTGGTTGAGAATAATCCAGAGTCATTAATTATCACCTGCAACAAATTATATGATGCCGGAAACGAGCCTCTTCAAATAATTATCGGATTATTGAATATAACGAGAGATCTACTTTTACACACTACAAATAATATATATTCAGATCTTTATTATACTTCTGATGAATTTCGAGATGAATTAGATCAAATCTCAAAAAAAATAAATAAATCAACAATAATTAATTGGCATAATAATCTAAGAAATATTGAATATCAAATCAAATCAAGTGATAATCCAAGGCTTTGGCTTGAAATACACTTAACTGGCCTTCTAGGTAGTCAAGAGATAAAAAGTTTTGAAAATAAGCAAGAAAGTAAAAATAATACATCTGAGGAGAATCATGAAAGTAGAAAAAACATTGCATTTATTAATAAGGAAGATATTTCTAATGAAATTGAAAAACCAAGTATCAAAAAAGAGATAAGACGCGAGGAATTGATCGACAAAAAAGATGAAAAATTAGAAAAATTTGAAGTTCTTGAAAAAGAAAGTATGGAAAATATTTCTGACAATAATCAAAATAATCCTGGATCAAATGATTTAAAAGATAAATGGGAATTAATTCTTTCTAAAGTAGAGTTACCATCAACAAGAATGTTACTTTCACAACAAGCCGAACTTGAAAGTTTTGATTCGGAAAAAATCACAATTGCATTATCTCCCAACTGGGAAAATATGATAAAAAGCAGAAAAGTTATAATTGAAAATACTGTAAAAAAGATTTTTGGAGATCTAATAATACTAAATTTTTCAACCAAGCAATTAAATAAAAGTAACCCAACAAACACTCCAAAAAAAAACCAAAATGAAACTAATAATTTTCGACCAATAAAAAAAATAGAACCAAAACCTAATTCTTCAACAAAAATATCTAACGAGGAAACTAATGATGATAGTTCAAAAAATTTAGCAAATTTTTTTAATGGAGAAATTATAGACCTTGATGAATAAATCAAACTCCAGTATGAAGAGTTTTTCGCCAGAGTATCTTTTTGGGGAAAATAGACATCTTTAGTGTTACCCAAGGGATTACTAAAAACCAATGTGATAAATAAAAAAGCGATACAAATACCATCAAAAAGTTGCTTTTTTGCAATACAGGTACTTCGCTTTTACAAGAAGAACCGTACCAAAAAGCAATTCCAGATAACGTAAAAGCTGTAAATGAAATAGGCCAGTAAATTGGTGAATCTAATAAGGCAATACTGAAAACTAAATCAAAAATAGAAATGATTGGTAGTGCATATTGCAAGATAAAAAAGTAAGTTAAATCAAATTTCTGGATATAATCAATTTTATTAGTAAACAATTGATCTCCATAATCAAAGAATCTTTGCAAACCCCCCTCTGCCCATCTTTGTCTTTGCGCTAATAAAGCACTTAAATTCTCAACTGCTTCCTCCATGACTGGAGGATCCCATAAGATTCCAATTCTAGATTTTGATAATAATAATCTTAAACTTAAATCAAGATCATCAGTAACTGTATCTTCATTAAAAGAACCACATGCCAGTAATGTTTCTTTCTTAATTAATTGACCATTTCCTCTTAATTCAGAAACTCCAGCAACTGATAATCTTCCATATTGAAAGATTGCGTCCATAGCCATTTCCATTGATTGACATGACGTTAAAAAATTCTTACTTATATTTGTTACTGATTTTCTTAATTGCACTGCAGACCAATCACCCTCTTCAACAAAACTAAATAACCTTTTCAGAGAATCTTGTTTTAGTTGCGCATCAGCATCCAAAACTAATAACCATTCGCCATGAGTAAACTTCAAAGCATAATTTAAAGCTCCTGACTTTCCACCACCTGCATTTGGAGAACGGCTTATTACTTTTAGTTTTTCAAATTGCCTAGATAATCGATCTAAAATTAAGGGCGTATTATCAGAACTGCCATCATCGATTATATAGATATTCAATTTGTTTGTTGGATAATCTAAATTAAATAATCTTTCAACTAATCTTGCTATAACATTCTCTTCATCTCTAGCTGCTACTAAAATATCAAGAACAGGTAACTCTTTGTTACTAACTTTACCAGTATTACAATTTGAAATTTTGTTCCTTTTGAAATTCCTAGAAATGACTATTAAACCATAAAAAACAATCACAAAAGAAATAATCAATATAAAATAAAATAGGGCTTCAAATTTGTATAGATGTGGAATGATAGTGACTAAAAAACAAACTATAAGAAAAATAGATGATTTCAGTCTTCGATTTTTATAAAAACCATCACTCATAAAAGAAATTTCTAATTATTTAATTCTCCTTGAGACAATATCTCAATTTTTTCAAGTTTTGCATCTCGATAGTAATGATTCAATATTTGTTCATAAGAAAATCCTAATTTAGCCATTTCAATTGCTCCCGACTGTGATAAACCTACACCATGGCCGAAGCCTCCTCCTCTCAAAAGCCATAAATCATCACTTAATTTATTAATAGTAAATAAATTACTAGGTATGAAACTCAATACTCGTCGAATATCATCTTTGACTAGAACAATAGATTTATTCACTTTGTTCGTCTTTATTTCCAATTTTGTCACTCTGCCACTAGACCCACGTTCAATAGAATTTAAATCCAAAACATTTTCATCAATATTTAAAAGTTTATTTTTAATTAACTTTTCTTTAATTTCAAGACTAGAAATTTTCTTATTCCATCGAAAAAGAGAATGATTACTCCCATAAAATTGCTCTTTATCAAGATCTAAAAAATTATTTAAATCAGATTCACTTGTAATTGGAAGTTTAAAAATTTTATTTAATAATTTAGAACCATCTATGATTGAATTAAAATAATAATAATCCTGAATTTGCCAAGACTCACCTGCAGTAGCCGATAGGCCTCCATTAGAACCATGGTAAAAAGCATTAATTGGTTGATGTCTATATGTGAGAATTAAATTTGAAGTTGCTTCTATAGCTGTTTGTACTTTTTTATTTTTTATTTTAAAAGGCTTATAAACTTGGCATTGAGTGCTTACACATAAATGATATTTATCCATTTTAAATCTATCAGAATTAAAAATTCCCCAGGTTCTAGCAATAACTGCTTGTGCCTTGAGTGCCTCTAAAGGCGAATTAGGTCCAATTTCATATGGCAAAACACCTGCCAAATAATCATCAAACTTAATTTTTTGAACTAATGTCCAAGTTCCATATGAATCCTTTATTAAATAAAAATTTTTGCCAAAATTAACACCATTGATTTTTATTTCCTCTTCAGCATAAATATATATAGGTCCTTCGAGTTTCATCACACTATAGTCACTTCTAAGAAAAGGAGTAATTTGAATATTTTTCATTTTTCTGAATATCTTATTTTTTAATTCAAACTTTGGCAGATCATCTTCAAATGGAATCCATACTTCCCAATTTTTAGGGTAAGCAACAGTCGTCTCATATCCTTTATCTTGAAGTTTTTCTGCTTGTTTTTTTGCTGATTCATAGCTAGCAAAAGGACCAAAAATAATTCTTTCAATTATTTTTGGATTTTTGATGGGTAGATCGACCCAGTTAATATTGATCTGTTTTGATTTATGTTTAATACCGTTTGAAGATATTAGGTTTAAAAAGCCTTTATCAGTTGTAAATTTAATATTCTTTTTTTTAGAAAAACTATCATTTTCCCCGCCTAGATATTGCTTTAACCCAATTAAAAAATTTCCTTTTTTAATTTCTGTATTGAGTTCAACGTTTAGTAATTCTTCTGCTACTACATCAGAAGTAAATTTAGTGTTAATTATTAAAAGAGAAATACAACCTAAAAATAAGTTTAAAAAGCCAAATTTAAGTTTCATAAGTTAGAAATTTCCTTTTCAATTAAAAACTTTAATTTGCACCAATGCGTATAAAGGTTTAGATTATCCTAATTAAACACATTTGACTTAAATGTCTAAACTAAAAACTCGTAAATCAGCTGCCAAAAGATTTAAAGCTACTGCGACGGGTAAATTCATGAGAAGAAGAGCTTTCCATAATCATTTGCTGGATCATAAAAGCTCCAAATTAAAAAGACATCTATCAACAAAAGCCGTAGTTGATGAAAGAGATGCTGATAATGTAAGATTAATGATTCCATACGCATAAATCTTTAACCAATTTCTATTAGATATTCATGGCACGCGTAAAAAGAGGCAACATAGCCAGAAAAAGAAGAAACAAAATCTTAAATCTTGCAAAAGGTTTCAGAGGCGGCAACAAAAATCTTTTCAGAACCGCAAATCAAAGAGTGATGAAAGCTCTTTGTAATGCTTACAGAGATAGAAGAAGGAGAAAAAGAGATTTTAGAAGACTTTGGATTTCTAGAATTAATGCATCAGCCAGAATAAATGGAACGAACTATAGCAAGTTAATTAATGGCATGAAAAATTCAGAAATTATCATTAACAGAAAAATGCTTGCTCAATTAGCTTTAAACGATCCTAAGTGCTTTGAACAAATTGTTTCTTCCATTAGTAATCAGAAATAAAGAATATAATTTAAAAAGTAATTATAAATAATGGAAATTTCTTCCTTTCAATCCTATTTAATAATTCTTTTTGTTGTATTAATCATAATTTCTATTTTTGTATTCAGACAATTTCTTAAAACAAGAAGTGAAGAATTAAATCTAGTAAAATTCGAGCAGAAAGGTTTAGATTCTCTCACTCAAGCTACAGAATTATATGAATTTGGATCTATTCAGATAAAAAAAAGATTATATTCTGAAGCAACTAAAACTTTTTTAAAAGCAATTGAAAATTATGAAAATGAACCTGATGAAGCCAAAGCAATCATAAATAATGCTTTAGGATTTTCTTATGCTGCTCAAAATGAATTTAAAAAAGCAATTAAACACTATAACTCTGCATTAAAATCACTCCCAGAATATCCTATAGCCCTAAATAACCTCGCATCAGCACAACAACGTTTACTTGAATACGATTTGGCATATGCCACTTATCAAAAGGTTTTGCTGATAGATCCAAAAAACAAAACAGCAATTAAAAAAAGTAAGGAATTAGAAAAAAGAAATAATTACAAACCTTATAAAGGGATTAAAGATAAGGGATTCTAAATATGCAAAATTATTCATCATTACTAATTGGAGGAAAACAATTTTCTAGTAGATTAATGGTGGGTACTGGCAAATACAAATCTATTCAAGACATGGTGGAAAGTTTATCAAATTCTGAAACAGAAATTATAACTGTCGCTATTAGAAGAATTAAAAATGATCGGACTGGAGAAAATTTACTCGAAAAGATCAACTGGAAAAAATACTGGATGCTTCCTAATACAGCTGGTTGTGTAAATGCCGATGAAGCAGTCAGAATAGCAATTTTAGGAAGAGAGCTTGCAAAATTATCTGGTCAAGAAGAAAATAATTTTATAAAGTTAGAGGTAATTCCTGACAAAAAGTATTTGCTACCAGATCCACTAGAAACCATTAAAGCAGCTGAAATTTTAATAAAAAAAGGGTTTACTGTACTTCCCTATATCAATGCAGATCCTATTCTTGCTAAAAGGCTAGAAGAAATAGGTTGTGCCACTGTAATGCCATTAGGCTCACCTATTGGCTCCGGGCAAGGTTTATTAAATTTATCAAACATAGCGATAATTATTGAGAATGCAAATGTGCCAGTAATAATTGATGCAGGAATTGGAGTGCCTAGTGAAGCTTCTCAAGCTATGGAACTTGGGGCAGATGGTGTCTTAATCAATAGTGCAATAGCACAAGCTGAAAATCCTCCTCTAATGGCTCAAGCGATAAATTATGGTGTTAAAGCTGGCAGGCAAGCTTTTCTAGCAGGGAGAATTAAAAAACAAGACTTCGCAGTAGCAAGTTCACCGGAAAAAAACATTTCTATCTAATTCTCTAAAGTTAGGGCAAGTTAAAAAGGGAATGAAAATTCATTATTTGATTTTTTTATCTTAGTAAGAAAGAAGATTTGAAACTATTTACAATGTTTTTTCGCAAATTGGAAGCACACTGTAGTAATTTAATAAATATATTATGAATCTATTAATTTTGGAGTTCTGAGTGAAAGTAATTGTTCTTGGTGGAGATGGTTTTTGCGGTTGGCCTTGTGCGGTGAATTTAGCAGAGCAAAATCATGATGTAATTATTGTCGACAATTTAAGTCGTAGAAAAATAGATATTGATCTTGAAGTCGAGTCTTTAACTCCAATTTCTTCAATAACTGAAAGACTATCTGCATGGAAAGAGATTGGAGGCAAGCCTATGAGGTTTCTTAACATGGATATCTCTAAACAATATCAAAAATTATTAAATTTACTTATTGAAGAAAAGCCTGATTCGGTAATCCATTTTGCTGAACAAAGAGCAGCTCCTTACTCTATGAAATCGAGTTTTACCAAAAGATATACTGTAGATAATAATGTTAATGGCACCCACAATCTTCTTGCTGCAATCGTAGAAAGTAATTTAGATATTCATGTAGTTCATTTAGGTACAATGGGTGTTTACGGTTATGGATCACATAGAGGTGCAACAATTCCAGAAGGTTATTTAAAAGTTGAAGTTCCACAACCTGATGGAAGCCGCTTTGAAGAAGAAATATTACACCCTGCAAGCCCAGGTAGCGTCTACCATATGACTAAAACTTTAGATCAATTATTATTTCTTTATTACAACAAAAATGATCTTGTAAGAATTACTGATCTGCATCAAGGTATTGTTTGGGGAACAAATACAGAAGCGACTTTAAAAGATCCTAGATTGACAAACAGATTTGATTATGACGGAGATTATGGAACTGTTCTAAATAGATTTCTCATGCAAGCTGCTATTGGTTATCCATTAAGTGTTCATGGAACAGGAGGGCAAACTAGAGCATTTATACATATAAAAGACTCTGTAAAATGTGTACAACTTGCTCTTGAAAATCCCCCAAATCCTGGAGAAAGGGTCAAAATCTTTAATCAAATGACTGAAAGTCATCAAGTTGGCGAATTAGCTAAAAAAGTGGCAACTCTAACAGGGGCTGATATCAATTATTTACCAAATCCAAGGAACGAAGCAGTTGAAAATGATCTCATTGTTGATAATAAATGCTTTATAGAATTAGGTTTAAACCCAACAACCCTTGATAATGGCTTATTAGAAGAAGTTGTTGAAGTAGCTAAAAAATACTCCAATAGATGTGATCTTAAGCGGATACCTTGTGTTTCATCCTGGACTAAAAAACAAGCCGAGGCTATAAAGACTAATTAAAATTTCTGAAATAATTATTACCTTAAGAAAGTGAAAATTGCATTGTTTACTGAAACTTTTTTACCTAAAGTTGACGGCATAGTTACAAGACTGACTAAAACGATTGAATTTTTAACAAAAAATGGTGATGAAGTTATAATTTTTTGTCCAGAGGGGTGTCCAGAATCATATATGGGAGCAACTGTGGTTGGAGTTGCTGCAATGCCATTACCATTATACCCAGAGTTGAAGCTTGGTTTACCAGGTCCAGCAGTTTCAGATAAGTTAGAAAAATTCAACCCAGATTTAATACATGTTGTTAATCCAGCTGTACTTGGCTTAGGTGGCATATGGTTAGCTAAAACAAATAACATTCCTTTAATTGCTAGCTACCATACCCATCTTCCAAAATATCTAGAACATTACGGTATGGGTATGTTAGAGCCACTTTTGTGGGAATTACTTAAAGCAGCTCATAATCAAGCTTTGTTAAACTTATGTACTTCCACCGCTATGGTGACTGAATTAAAAGATAAAGGAATTCAAAGGACTGCTCTATGGCAAAGAGGAGTAGATACTTATAGTTTCCGACCAGATTTGAGAAGTGAGAAAATGAGAGAAAAATTATTTGGGGAATTTCAAGACGCTAAGTACTTATTGATTTATGTAGGGCGATTATCAGCAGAAAAACAAATTGAGAGAATTAAACCAGTCTTAGAAAGTATCCCTAATGCTTGCCTAGCACTTGTAGGTGACGGACCATATAGAAACCAGCTGGAAAAAATTTTCGAAAATACCAGGACTAATTTCATAGGATATTTATCTGGAGAAGCACTTGCTAGCGCCTACGCCTCTGGAGATATATTCTTATTTCCCTCGAGTACAGAAACACTTGGATTAGTTCTACTAGAAGCAATGGCAGCAGGATGTCCCGTGATCGGAGCCAACAAGGGAGGAATTCCTGACATAATTAGCGATGGCATTAATGGGTGTTTATATGATCCTGATGAAAAAGATAATGGAGAACAAAGTTTGATTGAAGCGACAAGAAAAATTCTAGAGAATGAAGATAAAAGAGAAATTATGAGGCAAGAGGCACGAAACGAAGCAGAAAAATGGGATTGGAATCAAGCAACGATACAATTACAAAATTATTATACAGATACTCTCAAAGGAATAGATTACACTTAATCTAAATTATGCAACGTGTGGAGGCGTAGGGTTATTATACGAACTTAAAGGAAGTATTAGAGTAGCGATATTTTGGTTCTTTTCAGGCCTTTTTTTCTTTGAGAATTTTTTACCGAAAGGTACTCTAATAACATTAGTTCCCTCAATAGAACAAATAGTTGAATTATCTCCCGTAAAATTATTGACAAAATTTGGTAAATCGATGTTTTTAATTGGCAAGTGCTTAACGTTACCAGATTTAAAATCTTTGGTCATAGCTTCAAATACCCCAAAAAATTTGATGCTCGAATATTTTAATAAAAAAATTTAAAAAAATTCTATAAGAAAATATTAAATTTTTATTCATTTTGATAATAACTAAGTAAATAGAAGGACGCTAGTCCTTTAAGCACATTTCTTTTCTTCTAAAGTCTCTTCTTTATTTACATTGCAAGAACAAATTAAATTGCGATCGCCATATGCATTATCAATCCTTGAAACAGAAGACCAAAACTTAATAGTTTTTGGATTTTTATAAGGAAAAGAAGCTTTTTCTTTTGAATAAGGATAATCCCACTTATCAGCAATCAACTCTTTCAGCGTATGGGGAGCATTTCTTATTACATTATTATTATTTAATTCAATATTATTTTCTATTTCACTGATTTCTTCTCCAATCAATAACATAGCCTCACAAAATCTATCTAATTCTGCCAGACTTTCACTTTCAGTAGGCTCTATCATAACCGTCTCTTGAACAGGCCAACTTATAGTTGGAGCATGAAAACTATAATCTATTAATCGTTTAGCTAAATCATTTACACTCAAACCAGTTTTAGATCTTAAATCTCTAAAATCTAAAATACATTCATGTGCGACAAAATTATTTTTTCCTTTATAAAGAATCTTAAATTTATGCTTTAAAGAATGAGCAATATAATTTGCCGACAAAATAGCATGCGCAGTCGCTTTCCTTAAACCACTAAGTCCAGCCATTTTTATATACATCCAACTTATTGGAAGAATACTTGCACTCCCATACCTAGCAGAAGAGACGTAATTAGAACTATTAGAAAAATTATTATCCATTAAAGAATGAGTAGGAAGAAATGGTCTTAAAGTTTCTGATACAGCTACTGGACCTACTCCTGGACCACCACCTCCATGCGGAATGCAGAATGTTTTATGTAAATTCAAATGACAAACATCAATACCATATTTTCCGGGTTTGCATAATCCAACCTGAGCGTTCAGATTTGCTCCATCTAAGTAGACAAATCCTCCAATAGAGTGAATTAAGTCACATATCTTTCTGATTTGTAATTCAAAAACTCCATGAGTAGAGGGGTAGGTCAACATAAGAGCTCCTATTTGGTTATCAAATTTCTTCACCTTGTTCGATAAGTCTTGAAAATCAATATTTCCTTCGTCATCACATTCAACAGTTACAACATCAAAACCTGCCATAACTGCACTAGCAGGATTTGTTCCATGAGCACTTTTTGGAATTAAACATTTTTTTCTTAAAAGTTCGCCTTTTGATTCAAAATAAGAATTAATTGCCAATAAACCTGCAAACTCTCCTTGAGAGCCTGCATTTGGTTGAAAAGATACTGATTTTAAACCAACAATATCACTTATCCATTTTTCCAAATCAGATATTATTTTTGAATAGCCCTTAGTTTGATTTGATGGAGAAAAAGGATGAATAGAAGATAAATTAGCCCAAGAGACTGGATTTAACTCCGCTGCAGAATTTAACTTCATGGTGCAGCTTCCTAATGGCATCATTCCATCAACCAAAGAAAAATCTTTTTCGGCAAGTCGGAATATATATCTCATTAATTCAGTTTCACTTTGGTAATTTGTGAATATATCTTGCTGCATCCATTCACTAGATCTCAAAGGTATACTTTCAAGATGCAATCCTTTATCAAATTTTATATGCTCTAAATCTCCTTTTTTGTCTATAAGGTTTGATATAAAAGTCACAATATCTTTTATTTCTTTTTCATTACTAAGCTCATCTAATGAGATCCCAAACCCAGTTGAATCTTCAATAGTTGATCCCAATGGCAAAACTCTTAAGTTATATCCATTTTTCAAAGCTTCATTATGAATCTTTTGGGAGTACTCAGAATAAACGTCAACACTATCAAATCTAACTCCATCAGGAATATCAAAACCTAAATCACCCAAACATGATTCTAAATTGCATCTCAACTCCACTAATCTCTTTGCAATTTGCGTTAATCCTGAGGGTCCATGATAAATAGCATAAAAAGAAGAAATTATGGCTAACAAAGATTGAGCAGTACAAATATTACTAGTAGCTTTCTCCCTTCTAATATGTTGCTCTCTTGTTTGCAATGCTAGCCTTAAAGACTTTTCTCCATTTTTAGAGAGAGTTTGTCCCACAATTCTTCCAGGTATCAGCCTTTTATATTTTTCGGTACATGCAAAAAATGCAGCATGCGGCCCACCAAAACCCATTGGGACACCAAATCTTTGCATACTACCCACTGCAACATCGACACCAAATTCAAAAATTGGTTTAATTAAAACTTGTGCTAATGGATCAATACATGCGGTTACAATGATTTCTGATCTATGTGCATGGGATACTAAGAATGTGGGATCAAATAATTCCCCATTTTTACCTGGTAATTGCAACAAAATTCCAAAAACATCATCATGATTAGGAAGATTGCCTTTAGAAAAGCGTTTTAAGGATATACCCAATGGTTTTGCTCTGGTTTGTAGAACATTAAAAGTGTGATCAAAAACATTAGATTCAACTAAGTAAACTTTTGCAGATTTATTTTTTCTTGCGGCAAAACTCATAGCCATAGCTTCTGCAGCAGCAGTACCCTCATCTAACAAAGATGCATTAGAAACAGGAAATCCCGTTAGTTCACAAACAATAGTCTGAAAGTTAAATAGAGCTTCTAACCTTCCTTGTGCAATTTCTGCTTGGTATGGAGTATAGGATGTATACCACCTCGGGTTTTCGAGAACATGTCTTTGAATTACTTTAGGCATGTGATTGTCATAATAACCAAGGCCTATAAGAGATCTCATTTTGATATTTTTCTGCGCAATCTCCTCTAATTCATTTAAAGCATCAATTTCTGAACAACCATTAGGCAATATTTCTGAAGATTTATCTTTTAGCTGAATATCTTCGGGAATAACTTGATCTATAAATTGATCAATATTATTAAAACCAAGCTTATTCAGCATAATTTTTTCATCATTATCTCCTAACCCAAGATGCCTATGAATAAACAAATCGGTCCCAAATTTGGATGTCATATTAATATATTTTTCTTTAAAATAGCTCTTTTTAAAAAGTTTGCCTTATTTTGGTACAACCTTTGATTGATATTCCTCAGAAGTCATCAAATCAGCAATTGATGCTTTTGATTCTGGTTTCAAAATGACTAACCAACCGTCTCCAATCGGATCATTCTGTAAAAGCTCGGGGTTCTCAATAACACTCTCATTTACAGATATTATTTCACCTGAAAAAGGCAGATAGACTTCTTCAACTGCCTTAACTGATTCTATTGTTCCAAAAGTCTCACCTTTCTCTAAAGTCGCCCCTTGATCAGCTATCTCAACAAAAACAATATCTCCTAATTGATCTATAGCAAATTCACTAACTCCAATTTTTAAAAATCCATTTTCTTCTAAAACATATTCATGAGTATCAGCATAGTTGAGGTTGTCTGGAAACTGGTAAGACATGATTAAGTAGATAAAGGAAGTAGAGAATCCTTTGAAATTAATTTTTCCTCTAATAATTCAGATAATAATCGAATTAATGCAATTTTGATGTGAGCTATGTGAGAACCACCTTGAACAAAAATATTATAAGGATCTCTTAGAGGAGCATCAGCAGAAAATTCACTTGTACTACCTTCAATAAATGTACCTCCTGCCATTAATAATTTTGAATCATACCCATCCATTGATGATGGAACAACATTCAGAAAAGAATCTACTGGTGAAGAATTTTGAAAAGATTGACAAACTTTTTGTACCAAATCAGGATTATTCAATCTTACTGACTGAATAAGATCAGATCGATAAGTTGCTGGCTCTGGTAAAACCTTAAATCCCAAATTTTGAAATACTGCTGCAACCATATCAGCACCTTTTAGTGATTCGTGAACAATTTGTGGTGCTAAAAACAAACCCTGCAAAATTAATCTTCCTAGTCCAAAATTTATTCCTGCAGAAGAACCAATACCTGGTGATGTTAATCTAGAACAAGCCATCTCAACCAATTCTGCATCTCCTGCAACGTAACCACCAGTAGGAACAATTGTTCCTCCCAAATTTTTAATCAATGATCCAGCAATTATATTTGCCCCTTTAGAAATTGGTTCACTATCTTCAACAAGCTCCCCATAACAGTTATCAACAAAACATATACAGTTAGGATCAAGGGAATGAATCAAACTACAAATTTTCTCTATCTGATGATTCGTAAGAGATTTTCTCCAACTATATCCACAACTTTTTTGTATGAATACTAATTTGCATGAATTTTCTTTAAAAGAATGAACAATTTTTTCTTCAAAAGAATCAAAATTCTCGCAAATATTTATTTGCTTATATTCAATCTCAAAATTTTTAAGTGAGCCTTTACCTCCTCCCCTTATTCCTATGACTTCTTCCAACGTGTCATATGGTTGTCCTGTAAGAGATAACATTACATCTCCAGGTCTAAGAATTCCAAATAAGACAGAACTTATTGCATGTGTTCCACTTACAAATTGCATCCTCACAGCTGCCTTTTCAGCAAGAAACAATCTTGCAAAAACTGCATCAATTTTTTCTCTAGATATATCATCATGACCACAACCAGAAGATTGATTGAAATGACTAGTAGAAACTTTTTCTTCCTTAAATATTGTCAAAATATTTTCTAATTTCTGGAAAACCTGATTGGATCTTTCTTGGAAAACTTTACTTAAACTCTCTTCGACAGAAAGAACAGCGTTTTCAGCCAGTTTTAAGTTATTGTTTAGTGTCATTTATTATGAAAACTCATATTATTTTTCAGAAGCTAAATTTCTTAATTCTGCGAGGAAAGCATTAGGTCCCGTACCATGAAAATAAGAAAGTTTTTTTGAAGCCTCATATAAATCAAGTAGTTCTCCATCTAATTCTTCCGCCGTATAATCTCTAATTCCTGCTATTACCTCAGCAAAACGTTCTCTACGTGAAGATTTATTGACAGCATAGGCTTCCATTACCTGAATTTTACATGATCTCCAAGCCTTATTCTGACAAAAATGCACTGAAAGAGCATCACTTAAAGCAGAAGCTTCTTCATCTTCTATATACCAGTCAAAAGATGAAGGTAGAGATTTTAATCCTGAAAATATCTCGAATAACTCGCCGGCGGACAATGGATTACCAGAATCATTTTTTATAGGTAATGCAGACTCTTCCAAAGATTTCCATAACTCTGGGTAATCACTTTCAAAACGATCCCTGATTTTTTCTACACCTTGATCAAGAATCGTATTGACTTGAGCTAAAGCAAGAAAAACTTCAGGTCCCGGCGAAGATAACTTCCCATTCCTAAGATTAGAAATTTGCGAATTGTGAACTTTACCTAAATCAAGAACTTCAGAAAGTAATGGCAAAACTCTGTGTGACCACCCATTTCTTTCATGCCAGAGGTGTATCAAATGAGCCATAGCCCTTCGACCTCTAGATAATTTATCGCGATATCCGAGACTCACAGATAATTAAACTTATCAATAGTATAGTATGATAATATTACATATCGGTATTTTTGAAAATATTATTTCAATATCATGAATTCAGTAATTTTCCAAGAAACAGCAAAATTAAAGAAACCTGTTCCAGCTGAAAAAGTTGTAGAACTCTCAGAAAAATTACTAGAACCTTCCAGCCATTCAAAAAGATATCCTCCAAGACTACATAAAACTTGGGGAACAATAGCTTTCATGGTTGCAATTCATATTCTTTCTCTTATAGCTATACAACCAAAATTTTGGAGTCTCCCTGCAGTCACTACATTATTATTTTTTTACTGGGTAACTGCTTGTTTAGGAGTCACTCTTGGATATCACAGATTGTTATCACACAGATCATTCATTGTTCCAAGATGGTTAGAAAGATTTTTTGCTACCTGTGGAGCTATAAGTTGCCAGCATGGACCAATAGATTGGGTAGGTTTACATAGGCATCACCACTCTTTTTCTGATACTGAAGTAGATCATCACAATAGTAAAAAGGGGTTTTGGTGGAGTCATATGGGTTGGATGTTTAAAGACGTTGAAGCACTAAAAACTGTCCCGAAACTAAGCGCAGATTTAATTAAAGATCCATACTACAGATTTCTAAATAAATATTTTTTATTCTTACAAATTCCTATTGGCCTTACTTTATATGCAATAGGTCAAAAATTAGGCATTGGAGGTTGGGCTTTAGTCCTTTGGGGAATTCCATTACGACTTGTCGTTGTTTATCACATTACTTGGCTTGTAAACTCCGCAACTCATTGTTGGGGGAAGGCGCCATTTGAAAGTGGTGATTCATCGAAAAATAATGCATGGGTCGCTGCATTAACATTTGGAGAGGGTTGGCATAATAACCATCATGCGTTTCCTAATTCAGCAAAACAAGGATTATTTAGAGGTCAAATCGATTTAACTTGGGAACATATTAAGATTCTTGCTAAATTAGGGTTTGCAAAAAAAGTAAAGTTACCCTCAAGGTCTTATTATTAATAATATTGTTCGATATTTTCATGGCTAAAAGAATACAAGTCGCATTAACTGAATCAATCGTCTCATTAGGAAAAGAAGGCGATTTAGTAGAAGTTGCACCTGGCTATGCAAGAAATTTTCTATTACCTTATGGCAAGGCAGTGAATGTAACACCAGCTGTTCTTAAACAAATTGAAAGAAAAAAAGAAAAAGAAAAAATTGCTGCTGAAAAATTAAAGCAAGAGGCTTTAGATTTTCAAACTGCATTATCAACAATAGGCCGATTCACTATTAAAAAACAAGTTGGTGAAGATGGTGTGCTTTTCGGAACAGTGACCAATGGGGATGTTGCCGAAGCAATAGAAGCAGCAACCAAAAAAGAAATTGATAGAAGAAACATCACAGTTCCTGACATTCATAATTTAGGTTCCTTTACTGCAAAAATAAAATTACATCAAGAAGTTAATGCAGAAGTAAATATTGAAGTAACAAGTTAATCAATTTGTTGCATTATTTTGAAAATTAGCCAGAGTATATATCTAAGCAATTAAAGATATGGTTTCAGTACCTTTTCCAAATAATGGGCAAAATAAAAACTTTAAGAAAGACTTTAATAGTGAAGATGCTGGGTTAGTCCCGCCTCAAAACATTCAAGCAGAGGAATCTGTTCTTGGTGGAATACTCCTTGATCCAGATGCGATCGGGATTATTGCAGACTTAATTAAACCTGAAGCTTTTTATATAAATGCGCATCAAGAGATTTATAGAACAGCATTAATGTTGTATACCCAGGGTAAGCCAACAGATTTAACATCAATGAGTGCTTGGTTAGCAGATAATGGATCATTAGAAAAAATTGGAGGAAATAACAAACTCGTAGAGCTAGTAGAAAATGTATCCTCTACAGCCTCCATAGAACAAGTTGCTAATTTAATTAACGATAAATTCTTGAGAAGGCAGCTGATCAGATCTGGGAATGAAGTAGTTCAACTAGGATTTGATCAAACTCAAAATACTAATGAAGTTTTAGATAAAGCTGAGCAAAAAATATTTGAAATCAGTCAGGAAAAACCATCGAAAGGTCTTACTCAAGCAGCTGAAATCCTTACAAGTACTTTCAATGAAATAGAGTCGAGATCATTAGGGACTTCAGTAGCTGGAATTCCTGTAAATTTTTACGACCTTGATGCGATGACTCAAGGCTTTCAAAGAAGTGATTTAATAATCGTTGCTGGAAGACCTTCAATGGGGAAAACTTCAATAGTTCTTAATCTGGCTAAGAATGTTGCGCAATCTCAAGATTTACCTGTATGCGTATTTAGCCTTGAAATGAGTAAAGAACAGTTGACATATAGATTACTTTCTATGGAAGTTGGAATCGAAAGCGGGAGGCTCAGGACAGGAAGATTACAACAAGATGAATGGCCGTTACTTGGAGAAGGTATCAATTCATTGGGTCAACTACCAATATTTATAGATGACAAACCTAACTTAAGTGTTTTAGAAATGAGATCTCTTTGCAGAAGATTAATAGCTGAACAAAAAAAAGAACTTGGATTAATTGTGATTGATTACCTCCAATTGATGGAAGGAACAACTCCTGATAATAGAGTCCAAGAACTTTCACGGATCACAAGAGGTCTTAAAAGTATGGCAAGAGAATTAAAAGTACCAGTTGTTGCTTTGTCTCAACTTAGTAGAGGAGTAGAATCTAGGACAAATAAAAGACCAATGTTAAGCGATCTAAGAGAATCAGGTTCTATTGAGCAAGACGCAGATTTAGTATTAATGATTTACAGAGATGAATACTATAATCACGATACTGAAGATAAAGGGATAACAGAGATCATTGTCACTAAACATAGAAATGGACCCGTAGGAACTGTTAAATTATTATTTGAACCTCAATATACGAGATTTAGGAATTTAGCCAATTAATTCGATCCTAAAATGCTAGATCATCAATCAACAAATGAATCTTTTGACATCATCGTTATTGGAGGAGGACATGCAGGATGCGAAGCCGCTATAACAACAGCAAAATTAGGTTTTTCTACAGCCTTATTCACAATCAATTTAGATAGGATTGCTTGGCAACCTTGCAACCCTGCAGTTGGGGGCCCAGCAAAAAGTCAGTTAGTACATGAAGTTGATGCATTAGGAGGCATTATTGGAAAATTAGCTGATGAAACAGCGATCCAAAAAAGAATATTGAACGCGAGTAGAGGTCCAGCTGTATGGGCTTTAAGAGCACAAACAGATAAAAGAGAATACTCAAAAAAAATGATCGAAATACTACAAAATACAGATAATTTATCCTTGAAAGAAGCAATGATTACTGAACTAGATATTACCAAAACTAAAAAAATTGGATTGAATTCAAAAAACATCGTAAAAAAAAGAATAAAGGGTGTAAAAACATTCTTTGGTAGTTATTTTTCAGCGAAATCAGTTATCATCACAGCTGGTACTTTTTTAGAAGGCAGAATATGGATAGGCAATAAATCAATGTCAGCTGGAAGATCAGGCGAACAAGCTGCACAAGGTCTTACCCAAAATTTGCACGAAATTGGTATCAAAACAGAACGTTTAAAAACAGGAACTCCAGCTAGAGTTGACAAAAAAAGTATCAGTTTTGATGAATTAGATATTCAACCTAGTACTGCAGC
>QCED01000007.1 GCA_003280725.1 Prochlorococcus sp. AG-355-M18 | reverse complement strand
GAGAGGAGATAATGCAGATAGGAGACTAACCCCATTAGGTTATGAAATAGGGCTAATTGATGAGAAAAGATGGTCGGTCTATCAAGAAAAAATGAAACTACTTGAAGAAGAGAAATTAAGATTAAAAAACACTCGTTTAAAGAATACCGATGAAGTATCAAAAAAAATAGAATTAGAAACGGGATCCAAGATCAAAGGATCCACAACCTTGAAAGAACTCTTAAAAAGACCAAACTTTCATTATTCAGATCTAATTAGATATAATCTGACTGAAAAAAATCTAGGTTCTGCAATTCAGGAAGGTGTTGAAATAGATATTAAATACGAGGGTTACCTTAAAAGACAAAAAAACAACATTGAACAAATAAATCGTCAAAGCTGTAAATCTCTGCCTCAAGAAATAAATTATGAAAAGATAGATACATTATCTTTAGAAGCTAGGGAAAATTTGAATAAGATAAAGCCAAAAAATTTTGGTGATGCTTCAAAAATTCCTGGAGTAAGCAAAGCTGATTTAACTGCATTACTTGTTTGGTTAAAAATAAGAGAAATAAAAAAAGAAAAATCAAATATTTTTGTCGAAAAAAAGTTATCATCTTAAAAGCAATTCGTCTGAGCACTGAATAATACACTTTTTAACTCACCAAAAATTTTATGGGAAGAAAAAGCCTCTACTTTTTTAGTGAAAAATTCATTACCAAAAATATCTGGTCCATGGAAATTAATGCTACTTGGGGATGGAAGTCCAACTAGACATTTACAGCTTTTAACAAATCAAGAGACAAAAATTAAATTAATTTCAATGCAAGCAGATCCTCTATTCATTGAAGAAGGTCCTAAAGAATTAAATCAGTTAAATGGTCCTTTAATTAGAAGACAAGTATGGATTAAAAACAACAATAAAAACCTAGCATGGGCTGAAAGTTGGTGGAATGCAGAACAAGTGAAAGAAAATTTAAAAGCCAAAGAAGAACCAATTTGGAAGAATTTGACACAAGACAGATCAGAATTGTTTAGAGAAGTTGACCGAATTTCACTTGTTAATTCAAATTGGTTAGAGGATAAATTTTGTTTTAAAGGTCCATTCTGGTCTAGAAATTATAGATTTTTTCGAGACAAAAAGCCCCTAACAATTATTAGAGAAGTATTCAATCCACATTTAGAAAGTTTATTAGGCTATTCAGGAATTAAAGAATTTACGAAACTATACTCTTCTTCTTCTTGATTTGGGAAGATTTCTTGATTTGGATTGAACTTGTTGATTTGATTGATCTCTCGAAGTATTATTCTCTTTTTCTGAAGCTCTTTGCCATCTTTCAACTTTGAAATCCATTTCATCTGGCCAATCTTCGTCCTTACTCTCTTTCACATAAGGTAATTTTTTTTGCGCAGTTGTCTGTAAATTGTTTGGTTGCCTTAAAGATATTGCTTCTAAAGGTCTTTTTGAGTGCTTTTTAACAGATTCATAAGAATTTGATTCTCTGGAAAATGTCCTAATATCACTGTTATCATCATAAAAATTCTCATCATTCCAATCATCATTATCTTCATCCAAAAATAAATCCACTTTTTCAGATACCCATCTTCCTACTTTTTTAACACTCTTACTTGTTATTCCTTGAAAATCTGAGTTCCTTCTTTTTCCTGGCCTTGCACCAGATACTCCATCAACAAATTGTCTTCCAGTTTCGAAAATTTTATTAACCTGTTTATCAACAATATTTTTATCAAAACTATTTCTAAGATTTCTAATTCTTCTTGAATCCATAAATTATTATGCTTTTTAAAATATAAATTACATTAAAAAATAAAAAATTCCAAATATAGAAACAAAAACACATCTTATATTTTTAATCAAACAAAATTAAACACTTTTTATTCCATGATCCATTAAAGAAATTTAAACAACATTTTTTACAAGCAATATTCTTTATCCTTTTCCTGTAGAAAAATTTCTCACCACAATTTTGGCAAATTCCTATGTATTTTAATTCTCTCCTTTCAATAGGAAATGAGTGCCTCACAGAAATTTGAAAATTCTTCTCTTTCTCATTAATTTCATTCATCTTTTCTAAGAAATTTGGACCATGTATCTCATTTTTTTTTAATATCCTATCTACCCATGCATGAATCATTTCATGACATAGAGTACTGTTTATTTCACTAGTAGATAATTTACTCAAAATAGGTTTCGATAAGATAATTTCAGAATCTACATGACCATTAATTCGTTTTCTTTTATAAAAACCAGCAGTAGTTTTTAATCTATTATCACTCCATCTAACTTTTACTAAAGGTTGATTATTAACCGCTAAAGAATTTTCAAAATATTGGCTATTAAATTTATGAAATAAAGGTAAAAGAGGAATTAAGGGCATTATGGATTAAAATTAATATTATTTTGACAAAAAAAGCCATCAAAAACGATTTCTTTTCTTAAAGTAATAAAAAACAAAATCAACATGGATGCAACACTAGTCAAAGATATCGGAATTAAAGCATTATTAGTTGGCGGAGCTGTACTAGTTTCTTTTTGGACTTTTAATGCAGTCAAATTAGTTATAAGTGCCAGAGGAATTAATCCATTAGTAAGAAAGTTTTTTGATCAAATAGCGGCTGGCAGAATTGATGCAGCATATGGTTTGACTACAAAAACTTATAAAACTCATGTGAAGCGCCAAGACTTTCTCAAATTTTTAGCTAGTTTAAATCTCAATAAATACAGAAATTTAAAATCAGGAAGACCTAGAGTCCAAGAAGATCAAATCATAATAACTTTGAATTTAAAATCAGAAGATAAACAAGATGAACTCCCATTAGATTTTACTTTCGCGAAAACTGACAATGATTGGAAAATAGACAGAATAGCAAAAGTGAATTAATAATTTCTTGTGAGGCAAAAAGAATTGTTTAAAGAAGAGATAATACATCAATTAGAATTACATCCAAGTAGATTAGATAAAGAAAAAATCATTTCAGAAGCAATGGAAGAAGGTCTAGATGATTTTTTTGAGGGAATCCGTATGGCACTTGATCCATTAGTAACTTTTGGTGTAAAAATTGTTCCTGAAAAAGAGAATGAAAAAAGTCAAAATTTTTTATGGAAAGATTTTAGGGAATTAGCAAATAAGCTTATTCAAAGAGAACTTACTGGTCACGCTGCTCGCGATGCAATTATTACGGCTATGGAATCGGCCACAAAAGAGGAGTGGAACGGATTTTATAGAAGAGTTTTAATTAAAGATCTTAGATGTGGTGTATCTGAAAAAACAATCAACAAGATAGCCAAGAAATTTCCCAAGTATGCGATTCCTATTTTTTCTTGTCCTTTAGCACATGACAGTGCAAATCATGAAAAAAAAATGATTGGAAAAAAGCAAATTGAAATCAAATTAGATGGTGTGCGCGTCTTAACTATTATTAGACAAAATAAAGTAGAAATGTTTTCTCGTAATGGGAAACAATTCCATAATTTTGGTCATATTATCTCAGAAATAGAAAACGTCTTACAAAAAAATCCTACACCTCATGACTTAGTCCTAGATGGTGAAATAATGAGCGCTAACTTTCAGGATTTAATGAAACAGGTTTATAGAAAAGATGGCAAACAAACAAAAGACGCAGTTCTACACCTATTTGACTTATGTCCCCTTGAGAACTTCCAAAAAGGGAGATGGAACACTAGTCAAACAGCAAGAAGTTTATTAGTAAAAGAATGGGTAGCAAAACATTCTATACTTCTAAAACATATAAAAACACTTGAATGGGAAAATGTAGATCTCGACACCATTGAGGGGCAGAAAAGATTTGTAGAACTGAATAAATCTGCCGTCGAAGGTGGATATGAAGGAGTAATGATTAAAGATCCTGATGCTATATATGAATGTAAAAGAACACACAGTTGGTTAAAAGCAAAACCTTTTATTGAAGTCACATTAAAGGTTGTGTCGGTTGAGGAAGGCACAGGTCGCAATAAAGGTAGACTTGGAGCTGTCCTAGTAGAGGGGGAAGATGATGGTTATGAATACAGTCTTAGTTGTGGAAGCGGATTTAGTGATATCCAACGTGAAGAATATTGGTCAAAACGGAATCAACTTATTGGTCAACTTGTAGAAATCAGAGCAGATGCTAAAACCAAATCCAAGGATGCGGTGGCTTTTAGTCTTAGGTTTCCTAGATTTAAATGTTTTAGAGGATTTGAAGCTGGAGAAAAAGTTTAAATTTTAAAAAAAATATTAAACAAAGTGGTCAATGAAAAATGTGGTTTTTAAGTAAAACTAAAAATCTTGGCTATAAAATGTAAGAATGATTATCAGGACTTTTTGAGAGACTTATGACGAAGAAAACAGTTTTCAACTTCATAAAAACACCTTGTGGACAGGCGAAATATATCGAATTAGAAGCCAACAAAACTTTACTAGGTAAATTTAGGTTGTTGTGGTTTATTTTAATTGCATCTATTAGAGATTGGAATATTAAAGAGTAAATTCTTAAGAGTTTTCAAAATATTTTTTAGAGTATTTAGCTGAGAAAAATACAACTAAAAAAGTTGAAATAATTCCAATGATAGTGATATATAAATTATTTGGTGTTTGCACATTTTTTAGCTCTTGGATACTATTTGCCAAACTACCTATTGAACAATAAAGAAAAGTTCCTGGAATTATTCCAAGAAGACCAAGAGCGAAATCTCGAAATTTAACATTGTTCAAACCATAAAAATAATTAAGAATACTGAAGGGAAATATCGGCGATAATCTCGCTAAAAAAATTAATTTAAGTCCACCTTTTTCTACGACTTTTTCCATAACACTTAATTTTGGGTAACGGGTAAAAAGATTTTTCAGCTTTTTTGCAAAAAAACTTTTTGATACAAAAAAAGCAACTGATGCTCCTATGAAAGCGGAAATGAAAACGATAATTGATCCTAAATATGAGCCATATAAAAACCCTGATAATAAGGATAACCAAGAAGCTGGAAGTATTAATAAAACAATTAAAATATAAATGCAAACAAAAGAAAAGATCCCAATTCCAGTATTAAAAAAAAAAGACAAATTATAAATATTTTCAAGAAATATATTCATTCTCAATCCAAAAGTTCGAGTTTTTTAGTAATTCTCTCCATTTGCACCGAACCCTCGTTTAATTTAAATCTACATTCATCAACAATATCTGTTGGAGCCTTATCCACGAAATTTTTATTAGATAATCTCTTATTTAAATTATCTAATTCAATAATCACCTTTTTTAAATCCTTATTTAACCTTTCCTTTAATGCATCTATATTTACAAAATCCTGAAAAGGTAAGTAGACCTCTAAATCACTAATTATCCCAGAAAAAGATTTAGCAAACTCTTTTTTATCAACAGCATTAGGTTTAAAAATAAATACTTCAGAAGATTTAGTTAAGGTTTGAATATCGTCAACTAAAATTTTTAAAAAATCAATCAATTCATCATTATCTGAAATTAAGTAAACAGGAACTTTTTCGGATGGCTTAAGGCCTAATTCAGCTCTCAAATTTCTAATCAATCTAATAATTTCAAAGAGTTTCTGAAAGGAATTATCAAGCTTATTATCAACAAATTTATTTTCTAGGGTTGGCCATTTTTGAAGAGATAATAATTCTTTATCTGGTTTAAGTTGAAGTGCATGCCAAAGTTCTTCTGTTATGTGAGGCATAAAAGGATGAATCATGACCAAAATATCATTAAGCACTTTGATTAAAACCTTTTCAGATACTTGTCTATTATTAGTCTCTTTATTATTAAACCTTTGTTTAGCAAATTCTACATACCAGTCACAAAAATCATTCCAAGTAAATTCATATAGTAGTTTCGCAGATTCTCCCAATTTGTATTCTTTTAACAAAGCAGTGACCTTTGTATTTACCTTATTCAATTTAGATAAAATCCACTTATCACATAACTCTAAAGAAGTTTCATCACTGACATTAAGAGAATAATTATTATTAGAAGTTTTATTAATTAATACAAATTTAGTTGCATTCCATAATTTATTCGCAAAATTTCTTGAAGCTTCAACAGTTGAAGATGTATCTTTTTTTCTATCAAAATCAAGCCGAATATCTTGTCCAGCGCCTGCAACTTCTCGAATTAAAGCAAATCTTAGAGCATCAGAACCATATTTATCAATTAATAGTATTGGATCAATACCATTACCTGAACTTTTACTCATTTTTTTATTGTTTTCATCTCGAACTAAACCATGAATATAAACATCTTTAAAAGGAATATTATTTGTAAAAGTATTCCCCATCATTGTCATTCTCGCCACCCAGAAGAAAATAATATCGAAACCAGTAACAAGAGCACTATTTGGATACCATTTTTTAAAATCTGGATCGTTTATATTTGGCCAACCAAGGGTTGAGAAAGGCCATAATCCACTTGAAAACCATGTATCCAAAACATCTTTATCGCGAACCAATTTAATATTTAATCCAAATTTTTTATTAGCTTCGATTAAGGCATCCTCTTCATTTCTTGCAACAATATATGGAGTATTTTGTTCTATTGAGTCTTGAGATTCATCTAAAACATACCAGGCTGGTATTTGGTGCCCCCACCACAATTGCCGACTGATACACCAATCATTAATATTTTCTAACCAATCCTTATAAACTTTCTCCCAGCGTGGAGGAATAAAGGATGGTTTTTTAGAATCAATTTCATTTAGACATCCTTGTGATATATCATCCATTTTCAAAAACCATTGTGTTGACAATAAAGGTTCAATTGGCACCTTACCTCTATCAGAAAAAGGAACAGTATGTTTATAATCCTCTATCTTTGTCAAAAGGCCCAAGTTATCCAATTCTTTGATAATTTTCTTTCTAGCATCATATCTATCTAAATTTTGAAAAATACCTGCATTAATATTTAAAGTTCCATCTTTGTTCATTACATTAATCTGTTTTAAATTATGCCTTTTTCCTATTGCAAAATCATTTGGATCATGGGCTGGAGTAACCTTCACACAACCCGTACCAAAATCTTTATCAACATGTGAATCAGCGATAATAGGTATTTCTCTATCAACAAAAGGAACTTTTACTTTGACACCAATAAATTCTTTATATCTATCATCATCAGGATTAACTGCCACAGCAGTATCACCCAAAAGAGTTTCTGGTCTTGTTGTTGCAACTTCTAAGTACTTATCTAACTGTTCACCACTTTCAGAAATTAAAGGGTATTTAAAATGCCATAAATTACCATTTACTTCTTGCATTTCAACTTCAAGATCACTTACTGCAGATTGAGATTCAGGGCACCAATTCACCAAATATTCGCCTCTATAAATTAAATTCTTTTTATAAAGAATATTAAAAGCCTCAATAACTGCTTCATTTAATTTTTGATCAAGAGTAAATCTTTCTCTAGTCCAGTCCACTGAATATCCAATCCTTTTTAATTGAGAAACTATTCTTCCACCACTTTGTTCTTTCCAGTTCCATGCTCTTTTGAGAAATTCATCTCTTCCAATATCCTCACTCGTTTTACCTTCACTTTTTAATTGTTTTTCGAGAATAGTTTGAACAGCTATTGAAGCATGATCAGTTCCCGGTAAACACAAAACATTCTTACCTAAAAGTCTTTGAAAACGTACTACAACATCTATCAAAGCCGTATTAAATGCATGCCCCATATGCAAAGATCCAGTTACATTTGGTGGCGGAATAACAATACAAAAAGGCTCCCCATCATCCTCAGGTTTAGGACTAAACGCCTTTAGACTCTCCCATTTTTCTTGCCACTTTTTCTCTACTTCAAAAGGTGAATATTTCTCTAAAGATAATTGATCATTCATCTCTGTCATGTGCAAATTTTATTTCAATAAACTTTTTGTTTATTTTATCTTGAGAGCAGCCAATTAATGAAAATAATATTAGTTTGCAAAAAAAGACATATCCATACTACAAAAGTTTGAAGCCAGAACCACAGGAACAGCGTTTTGCATTTTTTGGTGTTGAAATAAGAAATCCACCACCGCTCAAATCACCGTAATAATCTAATTTTAAATCTTTCAGTAAATTAAACTTTTTTACATCCGCATATAAAGTAACTCCTTCAGTTCTTGAAATAGGGGATCCATTACATGTACCTGGCCTTAATTTAATATGCATCCATCCTTCGGAACAATTTTTATCCTCTACCAAATCAATAGACATTTCTCCTGGAGAACCTCCAAAAGAAGCTTGCCTAGATAGTTCTGAAGCAGCACTTTGACTGATTGAAAGATTGACGATCTCAGTCATTAGAAAAATAATAAATGGGCGATCCAGGGTTCGAACCAGGGACATCCTGCTTGTAAGGCAGGCGCTCTACCGCTGAGCTAATCGCCCTTATATTAGACTATTCTAATAGATGAAGTTGAAAAATTTATACTAAGTATTTAAATATTTCATGATTGAGGCAAAATTTAATTAATAAAATATATCCAATGTCTTCAAACAATAGATATAAATTGGAAAACAATTCCGATTTAGAGACTATAAATAGTTTTAAAATTTTAATATCTAATATCAAAGCATTAAAAGATAAAACTTGGGGCTGCCCATGGCAGAAAATACAGTCTCATGTATCATTGATCCCATTTTTGTATGAAGAAAGTAATGAATTAATAGATGCGATATATGAAAAAAATGCAGATAACATATGTGAGGAGTTAGGAGATCTTTTATTACAAGTAATGCTTCATGCTGAAATCGGTTACGAAGAAAAAGAATTTACACTAAATGATGTTATAAAAAATCTAAACAAGAAAATTATTAATAGACATCCATATATTTTTAACAAAAAAGAAAAAATATCATTAAAAAAATCACAAAAGATTTGGTTAAATATCAAAAATTTAGAAAAAAAAGCACCTCATATGAAATCTACAATTAGTAGAAATTTAAATTTGAAAATAAGGAATTTACCGCCAACGGTTGGAACAGATAAAATCACAAATGTTGTTAAAGAACATGGTTTCAAGTGGGAAAGTACTGATGAGATTTTTAAAAAAATAGAAGAAGAGATTAATGAATTAAAGGAAGCAATTAAAAGTAAAAATGATTCAGAGATAAAAAATGAATTTGGGGATATTTACTTTACCCTTCTTAATCTCTCAAACTTTTTAAAGATCAATCCTGAATCAGCTCTTAAAAAAACTAATATAAAATTTTTAGACAGATTTTCAATCGTTGAAGAGCATGCAGGAGATAATATTAAAAAACAAACTCCTAAAGACTTTCAACGGCTTTGGCAAATAGCCAAACAAAAACTGGCGAGAAAAATTCCTAAAAGCAAATGACAAATATTACAACATGGATAGATGAATATCATAAAGGCTCAAGATTCGGCCTAAATGGGAAAATTATAATTAAAAAAACATCAAAATATCAAGAAATTATTGTTATTGAAAATGAATATTATGGTAAAGCTTTAATGTTAGATGGTTGCTGGATGACATCATTAAAAGACGAAAAATATTATCATGAGTGTCTTGTGCATCCTGCATTGAGTAGCATTGACAAAAAATCTAATGTACTAATTATTGGCGGTGGTGACGGTGGTGCTGTAAGAGAATGTGTTAAATATTCTCAAATATCAAAAATTGATCTAGTAGAAATTGATGAGGAGGTAATTAAAATTTCTAAAAAATTTCTAAAAGAAATTGGAGGCGAAGCATGGAATGACAAAAGATTAGAAATACATGTTGATGATGGTGTTAAATGGGTAAAAAAAACAAGAGATAATTTTTACGACGTAATATTTATAGATTGTTCAGATCCCTCAGAATTTTCAAATTTATTATTTTCAGATTCTTTTTATAAAGAATGTAAAAGAATACTTACACCAAGGGGTATATTAGCAACGCAAAGCGAATCTCCTGAATCCTTCAAAAATATTCACATAAATATTTTGAAAACCCTAAAAAATATATTTAAAGTTTCTGAAACTATGTATTCCTTTGTGCCTATATATCCAAGCGGGATTTGGAGTTGGACATTTGCTTCTTCAGGAGATATAAATTTATCAAAGCAAAATTATGATGAATTTCGAAAAATAGAAAAAGGATGTGAAATTTGGAATTTAAATTTTCAAAATGCCGCATTCAAAATGATGCCAAATAAAATTATAAAAGAACTAGATTCATAAGATGAGAAAAAATTTATTTGATAACGAAAATGCAATTTATATGGGAGCAAAAAGAAGTCCTGAGAATTGCTCAATTGGTATATTTGGAGTTAATTATGACGGGACATGTTCGTTTAAACCAGGAGCAAGATTTGGTCCAGAAGCAATAAGACAAGTCAGTTCTTGTTTAGAAACATATTGTCCAAAAATAAAAAAAGACTTACAGGATATTATGTATGTTGATTTTGGATCAATACTAATTGATAAAAATGACTCAAAGTCCGTTATTGAATCGGTTAAATCAGCAACAAATTATTTAATTGGTAAACGCCTTAGTCCTATTATGCTTGGAGGCGAACATTCTATTACAAGAGGTGCTATTGAAGCATTAGTAAAAAAATATCCAGATTTGATATTGGTTCAACTTGATGCTCATGCAGATTTAAGAGAATCATATATAGGAAATGAACATAGTCATGCTTGTACTATGAAAAGATGCTTAGAAGTGCTACCTGAAAAAAAAATTTTGCAAGTAGGAATTAGAAGTGGGACTAAAGAAGAATTTGAAATTATGCATAACAACTCCCAATTAGTTAATTTTTGTCCAGGGGGAAATGCACATGAGTTAAAACAAGCTCTTCTACCATACGCTAAGTCTCCAATCTATTTAACAATAGATTTAGATTGGTTTGATCCCAGTTTATTAGCAGGAACGGGCACTCCAGAACCGGGAGGATTTTTTTGGAATGATTTTGAAGAAATACTAAAAACTTTAGAAGACCTTAGAATTGTGGCTTCAGATATTGTGGAATTATCTCCAGAAATTGATAAAAGCGGAGTAAGTAGCATAGTTGCAGCCAAAGTACTTAGAAGCTTAATTTTGTCATTAGAAAATATGCAATAAAAAATTTCTAAACTACAGTATAAAAATACTTAATAAAAACTAAATATTTAATGGATTTGCTAAAAAGTCCTCTTTATTCAAAATATCTTGAATCCAATGCAAAATTAGTGGATTTTGCAGGTTGGGAAATGCCCATATCATTTTCAGGATTAATTAAAGAGCATGAATCAGTTAGATCTTCAGCAGGATTATTTGATATTTCTCACATGGGTGTGATTTCTATCAAGGGAATCAATCCAAAGGATAATATTCAAAAACTTTTTCCTACTAATCTATACTCCTTTTCTGAAGGTCAGGGGCTTTATACAGTAATGCTCAATGATAAAGGAGGAATAATAGATGACTTAATAATTTATGACCTTGGTATACAAGAAAATGACATATCAGAATTATTATTAATAGTTAATGCAAGTAGATATGAAGAAGATTTTCAGTGGATAAAAAATAATTTAAATATGTCTGAAATTTCGATAACAAACTTTAAAAAAGACAAAGTACTTTTAGCACTACAGGGGAAAAACTCATTCGAATTATTTGAAGAATGGATTGAATCATCAATATCACATATCCCTAACTTTGGATGCGAATATAAAATTTTTGAACATATTTCGCCTAAAGAAAAAATTTTCTTTTCAAAGACAGGCTATACGGGAGAAAATGGTCTAGAAATACTTTTATCTAAAAAAGCAGCAACTAATTTATGGGATTTCTCAATTTCCAAAAATGTTGCGCCTTGTGGTTTAGGTGCCAGAGATACTCTTAGACTCGAAGCAGGAATGCATCTTTATGGTCAAGACATAAATGAAGAAACTTCTCCATATGAAGCAGGGTTAGGCTGGCTAGTACATCTAGAAAATAATCACGATTTCTTTGGAAGAAGATTTCTTGAAGAGCAGTCAAGACTAGGTATTCAAAAAAAGTTAGTTGGTCTCTCTATAGAAGGTAAAGCAATAGGAAGAAAAGGTTGCGCAGTTCTTAAAGGTGAAAAAAATATTGGTACTATCACAAGCGGCAGTTGGTCTCCAACTAAACAACAAGCTATAGCTTTTGCTTACATCAATACTTCGCATGCCTTAATAAATAATGAAGTTCAAATATTAATAAGAGGCAAAAAATTCAAAGGGGTAATAACAAAAAGAGCGTTTTATAAAAAAAATTATTAACTAAATTTACCCTTAAAGAATTATTATAAGTTATTGATAAATAAATCATACTTAGATGAGAAACAAAATTTGCAAAGAACTCAATAATACAGATATTGGTAAATTAGTTAATTTATGCGGATGGGTAGATAGAAGAAGAGATCATGGCGGTGTAATTTTTATTGATTTAAGAGACCATAGTGGATTCCTACAAATAACAATTAGCCCCGATGATGGTGCAGATCTATTTAAACAGGCAGAAACTCTAAGAAATGAAACAGTAATAATGGTTAGCGGAATTATTAATGGAAGGCCCAAAGATTCCATAAATACAAATTTAAGTACTGGAGAGTTAGAGCTTAAGGTTAAAGATTTGCAAATTCTCAACCAAATTAAAAACAACTTACCTTTTCCAGTGTCAATACATGATTATGAAAATACAAAAGAGGAACTCAGACTAAAATATAGATACATTGATTTAAGAAGGGGAAAATTACTAGAAAATTTAAAAACAAGACATAAGATTATTAAAGTTGCTAGAGAATTTCTTGATAATTTTGGATTTACAGAAGTAGAGACCCCATTACTTACAAAGTCAACTCCTGAAGGCGCTCGCGATTTTCTTGTTCCTGCACGTCTTTCAAATGGAGAATTTTTTGCTTTACCTCAATCCCCGCAACTATTTAAACAACTTTTAATGGTTGGGGGCTTAGATAAGTATTATCAAATCGCAAAATGTTTCCGTGATGAAGACTTAAGGGCAGATAGACAGCCGGAGTTTACTCAATTAGATATTGAGATGAGCTTTATTAGTGAAGAAGAAATAATTTCTTTTAATGAAAGTCTTATAAAAAAAATATGGAAAGAAGTGTTAAATATTAATTTTAATAATGTTTTCCCAAGAATGACATGGCAGGCAGCAATGGATAATTACGGCACTGATAGACCAGATACTAGATATCAAATGTTATTAAAAGATTTAGGAGGAGTATTAGGTGATATTGGGTTTAATATTTTCACCAATGCTATTAAGTCTGGAGGTTCTATCAAATCCATAACAGTCAAAGGAGGCAATTCAAGTATTAGCAACGTAAGAATTAAACCAGGAGGTGATATCTTCCAAGTAGCTCAAGATGCAGGAGCTGGGGGTTTGGCCTTTATAAGGGTCAAAGGAGATGAGCTTGAGACTATTGGGGCAATTAAAAATAATTTAAATGAAGAGCATATAGCTGATATTTTAAAAATCACAGAAGCAAAAGATGGAGACTTAATCCTCCTGGGAGCTGGAGATAAACAAATTGTCAATCAGTCATTAGATAGGGTTAGACAATATATCGCAAAAGACTTAAATCTCATCGATAAAAGTAAATGGAATTTCTTATGGGTAACTGACTTCCCGATGTTTGAGAGAAATGAAGATGAAAATAGATTTGAAGCTTTACATCATCCTTTTTGTTCTCCAAAAAATATAAAATCTAAAGATTCTGAAAACTTGAAAAAAGAAATTGAGAGCTCTATAGCAAATGCTTATGACTTAGTTCTCAATGGATTGGAGTTAGGAGGAGGCTCTTTACGTATTCATGAAGCGAACTTACAAAGAGAGGTTCTGAAAACGGTAGGACTTACTGATAAAGAGATTGATGAAAAATTTGGATTTTTAATAGAAGCCTTAGAAATGGGCGCTCCTCCTCATGGTGGAATAGCGTTTGGATTGGATCGTATTACCATGCTGATCATTGGTGCAGATTCAATCAGAGAAACCATTGCTTTTCCAAAAAATCAACAAGCAAAATGTCTCCTCACAAATGCACCTTCAAATGTTTCTGAATCACAATTAAAAGAATTAGATATTGAAATAACAATTGATGAATAAGAATATATATGGATGTTCTAAAAGTTTTTTGTTTAAATAAAATATAAGGAGGCTGTGCTTAATTAAAAATATTTAATGTCAAAATTTGTATTTGTCACCGGAGGAGTAGTTTCTAGCATTGGTAAAGGAATTGTAGCGGCAAGCTTAGGAAGATTATTAAAGTCTAGAGGATATAGTGTTTCAATATTAAAACTAGATCCATATCTAAATGTTGATCCAGGAACAATGAGTCCTTTCCAACATGGAGAAGTATTTGTAACCGAAGATGGGGCTGAAACCGATCTAGATTTAGGTCACTATGAAAGATTTACTGATACTGCAATGACTAGGTTAAATAGTGTGACTACAGGATCTATCTATCAAGCAGTTATCAATAAAGAAAGAAGAGGTAGTTATAACGGTGGAACTGTGCAAGTTATACCTCACATAACGGGAGAAATAAGAGAAAGAATTAATAGAGTAGCCGCCAACAGTAATGCAGATATTATAATTACTGAAATTGGTGGAACAGTTGGTGATATTGAATCTCTACCTTTTTTAGAGGCAATAAGAGAATTCAAAAATGATGTCAATAGGAACGATGTTGCATACATACACGTAACATTACTTCCTTACATCAAAACCTCTGGCGAAATAAAAACTAAACCAACACAACATTCAGTGAAAGAATTAAGATCAATTGGAATTCAGCCAGATTTACTTGTATGCCGAAGTGATAAATCTATCAATGAAGCTCTTAAAAAGAAGCTTAGTGGTTTTTGCGGTGTCAGTATCAACTCTGTAATTGAAGCTTTAGACGCAGACAGTATTTATTCTGTACCTCTTTCTTTAAAAAAAGAAGGTTTATGCAAAGAAACCCTGAAGTATTTAGACCTTGAAGATAAAAAATGTGATTTGAAAAATTGGGAGCAACTTATACACAACTTAAGAAATCCTGGAGCTCCAATCAAAGTTGCTTTAGTAGGTAAATACATTGAACTTGGAGATGCATATTTATCCGTTGTTGAAGCTTTAAGACATGCATGCATTGAACAAAAGGCTTTATTAAATTTACATTGGGTAAGTGCTGAAATGATAGAAAAAAATTCAGCAGAAACTTACTTAAATAAAGTTGATGCAATTGTGGTACCTGGAGGATTTGGAAATAGAGGAGTCAATGGAAAAATTTCGGCTATAAAATTCGCAAGAGAAAATAAAATTCCCTTTTTAGGTTTGTGCCTTGGTATGCAATGTGCAGTTATAGAATGGGCCAGGAATATAGCTAATCTTCCAGATGCTTCTAGCTCAGAACTAGATCCAAACACTCCCAATCCAGTGATACATTTATTACCAGAACAGGAAGATGTAGTTGATTTAGGTGGGACAATGAGACTTGGAGTTTATCCATGTAGATTGACAAAAAATACAACTGGAAAAAACTTATATAATGAGGATGTTGTTTATGAGAGACATCGACATAGATACGAATTTAATAATTACTACAAACAAAGTTTTTTAGATTCTGGATATAAAATTAGTGGTACATCACCAGATGGCAGATTAGTTGAGTTAATTGAGTTAGAAAATCATCCATACTTCTTAGCATGTCAATATCATCCTGAGTTTTTATCACGACCTGGCAAACCTCATCCTTTATTTAAAGGTTTAATAAAAGCCTCTCAAGATAAGCTAACTCAATCAAATTAATATTCTTTATTTTTTTGAATGAAAATGACAAATTTTTTACCCTTAGTCGAACAATTTCATTCATTACAAGGTGAAGGTTATCACGCTGGAAAAAGTGCTTTTTTTGTAAGATTAGCGGGATGTAAAGTTGGATGTTCTTGGTGCGATACCAAAAATTCATGGGACGAGAAAAAACACCCTTCTATATCAATTGAAAAAATAGTAGACCGCATAAAAATTGCCAGAGAAAAAGGAGCATCTTTTTGCGTTATTACAGGTGGAGAACCTTTACAACATAACTTGGATAATTTTTGCAATGCCATAAAAAAAATGACAATGGGAGAAGAACAAAAGCCAATGAAGATTCATATTGAGACAAGTGGAGTTAATTCAATATCAGGAAGCTATGACTGGATTACTTTATCTCCAAAAAGACACCTACCTCCAAAAAATTATTTTTTAAAAAACTGCAATGAAATCAAAATAATCATAAATGAAATAGAAGATATTGAATTTGCTATTCAAATAAAGAAAGAAACTTTAAAACAATATCAACTCTCTAAAAGCGAAGATGGCTTAAAAAAACAAGATAAAATTTTTTATTTACAGCCAGCATGGAACAATACGAATGGTTTTACTCTTGCTATTGACTTCGTAAAAAATAATCCAGATTGGAAATTGAGCCTTCAAACTCACAAATACTTAAAAATTAATTGAAATCATATGACTCTTACAAATAAATCGATAGTAGTTTTATTATCTGGAGGTTTAGATTCTTCTACAGTTACTGGTATCGCAAAAAAATCCGAAGCTAAAATTTTTGGCCTTTCATTTGACTACGGTCAACGTCATAAAAAAGAATTAAATTCTGCATCAATAATTGCAAAACACTTTGATATCGAAGAATTTAAAATCATTAAGCTTGACTTATCCTTATGGGGAGGCTCATCATTAACTGATACTCAAAAAAATATTCCGAAAGAAGGAGTACAAACTAATAAAATTCCTAATACTTATGTTCCTGGGAGAAATACTATATTTATTTCCGTTGCACTAAGTTATGCCGAAGCAATAGATGCTGATTTTATAGGATTAGGAGTTAATGCACTAGATTATTCCGGTTATCCAGATTGCAGACCTGACTACATTAAAAAATTTCAAGAATTAGCAGATTTAGCCAATAAAAGAGGAAGAGAAAATAATCCAATAAAACTTTGGACGCCACTATTAAATTTAAATAAAGAGGAAATTATTAAATTAGCTTTTGCTAATCATGTCCCTTTAGATAAAACATGGAGTTGTTATTCGGGCAATTCAAAACCATGCGGTAAGTGTGATAGCTGCAGAATTAGAAATGCCGCTTATGAAAAATGGCTTGATAACAATAATAAAAAATGAAAATAAAAAAAATAATTCTAGAAAAATGGATAGATCCAGCACTGATTTCACATGATCTAACAAAAAAATTTGGAGATAAAGGATTAGCTTGGCTAGACAGTGATGGGAAAGAAAATGGGGAATGGTCAATAATAGGAATTAAACCTAAAAAAATAATCCAATCAAGAGATATTAATAACTTAGACAAAACTAATAATCCATTTAACAATTTAAAAAATATTGAAAAAGGATTTTGGATCGGATGGTTAAGTTATGAAGCTGGAGTTTACATAGAACCAAAAAACCCATGGAGAAAATCTAATATGGCAACTTTATGGATTGCATCATATGATCCAATCATTAAATGTAATCTAATAAAAAAAGAAATAATTATCGAAGGCACAAACTCATCTGAACTGATGAATTATAAAAACATAATCAACAATATAAAAAATATTGAAGAAGAAAATATTATTAAAACAAATTTGAATTTTGATTTTTCAAAAATAAATTTGGACGAAATGGCTGAAAAATTTCAGAAAAATATTTTAAAACTGAAAAAATTAATTTCCTTAGGAGATATATTTCAAGCAAACTTAACAACTAAATGCGAAATTGAATCTTCCAAAAACTATAATCCTCTAGATATTTATTTGAAAATAAGAAGGAAATTAAGAGCTCCCTTTGGAGGAATAATAATAAATAATGATAATTATAAAGAGGCTGTATTATCTACCTCGCCAGAAAGATTTATAAAAATTAATAATAAAAATTTTGTAGAATCAAGACCTATCAAAGGAACTAGATCCAGAGATAAAGATTTAAATCAAGACGCACTTAATGCTATCGATTTAATAACGAACGAAAAAGATAGAGCCGAAAATATTATGATTGTTGACCTAATAAGAAATGATTTAAGTAAAGTTTGCGAAACAGGAAGTATTATGGTGCCAGAAATATTAAAACTTGAAAGTTTCTTAAAAGTTCATCATCTAACTTCAGTAATCAGAGGCAAATTAAAAAAAGACAAGAACTGGATTGATTTACTAAAAGCTTGTTGGCCTGGGGGCTCTATAACTGGAGCACCTAAATTAAGATCATGCCAGAGACTTTTTGAATTAGAAGAATGTGAACGCGGACCATACTGTGGCTCATTTTTGAAGCTTGACTGGAATGGAGAGTTTGACAGCAATATACTAATAAGATCATTTTTAATTAAAGACAAAAAAATCAATATATATGCTGGTTGCGGAATAGTTATTGACTCAAACCCTGAAGAAGAAACTGATGAACTAAAGTGGAAACTTTTACCGCTAATTGATTCACTAAAATGATTGAAACATTAGGCTGGCACAAGGATCAATGGTTAGATATTGATAGAATATTTATTGCTGCAAATAATAGAGGATTAAAATTTGCTGATGGTATATTTGAAACCATTTTGATAAAGGAAAACAAACCTATTCTTTTTGATGAACATCTGAAAAGATTAGAAAAAAGTAGCAAGATTTTAAATATTAACCTCAAAATAAATAAATTAAATTTGCTACAACTTATTCACGATGGAATTAAAAAGTTATCGCTTAAAAATGATCAATTTGCTTCAGTAAGAATAAACTATAGTCGAGGAACAAATGAAGGACGAAAACTAACAATTGAAAGCACTTCAGAGACAAAAGATTTAGATAATTTATGGCTTGAGTTCTATAGAATCAAACCAAATTTTAATCCGATAAGCGTTTGCATTAGTCAAACGGAAAAAATAAATGAATTAAGTCTTATAAGTAAATGCAAAACATTTTCATATAATCAGGCAATACAAGTTTTGACAGAAGCTAATGAAAAATCATTTGATGATTCTATCCTTTTGAATACGTCAGGTGAACTTTGTTGTGGAAGTACATTTAATCTTCTAATTAAAAGAAATAATCAATGGATAACTCCTAGAAAAGAGAGCGGCTGTTTAGAAGGGATTATGGTTTCTGAAGCTTTAAAATTGAAAATTGTAAAAGAAGAATTAATTTCCCCAGAATTTCAAAATGATGACATAATAGTTGCAATTAATAGCTTATCTTGCAGACAAATTAATCAAGTTAATGATTTAAAGCTTAAACCTAAATTCGATCCAATTTACTTTTGGGATTTATTATATAGTTGAACTTTATTAATATCTGGTAAATAGACATCAGATACTTTAGTGATATTATTATTAACTTTAAATTCAACAATTTTTCCAATAATGATAATTGATGGAGCTAAAAATTCTTTATCTTTGATTTTATCTGGAAGATTATCTAATTTCTCTATAAAACATTTTTGATTTTTTAAAGTAGCTTCTTGAATAACAGCGCATTTAGTACTCCTATCTAAACCACCTAGAATTAATTCTTCCACAATAAATTCAATATTTTTTATACCCATAAAAATTACTAAGCTATCTGATGATTTAGCTAAATCTCTCCAATTCACTGTCTTTTTTTCCTTATCTACACGCTCATGTCCAGTGACAAAAGTTACAGAACTCGCAGCATCTCTATGAGTTAGTGGAATACCAAAATATGTGGGGGCAGCTATCCCAGAAGTAATACCAGGAACGATTTCAACTAAAATTCCATTTTTTTCTAAAATCGATACCTCTTCACCGCCTCTAGAAAAAACGAATGGATCTCCCCCTTTAAGCCTTACAACATTTTTGCCTTCTTTTGCTAATTTCAAAATAAGGTCATTAGTTTCAGCCTGAGGTACAGAACACTTCCCAGCTCTTTTGCCTACATGGAAAATTTCTGTATTTTTTCCTGCCTCTTTTGTTATTTCATCCGGGATTAAAGCATCATGAACTAATGCATCACAACTTTTTATTAGGCGTAAAGCTTTAAGAGTTAAAAGCTCAGGGTCACCAGGACCTGCTCCAACTAAATAAACAATCCCGGGCACAATAATCTCCATTAACAAGTATGGTAGTAAAAGTAAATCGCAATGAAGGTAAATATTGTGAAAGAAAGTTTATTAAAACCAAATAAAAAATTTACTCTCCTTAGTGCGTTTATCACTCTTCTTAATGATCGTTTAAGTGAAAGTATACTGTTACCCATATTACCCTCTTTTGTTTTACTTTTTGACTCTAAAGCAAGTACATATGGTTTATTATCATGCACTTACCAATTAGCTCAATTTACAGCTTCTCCTTTTATAGGACTTATGAGTGATAGATATGGAAGAAGACCTGTTACTCTTTTTTGTATTACTGGTTCAGTAATAGGAATATCAATATTATCCTTTACAGTTCTTTTTAATTGGTCAAATTCAATAGCCACTATCCCGTTATTTTTATTATTTTTAGCGAGACTGATTGACGGTTTAAGTGGGGGGACTGCAGCTACTGCAACAACAATTCTTGCAGATATTTCAAGCCCTGAAAAAAGAGCAAAAACATTTGGTCTTATTGGTGTAGCTTTTGGTTTGAGTTTTTTCTTAGGGAATATTTTTGTTGTAATTTTTGCAAAAAATACAAATACTGATGATGCAATCATTATTCCAGTTTTGATAGCCTCAATCATTCCAATAATAAATTTTCTCCTTGTATTTTTTTACTTACCAGAAACCAAGCCTAATAATGAAATAAATAAATCAAAAACTGCTTTAAAAAACCCTTTAAAAGCTCTATTTATAGTTTTCAAAGAAGAAAAGATTAAAAAATTATCATTAGCTTTTTTTATTTACTTTATTGCTTTTACTGGATTGACTAATATCCTTATATTTTTCCTCCAAGAATCTTTAAACTGGACCACCAAAGCATCAAGTGGAACTCTTGTTGTAGTAGGAATCATTGCGATTATCGTTCAGGGAGGATTAATTGGGCCTCTGGTAAAGCAATTTGGCGAAATGCGATTAACAATTATCGGATCAGGCTTTATTCTTGTGGCGTGTGCACTTTTAATAACTGCTCCAAAGGAAAATGCGACAATAAATATTTATTCAGCTGTTTCATTTTTGGCAATTGGGGCAGGATTAATTACGCCTACTTTAAGAGCACTTATATCGAAGAAGTTAGAAGTTGATAAACAAGGATCAATACTAAGTAACCTTCAGGGGCTACAAAGTCTCGGAGGAGTTTTAGGAATTGCAATGGCAGGAAGGGTTTATGATAGTTTTGGCCCTAAATCACCCTTTATAGCTGGTTCCGTTATATTACTTTTCATGATATACCTTATTGGAGAAGGTAAAAAAAATAATTCTTCAAAAATCAAAAACCAAGATTAATTTAATGCAAAGCCAGGCTAATGTTTTTATAAATAGAGAATTAAGTTGGATTGAATTCAATAAAAGAGTACTCCTAACTGGTATGGAAAAAGAGTACAAAATCCTAGATAAAGTAAAATTTTGTTCAATTTTTAGCAATAATCTTGATGAATTTTTTATGGTAAGGGTAGCTTCATTAAAGGCTCAAGTAGAAGCAGGAATTACTAAAAAAAGTATTGACGGACTTACCCCTAAAGAGCAATTAACAAAAATCAATAAAGAAGTAAAAAAATTAACTAATCTTCAAGAAAACTATGTAAATAATGAATTAAGTGACGAATTAAAAAAACAAGGTGTAATTATAAAAAAATATAAGGATCTCAGTAAAAATCAAAGAAATTGGTGTAATAACTTCTTTACTACATCTGTTTTCCCTTTGTTAACTCCATTGGTTGTTGATCCAGCACATCCATTCCCATTCATAAGTAATTTAAGTCTAAACTTAGCTGCTTTAATAAAGGATGGGGAAGGTTCTAAAAATCAGTTTGTCAGAGTCAAAATACCAACAAAAAATATAAACCGATTTATACAAATTCCCAATGAAATTATTCAACCTAGTAACGAAAGTTCTCACATTTTCATAACTGTTGAAGATTTAATTGGGAATAATATAAATACTTTATTTAACGGAATGGAATGTGTAAATTACTCTTTTTTTAGAGTGACAAGAGATGCAGATCTAGAACTAAAAGAACTTGAAGCTGATGATCTTCTTTTAGCAGTTGAACAAAGTTTGCAAAAAAGAAGATTTGGTGGAGACGTCGTTAGGTTAGAAGTTGAATCGAATATGCCAGAAAATATTCTAAAATTACTTGTTGGAAGTATCTCAATACAAGAAGAATATATATACTTTTGTAAAAGTTTATTGAGCCTGGATGATTTAAATCAGCTTACAAAAATTAATAGAGATGATTTAAAAGAAAATTTGCTTATTGGGAAAACTCATTCACAATTAAAAAACTTAGATCTGTCCTCAAACAAAAACCTCAATTCTATTTTTAAGATACTTAGGAAAAATAATATTCTGCTGCATCATCCCTACGACTTATTTAAAACTTCAGTAGAGGAATTTATAAACAAAGCCGCTGATGATCCACTTGTAATGGCTATAAAAATCACTTTATACAGAGTTTCCAAGGATTCTCCTATCATCGCAGCTCTAATGAGAGCTGCAGAAAATGGTAAAGAAGTAATGACTCTTGTTGAACTGAAAGCAAGATTTGATGAAGACAATAATATTCAGTGGGCAAAACAACTTGAACAAGCTGGAATTCATGTCGTCTATGGAATTATAGGATTTAAAACACATACAAAAATAGCTTTAATAGTTAGAAAAGAGAAAGGACGATTAAGGAATTATTTCCATATTGGAACTGGAAATTATAACTCTAATACTTCAAGGTTTTATACAGATTTAGGATTACTTTCAACAGATCCTGAAATTGCATCAGATTTACTTGAGTTATTTAATTACTTATCAGGTTTTTCTAAACAAAAAAGTTATCAAAAATTATTAGTCTCCCCCTCATCGATGAGAGAAAAGTTTATATTTCTCATAAATAGAGAAATTAAAAATTCAAAAGAAGGTAAAAAAGCTGAAATAATTGCAAAAATGAATTCTTTAGTTGACCCAGAAATAATTAACCTTCTTTATTTAGCTTCTAACTCAGGTGTAAAAATTAATCTTATAGTAAGAGGGATTTGTTGCTTATATCCCCAAACAAAAAACTTAAGTGAAAATATTAAAGTCAAAAGCATTATTGGACATTTTCTTGAACACTCAAGAATTTTTTGGTTTTGTAATAACGATGATAATGAAGTTTTTATTGGGAGCGCAGATTGGATGAAAAGAAACCTTGATAGAAGAATAGAAGCTGTTACTCCGATAGAAGATGATGAATTAAAATCTAAAATATACTCGCTTTTGCAAACCTACATTAAGGATGATTACTTTTCTTGGATAATGAAGAAAGATGGTTCTTATTCGAAATATAAATTAGAATCATCGGATAATCGATCGCAAATTGACCTAATAGAACAATATTGATTTTTATAACATTTAAAAAAAAACTTAATATTTTAAATTTTTTTTTATTTTTATAAAAACCTTTCATACCAACAGATTTCAAGAAATTAAGGCAAAAAAAGATTTTTTTGTCTTTAAAGTTTCAACGTAAAAGTAGTTTTTATTTCAATTTCAGTGCTAGCTTTTTAAAAAATCCACTATTTAGGAGGCCAGGGTGATGGGGATCCCTCTGGAATCTGCAAAGAGCTCTTCAGGTAATAATTCTGATGAGCCTAGATTACCAAACACAACGAGCAAATCTCGTAAATCAAAATCCAGTCTAACTGCAAAACAAAGCCAAAAAAAATCTGGAAGGCTCACTTCAGATTCTATTGGCTATTACTTAAGTAGCATTGGTAGAGTACCTCTTTTAACTCCAGCTGAGGAAATAGAGTTAGCTCATCATGTTCAAACCATGAAAAAGTTGCTACAAATTCCAGAAACTGATAGGACTCAAAGAAATCTCTATCAAATTAAGATTGGCAAAAGAGCCAGAGATAGAATGATGGCAGCTAATCTAAGACTAGTTGTCTCCGTTGCAAAAAAATATCAAAACCAAGGCCTTGAATTATTAGATCTTGTCCAGGAAGGCGCTATTGGCCTTGAAAGAGCTGTAGACAAATTTGATCCTGCTATGGGATATAAATTTTCAACTTATGCTTACTGGTGGATTAGGCAAGGTATGACAAGAGCTATTGATAACAGTGCAAGAACTATCCGTTTGCCAATTCACATAAGTGAAAAACTATCCAAAATGAGAAAAGTCTCTAGAGAATTGTCACATAAATTTGGTAGACAACCTACCAGATTGGAAATGGCAACTGAGATGGGAATTGATCAAAAAGATTTAGAAGATTTGATTTCTCAAAGTGCTCCTTGCGCCTCCCTAGATGCTCATGCTAGAGGCGAAGAAGACAGAAGTACGTTGGGTGAACTCATACCAGATCCAAACTGTGAAGAGCCTATGGAAGGTATGGATAGAACTATTCAAAAAGAACACTTAGGAACTTGGCTTTCTCAATTAAATGAAAGAGAACAAAAAATCATGAAGCTCAGATTTGGCCTAGATGGTGAAGAACCTTTAACATTGGCAGAAATAGGAAGACAAATTAATGTTTCTAGAGAGAGAGTAAGGCAACTAGAGGCGAAAGCAATATTAAAACTTAGAGTAATGACAACTCATCAAAAAGCAGCTTAAAAAAAATTGATAAAATTTACTTTAATTTTATTATATTTATTCTCAATTTTTTTAGTATCGATAGTTTTTAAAAAATATAACGAAGATAGCAGAGAAATCGTAAGAAAAATAATACACATTGGAGTGGGACCACTAATACCAATTGCACTATTTTTAAGAATTGATCAAAGTTCAGCTCTTATTTTTACAGGAGTTGTCTGGCTAATGGTTTTGATCAATTATGCCTATAAATTATTTCCAACTATTGAAGATGTTGAGAGAAAAAGTTATGGAACATTATTTTATTGTCTTAGTTTATTTATTTTGATTTATCTTTTCTGGGATAAAAATCCTTATGCATTAATTACTGGATTTTTTATCATGAGTTTTGGTGATGGATTAGCTGGGTTAATAGGAAAAAGCCTTAACTCAAAGAGTTGGATTTTTTTTAAACAAAAAAAATCATTATTTGGCACTATGACGATGTTTTTAACAAGTTTGCTAATAGTTTGCTCAATAGGATACTACCAACAAAATAGTTTTAATCTAAATTATTTAACCATAGCTTTTTTTGCTACTTTACTCGAACAATTTAGTGTTTTAGGAATAGATAATTTCATTGTTCCAATTTCTTCAGCATTATTTTTTAATTTTTTTATAACTAATTAAGTGAATTGTATAAGATAGCGAGTAAGTCTCTCGTTGTATCTATATCTATGCATGCATCTGTAATGCTTCTGCCAAACTCAAGATCTTCTTTTTGTAAAAGTTTTTGATTACCTTCTTTCAAATGACTTTCTAACATAACTCCTAAAATATTTTTTTCACCATTACTTATTTGAGAAGCTATATTTTTTAAAACTTCCGCCTGTTTTCGAAAGTCTTTATTTGAATTTCCATGGCTACAATCAATCATCACTTTGTGCGGGAGATTACATTGCTTTAATTCTGCTGAAATTCTTTGAACATGTTGACTTTCAAAATTTGGACCTTTTGAGCCGCCTCTTAAAACAATATGGCCATCTGGATTGCCCGTAGTATTGACAATAGAAGCCATTCCATTTTCATTTACACCTAAGAAATGATGAGATTTAGAAGCTGACTGCATTGCATTTATTGCAGTAGTAAAAGAACCATCAGTTCCATTTTTAAACCCAATAGGCATTGATAATCCTGATGCCATTTCCCTATGAGTTTGACTCTCAGTAGTCCTTGCACCTATGGCTGTCCAACTTATCAAATCAGCAATATATTGAGGAACAATTGGATCTAGTAATTCTGTAGCAGAAGGTATTCCACGAGTTGCGAGATATGAAAGCAAACTTCTTGCCCTTCTTAAACCAGTATTAATATCATAAGAATCATCTAGATGGGGATCATTTATAAGTCCCTTCCAACCAATGGTTGTTCTTGGTTTCTCAAAATATACTCTCATGATTATTTCTAATTTATCTTTATAAAGTTCTCGAAAGTTATGAATATATTGTGAATATTCCTTTGCAGCCTCTAGATCATGTATTGAACATGGACCAACAATGACTAAAAGCTTCCGATCATTATGATGCAAAATGTTTTGTATCGATCTTCTTGTTTTAGATACTGTATTAGCAGAGGTGTGATCTAAAGGTATATCATTATGTAATCTGCTTGGAGGTATTAATGGACGTGTTTCAACGACATGTAAATCTGATGTCTTTTCCAAAGCTGAATTATTTGATGATGACGTCATTGATTAATTAAGAAGTTTGAATATTTAAAAAAGCATTTATGAATACTCTCCTTTTCAATATTAAAAATAACAATAGATTAGGCATTAAACCTTACTAATGAAGAATTTGGAAACATTGCTAAAAGATTATGCAGATCACGTAGCTGAAAGAGCTGCCAAAGGAATACCTCCTTTGCCTTTAAATGCTGAGCAAACAAATTGTGTTACAAAATTATTAGAACAAGAAAGTAATTACGATTCATCATATTTACTTGATTTGTTAATAAATAGAGTACCACCAGGAGTTGATGAAGCCGCATATGTTAAAGCAAGCTGGCTTACAGCTATTGTTAATTCAGAAAAATATTGCAAATCAATAAACCCTCAAAAAGCAATTGAAATTCTAGGGACAATGATTGGAGGATATAATGTAATTTCTCTGGTTGAAATTCTTAAAGGAAAAAATAGTTCTCTAGCTAAGAAAGCAGCAGAAGTTTTAAAAAATATTATCCTTGTTTACGACTCATCTAATGAAATTTATGAATTATCGCAAAAAAATATTTATGCAAAAGAGGTAGTAGATAGTTGGGCAAATGCAGAATGGTTCAAAAATAAAAAAGTTTTAGAAAAAGAGATTACTTGTTTAGTATTTAAAGTTGATGGAGAAACAAACACAGACGATTTATCTCCTGCTGTACATGCAACAACACGTCCGGATATACCAATGCATGCATTGGCTATGTTGGAATTTAAAAAACCAGATGGACTGAGTATTCTAGACAATTTAAAAAAACAAAATTTACCAATAGCATATGTTGGAGATGTTGTTGGAACAGGAAGTTCTAGAAAATCAGCTATTAATTCACTCATATGGCATATAGGCGAAGATATCCCTTTTGTACCAAACAAAAAAACAGGTGGAATAATAATCGGTAGCAAAATAGCACCTATTTTCTTTAATACAGCACAAGATTCAGGAGCATTACCTATAGAAGCTGACGTATCTTATATAGAAACAGGAGATATTATTAAAATTTATCCTTATGAAGGCATTATTAAAAAAATTGAAAAAGAAACGAATGAGGAAGAAGTAATAAGCAAATTCAACTTGTATCCATCAACTCTTACTGATGAGATTCAAGCTGGCGGAAGAATTAATCTTATGATTGGAAGATCTCTTACAGACAAAATTAGAAATAAATTAGATTATCAACCTAGTGAAATATTTACTAGACCAAAAAATCCAACCGAAAGTAATTTCGGCTTTACTCAAGCTCAAAAAATAGTAGGCAAAGCATGCGGTTTAGATGGAGTAAGGCCAGGAATGACCTGTGAGCCAATTATGACCACAGTTGGTAGTCAAGATACTACTGGGCCAATGACTAGAGATGAACTAAAAGAACTAGCTTGTTTAGGATTTACTGCAGATTTAGTGATGCAAAGTTTTTGTCATACAGCTGCGTATCCTAAACCAGTAGATCTAGTTACCCATAAAGAATTACCTGATTTTATATCTCAAAGAGGTGGAGTAGCTCTTAAGCCTGGAGACGGAATAATTCATAGCTGGCTTAATAGAATGCTTTTGCCAGATACTGTTGGCACAGGCGGAGATAGTCATACTAGATTTCCTCTTGGCATTTCATTTCCTGGAGGCTCGGGCATTGTTGCCTTTGCCGCTGCAATAGGATCGATGCCATTAAATATGCCAAAATCTGTGCTAGTTAAATTCAAGGGAGAATTATTACCAGGAATCACTCTTAGAGATTTAGTAAATGCAATCCCTCTCTTCGCAATTAAAAAAGGACTTTTAACTGTTGAGAAAACAAATAAGAAAAATATATTTAACGGGAAAATTATGGAAATTGAGGGATTACCAAACCTAAAACTTGAACAAGCTTTTGAACTCACTGATGCTACTGCAGAACGCTCATGCGCTGGTAGTACCATACTTTTATCCCAAGAAACCGTACATGAATACTTAAGAAGCAATATTTGCCTGCTAGAAAAAATGATTGAGAGCAATTATGAAGATTCAAAATCAATTTCAAGAAGAATAAATGATATGAAAAATTGGTTAAAAAAACCATCATTAATTCAACCAGATTCAAACGCTCAGTATGAAGAAATAATTGAAATTGATTTAGAAAAAGTAACACAACCTATAGTTGCTTGCCCAAACGATCCAGATAATGTAAAAGAAATCACTGATGTTGCAAATACAAATATTGACGAGGTTTTTATAGGTTCGTGCATGACGAATATTGGACATTACAGGGCTGCTGCGAAAGTTCTAGAAGGTGTACAAAATTTAAAAGCTAAATTATGGATTTGTCCTCCAACAAAAATGGATGAAGAAACTCTAAAAGCTGAGGGTTACTATAAAATTTTCGAAGATTGTGGTGCAAGGTTAGAGTTACCAGGCTGTTCTTTATGTATGGGAAATCAAGCCAGAGTAGATGAAGGTTCCGTAGTATTTTCTACAAGTACAAGAAATTTTGACAATAGACTTGGCAAGAATGCGCAAGTCTTTTTAGGTAGCGCTGAATTAGCAGCAGTTTGCGCACTGCTTGGCAAAATACCTGAAGTTGAAGAATATCAGGATATTACTAAAAATAAAATTAATCCATATTCAGATGAACTTTATCGCTATCTTCAATTTGATGAAATACACGATTTCAGCTTGACAAAGTAATCATGGACTATGCCAAACTTTATAAAAGATAATATTCAAAAAACAAGTAATAATTCTTCTCGTAGCATCAAAAAATTATTAAAACAAAGATCTCTAGTAGTTGCAATTTCGCTCTTATTAACAGGTTTAGGAGCCTCAATTACAAGCATAACTTTTAAAACTGGAATCTATTTTATTAACAATTGGAGATTAGCATTATTAGACCAATTTCCATCTATTGCAGTCTTACCTATTTTTGGAGCTCTAGGAGGAGCTATTGCAGGATATTTGATCAAAAATATAGCACCTGCTGCAAAAGGTTCAGGAGTGAGTCAAATCATGGGTTTTTTAAGACATAAAAAAGTTCCAATGAATTTAAAAGTAGGATTAGTAAAGCTAATATCAGGAATTATTGCTATTGGAAGTGGATTCCCTTTGGGTCCAGAAGGTCCATCCGTTCAAATGGGAGGATCAGTAGCTTGGCAAATGGCCAAGTGGCTCAAAGCTCCTACAGCTTTTAGAAGAGTAATAGTAGCAGCAGGGGGTGGTGCTGGAATAGCTGCAGTATTTAGCGCTCCGTTAGGAGGGTTTGTCTACGCAATAGAGGAATTATTGAACTCTGCAAGACCAGTAATTTTGCTATTAGTAGTAATTACAACTTTTATTGCAGATTCATCTGCTGATATTATTCAAGCCTTAGGTTTAGATCCTAAAGCAGGAGGCTTTGATTTTAACCTTGGATTTTTGATTCAAAAAGAATATGATCCATCAGTTTTTTTCTTACCTGTAGATTTTATTTACTTAGTTTCACTAGGAATAATTATTGGAATATTTGCAGAACTGTACAGCAGATATGTTTTGCTGATGCAAAATCTTGGGAAAAAGTGGTATAAAAATAAATTTGTTTTAAAAATGAGTATCTGCGGACTTATTTTAGGAAGCATCTACTCTTTTTTACCCAGTACATTTCATAATTTAGATGAATTACAGAAAATAATAGCTGAACAAAATACAAGTATTGGAATTGCTTTATTAGCAGTTTTAGTATTATTTTTCACGACAGGTTTAGCTGCAGCATCTGGAGCTCCTGGAGGATTGTTCTATCCAATGCTTACTTTAGGAGGGTCAATCGGACTAATAATGGGGAGCTGGGTGGAAATTGCAACAGGACATGCACCAAGTACATACATTTTTGCGGGAATGGGAGCTTTCGTAGCAGGATGTTCGCGAACACCAATTACAGCAATGTTTTTAGCTTTCGCTTTAACAAAAAATTTATTAATAATGAAACCTGTGTTAATCAGCTGCATTGCCAGTTTCTTGATAGCAAGAGCTTTTAATGAAGAATCAATTTATGAAAGACAAATACAAATAGAATTAGAAGACTAAAAAACTATCTTCAATCAAAAACAGCAGTTTTGCTGTTATAAACAAATACTTGATGATTCAAATGTAATCTAACTGCTCTTGCTAAAGCTATTCTTTCAATATCTCTTCCTTTTCTAATCAAATCTTCAACTTCATCCCTATGACTTACATTAACTGTGCATTGCTCAATTATCGGTCCTTCATCAAGATCTTCAGTAACATAGTGAGCAGTAGCACCGATTAATTTAACACCTCTTTTCCAAGCTCGATGATATGGTTGCCCGCCCTTAAATGCAGGTAAGAAAGAATGATGAATATTTATTATTGAAGAAAAGTTTTTTAAAAAAGAGTCACTCAAAATTTGCATATATTTAGCTAATACAACAAGATCAATTTGATATTCTTTTAATAAATTTAAAAATTGATCTTCAACAATAGATTTATCATTTTTAAAGGTATCAATATGAACAAATTTTGCATTAAAGTCATTTGCAATATTTTCAAGATCAGAATGATTTGAAATTATTAACGGGACTTTCATTTTGAGTTCTCCATTTCTTACTCGCCAAAGTAAATCAATCAAACAATGATTTTGTTTACTCACGAAAATAGCAACATTTGGAATTTCATCAGAATAGTTTACGTTAAATTTTCCATTTACTTCATCTGCAATTTTTTCAAATTCTTTATAAATTTCATCTCTATTAAAAAAGGCATTGTTACTATTCCATTCAATTCGACTAAGAAATAAACCGGCATCTTGATCTGTATGATGATCAGAATGTTTTATGTTTCCACCGTAATTTGAAATCCAACTTGTAAGTAAACTTACAAGGCCAGGACGATCGGGACAAACAATTTTGAATATAATTGAAGGATGTTCCAAAAAATCTTTAACTATTAAGTCAAATGAGCAAGTATATCTAATATATCAATGAAAAGCTTAAAAGAAAATTTTCAAAAAGCACACATAGTTATTATTGGATCAGGGATTATTGGAAAATTTAACGCCTTAGAATTATCAGAATTAGGTTTCCAAGTAACAATAATAGATCCAACTGAACTCCAAAATAGTAGCTATGCAGCCTTAGGCTTACTTATGGGTAATATGTATCAAAAAAGGAGAGGTAGAAGCTGGAATCTCAGGAAACAAAGCATCGAGTTATGGCCGCAATGGATTACATTCCTGCAAAAATTTAACAGTGAATTAAATATCGAAAAACCATTAATACAACTAACTACTAATGAAGAAAAGTTTAAAAAATTAGAGAAATTTATTTATGAAAATAATGATCAAAACTTACGAATTTTAGAAAAAGACTCATTATTTATCAAGAATATAAATAAAGCCTTCCAAACAAAAACTATAAAAGGAATGATTTCCTTCAAAGATGGAAGAATAAATCCTTTTTCTTTACTTCAAACATTAGATAAATATCTAAAACAAAAAAAAATCAATTTTTCAGAAGAAGAAATAATAAAAATCAGAAAATCAAACAATCAATGGATTTCTACAACAAGAAACAATGAAAATATAAAATCTGATTTCGTTATTTTGTGCAATTCACTAAAAGCAATTAATTTAATAGATGGCATATCTCAAAAAATCACATTAAAACCTGTCTTGGGTCAAGCTATGGAAATTAATGTAAATGATGCAGAAGTTGATTTATTATCGCTGCCAAAACAATTCAATATAAATGGTAAAAATATAATTCCAAAATCAAAAAATAAGCTAATTATTGGATCAACCGACGAATATAGTACTAAGCCAGAAGAAAATACTTTCGAAAAACTTACAAATTTTCTCGATAAAAAACCAAATTGGCTGATGAAAGGGAAAATTTCTAAAAAATGGTACGGAATAAGGTCAAGGCCTGATGGTGAGCCTTCACCAATAATGAAAAATCTTGAAGATGGACTAATTATATGTACAGGTTTTTATAAAAATGGGATTTTACTTGCTCCAGCTTGTTCTAAATGGGTTGCTAATGAAATTAAGAATTACTTTTCTTAATCTTTCGTTTCAGTAAAATCTGCATCAATTACATCATCTCCACCTTTTTCGTTTGAATCACTCTGTTCGGGACCGTCTGCCGCGCCAGGAGATGGTGGCTGATTGCCAGGTTGCTGATAAACAGATGAACCAACTGCATAAAGTTCCTGCTGAAGTTCTTCAAGAAGTTTTTTCATTGATTCGTAATCTTCTTTTGAAGTTGCTTCTTTTAAAGCATTACTTTTTTCTTCAACCTTAGACTTTGCTGCAGCATCAATTTTATCTCCCAATTCACCAAGTTGCTTTTCAGTCTGATAAACAAGTGTTTCAGCTTGGTTCTTTAAATCAATTTTTTCTCTTTTTTCTTTATCTGCTGATGCATTTGACTCAGCATCTTTAACCATTTTTTCAACCTCATTATCAGATAAAGTAGAGGCGCCAGTGATAGATATACTTTGCTCTTTACCACTTCCTTTGTCTTTAGCAGTAACACTTAGAATACCGTTTGCATCGATATCAAACGTTACTTCAATTTGGGGAACACCTCTTGGTGCTGATGGAATTCCATCTAATCTAAAAGTTCCTAAACTTTTATTATCAGATGCCATTTCTCTTTCCCCCTGTAATACATGTATTTCTACATTGGTTTGTCCGTCTACAGCAGTTGAATATGTCTCAGATTTCTTTGTAGGAACTGTAGTATTTCTGTTTATCATTTTTGTCATAACCCCACCTAAAGTTTCTACACCTAAAGAAAGTGGAGTAACATCAAGCAACAATATATCTTTAACTTCGCCTGCTAGAACTCCTCCTTGAATAGCTGCTCCAACCGCAACTACTTCATCAGGATTAACAGTTTGATTCGGTTCCTTACCTATTATTTTTTTTACTAAATCTAAAACTGCAGGGATCCTTGATGAACCCCCAACCATCACAACTTCATCAATTTCACTAGTAGATATTTTTGCATCACTAATAGCTCTTTCAACTGGAGTTTTGCATCTATCAATTAAAGAAGCTGCTAATTCCTCAAATTTTGCCCTAGTCAGGTTCAAATCCAAGTGTTTTGGACCTTCAGGAGTCGCTGTAATAAAAGGCAAATTTATTTCACTTTGAGTAGCATTTGAAAGCTCAATCTTTGCTTTTTCTGCTGCTTCAGTAAGTCTTTGTAAAGCTTGTTTATCTTGTCTAAGGTCAATACCCTCATTTGATTTAAAAGTACTTGCCAAATGATCAACTATACACCTATCAAAATCATCACCACCCAAATGTGTATCTCCAGATGTTGATAAAACTTCAGTTACTCCATCACCAGCTTCAATAACTGAAACATCAAATGTTCCTCCCCCTAAATCAAATACAAGAATTTTTTCATTTTCTTTATCCAAACCATATGCCAAAGCTGCAGCGGTTGGCTCATTGACAATTCTGAGAACTTCTAAACCTGCTATCTTTCCTGCATCTTTTGTTGCCTGTCTCTGAGAGTCATTAAAATAAGCTGGAACAGTAATTACTGCCTGCGTAACTTTTTCACCAAGGTATTTACCAGCATCATCTGCTAACTTTCTTAAAACTTGAGAGCTTACCTCTTCAGGAGAAAACTGCTTATCCAAAATAGGACATTTTAATTTAACACTAGAACCAGACTTTTCGACAGAATAACTAACCTCTTTAGATTCTTCATTTACTTCATCAACTCTTCTACCAACAAAACGCTTTGCAGAATAAAAAGTGTTTTCAGGATTCATAACAGCTTGTCTTTTGGCAATTTGTCCAACTAGCTGGTCTTGATTTTTTGTATATGCGACAACTGATGGAGTAGTCCTGAAACCTTCAGCATTTGCGATTACAGTGGGTTTACCACCTTCCATTACAGCGACACAACTATTTGTTGTTCCTAAATCAATTCCTACAACCTTCCCCATGGGTAATTTCTTGTATTTTATATTCTCCATAATCGGTCATAGGGGTCATTATTGTTACTCAAAGACGGGGTGTGGTTCCCGAACAGATCGTTACTTTTTAAGGAAGGAATTCTAAACATGATTTCAAGTAAGACATCTTTTATTGCATTAATTGGCAATCCAGTAAGCCATTCTTTATCTCCGATTATGCAAAATGCTGCCCTCCAATATTTGGGACTAGATTTAATTTATATTGCTATACCTTGCAAAGATGAGGATCTAGATTTAGTACTGAATTCTTTAAAAAAAATTAATTGCATAGGTTTAAATATTACAATTCCCCATAAAGAAAAAGTATTTAACCTCTGTAGTGAAATTTCCCCTATTGCAAGCAAACTGAAAGCAATTAATACTTTAAAATTAAATTCGGAAAAAGAATGGAGCGCAACTAATACAGATGTGGAAGGCTTTATTTATCCTTTAAAAACTTTAAACTTAGCAAAAAAACAATCGATTGTTCTTGGCTCAGGAGGTGCAGCGCGATCTGTTATTCAAGGCTTAATAAATTTAAATCTTTCAAGAATTACAGTAGTATCGCGGAACAAATCATCACTAGATGAATTAATAAAAAATTTTGAAAATGAAATTGAACTTCAGGGTGTATCAAATAATGAAAATCTTGCTCAAAATTTAATTGAAGAAGCAGATTTGATTGTTAATACAACACCAGTAGGTATGAAAACAACTAATCATAAAATGAATGTTTTGCCATATGGGGAGTCTTTTTGGAGATCTCTTAACTCAAAAACAATTATTTATGATTTAATCTACAATCCTGCACCAACTCATCTATTGAAATTTAGCGCCAATAAAGGATGCATGACCATTGATGGTTTGCAAATGCTTATTGCTCAGGGATTGAAATCATTATCATTTTGGACAAATGGCTTAGAAGTACCTTTTCATATTATGAATGACGCACTCAAAAATAATCTTTAAAATTAATGATGCTAATTTTTAAGGAACTGCACATCATGATGTATCGTTAAGTATGAACAGACGCTCATTACATCAATTTATGAGCCAAAGACCTTGTCTGAGACTATGAACGATCAACAATCTTATTACGAAACTATGTATATCCTCCGCCCAGATATTGCGGAAGATGAAGTAACTAACCACATTGATAAATACAATAAGCTTTTAGAAGAATTTGGCGGAACTATCCTCGATAGTCAAATGAGGGGCAAAAGAAGATTAGCCTATCAAATAGCAAAACATAGAGAAGGTATTTACATCCAACTAAGTCACCAAGGTGATGGACAACATATCTTCAAAATTGAAAAAGCAATGAGACTTAGTGAAGATGTTATAAGATATATGACTGTTAAACAAGAAGGACCTTTGCCAACCCCAAGACCTTCAACTAAGAGTTCATCTCAAGTAGATAACAAACAGAATTCAGAAACTAAAGTTGAATCTAAAGAAAAACAACCAGTAGTAAGCACAGATACTTCAACTTCGGGAAAAGAAGATACTGAAACTAAAGAAAATATAGACTCTTAAATATTAATTTTTTGTTTTTGAATTTAACTCAGCCCATATTTTGTTAGACATACCCCACATATAAATAAAACCCTCTGCTAAAGAATGATTAAAAACATCATCTTTGCTATAAGTTGCCAAATCTTCCCTGTAAAGTGAATTATTTTCAGACATTCTTCCAATAACTATTGCGTTCCCCTTATGAAGTCTAATCTTTACTCTCCCATTCACTGCAGTTTGAGTCGATGAAATAAATTCATCTAAACTTTTTTTAAGAGGTCCAAACCAAAAACCTTGATATACTAGCTGACCCCATTTTTTTTCAACTATTCCTTTAAAGTCAGTCACATCTGGATTTAATGTTATGCTCTCTAATTCTTTGTGAGCCTTGATTAAAAGTAAGAGACCTGGTGTTTCATAAATTTCTCTACTTTTAATTCCTACAACACGATCTTCAATCATATCTATTCTTCCAAAACCATGCTTTCCAGCAAGATTATTAGCTTTTTGAATAATCTCTACTGGAGTCAGAAATTCATCATTAATTCCAATTGGAAAGCCATTTTCAAAAACAATTTCTATGTCTTGAGGGTGATTAGGTGAATCATCAATTGATGATGTCATTGCAAAAATATCTTCGGGTGCTTCTTGCATTGGGTCTTCTAATATACCCGCTTCAATACTCCTTCCAAGTAAATTAACGTCTATTGAATATGGTGATTTTTTTGATACTGGTGCAGGTATACCAAATTTTTCTCCATACACTATTGCCTCTTCCCTACTCATATTCCACTCCCTTGCAGGAGTAATTATTTTCAAATCAGGACCTAAAGCATTAATTGCTAAATCAAATCGAACTTGATCATTCCCTTTACCCGTGCAACCATGAGCGACTGCATCAGCATTAATTTCTCTAGCAATATTTACTAGGTTTTCAGCAATTAAAGGCCTAGCAAGAGCTGTAGATAAAGGATATTTATCTAGATATAATGCGTTTGCTCTAATTGCTGGGAAAGCGTATTTCTCAACAAAATTATTAACTAAATTGCCAACGATTGATTGAGATGCACCAGAATTTAAAGCTTTTTGCCTAATTAGTTCTAAATCCTCCCCTTGTCCAAGATCTGCCACAAAAGTAACAACTTCTGAAATTCCATATTCATTTTTTAAATATGGAATACAAACGCTTGTGTCTACGCCACCAGAATAAGCTAGTACAACTTTTTTTACCTGCTGCATCTAAATTTGCTCCATAAATTTCAATTTTTGACGTAATTAAGAATTTGAAAACTTATTAAAAACTAATATTATTGTAACTAAAAGAGCTGGCCCAAAAACTAGTAATAAGATAACAAAGTTATTAATTATTAAAACATTAGGATTCAAATATCCAATAAGTTTAAATAATCCAGACAAAAATAATGAAATTAGCCCGATAGAAAAGTATTTTAAATTTCCTTTATCAAACAAAGTTTTTCGTATGCATCATTATGTATTATCTTATATATAGAGCACAACTTTAAATGGACTCAAATAAATTTAAACTTAGGTTAGAGGATATTTCTGAAGTCAACCCTGCTTTAAGTTGCTACCACAGAGATGATCCAGCTCCTGTTTTGCCATTAAGAGATGAACCTGATCTACTATCTTGGCTTGAGAATACAGGAAGACTTGTCGCTGAAAATGAAGGAGATTCACAAGAGATTAGTACGATAGAAGAAGAGGAACTCTCTGCGCTAATGGGGGAAAAAGAAGATTATAAAACTGAAGAAGACCCATCAGAAGATGATTGGGAAGATTAAAAGATTTAACTTTAAATCATTATTAATATTAAATACTTTCGCTTTATTAGTTACCTCTTATTTTTTTAATAATTATATTTTTATAGGAATTTACACATTATTTTTTTTTATTTCTTTATTCGCAACAAAGAATGGCTTAAAGATAATTAAAAAATTAAATTTACGTCAAAATATTAGAACAGAAGGTCCAGCAAAACACTTCAAAAAAAGCGAGACGCCAACAATGGGTGGGATTTTTATGATAATCCCTTTTTTAATTTTTCTTTTGATGATAACTATAAAATTAGGTTCTCTGAACTTATTTCTTTTATTACTTACTGTTTTTGGTTTCTTTATTACGGGATTTTTAGATGATTATTTAAGCATTAAAAACAAAAAAAACACAGGGTTAAAAACAAAAGAAAAATTTATCATGCAAAGTGTCATCTCAATAAGTTTTATATTGTTAGCCTATGAAAAAAATTTAATAAATCCATTTATAACAGTATCCGACTCTTGGGGAGTAAATATGAATATTTTCATATTACCCATTTCTTTTTTAATACTAGTTGGCATGAGCAATTCAGTGAATTTGACCGATGGATTAGATGGATTAGCAGCTGGATGCAGTGGGATTGTATTTTATGGATTAGGAACAGAAATATTAATAAAAGAACAGCAAGAACTTTTTATTTTTAGTATTTTATGTTATTCAATGTCAGGCATATGCTTAGGATTTCTTAGGTACAATAGTTTTCCTGCAAAAATATTTATGGGAGACACTGGATCATTAAGTATTGGTGCAATTATGGGATCTATAGCGTTATTAACTAATAGCGTTTTTACATTATCTATTTTTTCAGGAATATTTATTATTGAATCTTTATCAGTAATGATTCAAGTAGGTTTTTTTAAAATTACAAAAAAATTATTTCATAGAGGTAAACGAATATTTTTAATGGCTCCACTGCACCACCATTTTGAACTTAAAGGAGTTAAGGAACAAAAAATAGTTGAAAATTTTTGGAAAATCAACATTTTACTTGTAATTTTAGGTATAGTTTTAAAAATCAATCTTTAAAAAATTTGTTATGAGTTTTTTTACATGGAAAGATAATGGATTAACAAGTGACTGCTCAAGTCTTGATGCAATGGCATCAAGATTCGAAGAAACTGCTAACTTAATGAAAAAACTATCTAAAAAAGGTTTCAAACTAAAGAAAACACATAACAATCAACTAATCCTTCACCCTGATCCTAAAGTATTTGATCAATGGGGTTTTATAAGTGAAGAACTTCCATTTAAACAACTCTGTCTAATATCAGATGATGAATGAATTTTCGACATTGAAATCTCTTCGGTGAGTATTGATAAATAATTGCGTACATGAGTATTCCAACTAAAGTGCCTATTGACACCCTCAATTCCATTCCTACTCCATAATTTCCACTGATTATTGTTAGAAATTCCTTTTTCAAGAATAACTTTCAACTCATTAATATCAGTAACATCTACCAGAAGTCCATTTTCACATTTCGAACGAATTTCTTTTGGTCCTCCATCATTTGTCGATATTATTGGTAATCCACATGAGGAGGCTTCAAGAAGGGTTAAACCAAAAGGCTCTGTCAAAGCTGGATTTACAAATATCCCTCCTCTACTAGCAGCCCACCTATACAAAGCAGGGATCTGAATTGGAAGATGCTTTTTTGGATAAGCTACCTTTCCATACAAATTATATTTATCAATCGTTTCAAAAATATTATGAAATACTTCTTTTTGTTGAGGATCAAGTTTTGAAGTAACATCTCGGCAACCCAAAATCAAAATTAAATTAGTTTTTCTTTTTAATTTTTCAGATCTTCCGTAAGCCTCAATCAAAGAAGGAATATTTTTTCTGCGTACAGCTCTAGAAATAGTCAATAATGGAGGTTTAGTAGTATCCTTTAGAAAAGGTTTCATCATATTGTCAATTTCAGCTGTCTCAGTTGTAGAGTGAATATGGTGAAATTTATTATGATCAACACCTGGTGGAATCACTTTAGCTTTATGAGGGGAAAAAGAAGAATATTGAGAATATTGATAAACTGACTCTTGTTGAGTGCTTGTTACAACGATATCTGCGGACTTTAATGCTTTTTCTTCTGCTTCAATTCTTGTACTTATGGAATAAATCTTTTCTATTTGATTAGTTTTTAAACCAGTATCAAGCAATTTTCTCTTTTTTTCTCTTCCTAAAGAATGACCAGTAAAAATAAGTGGAACATTTAAGGATTTACTTAGTTTTACTCCTACATATCCAGCGTCTGCATAATGTGCATGAATAAAATTAGGCTTTTTATTTCTCTTATAATAAGAAATAAGGCTTTCGGTTAAATGATCTAAATAAGGCCAAAGCAATTCCTTTCTTATATATTTATTAGGTCCAAATTTAAATCTTAAAATTCTAACTCCAAGTTCTACAAATTCCTCTTCTTGAGAATATTCGTCATCTACTTTAGGATCATCGATTAAACGAGTGACTAAATCTACTTGATCAACTTCTGAAGTATTAGCCAAACTTTTAACTAACTCTAAAACATATTGTGTTTGCCCTCCCGTGTCTGGATCCCGGCCTAATTCAAGATTTTTAGAGCGTATAAGACCATGTAGATGTAAATGTAAAAATTTCAATTTCATTCAACTAATCCTCAAATCAACCGCTTTTAATACAAATAAGCTGAATTTCCTGTTGAAATATTAAGAAACAATTATGATTTAATTTTTTTTTAAGCCCAAAAATTTTAAAAAGAAGCTATAGACTAAGATTATGTCCCTTTAAAGGGAACTTTAGTTTTGCTCATATAATTATTAATACAAAGAAATACAACAAAGATTTTTTTATTTTAGAACTTTCTTAAGATATTTTGCTGTATGGCTTTTGGGATGTTTCGCTACATCTTCGGGAATACCTTCTGCAATAATTTCGCCACCTTTATCTCCTCCATCAGGCCCTAAATCAATAATCCAATCAGAACATCTAATTACATCTAAGTTATGTTCGATAACGATTACAGAATTCCCTTTATCTACCAAACGCTGTATCACATCCATTAATTTATGAACATCGTAAAAACTTAGACCTGTTGTTGGTTCATCAATCAAATAGAGAGTTTTTCCAGTAGCCCTTTTGGACAATTCTGTAGCCAACTTAACTCTTTGAGCCTCTCCGCCAGATAATGTCGGCGCAGGTTGACCTAATTTTACATATCCTAAACCTACATCTACTAATGTAGATAATCTATCAGCAGCCTGAGGTATTGCAGAAAAAGTTTCTGCAGCTTGTTCAACAGTCATCTCTAAAACGTCGGATATATTAAAACCTTTGTATTTAACTTGAAGAGTTTCCCTATTAAAGCGAGCTCCTTTGCATACTTCACATTGAACATAAACATCAGGTAAAAAATTCATTTCGATGATATTCACTCCCTGACCTTTACACGCTTCACATCTTCCTCCTTTCACATTAAAACTAAACTGACCAGCCTGGTAACCCCTTGCTTTTGCTTCTACTGTGGCAGTAAATATCTGCCTTATAGGGTCAAAAGCACCTGTATAGGTAGCAGGGTTTGATCTTGGTGTTCTCCCAATAGGAGATTGATCAATAACTATAACTTTATCGATTGCCTTTATACCTTTTAACTCTTTTACCCCTTGAGGAAAAGGAACTTTTAATCCTAGAGAATGACACAAAGCAGGGTGAAGTAATTCATTTATCAAGGTACTTTTTCCACTACCACTAACACCAGTTACAGAAACTAACCTTCCTAAAGGGAATTCAACAGATATATTCTTTAAATTATTTTTAGAGCAATTATTTAAAATTAAACTTTTTTTAACAGATGATCTACGTTCTTTTGGGGTAGGAATCGACTTCCTTCCGCTAAGATAAGCCCCAGTTAATGACCTCTCTGATTTCAAGACATCTTGATATGATCCCTTGGCAATAATTTCCCCACCATAAACCCCCGCACCTGGGCCAATATCTACTAAATAATCTGCTGATTTCATAGTATCTTCGTCATGTTCAACAACAACTAAAGTATTTCCCAAATCTCTTAAACTTTTTAATGTTTCTAATAATCTGTCATTATCTCTTTGGTGTAAACCAATACTAGGCTCATCTAATACGTATAAAACACCAGTAAGGCCAGCACCTATTTGCGTAGCTAATCTAATACGCTGAGCCTCACCGCCGGAAAGAGTCATGGCTGGTCTATCTAAAGTTAAATAATCTAGACCGACATTAATTAAAAACTTCAAACGTAATCTAATCTCTTTTAAAACCAAATCACCTATTTGCTTTTGCTTTTCTGACAAAGATATACTTTCGTTCTTATTACTATCTAATCCCATAATCCGCTCTATATGAATTAAAGTTTCAGAAACGCTTATGGAAGTTAAATCGGTTATGTTATATGGACCAACTTTTACAGCTAAAGCCTCAGGTCTTAATCTTTTTCCGGAACATGTTTTACATGCTACTAATTCTAAATACTTTTCTAACTTTTGTTTAACTGATTCTCCATTAGCTTCATTTAATTGCCTTTCTAATATTGGTAAGATTCCCTCAAATGGTCTTTCAAAACCACTTGAAGTTTTAAAACGACTATCAGCTTGAATTAATATTGGTTTATCTGAACCCAAAAGAAGAACTTTTCTTTGCAAATCACTTAAATCTTTCCAAGGAGTTTTCAATTCAAAGCCATAAGCTTGACCTACTGAATATAGTAAAGAAAAATAATAAGTATTATCTTTTTCGCTCCAAGGAGCTATTGCGGCATAAACAGGCAATGTTTTATCCGGTATTACTCTATCTTCAGTAAATTTTTTTAAATAACCAAGCCCATGACAATCTGGACAAGCCCCATATGGGCTGTTAAAAGAAAATAATCTAGGAGAAAGTTCCTCTACAATAGAACCGTGTACAGGACAAGCATAATTTTCAGAATATAATTTTTCTCTCTCTAAGTTCAGAGGTAAACTTTCTCCTTTCTTTGGAACCACTTCTACTATTGCTAAACCATCACCTCTTTTAAGACAGGTTTGTAGAGAATCATTTAATCTTTCTTGTATTCCATCTCTTGCAATTAATCTATCAACTACTACTTCAATATTATGAATTTGATTTTTATCTAATTCAATACTATCAGCAAGTTCTCGCACCTCGCCATTAATTCTTACTCTAGCAAAACCTTCAGCAGCTAAACCACTGATTAATTTTGTATGTGTTCCTTTCTTACCTCTTACAACAGGAGCCAGCAATTGATATCTTGTACCTTCTGGCAATAAAAGGATTTGATCAACCATTTCATCGATTGTTTGAGGAGCAATTGGCACTCCGCAGTGATGACAGTGTGGCTCACCAGCACGGCCAAATAATAATCTTAAATAATCCTGTATCTCTGTGACTGTTCCAACTGTTGAACGAGGGTTATGACTTGTAGATTTTTGATCAATTGAAATAGCAGGCGATAAACCCTCAATGTTGTCAACATCTGGTTTATCTACTTGACCCAAAAACTGCCTTGCGTATGCTGAAAGACTCTCAACATATCTTCTTTGGCCTTCAGCAAAAATAGTATCAAAAGCTAAAGAGCTTTTACCACTTCCACTTACACCAGTAAAAACTATAAATTTATTTCTGGGTAGAGAAAGGTCAACATTTTTTAAATTATGCTGACGAGCTCCTCTAATATTAATTGAATTATCTTCTTCAAAACTAATATCGTTTTTCATAACCATATTTAAATCTATTTATGATTTAAAAAGGTTATTATAATGGAAATTTTTCTGTTTTACGCAGCTGACGCATCAAGAAGTCTAGAAGCGTAATCATTTGCCTCATCAAATCCTCCACCAATAAGCTCTATTAATTGATTTTTTCTTTGTTTTTTAGTGGTTAATTTTGAAATTGAAGTATAAGTTCTTCCTTCAACTACATTTTTTTTAACTTTAAAGTGAGCTAATCCACCAGCAGCTAAAAAAGGCTGATGGGTAATACATATAACCTGTTGGTCTTTAGAAATTGCTTTTATTAGCTCAACCAAAGACAATAAAGATTTACTACTTAAACCACTATCGATTTCATCTAAAAAAAAAGTATTTGGTTTTTTAGAAATACTTGATTTAATTGCTAATAAAAATCTTGACATTTCTCCACCAGAAATAACATTAGATAAAGGCGCAAGCTTCTGATCTGGATTAGCTGAAAACAAAAAATTTATATCATCGGTTCCATCAGCAGAAGGCTTACTTTCGGAAAACTGAATTGAAAAATTTGCATTTTCTAATCCCAGATTTCTTAAAATAGAAATTACAGAATCTTGTAAATTTTTAGCAGTTTTTTTTCTTTCAATAGATTGAATTTCAAATAAAGAATTTAAATTAGTATGTAAATTTTTGAGTTGATCTTTTATCTTAAAAATCTCATTATCTTGATCATTTTTTGAAAGATATTTCTTAAATTGATCCCGCTTTACAATTAATTGAGTTAAATCCATGGAAAAAGTTCTTTCCAAATTTTTTAAAAAAAATAGCCTTTTTTGAATTTCTGGTAAATCATATTCGTTATTTTCTGTATCTTGTAAATATGAGTTTAAATGGAAAATTAAATCTTCAACATCAGCTTGGATGTGTAATAACTTCTCCCTAAATTTTTGGATCTTTAAATCGAAATTTGCCGTTCTATTAAGATTTTTTATTGATTGATTTATCAAAAATGCCACTGATGGCTCATCAGGATTGAAATTATTTAAGTTATCTAGAGATGACTTAATTGAATTATTTATTTCAAGATTATTTACAAGTTTATTTTCTAATGATTCTAGTTCTAATATTTCCTGACTAGAATTTAAATTGGCTTCTTCTAAACTCTTCAACATTTGTTTTATTAATAAGTCGTTTTGGTCTTTTTTACTAGAGGATTCTATTTTTTTATTCATCAATTCATTTAAAAGCTGAGTTTCACGCCATATTTTTTTAATCTGTACATTAATATCTTTATATTCTAGTGAGCATAAATCATCAATAATTGATCTTCTCTTTTCTAGAGAGTCAAATATAAAAGCATCTGATTGCCCAGCAAAATCTACTAAAAATGGACCAAGATTTTCTAGTAGATGTTTGTTAATTGGTAAATTATTAAGACTATATTTGGATAAGATTTTATTATTTTTTCTATAAGATTTTCTTTTGATTTTTAATTCTGAATAATCTTTTTCAAAACCATTACTAATTAACCAATTGTTAATTGGTAGAGAAGAAGAAAATTTCGCCTCAATAACACAATAATCTTTTCCTGGACGTATTAAATGTTTTAAAGGTATATTAGTTCCACCAAATAAAACATTCAAAGAATCTAGAATTAATGACTTTCCAGAACCTGAATCTCCAGTAATGATATTTAAACCTTTTTCAAAATTAATTTCTATAATTTCTATTAAGGCAATATTCTCTATTTTTAATTGTATTAACATGATAAATCTTTTATATAAAAAAATTAACTTCTTTTTTAATAAAAATAAAGGTTTTGAATATATAAAGTCATGAAAGAAGATTTAACTGATTTTATAGAAATATCTGGCCTATTAGATTATGATCCAGATACAATTTCTAAAATTTACGCAAAAAATCCACAAAGACTTCTAAAAAGGCTTTGGCAAACACTAGTACCTATTTTTGCCTATGTTTTTTCTATTGCATGGGATAAATTAACTGGCAGATTAAAAAATGAATCACAAGCAAGATTTAGGGCAAAGGAGCTAACAAATTTATTAGTTGAACTTGGGCCCGCATTTGTTAAAGCAGGTCAAGCTTTATCAACCAGACCAGATATTATTCCAGGGATTCTTCTAGAAGAATTATCTGAATTACAAGATCAATTACCAGGATTTGATGGGGATAGGGCTATGGAATTGATAGAAGAAGATTTGGAATCCAAGGTAGAGGAAATTTTTTTAGAAATTGACAAAAATCCAATCTCTGCAGCTTCTCTAGGACAAGTACATAAAGCCAAACTCAAAAATGAAGAAATTGTTGCAGTTAAAGTTCAACGGCCAGGTTTAAGAGAACAAATAACACTTGATCTTTACATAGTTAGAAATATTGCTTATTGGCTAAAGAATAATATTGGATTAATTAGAAGCGATCTAGTGGCTTTAATTGATGAGTTAGGCAAAAGAGTTTTTGAGGAGATGGATTATTTAAATGAAGCTGCAAATGCAGAGAAATTTAGAAATATGCATAAACATAATCAGATGATTGCTGTACCAAAAATTTACAAAACAATAAGCTCAAGAAGAGTTTTAACAATGGAATGGATAGAGGGTACAAAATTAACCAATTTAGAAGATGTAAAAAAATTAGGAATCGACCCTGATAAGATGATTGATATTGGAGTTCAGTGTAGTTTAGAACAACTTTTAGAACATGGTTTTTTTCACGCCGACCCACATCCAGGAAATTTATTAGCCTTGAAAGATGGCAGATTATGTTATTTAGATTTTGGCATGATGAGCGAAGTTTCCAGAGACTCTAGATCTGGTTTAATACAAGCAGTTGTACATTTAGTAAATAAAAACTTCGATAAATTATCTCAAGATTTTGTAAAATTAGGATTCTTATCAGAAGAAGTTAATCTAGAACCAATAGTTCCGGCTTTTCAAGATGTTTTTATCAATGCTGTTGAACAAGGAGTTTCTAAAATGGATTTCAAAAGCGTGACAGACGACATGTCTGGAGTTATGTACAAATTTCCTTTCAAATTACCTCCATATTATGCACTTATAATTAGATCATTATTAACATTAGAAGGAATTGCTTTAAGCGTAGACCCAAACTTTAAAATATTGGGTGCAGCTTATCCCTATTTTGCTAGAAGATTGATGGAAGATCCTGATCCACAATTAAGAGAAAGCCTAAAAGAAATGCTTTTCGATAATAATAAATTTAAATGGGACCGTTTAGAAGATCTGCTTTCTAACGCTTCAAAGCAGACGAACCTTAATTTAGAAAAACTTTTAGATGAGGTCATAAATCTTTTATTTTCTCCAAAAGGAGGTTTTCTTAGGAATGAAATTATTGAAGGCTTAACAGATCAAATAGATTTATTGAATCTAAAAATATTAAAAAATTTGAATAACTTCCTTCCAGATTCAATTAAATTAAACACCAATGATGAAAATAATAATTTAGGTGACCTTATAATGTATGTAGAACCAATAAGAAACTTTTTAGAGATTTTAGAAAAAGTCCCAGGTTACTCTATTGATATATTTATAAAAAGGTTTCCTCGTCTTATAAACGAGCCATATACAAAAGAAATGGGTTTAAAAATTGCAAAAGGAGTAACGGAAAAAGGAATGGTTAGACTTGTAAAAATTGCGGCTGGTCAAAATATCTAAAATGAATTTTAGAAGATTTTTAATAATTAAAGTAGTTTTTATTTTAATAAATACTCAGTTAATTTTTAATTTTTCAAAAGCTAATGCAGCTGAAGAAATTAAAATTATATACAGCATATTTTCTCGAACAATTAAAGTTGATTCATTAAAAAATTTTGCTGAAGAAGGTAATGCAACAAGAAAATTAAAAAAAATCTTAAAAGCAACTGGGTCGCCCGATAAAGAAATTAGATCAGTATTAATTAAAGATTTTGAAGTCCCTATTACTATTGCAAGCAAATTAATATATTCCGAGATAGGAAATGTTTTTTTAACAAGACTCTCATCAATTATCCATCCACCAAGGGCAGATGATGAAAGAACAGGTAAATTAGCCCTTAGAGCAAGTGTAATTCAAGGAATAAAAATGGGAAATGGGAAAATAAATTTGATTAAATTTTTTGAAGGATATCCAACTAAAACTGTTATTTTAGATGTTAACGCTTTAAGCAAAGTTATGAATAAAGTAGAATCAATTTCAGAATTATTAGACTTTTTTACAAATTCCCCTCTTGAAAAAATTAAAACAAATTAAAGAATTATGGTGTTATTAAATAAAATAAAAAATAAACTCGGTTTTCATTATAGAAAAAAAAGATGGCCTGGCCTAATTGAAGCTTACAAACAATATCTTCCAGTTACAAGAAAGACTCCTATTATTTCTCTAAATGAAGGAAACACTCCATTAATTTTTAGCGATTCAATTAGTAAATTAATTGGAAATGGAACAAAAGTTTTTTTAAAATATGATGGATTAAATCCCACAGGATCTTTTAAAGATCGTGGTATGACTATGGCTATTAGCAAAGCAAAAGAAGAAGGACGTGAAGCTGTAATATGCGCAAGTACTGGAAATACTTCTGCTGCTGCTGCTGCATATGCATCTAGAGGTGGATTAAAACCCTATGTTTTAATCCCAGAGGGATTTGTTGCACAAGGAAAACTTGCACAAGCATTAATGTATGGCGCTGAGATAATATCTATTAATGGAAACTTTGATAAGGCTCTTGAAATTGTTAGAGACCTATCCTCAGAACATCCAATAGAACTTGTTAATTCTGTTAATCCATATCGAATACAAGGACAAAAGACGGCAGCTTTTGAAATTATCGATGACTTGGGAATTGCACCGGATTGGCTTTGCATCCCTATGGGCAACGCTGGAAATATAACTGCTTATTGGATGGGGTTTAAAGAATACTCAAAATTAAAAAGAAATATAAAATTACCTATTATGATGGGTTTTCAATCTGAGGGCTCAGCTCCATTAGTAAAAAATATAATAGTTAAAAATCCAGAGACCATCGCTACTGCAATAAGAATTGGAAATCCAGTTAATAGAGAAAAAGCAAAAAAAGTAAAAAAAGAAAGTAAAGGAGATTTTCAGTCAGTTACAGATGAAGAAATCATTAACGCCTACAAAATCCTTGCTAAAGAAGGAATTTTTTGTGAACCTGCTAGTGCCGCATCAGTTGCTGGACTAATTAAAAATAAAAATAGAATTCAAAAAGAATCGAATATTGTTTGTGTTCTTACTGGAAATGGATTGAAGGATCCTGATTGCGCTATTAAAAATAATGATGCTATTTTTAGAAAAAATATTGAACCTTCGTTAAAAAATATAACCAAAATATTAGGATATTAAAAATCCAAAAAATTTAGTGTCTGTGGAAATCAATTAGAAACAAAGCACATTTGTTGAAAAACATATAAAAAACAATTCACTTTGTTGAATAGATTTTTCTTTTTAGAAAAAATTAGTTTTTATTCAACAAATAATTTTTTTTATCCACTTTTTTAAATCTTTAAAAATTTAGTCAGCAATCTTATTTAATTAAGAATTCCACAGTTTCCACAGCTTCTACTACTACTATAATTTTTAATTTTTTAATTATTTAAAAGAAGAGAAATAAAAACTTATTGAATTTAATTTACGAAAAAAGTATATTGTGTTTGTAAAAGTTCCAAATTCCGATGGAGATTATTTGTAATCAAAGTGAGTTAAATAATGCTATACAATTGGTAAGCAAAGCAGTTGCTTCACGACCAACTCATCCTATTCTTGCAAATATACTTTTAACAGCTGACCAAAGTACAAATAAAATTAGTTTAACTGGATTCGATCTTAATTTAGGAATCCAAACTTCCTTTGATGCAACTGTTAAAAATAGTGGTGCTATTACAATACCTTCAAAACTTTTATCAGAAATAGTTAACAAATTACCAAATGAAACTCCTGTTTCTTTAGAAGTAGATGAAGACTCAGATAATATCTTAATAAAAAGTGACAGAGGTTCTTTTAATCTTAAAGGTATACATTCAGATGATTATCCAAACTTACCATTTGTTGAAAGTGGTACTTCTTTGAACATCGAGCCTAGTTCTTTTTTAAAAGCTTTAAAATCAACTATTTTTGCAAGTAGTAGCGACGACTCAAAGCAATTATTAACAGGCGTAAATTTTACTTTTAAAAAAAATTATTTAGAGTCTGCCTCTACAGATGGTCATAGATTGGCGGTTGCACTAATCGGTAACGAAGAAAATATCAAAAATAGAGCAAGTTTAAATTCAGATGAAGTGGATGATTTATCAGTAACTATCCCAACTAGATCATTAAGGGAAATTGAAAGACTTGTTACTGTAAGGAGTTCAGACAATTCAATAAAGCTTTTCTATGACAAAGGTCAAGTAGTCTTTATTTCTTCAAATCAAATAATAACGACTAGAACCCTTGAAGGCGCTTATCCTAATTATTCACAATTAATCCCAGATACTTTTTCTAAGGTATTTAATTTTAATACTAAAAATTTAATTGATGCATTAGAGAGAATTGCTGTCTTAGCTGATCAGCAGAGTAGTGTTGTTAAAATTAAATTGGATAATACTGATTTAGCTTTAATAAGTGCAGATGCTCAAGATATTGGAAATGCAAATGAATTGATACCTGTGTCTCATTCAGGTGAAGATTTTGATATTGCATTTAATGTTAGATATCTCTTAGAGGGGTTAAAAGTTATTTCCTGTGAAAACGTAATTTTGAAGTGTAATCTTTCAACGACTCCTGCTGTTTTAGTACCTGAAGATAATTTGAACTCTTTTACTTATTTAGTCATGCCTGTACAGGTTCGTTCTTAAGTTGAAATTACCTAAAGAAATTTTATTAAGCGAATTACTAACTTACACAGTTAAGGGGAATATGGCTCTTAATTACGGTAATGGCGAAAATGTTTGGATGCATCCTCCAGTTCATCGTATCTTAGGATGGTATTCTCGTCCTTCCAATTTTGATTTAAAAAGAAATGTTTGGAGATTAAATCAAATTAGTCAAATAATAGATAATGAAATTTATGTAAAAGGTGATCCGGCGATTTCTGATTTAGCCACTTTAAATAGGTTTCCAACTTTAATAGAAGCTAATTTGATAAATATAAATGGCTCAAAAATTGGATTTATAGCTGATTTTTTATTTGAAATAAAAACTGGCAAAATTAAATATTATTTAGTTTCACGATCTAATCCTAAGATCCCTGGTTCAAGTAGATGGAGATTAAATATTGAAAATATTAATGATCAACAACCTGGTTTAGTTTTTTGTGAAAGTAATTCTTTGGATGATTTATATTTAATAAAATCAAGTATTAAAAATGAATTTTTTCAAAAAGGAAAAAAAATTATTAACAGATTCGATGATATGAAAAATATAGCTTCCTCTAGATTAGAAGAGTGGCTTGAAGAAGATGAAGATATAAACCAAAGTTTAGATTTTAAACAAAAAAGTTTTTATAATGAAGAGATAACATCAAGATCTTTAAAAGATAAAAGACAAGATGACCCTTGGATCTAAAGAATGTTAAATACAGAAAATAATGATCTATATGATCTTAATGAAGCTCTTAAAGTTGAAAATTTAACAATTAATGATTATGAAGAAATTACCAAAAGATTAAAAAGAAAGCCTAATAGGACCGAACTTGGAATGTTTGGAGTTATGTGGTCTGAACATTGTTGTTATAGAAATTCAAAACCTTTATTAACTAAGTTTCCTACCAAAGGAAAACATGTTTTAGTTGGTCCCGGAGAAAATGCTGGCGTTATTGATGTTGGGAATAATCAAAAACTTGTTTTTAAAATAGAAAGTCATAATCATCCTTCCGCAATTGAACCTTTTCAAGGTGCGGCAACAGGAGTAGGAGGAATATTAAGAGATATTTTCACAATGGGAGCAAGACCAATTGCGGTATTGAACTCTTTGAGATTCGGAAACCTTGATAAAACATCAAATGTTGATTTGCTTCGAGGAGTTGTATCCGGGATTGCTCATTATGGTAATTGCGTAGGTGTCCCAACTGTTGGTGGCGAAATAGATTTTGATGAAAGTTATTCTGGTAATCCTTTAGTCAATGTCATGGCTTTAGGCCTTTTAGAGACTAATGAAATTGTTTGTTCTGGAGCTAAAAATGTAGGTTCTCCTGTATTATATGTTGGCAATACTACTGGAAGAGATGGTGTTGGCGGTGCTAGTTTTGCGAGCTCAGAGTTAACTATTACTTCCTTAGATGATAGACCTGCAGTGCAAGTAGGTGACCCATTCATTGAGAAAAGTCTTATCGAGGCCTGTTTAGATGCATTTAAGACGGGAGATGTAATAGCAGCTCAAGATATGGGCGCAGCAGGTTTAACATGTAGTAGCGCAGAAATGGCTGCAAATGGAAAGTTAGGCATATCTATTGATCTAGATTTGGTTCCTGCAAGAGAAGATAATATGTCTTCATATCAGTACTTATTATCCGAATCTCAAGAGAGAATGTTGTTAGTTGCGAAGGAAGAAAAACTTGATAATCTTATTGAGAAATTTAATAAATGGGGATTATATGCCAGTGTGATTGGTGAAGTAATTGAGAGTAATGAGGTTATTATTTCTCATAAAAGTAAAGTTGTTGCTCAAATACCTACTTCTGCCTTGTCCGATGATACTCCTGTTAATGTTCATAATGTAATTAATAATCCACCAGATAATTTATTACAGAAATGGGAGTGGAACGAAAATAATTTACCAGAAATTAATGACGATAAAATACTTTCATTCAAGGAAAATAAGTTTTTTTCATTCTCGCAAATTATCTTAAAACTTCTTTCTAATCCTTCAATAGCTTCTAAAAAATGGATTTATAAGCAATATGATTCTCAAGTCCAATCAAATACAGTTTTTAAACCCGGAGAATCAGATTCAGCTCTAATAAGATTGAGAGCACAAAATGAAAAAAATAAAAATAAAATATTTTCTGGAGTTGCTGTTTCAGTTGATTGTAATAGTAGATGGGTTTCTCTTGATCCTTTCAGAGGTACTATTGCTGCAGTAGCAGAATCTGCAAGAAACGTTAGTTGTGTTGGAGCTGAACCAGTAGCAATTACAAATAATTTAAATTTTTCTTCACCTGAGACTGAAGTAGGATATTGGCAACTTTCATCTTCATGTGATGGAATTTCAGAAGCTTGTAAATTTCTAGAAACTCCGGTTACGGGAGGAAATGTTTCTTTATATAATGAGTCCAAAAATAAAGATAATGAAATTACTCCTATTAATCCTACTCCAGTGATTGGAATGGTTGGAAAGATAGATAATGTTGATCAAGCTATAAATAGTAAATGGAAAAATATGGATGATCAAATTTGGTTGATTGGATCTCATAACTCAGAAACAACAATTGCCGCAAGTTCATATTTGGAGTATTTTCACGGAGAAATTACAGGTAGGCCCCCAAAACTAAATTTACCGGACGAGAAGCTTTGTCAGAGTTTTATAAGAAATGCTATTTTAAAAAGTTTTGTGATTTCTTCTCATGATATAAGCGATGGTGGCTTAGCAGTGGCTTTGGCAGAATGTTGTATTTTGTCCTCAAAGGGTGCAACGATAGAATTACAGCAAGACTTAAATAGATATGATAATTTGTTGTTTGCTGAAGGAGGTTCCAGGATAATTTTTTCTATAGATAAAGTTAAGGAAGAAGAATGGTTGGATTATTTAAAAAAAATTCAAAAAAAATATCCATCAAGTATATATATTAAACAAATAGGACATGTTTCTAACAAAAATCTTAAGATAAAAATTCAAGATAAAAATATCTGCAATATTAGGGTTGAGGAATTAACCGAAAAATTTAATAATAGTATTTCAGATTATTTATAAAAATGAAAACAATTGTTCAAATATCAAATTTATACAGAAATTAGGTTATGTGCGGAATAGTTGGAATAGTCTCTTCTGATGATGTAAATCAACAAATTTACGATAGTCTTTTGCTTCTTCAGCATAGAGGTCAAGACTCAACTGGTATAGCAACAATGGAAAATACTATTTTTCATTTACATAAGGCCAAAGGCCAAGTCAGCACTGCTTATAGGACAAGAGATATGAGGAATTTAATAGGTAAAATTGGTTTAGGTCATGTCAGATATGCAACAAAAGGGTCAGCAGAAAGTGTAGAAGAAGCACAGCCTTTTTATGTAAATGCTCCTTATGGAATTGTTTTGATACATAATGGTAATTTGACCAATACCAGAGATTTAGAAAAACAGTTATTTAAGATTGATAAGCGGCATACAAATTCTTCTAGTGATACTGAAATGCTATTAAATGTATTTGCGACAGAATTGCAAGAACAAATTCATAATCAAGAGTTAGAACCTGATATTATTTTTAATGCCGTCAAATCTTTGCATAAAAGAATTCAGGGATCATACGCTTCAATCGCATTAATTTCAGGACATGGTTTATTAGCTTTCAGAGATCCTTTCGGTATTAGGCCTCTAGTAATAGGAAAAAGACTTTCATTAACTACAAAAAAAGAAGAGTGGATGGTTGCAAGTGAATCTTTAGTTCTTGAGAATAATGATTATCAAGTCGTAAGAGATGTAGATCCTGGAGAAGCTGTTTTTATAAATCTTAATGGCGAGTTTTTTTCTAAGCAATGCTCTGAAAAACCAATGTTATTTCCATGCGCTTTTGAATATGTATATCTTGCAAGGCCTGATTCAATTATGAACGGGATTTCTGTTTATAAAGCTCGTTTAAAAATGGGAGATTACCTTGCGGAAACAATTAAAAAAACAATTAATACAGGGGATGTTGATGTTGTAATGCCTATTCCTGATTCTTCGCGACCTGCGGCTATGCAAGTTGCAAGACAATTAGGCATAGAATATAGAGAAGGTTTTTTTAAAAATAGATATGTTGGGAGAACATTCATAATGCCTGGCCAGCAAAAACGTAAAAAATCCGTTAGACAAAAATTAAACGCTATGAGTGCAGAGTTTAAAAATAAAAATGTATTAATTGTTGACGATTCCATAGTAAGAGGTACTACTTCAAAAGAAATTGTTCAAATGGCTAAAGTTGCAGGCGCAAATAAAGTTTTTTTTACATCTGCAGCCCCCCCCTGTTCGTTTTCCTCATGTTTATGGAATTAATATGCCCAATAGAGATGAATTAATAGCACACGATAGAACGATAAGTGAAATTGCAGATCATCTTGAAATAGATAATCTTGTTTATCAAAGTGTCGAAAATTTACGCAAATCTATTATTGGTGATTCTGGAATTAAAGATTTGGAAATGAGTTGTTTTACTGGCTCTTATGTAACCGGCACAGTTAATAAAGAGTATTTAAATTGGGTTGAGAATGAATATAAATCTTAGTCAAGAAAATTCTCAAGTCGATAACAATTTTCGAGATATTCGTCTTGATTTAACTCTAGATAGTTAATTAAGTAATTTGTTTGATCAGATTCAAAATTTAATTTATCAAAATTAAATCTAGCAGATTTATTTTTATTAGTTTCAATATCAAGGTAATTATTGCTAGGCATTATTTTAAGGAAGTAATCGTTTTTAAGTTGAGTTTTTTCATTTAAATAACCTAGAGTGTATTCATTAGCAAAACCGATTTCATTATTATTTAAATAGAATATTTTTCCTTGTTTAGTAATTAGATAAATATCATCGTTATTTTTATATGAACAACAAGAAACAATTTTTTCAGTTGGTAAAAGTTTTGCAAGTATTAATCCTTGGGATTGTTTAGTTGTTGGCGCCAAGGTTTTATCTGACAAATTAAATTTAAAAATTCTACCTATTGAAGTTAATATTAATAAATTTTTTATTTCATCTAATACAAATGAGTCAATTGTTTTTATATTATTTTTTAATTTTGTAATTGAAAATGACCTATTACTTTTAATCATATCTTCATCAAATAGAACTTTTTTAAATCTTCCATCTGAATTTAAAATACATAAATAATTTTTTATTCCTTTTTTAATTAAATGAAAATTTATTATCTCCTTAGGATCAATATTCCCAAGATTTTTATTATCTAATTTATAGTCATTATTTATATTTGATTCCCAATCAATATGAAAAACTTTTCCAGTAAATGTTATCCCTATTATTTTTGCATTTTTATCTATATTACATATAAATTTTTGAATATTTTTATTATCAATAATTTTATTTGTATTCTCAAATGATTTCTTGTAATTACTTAAAATCATTTTTCTCAAATATAGTCTATTGTCAATACATAATTTTGTTTTTTTATTTATTAAATCTTCTAATATTTGATTATTAAGTGCTTCTAATTCCTCATTTTGATCTATATTTTTAAGAAGTTTTGTTTTTCGTTTAACATTATATTTTTTCTTTAAAATTAATAATTCTTCTGTAAGTAATTGAAGTAATAATTTTCTCTCATTTAATAATTTCTGAAAGTAATTCTTTTGTTCTTCCATATTTTTTATATCATTATCAATTTGATTTTTTTCTAGAGTTGTTAATTTTTTAAGTGGCATATCTAAAACAGAGTTTGCTTGCTTTTCACTTAATAAAAATTTTTCTGTTAATTTTGATTTTGCTTCTGCAGAATTTTCTGAGTTTTCAATTATCCCGATTACTTTTTTTATATCTTTTGTTGCTTTAGATAAACCTTCCGATATCTCTAGTTTTTCAAGAGTATTTTTTAAAAAATAATTAGTTCTTTTTCTTATTGTTTCTTCTCTAAATTCAAGAAAAAAATTTAGATATTGCTTTAAATTGAGTTGTACTGGCTTTCCTTTAATTAAAGCTAAAAATATTGCGCCAAAGTTTGTTTGGAGAGTCGTTTTTTTATATAAATTAGAAACTATAAGTTCAGTATTAGAATCTTTTTTTAACTCTATTACTATTCTCATGCCATCTCTGTCGCTTTCATCTCTTATGTCAGATATACCATAAATCTTGCCTGAATTAACAAGTTCTGCTAGTTTTTCAATCCAACCTGCTTTACTGACTTGATAAGGGAGTTCTGAAATAATTAATGCATTTTTTTTATGTTTACCTTTGCCTAAATTTATTTCTTCTTTATTTATCACGCCTCTTATGGTGATAGATCCTTTACCTGTTTCGTAGAGTTCTTTTATTGACTTATCATAAATTAATTCTCCGCCTGTTGGGAAATCAGGGCCTTTAATAATATTATAAAGTTTTTTGTTATTTATATCATTATTTTCTATTAAAGCAATCAAGCCATCGACAAGTTCCCCTAAGTTATGAGGAGGAATATTTGTTGCCATTCCAACAGCAATGCCAGATGATCCGTTTAACAATAAAAAAGGTAGCTGGGCAGGAAGGACATCTGGTTCTCGTTGTGAACCATCAAAGTTATTTGAGAAATTTACTGTATCTGATCCAATCTCTGCAAGATATCCTTTGTGTGCTATCGGAGCTAATCTAGTCTCTGTGTATCTCATAGCTGCTGGTGGATCATTATCTACAGATCCAAAATTTCCATGGCCGTCAAGAGTAGGATATTTGGTTGAAAAATTTTGTACTAGCCTTACCAGTGCATCATATACTGCTTGATCCCCATGAGGATGGTATTTCCCAAGTACATCTCCAACAACTCTCGCACACTTTCTAAAAGGTCTATCTGGTGTTAATCCTAATTCGTGCATTGCAAATAGAATTCTTCGTTGTACAGGCTTAAGCCCGTCTCTTGCATCTGGTAGGGCACGTCCAACTATTACACTCATTGCGTACTCTAAATAAGAACGTTGCATTTCTTCTTGGAGTGAAATAGAACTGAATTTTTCTTTATCCATTAGTGCTCTAAATTGAATATTTATTAATTAACTAAATTAAGACTAATAGACAAACAAATATTTACCAGTACTGAAAATTAAGAAGATGCATTTATTTTAGATTTTGCAAGTATTACATCTTTTTTAAGCTTTTCATTTTGCAAAAGGATTTCTGTTGAGGCTTGCAATTGTTCTCCCCATAACTGTTTTTTTCTATAATCATAATCAACATAGTTAGGATCTTTTGACAAAGCTTTTTTTGCTAGTTCAATCGCTATATCGATATCTTTAACTCTTAAGCATGAGGCAAGTCCTAATATAGGCTCAGCATTGTCTTGAATTGAAATGGCCTTTTCAAAAAATTTAATTGATAATTCTATGTTGTTTTTCTCGAAATAAGCTAAAGCTTTATTATTGATTGCTTGCCAGAAATCAGGTTTGATTTTTACAGATTGATTGAATAACTTGATAGCTTTTATATAATTTTTCTCCATTAAAAAAATATTGCCTAATTGAAAAATTGCTTTATGATTTTTTGGTTCAATTTTTAAGCCAGTCTCTAAAGCATCTTTTGCATTTTTTTGTTGTGAAATTTGTAAGTAAATATTACTTTTCGCAAAATATATTTCGCTAATATTTGAATTGATTTTTTGAGCCTTATTTAATGAATTTAAAGCGTTTTTGTATTGTTTGTTAGCTACTTGTGTTTCAGATAAAATTAACCATAGTTTTTCATCGGTTTTATTTATTCTTACAGCTAATTTTGCTAAGTTAAGGCTATCTCTATTTTGACCAAAATATAAAAGTTGATATGCATTTTTGCCGAGTGATAAACTTTCTTTTTGTAAATTTTTTTCTGTTGGATAATAATAATAGGGAATAATTGATTGAACTTTTTCTATTTTTAAAAAGTAAAAAATTATCAAAGAGAAAAAAAGTATATTTTTTATAAGCTTCTTCATGTCATCATTTTATCCTTTAAATTCGCTTTAATATTTCTTTTCCACATCCATGGTTTAATCCTTTTTAATGTTGTTCCTTGAAGATTTTTTTTCCAAGTTTCATCGTCCCATTTTAATGAATCGATATCAAGATTTTTAATCCATTTTTTTGGAGTAGTTTCAATAGTGTTATTGTATGGTACGGACTCATTCCAAGGGCATACATCTTGACAAATATCACATCCTGCAACCCATCCATTTAAGTTTTCTTGTATTTTTTTTGGGAAAGTTTTTTCTCTGTTTTCTATCGTGTGATAGGCAATGCATAAATCTGATTGTATTACAAAAGGTTCTACTATTGCATTTGTTGGACAATGTTCAATACACTTATCACACTTGCCGCAGAGCGATTGATGAGGATTATCAGCTATTAATTCTTTTGTAAGGATCATAAAACCTAAAGTGAGCCAAGAACCATTTTTTTTGCTTATTAAATTACTATTTTTACCTATCCAACCAAGACCTGATTCCTCAGCCCATGCTTTTTCAAGAAGAGGTGAAGTATCAATACATATTTTCCACTTGCAATCTGGAATTTCTAAGTTGATCCATTTACCAATATTTTTTAATTTTTTGTAAATTACTTTATGGTAATCTTCTCCTTGACCAAATTTTCCTACTTTCAACGAATTGTCCTTACTTTTGTGTGAGTTGATGTAAGAAAATCCAACACTTAGAACACTTCTAGCACCTTCAAGCAGTGAGCCTATGTTTTTTCTTTTTTCTGCTTCCATCCATTTCATTTCAGCATGGTGGTTATTTGATAACCATCTTTCTAATGCATTAGTTCTTAATTTTATTCGCGAACTGCCTGGAATTGACGCAATTCCCGCTATTGTAAAACCTTCAAAAATTGCTCTCTCTTTTAATTTTTTACTTATTTTCTTTTTTTCTTGAATTGTATTGATCATTCTCTTATTATGTATATCTTTTCTTCTAAAAGGTATTTTTGCAGGGAAAACTAACAAATAATTTTAATTTATTAAAAAAAAATATATCCCAATCAAGTAAAAACAGTTAAATTACTAGTAAAGTTAATATAGTTAGAAACATTATTTTGGTTGAATCTAATCAAAATCAAGATTCGAACCTAGGATCTAGGCTTCAACAGGATCTAAAAAATGATCTTATAGCTGGCTTGCTGGTTGTAATCCCTTTAGCAACGACCATATGGCTGTCATCATTAGTTAGTAAATTTGTTTTAACATTAGTAACTTCTGTACCTAAGCAGTTAAATCCTTTCATTACTTTAAATCCTTTCTTGCAAGATTTAATTAATCTTACTTTGGGTTTAACTGTTCCTTTATTAGCTATTTTACTCATAGGTTTGATGGCTAGAAATTTCGTAGGGAGATGGTTATTAGAATTTGGAGAGGGAACCTTATCAAAAATTCCCGTAGCTGGGGCTGTTTATAAAACTCTTAAACAATTACTTGAAACTTTCTTAAGTAATAAATCTAATAGATTCAGAAGAGTTGTTTTAGTTGAATATCCACGAGAGGGACTTTATAGCGTAGGCTTTGTAACTGGAGATGTGGGTCCTTCTTTGCAGCCAGAATTGGCAGAAAAGTTGTTGAGTGTTTTTATTCCTACAGCACCTAATCCGACTACTGGGTGGTATACATTGGTTCCTGAGTCTTCTGTTAAAGATTTGGATATTTCTGTTGAGGATGCATTTAGAACAATAATTTCTGCTGGAATAGTTAATCCAGATGAGAAAAATAATATGACAAACCCAACATTTGCAAAATTATTTTCCCAACTACGTGCTTCTACTAATACTTCTTCTTAATTGATGAATAATAGATCCCTTTCTAGAGAGTTATCATTAATTTCTTTAGGCTTAGTTAATGATAAAAATGATTTCAAATTAAATAAATCTCAAATAGAAGAGATTTTTGAATCTGCTTTGGATACTCTAATAAATCATTGCAGAGATGAGTTAGATAACTGTGAATCTGAATTAGAAAATGCATCACAAAAAATATTAGATAGTGAATTGCAAGATGGGGTTAATTCTTCTTTTGCAAATGTTAGAGTCGAGTTAAAGACATCTTTACAAAAAATTGAAAGTGTAATGAATACACTTTCACAAACTTTAGATTTTCCAAAATTGATAGTTTCAAGCGGTCAACTTGATATAAGAGAGGATGTAAATAAAAGGATAAGTAAGGTTATTAATAACATAAGAACTATTGACTCTGATATTGATAAAGTTATGGATGGTTGGAGATTAAAAAGATTACCAAGAATTGACCGGGATATTTTGCGTTTAGCTTATGTGGATATTAATTTTTTAAGTACACCTGTTGCTGTTTCTTGTGACGAGGCAGTAAATCTAGCTAATAAATATAGTGATATGCAAGGAAGAAAATTTATCAATGGAGTATTAAGGAGATTACAAACAGTTAAATTGCAATAATTTTTTGATATAAACAAATAGTATTTTAAAATTTACTAAATATGAATTAAAAATATCAATGACTAATACTGAATCTGATAATTCTCGAGAGTGGGCTGCACAAGCATACGCTCTTTTAAAAAAACGACAAGAGGAACAAAAACAAGAATTACAAAAACAAGAGGAACAAAAACAAGAATTACAAAAACAAGAGGAACAAAAGCAAGTTTTTATAGATAGTCCTAGAGAAGAAAATGCTTCTGGACCGCCTCAAATTATTTATGAGCCTGAATTAGGGGAATTTGATGATAATTTTACTTGGTCGGCAATGGTATTAGCAGCTAAAGGAAAAAAAATAAATCAAATATCAATAGATGAAATTGACTGGTTAACAAAATTAAGAAGAGGATTAGAAGAAACAAGAAAAGGTTTTGTTACTGAATTGTTGGATAAATTGGGAGATGACCCTCTTACTCCTGAGTCACTTGATGATTTAGAAACCCTATTAATAAGAGCTGATGTTGGTATTGATTCAACGGATAAAGTGATAAGCTCACTTAGAAAAAAATTAAATGAAGAAGTTGTTGGAGGAGAAGCTGGAATAAAATTTTTAAAAAAAGAATTAAAATTAATTATTGATAAGCCAATAAAAGATTCAGGCATTGATATTTTAATACCTGAAAAAGGTAAGTTAAACGTCTGGTTACTAGTAGGAGTTAATGGTGTAGGCAAAACTACTACTTTGGGAAAGTTAGCATATTTATCTTCAAGGAGTAATTACAAAACTTTGATAGCAGCGGCTGATACTTTTAGAGCGGCGGCAGTAGAACAACTAAAAGTCTGGGGTGAAAGGAGTAATGTTGATGTTATATCTAATCAATCAAAAAATGCTGATCCAGCTGCTGTAGTTTTTGATGCAATCAATTCTGCAAAAAAACGAGATATAGATTTATTACTAGTTGATACAGCTGGTAGATTGCAAACTAAAATTAATTTGATGGATGAATTAGCAAAAATAAAAAAAATTATTGATAAAAAGGTTCCAGATGCAATTGTTGAATCTTTATTAGTTTTAGATGCTAGTCAAGGTCAAAATGGCTTAAAACAAGCAAAAAGTTTTGCTAAATCAGCAAATCTAAGTGGAGCAATTATTACTAAATTAGATGGCACGTCTAGAGGAGGCGTATCTTTAGCTGTCTCTTCAGAAGTTAATTTGCCTATAAGATTCATTGGGGCTGGAGAGGGTATAAAAGATTTGAGACCATTTAATAGTTTTGAATTTGTGGAGGCTTTGCTTGCAGATAAATAAATATTTGATTAATTTTTTTTAAAAAATAAAATTTAATGTTAAAACATATTTATCTATTAAATAAGTTGTGACTAATAATCAAGAAGAAAAATTATTTTCTAATAAGAATATTCAAAAGTTTTTAAAAAACGAAACTAAATTATCCTTGAAAAATAAATACAAATTCGTTGAAATCGCATCTTCGTTAGCATATTATTTAAAATCTTTTTCTAATATAAATAAATTATTGGATTATATAAGCTTACTTTTTAAACATATTTTCAAAGAAAAAATAATATTAATTATTCCTTTAAATTCCGAGGGAGAAATATGGTATCAAAATATCCAAATTTCTGCTAATAATGAATTTTTAAAAATAAAAGAAGATATTCATATTTTTTTTAATAAATTTAATTTTTCTAAAAATTTTAAGATAAGAGAAATTTTAACTTTTGAGAATGCTTTAAAAAATAATTTTAAAGAATATAAAATTGAAACAGAAAAAATATTATCTAGAGGAAAATGTAGAGGATTTATTTATATCTTTAGCAAAAATATATCAAGTGAATCAATTAGTGAAGATAGTAATTTTAATTTCATTAAAAATTGTCTTGCCGTCGGATTAGAAAATTATTGCTTAATAAAAACTAACAAAAAACATGAGAACGTTGATAGAGAAATTTCTACTGGTGCTGAAATACAATCTCAACTTCTTCCAGATTATTGTCCAACTATTTATGGTCTAGACCTTGCAGCACATTGTAGGCCTGCACTCCAGTTAGGCGGTGATTACTATGA
>QCED01000006.1 GCA_003280725.1 Prochlorococcus sp. AG-355-M18 | reverse complement strand
CCATTACCAATAGTTCCCCCAAGGATAAAGCTATAAGAATAAAGGTCGAATGAGTTTAATGTATTTTTCCTAAATATCAAATAAATAAGTAATATTGAAAAAAAAATACTTATTAAAGATAAAAATATTCTACTACCATTAAAGATGTTAAATGCTGCTCCGTAATTTTTTACAAAGTCTAATTTGAATAAAAGAAAATCTTTATTGATTAATAATTCATAATTATTAAACATTAAATATTTTGTAAATTGATCTATTAGAACAATAAAAATACTTAAAGATAAAAAATATAATTTAGTTTGTATTTTATTAATCATTATTTGCTAAGTTTTAAACGTTCTATAGGTTTAATAAGTAATAAAAGTGGAAAAAGCATTAATGAATGATATCCAATCTTACCTAATGAGTATTTCCCTAAATTATATAAAAATAAATCAAATTGACTGTAGAGTATGATTTGTATAAAGTTGTAAAATATTCCAGTTAAATGCATAGCACCTATTGCTATAAATCCATTTTTTAAAAAGTTTCCAACGCTTATTTTTTTTCTAGTATTTAAATTATCAATTATTTTGATTAATGGATATAAACCTAATAAATAACCAAAATTTGGACTGAGCAAATAACCTATTGAACCGCCTTGATGAAAGACAGGAAATATAAATAACCCCAAAATTAGATATATAGAAAATGCTCTGATAACAACTTTTTTATGAAATATAAGTGTTAATAAAATTATGGTTGGTATTTGCCAAGTGATTGGCAAATCAATGTTATTAATAGATTTATAGATATAAGGAAGTGGAATATAAACAGGTAACATTGATGTAATTACAAGTAATTGAAGACTCACAAGTATCTCGATTAATTTATAAAAATTGAGCATTATAAATTCTATTTACAAACTTCTCAATGCAACAATTGGATCTAATTTAGAAGCTCTTTTTGCAGGTAAAACCCCAAAGATTAAACCTATTGATCCTGAAATGATCATGGTAGAAAAAGTAGTTGTAATTCCTACTGAGGCAGGAAGTGGTGTTATCAGAGATAAAAGAAAAACTCCTGATAATCCCGTTGTTGTTCCAATTAATCCTCCAATAGTAGATAAAATCAATGCCTCAATTAAAAATTGAATTAATATATCTGACTGTTTAGCTCCTATTGCTTTTCTAAGTCCAATCTCTTCAGTCCTTTCGCTAACAGATACAAGCATAATATTCATGATTCCTATACCTCCAACCACTAAAGATACTGCCCCAATACCAGCTAATAAAAACGTTAATCCACTTGTTATGTTGGTTACTATATTCAATGCATCTTCTTGAGATCTAACAGCAAAGTCATCATCTCTGATTATTTTATGTCTTTGCCTTAGTAAGTTAGTAATCTGAAATTTAGCAGCACTAGTTGCATTTTTATTTATCGCTTCAACACTAATGAAGCTTAAACTTACTCCATATGTCGGGTCCTTCCCTGTAATCCTATTGACCATAGTGGTTAATGGAATATAAGCATTTTTGTCTTGATTACTTCCAAATACAGCACCTTTTGGTTTTAATATTCCGACAATTTCATAAGTGTGGTCTTTTATTCTGATTTTTTTTCCAAGTGATGAAGATTTATCTTTGAAAAATTCGTCTTTAAGATCAGGACCTATTACAACATAACTTCTTGCACTATTAACATCACTTTTTGATATAAATCTTCCCTTATCTACTTCAAAGCTTCTTACTTCAAGAAATTCAGGGGTAACTCCTGCAATTGATATATTTAAACTTTTAGAATTTGATTGCACTATTTCGTTAGCAGAAATTTGAGGAGCTACTTTTTTAACTGTTGGTACTTGATCTTTTATTGCTTCTGCATCTTCTAAAACTAGGTTTTTAGGAAATGAAATACCTCTTCTTCTTGTGTCGTTATTTCCGGGAACTATAAATAAAACATTGGCACCTAAATTACTTAATTGGTTTTTTGCTAATGTTTGGGCACCTCTACCAAGTCCAACAAGTGTAATAACAGAAGCATTTCCTATAATTATCCCTAGCATTGTTAACGAACTTCTCAATTTGTTCGAAACTAATGTTTTTGTGGCCATGCCTAAGGCTTCTTTTATTGAGATATTCCTAGACATATTTATATTTATCTATTGCTTCATCATCTTCAATTTGTCCCATGTATATGACACCTTCATTAAGCTGTAGTGTAATAAGGTCGCCATTACTAATTTGATGATTATCCATATTTTCTAAATTACAAATAGTAGAAATCTTTATATTATTTTTGTTAAACAAAGCATAAACATCATTTACATTTTGGTTCGTTACAATGCCGGCAATATTTTTACTAAGTGGAATATTTTTCATTAATTCATTCGGAACAAATAATATTTCTCCTGGGCAAATTAAGGATATATCAAGATTAGTTTTAATTATTCTTGCTTTACCAGTAACACCGATTTCCCCTATTGAAATTCCTCTTGATACAATCTTCCTTACTAAACCGACTTTTATCAAATCTGTAGATCCACTAATTCCAGTTAATGTACCTGCAGTTTGAACTACTAAATCTCCTTGATTTAGGATCCCCATTTCCTGAGCAATTTGCATAGCTAAACTAAAAGTTTTTGCTGTTCTTTCATCATTTTTAACTACTATTGGAGTAACTCCCCAAACAAGTTGTAATCTTCTTGCTACACTCCTCTCAGTAGTTGTTGCCAAGATAGGTGTTGGTGGTCTGAATTTACTTACATTTCGAGCGGTAGAACCTGATTTTGTTAAAGGGATTATAGCTCCTGCATCAAGTTGTCTAGCTATATTACTTACTGCTGCACTAATAGCATTTGGGATAGTACTGGGTAAATGGCTTTCAATAGCCTTAAGTGGATAATCCCTTTCAATTCTTCTTGCTATGGTTGCCATTGTTTCAACTGCCTCTACCGGATAATCTCCTACTGCAGTTTCGTTTGAAAGCATTACAGCATCTGTACCATCCAGAATTGCATTTGCAACATCACTAACTTCGGCCCTAGTAGGTCTTGGATTAGAAGCCATAGAATCAAGCATTTGAGTCGCTGTTATTATTGGGATACCTAATGAATTAGCTTTTCTTATTAATTCCTTTTGTAAAAGAGGAACTTCTTCAGCAGGCATTTCTACACCCAAGTCACCTCTTGCAACCATAACCCCATCACATAAAGGTAATACCGTATCGATCTGATCAATTGCTTCAAATTTTTCTATTTTTGCGACTACAGGAGTTGAATGCCCATTTTTGTTTATTAAATCTTTTATCTCATTTATATCGGATGGATTTCTTACAAAACTTAGTGCTACCCAATCAACTCCTTCAGATAATCCGAACTTTAAATCCTCTTTATCTTTTTTTGTTAATGCTTTTACTGATAATTGAACATCTGGAAAATTAACACCTTTATTGTTTGAAAGAACCCCTCCTACAGTTACCATGCACTCTAGATTATTAGCTTTTATATCAACTTTTTCAACGATCATTTCTATTTTTCCATCATCTAACAGTATTCTTTTCCCTTCGCTAACTTCTTGAGAAAGTTTGTCGTAGGTTACATTTGCAATAGTATTTGTACATTCGACTTCATTTGATGTCAAAGTGAATTTATCACCTTTTTTAACTTTTACTGGACCATCTTTAAACCGCCCTAATCTTATTTTTGGTCCTTGAAGATCTTGCAATATTCCAATATCTATATCTAATTTCTTTGATACTTCTCTTATGGTTTTTATTCTCTCAGCATGATCTTTATGGTCTCCATGTGAAAAATTTAATCTGAATGTAGTTACTCCAGCTTTAATTAAATCTGTAATTATCTCTTCAGTTTGAGTTGCAGGGCCAATAGTTGCTACTATTTTTGTTCTTCTTTTTAAATCAATATTCGACATATATAGATAATATTGCTAGATATAAATAAATTTACCATACCCAAAGTTAGTTATTTAAGTCATGGATTTTAAAACTTATCAGAAAAAAGCTAGAGAAACTGCACAATATCCAGATTTAGGCTCAAATAATATTTATCCAACTCTTGGTTTAGTTGGAGAAGCTGGTGAGGTAGCAGAAAAAGTAAAAAAAGTCATAAGAGATAAAAATGGAATATTTGATAATGAATCAAAATTAGGTATTAAAAAAGAGTTGGGAGATGTTTTGTGGTACATATCAAATCTTTGTACTGAATTAAATTTTAATTTAGAGGATGTCGCTATACAAAACCTTGAAAAATTAAAATTAAGAGCTGCTAAAGGAAAAATAAGAGGTTCTGGAGATAACAGGTAAATAAATTACTTTAAACAGAATTTAAATAAAAGATAAATTATATAATTGACCTTCCAGGAAATTTAGGAGTAAAAATGCAAGCAATGAAGAAATATCAAATCCACCTATAGGAGGTATTACCCCTCTAAAAATGTTCAAATATGGGTCTGTAATTGAACAAAGTGCTGATAATATAGCATTACTCCAATCAATGCTAGGGAACCAAGTTAATAAAACTCTTATTAACAATAAAATTGAGTAAATTCTTAGAGTTTGACTAAGAACACCGAAGATTGATCCTAAACTGTCTGTATTCATATTTATATATTAACATTTACTTATTATCGCTGCTTCCTATATTTGAGAGATATTCATTACTTACAGCAAAAGTTTGAAAAAACTTTTCTGATAAAGATAACCAATATGATCTACCATCTTTCTGCTTCCGTTTGACAATAAATTTCTTTTCTAATAATTCTTTAATATGGTCATAGGCTCCTGAACCTCTAAGAAGTATAAGATCCGATTGCAGGATCTTTTTTTTGATCGCAATAGTTGCTAGTGTCCTTAATTCGGATGTCTTCAAATCAGATGGTAGTAAGTCATCAACGAATTCATTAAGACTGGATTTTAGTTCGAGAGAAAAACTATTATTATTTGCATTTAATTCAATAGCTGATTTGGGATTAGAGTATTTACTTTTTAGATCATTAATTGCATCATTAATTGAGTTGATATCAGAATTTGTAATTTCTGAAAGATCCTTTTTTGTTATTGGTCTGCCTTTCAAATATAGAACAGCTTCAACTTTAGTAACTAGATCTATATCAGATATTGGAGTGGTATTTAGATCAGATTGATTGATTTTAATTACCGAAATCTTACCTAATTTACCTTAAATTTAATCTGATGCACCAAGGAATAATCTATATGTATCGTTTTGAGTTTCATCCCAGAATTTATAGCCTAGAATTCTTACAAATTTATTCCACTCTAATATTTCATTTTTATCGATTAAAACACCAATAACAATTTTCCCTACATCAGCACCATAATTCCTGTAGTGAAAGACGCTTATAGACCAATTAGATTGCATATTATTTAAAAAGTTTATTAATGCGCCAGGCCTTTCAGGAAACTCAAATCTGTATAAAAGCTCTACAAAGTTTCTATAGTCCATCTCATTAAAATTTTTAGGTAATCTTCCACCTACCATATGTCTTAGATGATTTTTAGATAATTCATCATCACTTATGTCAATAAAAGAGTACTCAGAATTTCTAAATATATTTAATAGATTTTTTTTATCATTTAACCCATAGACTTGAACTCCAACAAAGATCTGTGCATTCTTAGAATTCGACATCCTATAGCTAAATTCTGTTAAATTTCTATTATCTAGTAACTTACAGAAATCAATTAGACTTCCAGCACGTTCCGGAATTTCAACAGCCATCATTACTTCTTTACACTCTCCAAGTTCTGCTCTCTCTGCTACAAATCTAAGCCTCTCAAAATTCATATTTGCACCACATGCAATCGCAACCATTTTTTTATTTGAATGATTCGAATTTAAAATATCCTTTTTCATTCCTGCTATTGATAAGGCACCTGCGGGCTCTAGTATTGATCTAGTATCCTCAAAAACGTCTTTTATTGCAGCACATATTTCGTCAGTATTAACCCTAATCATCTTATCTATATATTTTCTCCCAATATCAAAAGTATTTTTACCAATTTTTTTAACCGCCACTCCATCTGCAAATTGACCAACAGAGGGTAATTCCACAATTTTTTCTTCTTCCAAGGATTTTGACATAGCGTCTGCATCTTCAGGTTCTACGCCAATTATTTTTACTTCAGGCCATATTTTTTTTATATATAAAGAAATTCCTGATATCAATCCACCACCACCAACAGCAATATAAATTGCATAAGGTTTTTCCGTAAGTTGTTGTTCAAGTTCAATAGCTATAGTTCCTTGTCCAGCTATTACATCTGGATCATCAAAAGGATGAATAAAACACAAATTTCTTTCATGGCTAATCCTTATTGCCTCTTTGTAAGTTTCATCATAATTATCACCAAATAATATAACTTTTGCTTTTAAATTTTTTACTGCATTAACTTTTACTAGAGGTGTTGTAATTGGCATTAATATGGTTGCTTGGCAATTTAATTTGAGAGCACTAAGTGCAACACCTTGAGCATGATTGCCAGCGCTTGAAGTAATTACTCCCTGAGTAAGCTGAGATTTAGTGAGCTTACTCATCTTGTTGTATGCCCCTCTTATTTTGAATGAAAATACATCTTGAAGATCCTCTCTTTTTAGAAAAACTTCATTATTAAGTGTATTACTTAAATTATGAGCTCTCTCTAGCGGTGTTTTTTTAGCTACTTCATAGACTTCAGCTTGAAGTATTTTTTCAAAATAATCATTCATATATATATTTTTAGCATTAATTATTAATCTAATAAAACATTACATGATCTATTTCAAAAAAAATACTCATTTTGCACCTCCACGTTTTAGATTATATAGATACCAACTTTTGTTAAATGCTTTTAAGTGAGTTAAGTCATCCAAATCAACTTCATGGCTTAACTGTCTCACAATTAGAGGAAATTGCCTGTCAAATTAGAGAAAGACATCTTCAAGTAGTTTCTACTAGTGGTGGACATCTTGGTCCTGGATTAGGTGTAGTTGAGCTTACATTGGCTTTGTATCAAACTCTTGATCTTGACTTCGATAAAGTTGTTTGGGATGTAGGACATCAAGGTTATCCTCATAAATTAATAACAGGACGTTTTAGTCAATTTGATTCCCTTAGACAACAAAATGGAGTAGCGGGATATCTCAAAAGAAGTGAAAGTAAATTTGATCATTTTGGTGCCGGACATGCAAGTACTTCAATTTCAGCTGCTTTAGGAATGGCAATGGCAAGAGATAGAAAAGGTGAAAATTATAAATGTGTCGCTGTTATTGGAGATGGAGCATTAACTGGAGGAATGGCATTAGAAGCTATAAATCATGCAGGTCACTTACCAAATACTCCTCTAGTTGTAGTATTAAACGATAATGATATGTCTATTTCACCCCCAGTGGGAGCCCTTTCATCTTACTTAAATAAAGTAAGAGTTAGTCCACCATTACAATTTTTGTCCGATAGTGTTCAAGAAAGTGTAAAAAATATTCCCCTAATTGGTAAGGATATCCCAGAAGAACTCAAAAATATTAAAGGAAGCGTTAGACGATTATCTGTGCCTAAGGTTGGAGCTGTTTTTGAAGAACTTGGATTTACATATATGGGTCCAATTGATGGTCATGATATTGGTAACTTAGTTAAGACCTTTAACGCTGCGCATAAACTTAAAAGACCTGTGCTTGTTCATGTCGTCACAACAAAAGGGAAGGGTTATCCATATGCAGAAGCTGATCAGGTTGGATATCATGCACAGTCTGCATTTGATCTTACAACTGGGAAATCTATTCCATCAAAGAAACCTAAACCTGTTAGTTATAGTAAAATATTTGGTCAAACCTTATTAAAAATATGTGAGCAAGATAGCAAAGTCGTTGGTATTACAGCAGCAATGGCTACAGGTACTGGATTAGATATATTGCAAAAAAATATTCCAGATCAATATATCGATGTAGGAATAGCAGAACAACATGCAGTTACTCTTGCGGCAGGAATGTCTTGTGATGGTCTTAAACCTGTTGTAGCTATTTATAGTACTTTTCTACAACGAGCATTCGATCAATTAATCCATGATGTAGGGATACAAAATTTACCTGTATCATTCGTACTCGATAGAGCTGGGATAGTTGGAGCTGACGGTCCTACTCACCAAGGTCAGTACGATATCAGTTATATGAGATCTATACCTAATTTTGTATTGATGGCTCCAAAGGATGAGTCTGAATTACAGAGAATGTTAATTACTTCAATAAACCATAATGGTCCGACAGCTCTAAGAATACCCAGAGGCTCTGGATTAGGAGTGGCTGTAATGGATGAGGGTTGGGAACCTTTGAATATAGGTGAAGCTGAAATACTTGAAGAAGGAGAAGATATTTTAATTATTGCTTATGGTTCAATGGTCGCATCAGCAATCGAGACAGCAAAGATCTTAAAAAATATGAACATTAATGCATGTATCGTTAATGCAAGATTTGTTAAACCTCTCGATAAAAATCTTATTATGCCTTTAGCAAGTAGGATTCAAAAAGTTGTAACCATGGAAGAAGGAACATTAATAGGTGGTTTTGGTTCCGCAATAGTTGAATTATTTAACGATAATGAAATAAATATTCCTGTATACAGAATAGGTATACCTGATGTTTTAGTTGATCATGCTTCACCTGATCAGAGTAAAGAAAAACTTGGACTTATGCCTGATCAGATGGCAGATAAAATTGTTAAGAAATTTAAGTTAGTTAATTAAAAATTTAATAAATAAATATTTAATAAATAAATATTTATAAAACACCTCTTGAGGCTAATCCTAAGATTGCTCCAATTCCGAAAATATGACCTAGGCAATTAGCACCTACAACTGATGCGTGACTTAAACCACCATAGAATTTTGAATTAGGTATTTCAAAACCTTCATTAGGTTTTCTGATAGTTGCTCTAGCAATTGCATAAGCAAAAACATTACAAGCAATCATTACGACGGCACACTTTGGAGACCAAGAAAAAGTTGCTGGATCTGCAGCTGCAAATAATGTAGTAAACATAAAAAATTGTTATTTTCATATATTCTCTAATACTTTTACCTAAAAAACACAAAATTGTAAAAGGTCTTAAGAGTTTTTTACTTCTAAGCTATTTAACAACTTTATAAATCCAAACAAAATAACAAAATCACTTAGTGTTAGAAAGGATTCTGCAAAGCCATGCAGGAAGTCAACCTCAACAAGGGTTTTATCATAGTAATTTAGTGTGAAGATAGATATCAATATAGTTATGAATACGAATAAAACAGTTAAGGAGAATCCTGTTTTTACAAAAATATTAACAGCTTTGATTTTATATAAGTAAAACAAAAATATTGCATATGGAATTATTGATACTGCGAACAAAAATGTGTTATCAATTGAACCTAATTTTTCTATAAATTTAAAAAATAAATCAATCATAAGTCTCTTGCCTTTTAAAAATTATTATTGCAGCTAAGGCTAATGTTGAATTACCTATAAATGTAAATATTCCTTGAAGTGATACTAGACCGTAAAGATTTTCTTGGTTGTCATAGATATGCCAGGTGATCGCACACATAGCACCTATTAAGTTTGGGACCATAGCGAGACTTAACCAAAAAAATAAATTATATTTTCTATATGTAGAAATTTTGTTTATGACTAATATGGCAAAAATCCATTCTATTACTGATGAAATATGTATTAACCAGGTTCCAAATGATAATTCGTGCAAAATTTATATTTTTTTCTTTAATACGTTGAGAACTTCCTTAGCATGATTTATAGGTAAAACACTTATCCATCTATAAGAAATTTTCCCATCTGGAGAAAGCAAAAAAGTATTTCTATCTGAGAATGGAGGAATCCAGGAACCATATTTATTACTAATAATTCCGTCAGGATCAGATAATAAAGTGTAGTTTATGGATTTCTCGCTGCAGAAACTTTCATGAGAATCTTCATTATCAGCGCTAATGCCAACAATTTCGGCATTATATTTTGAAAAATCTTTTTTTAAATCGGAAAAACCTTTAGCTTCAAGAGTACAACCTGCTGTAAAATCTTTTGGATAAAAATACATAACTAACCACTGACCTTCAAAATCACTTAATTCCCATGTTTTTTTTGTTTTTATATTTTTATTAAAACCTTCTAACTGAAAGTTAGGAGCATAATCACCAACTTCAGGAGCAAAATCAAATGAGAAGGCTAAATTACAGTTAAATAAAAGAATAAATGGTATTAATAAGCTTACAACTAAATTTCTCATCAAATTTAGAATTTTTTTAAATCAACTCCATTTGATTTAGCAAATTTATCTAAACCTACTTTTTGTATAGACTTTAGGGCTTTGGTACTTATTTTTATGTTTACCCATTTTTTGCCTTCTTCCCACCATAGTCTCCTTTTTTGGAGATTAACTTGTTGCAATTTTTTTGTACGAATATGTGAGTGACTCACTGCCATCCCGTTATTAGCTCTTGCACCGGTCAGTTCGCAAACTCTTGACATATTTATTGAGTTATATCTTTAAAAATTCTAGCACATGACTCAATTTGTTGAATTAAGTAATTCTGATATTAATTCGGCATTATTATTTTGCAAATTAATTATCTGTTCTTGATCTAATCCACCAACGGAAAGCTTAGCCATATCGTAAACATGATTTGCAATTTTTGATGCCAATGGATTCTTAATAGGATCTTTTTCATCAATAATTATTTTGTTGCCTGTAATTTTGTTAAGACCAACAATAAGTGGATGTTCTTTATTAATTAAGAGCACATGATATTCAGGTAAGCCAGGCATCTTTTGTTCCATGTAAGCTCCCATATCATTAATTCTTCTCATTTGTTCTGGAAGCAAGATCATCGCAGGTGGAGCATCTTTACTTGAAAGTGAGTGCACTTTAACTGTTACTTTCTCATTATTAATAGCTTTAACTATCGCATCTCTAAGTATATCTGTATTTGATTTGCCATCCTTATCTACAATTTCTTTTGATTCTTTATCTTCTAGTTCATTTATTTCTGAATCTACTCTTTGGAATTGATAATCTTCATTTTTACTTTCCAGCCATGGAAGAAATTGTGCGTCAATTAAGGGATCTGATTTAATAACTTCTTTATTATCAGATAAACAGATATTTAATGCACTAGACTGCGCAATCAAATCTGAACAGTAAATTATTTTTTTAGAATCAGTTGATTTATTTCGCTCTTTGTAATTTGCGAGAGTTGTGAAATATTTATCATTGGACTTGATGAGGGATTTATTTTCAATATCTTTAGTTACGTCTTTCTCAGAATTTATTATAGTTTCGAAAATTATACTGTTATTTACTAAATCAGCAAATTTTTCATCTTCGATAGCGCCAATTTTAATAAAGGCAGAGATTGAATCCCAAATTTCAGCATAAAATTCTGGAGAATTTCTTATCAAATCCTTCAGTTTATTAGCGATTTTTTTTGAGATAAATGATGATATAGACCTTACTTTTCTATCTGTTTGTAATGCACTTCTACTGACATTTAGGGGTATATCTGTAGAGTCAATAACTCCTCTTAGAGGTAAGAGGTATTTTGGTACTATCTCTTTAATTGAATCGCTTACGAATACTTGATTGCAAAATAGTTTTATTTCTCCCTTTTCCCAATCAGCTCTACCTGACAACTTTGGAAAATACAATATCCCTTGAATGTCATACGGATAATCTGTATTTAGATGAATCCATAAAAGTGGATCCCCCTGAAATGGATAAAGGTATTTATATAAATCAATATAATCTTCATCTTTTAATTCACTAGTTTGTTTTCTCCAAGGAGGATTTTTCTTATTAATTGATTCTCCTTCTAATAAGACATCTATTGGCATAAAGTCACAATACTTTTTTATTAGTGATTTAATCCTTTCAGGCTCTATAAACTCTTTTTCATCTTCAAGTAGGTGAAGAATAACATCTGTACCAATTGTCTCTCTTTCTGATTCCTCTAACGTGAAATTTGGCGATCCATCACAAGACCATTTGAAAGCTTTTGATTCTCCAATTGCTGATTTAGTTAATATATCAACTCTATCTGCCACCATGAAACTTGAATAAAAACCTAGTCCAAAATGACCTATGAATTCATCATTTTCTTTTTTGTATTTTGTTAGGAATTCTTCAGCACTAGAAAATGCAACTTGATTTATGTACTTCTTAATTTCTTCATCATTCATTCCAATTCCATTATCGGAAATTGTTAACGTATTATTTTCACGGTTAATTGTTATTTTTACTAGAGCCTCCTCAGTATTCTCGCAATCACCTGCCATAGAGGCCATTCTTCTTTTACTAATTGCGTCAACACCATTACTAACAAGTTCTCTTAAAAAGATTTCATGGTCAGAATATACTGCCTTCTTGATAATTGGGAAAATATTTTCGGTATTAATACGAATTTCGCCTTTTTCCATTTAAAAATAATCAAACATATTAAATCTTATTTCGTTAAAACTAGTTAATCAAGTTTAATTAGGAGTATTGTCCGAACAATATATGAATTAAAAAGTAAAATAAATTTTTAAAAGGTTTTATTTTACCCATAAAATCTCACTACAATTATTTTCTTTCATAATTTGATTGGCTTTAGCCAAGTCATCACAAGGATTTAAATGTAAGACAGCAATATTTCCTTTTTTCTGTTGTACTTTTTGTTCATTCATACCTTTTTCTAACAAATAAGAATCTTTAAACATCAATAAAATCTTTTTTTTAGCTTTCTTTTCTTCCTTAATTAAATTTCTTAAAATGTCTATTGAAATTGTAAATCCAATCCCATTAAATATTTTCTCATTAGGACTAAATGATCTTACTAACTCATCATATCTTCCCCCTTTTGCGATGACGCCTTTATTTTTACCGTTATCCCCTATTAGTTGAAAAACTATTCCTTCATATAAATTCAAGTGAGGTTGAAAAGTGGGATCAAGTTGTAATTTAACACCATATTTATTTGATATTTTAGATAATGTTTCAAATAAAAAATTTAAGTCATCTAATGTTTTACTAGTACCGTATATAGATTTTAATTTTTTTAATATTGCAATTGGCTCTCCACGTGTGAATAAAAGATCTTTAAGAATATATTTATCATCTTCATCTATTCCTAATTTAGATAAATTATCTTGATCAAAATTAACAAGACTTTTCTTAATTTCTTCAATATTATTATTCTTATATTTGTTCAGTATTAAGTCCATTATTTTTGTTGTGCTTACTAGTAGATATAAATTACAACCATCCTTCAAATTAATATTATCGATTGAATCAAACAAAATATTAATAACTTCAATTTCTGGGTATTTTGTATCATATCCAATTAATTCAATTCCACTCTGCAATTTTTCTTGTAACTTAAATGAATTTTTATTATTTTGTTTTTTATCAAAAACCATTCCATTGGTGAATAAACGTATAGGTCTTTTCTTATTTATTAATCTAGTAGATGACAATTTAACAATTGATGTTGTCATTTCTGGCCTTAGACATAATGAATTATTACTTACTATTCCAACAACCTGATTTTCGTCAATAACGCCACGTCCCTTTATCGTCTCTAAAGTATTTATAAATGAGGGTGATACCTCTTCATAGCCCCATAGTTTATAAATACTATTTAGATTATTTATGATGTTTGAATTATTTTTTACATCGATTAACTTAATTTCCTTTATGTCTGACATTTTAATATTTAACAAATTTTAGGTATAGAGTTTTTTATTAAATGGAGAAACATTATCTAGTTCATTTTTTAATTCATTTTCAAGGCTGGGAGAACAAGCTAAAATTCTTCCTGAACTTAAATTAAATTCCCCTGATGGATAATCAGAAAGAATACCACCAGCTTCTTTTACAATAATAGCACCGGCCGCTAGGTCCCATACTTCTAATCCTCTTTCCCAGTATCCATCTACCTTTCCTGCAGCAACAAATGCTAGATCAACTGCTGCGGCTCCTCCTCGTCTAACTCCTCTAGTTTTATGTGTTAAATAACAAAATTCAGCATAATTATTGTCCTCTGTCTCAAATCTGTCATATGAGAAACCAGTTACAAGTAGACTATCAGAAAGATTAGAGGGATTCGATACCTTAAGTTCAGTATCATTGCAAAATGAGCCTAAACCTATACAGGCTGAATATAGTTCATTTAAGTAAGGTACTGATATAGCCCCAATAATAGGTTTATTTTTATAAACAAGACCAATAGAAGTTCCAAAAAAAGGATATCCATGAGAATAATTTGTCGTACCGTCTAATGGGTCTATACACCATGTCAAGTCCGAGTTTTTATTTAATTTCCCTGATTCTTCTGCATTAATAGATATGTTTGGGCTCTCTTCAAGTAAATATTCTTTAATTTTATTTTCAACTTCCAAATCTACATTAGTTACTAGATCACCTTTCCTACCCTTTGATGATATTTTCTGAATTTTATTGTAATTAATTTTTAAAATTTCATTACCAATTTGAGCGGAGTTCTTGGCTATTTCATACAAACTAAATAAGTTTACTTGATTAGCAAGTTCCTTTATTTCACTTAATTCAAACATGATGATTAATCTTCCTCAAATTCCCAAGGTGGCGCAACTCTTGTATTTCCTCTCCCAAAATATTGTCCAAATTGTAAATCGTAAACTTCATCTTCATATGTAGTTTCAACCTCAAGATCTGAAGTTGCTTTAGCAACACAAAGTAGTGCAAAACCTTTATCTTTTAAGGCTTGAGAAACACCCATTGCTTCAGGTTGTTCCAAAGTGCCAGATTTTATTTTAACTGCACAACTTGTGCAGCAACCATTTCTACATGAAAACGCTAGTTTGAAACCTTTCTTTTCAAATTCCTTAAGTATGTACGCATCTCTATTAACCTGTTCTTGGTATACCTTGCCAGTTTCCTTATTTTTAATCGTGACTTTGAAAGTCTTTTTCAAATAAATTTCCTCAAAAATGGGATGATAAAGGGTTAAGATAGTTATCTTGGGAGAGGTGGCCGAGTGGTTGAAGGCGCAGCACTGGAAATGCTGTATAGGGGCAACTTTATCGAGGGTTCGAATCCCTCTCTCTCCGTTTTATATTAGTTTATTTTAGTTAACTACATCAACTACATTATCTATAAAATACTTTTTCAAATAGAAAGTAATCTTATTGATAAGTTATAAATAATCTTATTTATTTAAATTAAGTTGAAAATATTTGTTTTTTACTATTATATGTAGATATCTAAGATAAAAATTAATTAAATTATTAGTAAATTTTGATTTAATTTAGCGATCTAAAATCATGGGTCAAATAGTTGGAATTGATTTAGGTACTACTAACTCTGTTGTCGGAGTTATAGAAGCTGGTCGACCAATTGTTATTGCAAATTCTGAAGGTTCTAGAACTACGCCTTCAATAGTTGGTTTTACAAAAGACAAAGAAATAGTAATAGGTGATCAAGCAAGAAGACAACTTGTTTTAAATCCAAAAAATACCTTTTATAATTTAAAAAGATTCATTGGCAGCGACTGGGATGAATTAGATGATACTAGTATTTCTGTTCCTTATAATGTCAAAGCAAATGAGTCTGGAAGTGTCAGGGTTCTTAGTACAAATACAGAAAGAGAGTATGCTCCAGAAGAGTTGGTTAGTTCACTAATAAGAAAATTAATTAATGATGCTGAGACATATCTTGGAGAAACTGTTGACTCAGCTGTGATTACTGTCCCTGCCTATTTTAATGAATCTCAAAGACAAGCTACAAAGGATTCTGCAATATTAGCTGGTATTAAAGTAGATAGAATCCTAAATGAACCTACTGCAGCAGCTTTAGCTTATGGTTTTGAAAAAAGTTCTTCTAATAATGTTTTGGTATTTGATTTAGGTGGAGGAACATTTGATGTTTCATTATTAAAAATTTCAAATGGTGTTTTTGATGTTAAAGCCACCTGTGGAGATACGCAATTAGGAGGGAACAATTTTGACTCAAAAATAGTAGATTGGCTAGCTGAAAAATTTCTTAATAAACATAATATTGATTTAAGAAGAGATAGACAAGCTTTGCAGAGATTAACTGAAGCTGCTGAAAAAGCTAAATGTGAATTATCAGGATTGCAAAAAACAAAAATATCATTGCCTTTTATCACGACAAGCAAAGAGGGACCGTTACATATTGAAGAGACTTTAGATAGAAAAATATTTGAATCATTATCTCAAGAACTTTTAGACAGATTATTAGAGCCAGTCCAAATAGCCTTAGATGATTCTGGATGGAACGCTGAAGATATAGATGAAGTAGTTCTTGTTGGTGGCAGTACGAGAATCCCTATGGTTCAACAATTAGTCAAGACTCTCGTTCCTAATGACCCCTGTCAATCTGTTAATCCAGATGAAGTAGTTGCAATTGGTGCTGCGATACAATCTGGAATAATTAGTGGTGATTTACAAGATTTACTATTAAACGATGTCACACCTCTATCTTTAGGTCTAGAAACTATTGGTGGTCTTATGAAAGTCCTTATACCTCGTAATACACCAATACCAGTTAGGCAATCAGATGTCTTTAGTACATCAGAAGCTAATCAATCATCAGTTGTTGTTCAAGTAAGACAAGGTGAAAGACCGTTAGCTTCTGAAAATAAATCACTGGGTAAATTTAGGCTATCAGGAATACCTCCAGCTCCAAGAGGAATTCCACAGGTTCAAGTAGCATTTGATATTGATGCTAATGGCCTTTTAGAAGTTAGTGCAACTGATAGAACAACAGGAAGAAAACAAGCAGTTACAATTTCTGGAGGCTCTAATTTAAATGAACAAGAAATAAATTCGATAATTGAAGAAGCAAAAGCTAAAGCCAATGAAGATAGAAAGAAAAGATCTGTAATTGACAGAAAAAATAGTGCTTTAACTCTTATAGCGCAAGCTGAGAGAAGACTTAGGGATGCTTCCTTAGAATTTGGTCCTTATGGGGCTGAACGGCAACAACGAGCTGTTGAATTAGCCATTCAAGATGTTGAAGAATATATAGATGATGATGATCCTCAAGAATTAGAAATTTCAGTAAGTGCTCTACAAGAAGCATTATTTGGCTTAAACAGAAAATTCGCAGCAGAAAAGAAAACTGATAATAATCCCTTACAGGGCATAAAAAATACATTTGGATCTTTAAAGGATGAACTTTTTTCGGATGATTATTGGGATGATGATGATCCTTGGGATAATCAAATGAATAGAAATTATAGAAATTCGAGGTATGGTAATTCTAGGGACGATAATGATCCATGGGACAATGACTACTTCCTCTAAAAAAGACTATTTGTCGATTTTGGGTTTATCCCCTGATTTCGATGATAAGGAACTTAAAAAGGCATTTCGAAGAGAAGCAAGAAAATGGCATCCAGATTTAAATAAAAATGATCTTAATGCAGAGGAGAGATTTAAATTAATTAACGAAGCATATGAATATCTGAGAGACCCCAATATAAGAAAAAATAATTCAGATGAAAATATACAGGATGATTACGAAAATAATAATTTCAAGACAGGATTTCCTGATTTTCAAGATTATCTTGATTCACTATTTGGATATGAATACACACCAAAGAATTACGACGAATATGATAATGATCCATTTGAAGATGAATCGATAGATACTAATAATGATGAATTTAATAATTATGATTACCCTACAACCTCGCCAGAAGAGCCACCTCCGGTTAAACTCCACCAAGATATTGAAACAGTTATTGAATTAACTCCTGATGAAGCATTAAATGGAGCTTCAATTTTAATAGAGCTAGAAGACGAAACCGTAGTAGAAGTTGATACACCTCCTTTCGCTGGAGATGGATGGCGATTAAGACTTGAAAATATTGCAAGAGGAGGTAAGGATCATTATCTACAGTTAAAAGTTCAAACGGAAAGTGGTCTCAGAATTGATGGTTTAAGAGTTCTTTATAAATTAGAGTTATTTCCTCATGATGCACTTCTTGGTTGTGCAGTAGAGGTTCCTACCCTTGATGGGATTGTCACACTTCAAGTGCCACCAAAATCATCTACGGGAAGAATGTTACGTTTAAAAGGTAGGGGTTTAACATTCGACGATAATGTAGGAGATCAATATGTTGAAATCTTAGTAGTTATACCTGCTGATATTAATGATGAAGAAATTGCTTTATATACAAGATTACAAGAATTATCACTTTCTAATTCTTAATCAAATACTATATTAATAGTAAAGTAAATACTTATGAACATATTTGTTCTTTTATATAATTCAGGAACAGATAAGGAAGGAATTCATTCAATCGAACTTAAAGGAAGGACCATTGTTCTTATGTTTGAAGATAAGGATGATGCAATAAGATATTGTGGTCTTCTAGAAGCTCAAGATTTCCCTTTACCAACCGTTGAAACAATCAACATAGAAGAAATAAAAGATTTCTGCATTAAATTAGATTATGAATGCAAATTAGTAGAGAGGAATTTTGTACCTAAAACCGCAGAAGATAGGTTATTAATTTCACCACCTCAAAAAAACCTTGAAGTTGAAAATTGGGAGGAAGAGAAAATTAATAATAAAGATGACATTGATATAAATACCATTAAGGAAAACCTTGAAAAGCTGCTTTAGCTATTAAAATATCAAATAATTATTAAACAAATAAAACATGACAACTGCATTATTTGAAACAGAAGTTGGGAACATTAATATTGAATTTTTCTCTGACGACGCGCCTAATACAGTCAAAAACTTCACGAGTTTGATTAGTGATGGTTTTTATGATGGTCTAGCATTTCACAGAGTTATTCCTGGATTCATGGCTCAGGGTGGATGTCCAAATACTCGAAATGGAGCATCTGGTATGCCTGGAACTGGAGGTCCTGGATATAATATTAAGTGTGAAATTAATTCCAAGAAACATCTAAAAGGTTCACTTTCTATGGCTCATGCAGGAAAGGACACCGGTGGTAGTCAGTTTTTCATAGTATATGAACCACAGCCTCATCTCGATGGAGTTCATACTGTTTTTGGTAAGACAAATGATATGGATGTAGTACTAAAGCTTACTAATGGTTCAAAAATTATTAAAGCAAGCCTAAAGTAGTAATTTAGCCTTCAAAAACAATACTAAATGTCTCTTTATCTAGATTAAATTTCCTTGTAGATGAATATAAGATTTCATTATTGATCGAGAATTTAGTATTGATCAGTTTGATGCTACTTTTTGGATGTAATGCTTGTTCAATATTTCTAGAAACAATAATTCCAATCTTTGTACTTTTTTGATAATTAGATAAAAATTGAATAAATAATTCTATATTTTTTATTTCTTCATCATTAATGTTGGAGTCAGTTCTATTCTTATCATGTAATATTCGCCATACTAATTTTGGTCGATTCCAAAAAGCCAATAATCTTGGACTACTTTCAAGTTTAATATTAATATTTTGATCACTACAGAATTTAATAACATTATTTTTTATTGGAACTAAATCAATAGATTTATATTTTCCGTCAAGAAAAATTGATATAAATGGATCAATATTCTTTGAATTAACATTATCGTCATCAATCATGTGGCCTAGCTTTGTTTTTTTAACACTCAAATATTCTGCATTGTTATCGTTTGGACAAATCACTAATGGAACTCTCTCAATAACTTCTATTCCATAACCACCTAATCCGGCAATCTTTCTAGGGTTGTTGGTAAGTAATTTTAATTTATTTATCCCTAGATCAGTTAGTATCTGCGCTCCAACTCCATAATTTCTAAGATCGGCTGGAAAACCTAATTTTTCATTGGCCTCTACAGTGTCTAATCCCCCATCCTGTAAACTGTAAGCTTTTAATTTATTTATAAGACCAATACCTCTTCCTTCTTGTCTCAAGTAAACCACAACTCCCTCCTCCTCCTTTTCTATCCTTGATAAAGCCGCCTCTAACTGGGGTCTACAATCACAACGTAATGATCCAAAAGCATCACCTGTTAAACACTCTGAATGCATTCTTACTAGTACAGGTTCACTTAATTTTGATGATTTTTGTTTAACTAATGCTACGTGTTCTGAACCATCAAGTTCATTAACATATCCATAAGCTTTAAAATTTCCAAAAATACTTGGAAGGACAGCATCAGATTTTCTAAATACAAATCTCTCAGTTTGAAACCTATAACTTATTAAATCTGCTATGGATATTAATTTCATTCCCCACTGTTTTGCATACTCTTTAAGTTGTGGAAGTCTTGACATAGAGCCGTCAGGATTTTGTATTTCGCAAATTACTCCAGCTGGGTAAAGTCCTGACATTGCAGAAATATCTACTGCAGCTTCGGTATGACCTGCCCTTTTTAAAACCCCACCTTTTTTTGCTCTTAATGGAAAAATATGGCCTGGCCTCCTTAAATCCCCAGGTTTTGTATTTGGGTTGATAGCAACTTGAATTGTCTTAGCCCTGTCTTCAGCTGAGATTCCAGTAGTAACGTTATTTTCAGGTCCAGCATCGATTGATATAGTAAATGCTGTTTGATTTTCATCTGTATTTCTGTCTACCATTAATGGTAAATCTAAAGAGTCAAGTTTTTCACCTTGCATAGCTAGGCAGATAAGACCACGTCCCTCAGTAGCCATAAAATTAATTTGCTGAGGAGTAGCAAACTGAGCCGCACAAATTAAATCTCCTTCATTTTCTCTTCTTTCATCATCAACCACAATTATGCATTCACCATTCCTTATAGCCGCCAACGCATCGCTGATAGGATCAAATTCAATTTTAAAAGAATCATTTATATCCAAAATTGTTCCATTATTTGATTTGGGACTTGTTTCTTTCATTATTCCTATCAATATAAGAAAAAAGTGTTTTAGTTATCTTAAATTCAACACTTTATAATCTTATCTCAAAGTCTGCCAATTCAAAGAAATGAATGTTGCAATAGTAGGTGCTACTGGTTACGGCGGTATTCAAGCGGTAAATCTATTAAAGAAAAATAAAAACTATAAAATTACATTTTTAGGAGGTAATAAAACATCTGGATCAAAGTGGAACGATAATTTCCCTTTTATTAATCTAGATAATGATCCTTATATAGAAGAAATTTCAGTAGATAACATTTCAAACAAATCAGATGTTGCTTTGCTTTGTTTACCAAATGGCCTATCTTCAACCTTGACAAGGAAATTATTAGAAAGAGGAGTTAAAGTTATTGATTTATCTGCTGATTACAGATATAAGTCCTTAGATGAATGGAAAAAAGTCTATTTTAAAGAAGCTGCTATTTATAAAAGGAATGATGATGATTTATGTAAAGAGGCAATCTACGGTCTTCCTGAAATAAATAAAGAAGCCATTTCAAAAGGAAGATTAATTGCATGTCCAGGATGTTATCCAACATCTGCTCTTATTCCACTAGCTCCTTATCTTTCGCAAGGAATTATTGAAAAAGATGGTATAGTAATTGATTCTAAAAGCGGAACCTCTGGAGGTGGTCGTGAACCAAACCAAAAGCTACTCTTATCAGAATGTGGAGAAGGTCTATCAGCATATGGATTGATAAACCATAGGCATACATCAGAGATTGAACAAGTAGCATCTTTAATTTCTGGAAATAAAATTGAACTTCTCTTTACTCCTCATTTGGTTCCAATTTCAAGAGGTATGCAATCGACTATATATGGTAGATTAAGAGATCCAGGATTAACTTCTGATGATTGCAGAATTCTCTTGGATAATTATTATAGAAATTTTAAAAATATTAAAGTCTTACCTGTAGATACTTTCCCATCAACAAAATGGGTTAAAAATACGAACCAAATTTTCCTGTCTGTTAAAGTTGATACTCGAAATGGCAGGATTATTATTTTATCTGTGATTGATAATTTGTTAAAAGGACAGAGTGGGCAAGCAATTCAAAATTTAAATATTTTGAGTGGATTTTCAATGGATGACGGCCTTGAGTTAACTAATAATTTTCCATAAAATCACGTCTTATCAAAAAACCAGCATGAGAGATTGAGTGAGGTAAAATTATATGTTCAAGGATCTGTATTCTTTTAGAAAGTGATACAATATCATCATCATCTCTAATTGACAATGCTGCTTGCATTATCAAAGAACCACTATCTACCTCCTCTTCAACAAAATGTACTGAACAACCAGTTATTTTTGAACCATTTAATATAGAGTCGTTTATCGCAGTACCACCTTTATATGCAGGAAGTAATGATGGGTGAATATTAATAATTTTATTCTTAAACTTATTTATAAAGAAGGGAGTAACAATCTTCATCCAGCCAGCCATTACAATGAGTTCAACATCAAAATTATTTAAAGTATTTATAATTTCTAATTCAAATAGTTCTTTTTGTAAAAAGTCTTTACTTCTTATTATTTTGTGAGGTATTTTTACACTTTCAGCTCTTTTTATACAACCTGCATCATCTTTGTTAGTTATAAGAACTTTTATATCTATATCTAATTCTCCTTTTTCTGAAAGATTAATTAACTCCTGAAAGTTTGTTCCTTTCCCTGAAGCAAGTACACCTATCTTTAATCTTGGTGAAAATCTTCTAAATTCAGATATCTCAGGTGAAATTATGTAATTAAATGATTTATCCAAAGTTTTTTTATCCCATGATAAATTCATATGGAATAAAAAAAAGCCTCCAGTCTAAATATTTATATTCAAAAACATATTTATTTGAAGATAAAAATTTAAACAAATTTAAATGATTCAAATCTATGTACTATTCGTATAGATATAATTAAATAATAAATTTAAAGAAACAAATATATAAAATGAATAGAGATTTAAACTCTTGGGAAAAATTTTGTAATTATCTTTGGTTTGATAAAAAACTAAATATTTGGTTAGACATAAGCAAAATTAATTTCACAAGTAAAGAGATAAAAAATTTAGAAGAGAAATTTATAGATGTTTTTTCATCAATAAAGGAATTAGAAAATGGAGCAATCTCAAATATTGATGAAAATAGACAAGTTGGACATTATTGGCTTAGAAATCCATCAATTTCACCCTCTTTAAAAATAGGTGAGGAAATTAGCGCAGATATTGATGCAATCTCTGAGTTTGGAAAACAAATTTTAAATGGAGATATTAAGAATAAGAATAATCAGAACTATAGTGATGTTCTATGGATAGGAATTGGTGGAAGTGGTTTAGGACCATTACTTATTACAGAGTCACTCCAGAAGTGCTCTAAAGGTTTAAATTTTTCTTATATCGATAATATCGATCCTTTTTTAATAAGCGAAAAGTTAGAAGAGTTATCTGAAAAATTATCAACAACATTATTTGTAGTAGTAAGCAAATCAGGTGGGACGCCTGAACCTAGAATTGCTATGGAAATTATTAAAAATCATTGCGAAAATAATGATTTTGAATGGAATTCTAATGCTATAGCTATAACTATGAAAGATAGTAAGTTATTTAAAAAGGCCACTTCTGAAAATTGGTTAAAAATATTTAATTTACAAGATTGGGTTGGAGGCAGAACAAGTATTACAAGTTCTGTGGGATTACTTCCATTAGCTCTTATTAATGAAAATATATTTGAATTTATTAGAGGTGCATCATTAATGGATGAGGCCACACGTATAAGCGATTTTAAAAATAATCCCGCAGCATTATTATCATCCGCATGGTATTTAACTGGGGATGGCATTGGAAAGAGAGATATGGTCGTATTACCTTATAGAGATAGGTTACAGGTATTTAGTAAGTATCTTCAGCAATTAGTAATGGAATCATTAGGTAAGAAATTTAATAGGAATGGTGAAGTAGTTAATCAAGGTATTTCCGTTTTTGGTAATAAAGGATCCACAGATCAACATGCTTATGTTCAGCAACTTAGAGATGGTATTGATAACTTCTTTTGTATTTTTATTGAATTATTAGATTCTCCATTTACTAATATTTTTGATGAAAAAGAGAATCCTAAAGAATATCTTTCTGGATTTTTGCAAGGAACGAGATCAGCACTCTCCAGTGAAAACAGACAAAGTATCACTATCACATTAGAAAAATTAAATTGTTTTTCACTAGGTGCTTTAATAGCTTTGTTTGAAAGAGCCGTATCATTCTACGCTGAATTAGTAAATATAAATGCATATGATCAACCTGGAGTTGAAGCTGGAAAGAAAGCTGCCGCAAATATTATTGACTATCAACAAAAAGTAAGTAATTTATTAGACGAAGGAGGAGAATATTCTATAAAAGACATAACTTCATTATTTGATAATTCAGTGAGTGAACCTATATTTTTCATACTGCGTGAAATGTGTTTCGGTAATGATGATTATTTAATTAAGGGCGATTGGTCAAATCCTAATTCATTAGTTATTCAAAAAACAGATTCTTAAACAACAATATTCATAATCTTTCCTTTAACAATAATTATTTTTCTTATTTCCTTATCTTGAGTCCATTTTAATATGTTAGGTCTTTTAAGAGTCAATTCTTTAATTTGAAGTTCATTTATATCATTATTAATATTTACTTTGTCCCTAACTTTTCCATTCACTTGTATTACTAGTTCATATGAATCTTCCTTTAGTGCTTCGGCATTAAAGGAAGGCCAGTGTTCTAAATGCACAGATTGTTTAAATCCTATAAGATGCCATATTTCTTCTGCAATATGAGGTGCAAATGGAGCCAACAAAATACAAAATGTTTTTAAAGCGTCTATTTTTAAATTATTATTTACGTCATTAATTGAATTTGATAATGAATTATAAAATTTCATTAATTCTGAAATCGCAGTATTAAATTGGTTATTTAGTATGTCATTTGAAATTTCTTTTATAGCAATGTTCATTGACTTTATTAAAGATTTATCTTTATCTGGATAGGATTTATTTTTACTATTTATATCCTTTGCACAATTTATATAAAGCTTCCAAATCCTGCTTAAAAATCTAAATTGTCCTTCAACATCTGTATCTCCCCATTCCAAATCTTTTTCTGGCGGTGCTTTAAATAATATAAACATTCTGGCTGTATCTGCTCCATATTTTCTAATTACTGATTCAGGGTCTATTCCATTATATTTTGACTTAGACATCTTCTCGAAAAGAACTTCTAGTTTAGAATTGTCAATTGGATCAGTAGGATTTGATAGGTCAGTAATATTAGAAGGAGAAACATATTTACCTGTTTTATTATTCTTATAGGCTGCTGCCTGAACCATTCCTTGAGTTAATAGTTTGTTGAATGGTTCATCAATTTCAAATAGTTCATTATCGCGCAATGCTTTAGTGAAAAATCTTGCATATAACAAATGCAATATTGCATGCTCTACTCCTCCAACATATTGATCTACAGGCAACCACTTATTAATTTCAATCTTTTCAAATGGTTTAGTTGTACATTTTGAAGATGGATATCTCAAAAAATACCATGATGAACACATAAAAGTGTCCATAGTATCAGTTTCTTTTTTTGCCGCTATTCCACATTTTGGACATATTGTATTTATCCAATTATTATTATCACCTAAAGCATTAATCTTGTTAGCTGAGATATCTATATCATTTGGTAATGTAACAGGTAATTCCGATTGGTTTAAAGGAACAGATCCACATTTTTTGCAATTAACGATGGGAATCGGACATCCCCAATATCTTTGTCTAGATATTAACCAATCTCTTAAACGATATTGAATCTTATTTTCGGCCCATCCATTATTTACGCCCTCTTCTGAAATTTTTAATTTAGCAATAGTATTTACTACACCATTGTATTGATTTGAATTAATAAGATATCCATTTTCCACATAAGCTTCATCAAGCTCATTAGTTTGTTCACTTTTATCCTTTATTATTACCTGTTTAATATCAATATTATTTTTCTTAGCAAATTCAAAATCTCTTTGATCATGAGCAGGCACGCCCATAACAGCTCCTGTACCGTATTCATCGAGAACATAACTTGCCACCCAAATAGGAATAGGTTCAGAAGTAATTGGATTTATTGCTATTAATCTTGTTTTTATTCCAATTTTTTCAAGTTCATTATTTTTATTATTTTTCAAATATTGTTTAAGATTTTCTATATCTTGTATGGTTTCTTGATCAGAAATATTTTTAATTAATGAATGATTAACAGAAATTGCTAAATAAGTAACTCCAAATAAAGTATCTGGTCTTGTTGTAAATACAGTTATTTTCTTTTCTGGATTGGTATTGATATTAAAATTAATATTTGAACCAATTGACTTTCCAATCCAATTATCTTGCATTATTTTTACTCTTTCTGGCCAGTTATCTAATTTTTCTAAATCCTTCAATAACTCATCCGCATAATTAGTAATCCTTAAAAACCATTGCTTTAATAATTTTTTTTCAACTACTGCCCCAGATCTCCAAGATTTCCCCTCTGAGTCAACTTGTTCATTCGCTAAGACTGTATTATCAATAGGATCCCAATTAACTTCTGATTCCTTTTGATATACAAGACCTGCCTTATATAACTCTAAAAATAGATATTGTGTCCAAATATAATAATTTTCATCACAAGTTGCAAATTCCCTATCCCAATCAACTGATAGTCCCAGAAGCTTTAATTGTGACTTCATATGAGAAATATTTTTTTTAGTCCAGACACTTGGACTAATTCCTCTTTCAATCGCAGCATTCTCAGCAGGCAAACCAAAAGCGTCCCAACCCATTGGATGTAAAACAGATTTGCCTTTAAACCTTTGAAACCGGGCTATTAAGTCTGTAATAACATAATTCCTAACATGTCCCATATGAAGATTACCTGAGGGGTAGGGAAACATTGATAAGGCATAAAATTTATCACTATTATCAGTTAATTCATCGGTTTTGTATAAATCATTTTCTGTCCATATTGACTGCCATTTTTTTTCTATTTCAGATGGATTATATAAATTGGTATCAGCATCATATTGTTTATCGGGAGAAATCACTTAATTTTTATTTATTAAATTATTATTTTAATATCCATTGTATAAAATAGAAATAGATTGTTAAAAGGAATAATTTATAATTAAAATTTAAAATATATTATTTACAAATGAAAAATATAGCTTTTGAAAAATATCAAGGTAACGGAAATGATTTCGTAGTAATAGATTCTAGAGGAAATGATTTATATAGAAATTACAAGACAAATAAAATATTTGATATAAAAAAAATTTGCAACAGGCAATTTGGTATTGGAGCAGATGGTGTGATTTTTATAGAAGAACCTAATGAAGATAATTACGCAAAAATGATAATCTTTAATTCTGATGGTTCTGAAGCGCAAATGTGTGGAAACGGAATTAGGTGTTTAGTTGAGTATCTCCATATAAATGATTCAATAGATTATAAAAAGATAGAATATAAAATTGAGACTAAAGCAGGTTTAAAAATTGCAAAATACATAAATGATGAAATTACAGTAAAAATGGGAGTTCCTATTTTAGAAAGTCAAAATATTCCAACAACAATTGAAAAAAAAATCAATTCAATTCCTTCACATGAATTTATTGAGGAAAATTTTAATAATATAGGTTATGCCGTAGGAATGGGAAATCCTCATTTAATATTCTTTGTAAAAGACATAGAGTCAATTGTTCTTTCCAGACTTGGTCCTATATTTGAAAAAAATGAATTATTTCCGGAAAAAACTAATGTTCATTTTTGCCAAATCATAAATAGAGATAATATCAAAGTAAAAGTATGGGAAAGAGGTGCAGGACCAACCTTAGCCTGTGGAACAGGTGCCTGTGCTATTCATGTAGCAGCTTATAAATTAGGCCTTTGTAATTCACAAACCATAGTAACTTTACCAGGAGGTAATCTTAAAATTGTTTGGTCAAAAGACGATTGTGAAGTCATGATGACCGGTAATGCTAAAAAGGTTTTCTCAGGATCAATGTTAGTAAATTAATGGAAAATAATTTTATCTATTTAGATAATGCATCCACAACTCCATTATCTGAGAATGTTTTAAATATAATAAATTCAACTTATAGGAATTATTGGCATAACCCTTCATCTACCTATGAGCTAGGGATAAAATGCTCTACATATCTTGAAAAAATCAGATCTAAAATTGCCTATATATTTGAAGCAGATCCAGAGGATATAATTTTTACATCTGGTTCATCGGAATCGACAAATATTGTATTTAATAATATTTATGAGAACTTTAAAAATGGAAGAGTTGTTATTTCGAATGTTGAACATCAAGCAACAACAATTTGTGCTAATAAACTAAGAAAACAAAATTGGGATATTTATGATTGGACGGTAAATAATGATGGAATTTTAAATATTTCTAATATTTATAAAATTTTAAACAATGAAACTAAGCTTGTATCAATTATTTGGGGACAAAGTGAAATTGGGACAATACAACCTGTTCAGTTTGTAGGTTCCAAATGTGAAGAATTAAATATAATGTTTCATTTAGATGGAACTCAAATATTAAGTAATGGAATATTTAGTTGGAAAGATCTTAAATGTGATTTTTTAAGTTTATCTGCTCATAAATTTGGAGGTCCAAAAGGTATCGGTATTCTTTTAACAAAAGAAAAGTCTAGAAAAATTTTAAAGAATAAAGACATATCATTTACTCAGGAATTTTCAATTAGACAAGGTACACAAGCTTTGCCATTAATCGCTGGGATGTATGAAGCATTAAAGAATATTAAAGGAAAAATAAAATTATATGATCACATAACTGAATTTCCTTCTAATAATATTAATAAACTTAAAAATTATTTTTTTCAAAAAATTAAGGATAATAATCATATAAAGATTACGGGTAGTATTAACCATAGACTTCCCAATCATATTTCGTTTCTACTATTAAATAAACTATTTGAGCCTATAAGGGCTTATAAGATTGTTAATTTCATGTCAGAAAATAGAATAGCCATAAGTAGTGGAAGTGCTTGTTCAAGCTCATCTGGGAAACCTAGCTCAACACTTAAAAATATTGGTTTAAAAGATGATGAACTATATTCAAATATTCGTGTTACTTTAGGATCAATAAACAATAAGTTAGAAATAGATAAATTTTTAGAACTTATTCAAATATGTATTGACAAATTTTAATGGAAACTAATTACAGTCTACCTAAAGATTTAAATGAATCTCTTAAGAATATGGAGGAAGCAATTATTCCAAGTTTATTAGATTCAAATAAAAGATTTACTATAGAATTTAATTTTGAAGGATTGAAGTTTAACAGAATTGGAATAACTATCTACAAAATATTATCTAAAAATACCAATGTATTTATAACATTTGCTGATCAAGGTGCTGTAGCTTTGGCTCAAAGAGACTATCCAGAAATCAAAGATAAAATCTTTACTTTTAAATCATTTAATGAATCAAATAATATAAATAACATTGATAGTGCAATGATATCGATACTACCTCAGCCATATGATTTCGATTCATTTGAACCTTTATCTGATAATTATCAAGGAACGCATTATTCATTAAATCCAAAATTTGAAGATGCCAATATTGGTATAGGAAGCGTTATTAGAGAGAGACGTAAAAATTTTGTTAAAACTTGGAAAAATATTTATTTTCTTCAACCTTTAAATAAAGCTGCACTTATGCATATTTATCCAAATAACTGGTTGCTTTTCAAAGAAGAAAATAAAAAATATTATTTTAAAAAAGAATTTGAAATTAAACCGGACAACGAATCTATTTTTGTAAATTTATAGATTGATTGTGATAAAAAAAATTTATTTATTTTTCTTTATTGTTCTTCTATTAGTAACATCTCCTATCTTAATAAGATATTTACTATTAAATGAGAAAATAACTATTTTAAATAGTATTTATTTTAATTTCCCTGGAATAATTACTAAAAATAAAAAATGTCCTACTTATGATGCTTTATTGAATCAAACCCTTGATGACTCTTTTAGTGTATCGATTATTAATAATAAAGGAGAAATAATTAGTTCTTACAATGATGATGTTCCAAGGTTGCCAGCATCAAATCAAAAATTATTCTCATCAGCTTATGTTTTAAGTAAATATAAAATAAATAATAATTTAAAAACCTCCTTATTAAAAAAAAATAAAAACAATTATTATTTGCAAGGTCAAGGTGATCCAGATCTGAATTATGAACATATAATCGAACTAGTTTCAAATGTTAAAGAAAATAAAATTATTAACTTTAATATTTTAGAAATTGATTCAAAATTATATTGGCCTAATGGTTGGACAAATACTGATAAACTTTACGAATATGGATCTCCAATTACAACTCTTGCAATAGAGAGTAATCACAATAAATATGAAGATATTTATGCATTAAAAAATTTTATTAAAAACTATTTAAAAAATAAATTTCCAAATTCAAAAGTATATATAGATTTATTAAATTCAGAAAAAACATTTTATTTAAAAGACATTACAGAGATAAATAAAATATATTCAACTCCAATTCTTTCATTATTAACTTTAACAAATTCTGAAAGCCATAATTTTACCGCTGAATCTCTCTTTAAAAATGCCTCAAATACATGGAATGATAATAACTATACAAAATTGAAAAAATGGTTAGAAAATAAAGGCCTCCCTGTAAGTAATACATACTTTGCAGATGCTAGTGGATTGTCTAGAAAAAATAAAATTACGACAAAGTTAGTTGTATTGTTTTTAGATAAAATGAGGTATTCTAATAATTTTCAAGCTTATCAATCTACACTTTCAATTATGGGAGTAAGAGGAACATTAGCTAAAAGATTTGTAAATAGTGAATTATCTGGAAAGTTCTTTGGAAAAACTGGTACCCTTTCAAATGTCTTTGCATTATCTGGCTTTTTATATAAAAATGAAAAGCCAATAATTATAAGCATTATCCAAAATTCTAATAAAATTGATAAAGAAAAAGCATTTAAATTATTACGTGATCTTTATTACTTGAAATCTTGTTAATAAAAATATTATTTAAAATATTCTTTTAAATCCCTCTCAACAGAGGAAGGTACCATATGATTAATTTCACCACCAAATTTTGCAACTTCTTTTACTAAAGAACTACTAAGAAAACTATAATTTGTATTTGTCGATAAAAATATAGTTTCTATATCATTGTTAAGAGATTTATTTGTATGAGCAATCTGAAGTTCATACTCAAAATCACTCATTGCTCTTAAGCCTCTAAGTATAAGATTAGCTTTTAGATCATTTGCACAATCAACAGTTAGACCAGAATAAGAAATAACTTCAATATTAGGTAAATGAGAAAGAGAATTTTTTATTTGTATTATTCTTCTTTCAAGATTAAATGTTGGTGTTTTAGAAGTATTTTCTAAAACAGCAACTACTAGATTGCCAAATATTTTTTCAGCCCTTTCTATTAAATCAAGGTGCCCGTTTGTTAAAGGATCAAATGTACCTGGATAAAGAATTTTCATGAATTTATTATGATCGAATAAGAAATTTAGTTAAAATGAGATTATTAGATAAATCAATTATGACATTAAATCTAGAAGCAAAAAAAATCTTATTAAGAAAAATACCTCACGGATTATTTATTTGTGGCGTTAGAGACGAGGATAAAAATGAAGTAAATGGATTTACAGCAAGTTGGGTGACTCAAGCTTCCTTCACCCCACCATTAGTTGTAATGGCTGTTAGAGCAGAGGGTTCTAGTCATGAAATAATAAAGTCCACCAATAAGTTCTCATTAAATGTGCTCAAAAGTGATCAAAAAGATCTAGCAGCTGTTTTCTTTAAACCTCAAAAAGCATTAGGAGGTAGATTTGAATCTGTTGAATTTAATTTAGGTGAGCTTGGATTGCCTATTTTAGTTGATAGTGTTGGTGGAGTTGAATGTAATGTTGTTGGAAGTGTCATGCATGGAGACCATACCGTTTTTGTAGGAGAGGTTCAATCTGCTTATCTGAATAATGATGTTGACTCACTAAATTTATCTTCAACTGGCTGGAATTATGGAGGGTAATTATTATAAATGAGTAATTCCTCTATCGAAAAAATAAACAACAAATATAATTTTAAAATTGAATATAAATTAATTAATAATAAGGAGTTATTAAAGTCAAGATTATCCGAAATTCCAAAGTCATCTGGTTGTTATCTATTTAAAGATATTGATAATAATTTACTTTATATCGGTAAATCAAAAAAACTACGCAGTAGAGTAAGTAGTTATTTCAATAATTATTCAGATTTAACTCCCCGATTAAGTTTGATGGTTCGTCAAATAACTGAAATAGAAATAATAGTTACAGATAGCGAATATGAAGCATTAAATTTAGAGTCAAATTTAATTAAAACAAATAAACCATACTTTAATATTCTTTTAAAGGATGATAAGAAATATCCATATCTTTGTATAACTTGGAGTGAAAAATATCCTCGAATATTTATTACAAGAAGAAGAAGAAATAGAAATAATTTAGATAGATATTATGGCCCTTATGTTGATGTCGGATTATTAAGGAGAACATTATTTACGATAAAAAAAATATTTCCACTTAGACAAAGACCAAGGCCAGTCTATAAAGATAGAACTTGTTTGAATTATTCAATAGGAAGATGTCCAGGTGTTTGCCAAGAAGTTATATCATCTGACAATTATAAAAAAATAATGAAACAAGTATCTATGATATTTCAGGGAAGAAATGATGACTTAGAAATATTTTTACAAAAAAAAATGCTGCAATTTTCAAATGATTTAGATTATGAGAATGCAGCAAAAATAAGAGACCAAATTTCAGGTTTAAAATTATTAACTGAATCACAAAAAATATCAATACCAGATTCTTCAATTAATAGAGATATCTTTGGAATAGTTTCAGAAAAAAATGTAGCTAGTATACAAATTTTCCAAATGAGATCTGGTAAGCTCATTGGGAGAATTGGCTATAGTCAAAAATTAAATAATGAAGATGAAAATCTCATTCTACAAAAGATATTAGAAGAGCATTATATGAATGTTGAAGCTGTAGAAATACCATCAGAAATTCTTATTCAATATAACCTTCCAAAACAAGCAACCATAGAGGATTGGTTAACGGATCTAAGAAAAAATAAAGTAAAAATAATAGTTCCAAAAAGAAATAAAAAACATGAAACTGTAGAAATGGTTTTAAAGAATGCGAAATTGGAATTAGATAGAATAATAAATGGGATTCAAGATAATGAATCATCAATTGAGGATCTTGCCCAAATACTTGAATTAAGCGAACAACCTAAAAGAATTGAAGGTTATGATATAAGCCATATTCAAGGTAGTGACCCTGTAGCATCACAAGTCGTTTTTATTGATGGGATTCCTTCTAAACAGCATTATAGGAAATATAAAATTAAAGATCCAAACGTTGTTGTAGGACATAGTGATGATTTTGCTTCGATATATGAAGTAATACATAGAAGGTTTAAAAAATGGTCAAGATTTAAAGACAACGGAGGAGATTTTTCAATATTAAATGATAAAACGAATAGTAAATTAGACAATGAACTTCTATCAGATTGGCCTGATTTAATAATGATTGATGGAGGAAAAGGACAGTTAAATGCAGCTATTAAAGCATTAAAAGAATTAAATCTTGAGGAAGAAGTAACTATATGTTCATTAGCAAAAAAACATGAAGAAATATTTATTCCAGGCTTTAATAAGTCTCTTGATACTGATGAAAATCAAAAAGGAGTTCTTCTATTAAGAAGGGTAAGAGATGAAGCACATAGATTTGCATTATCTTTTCATAGAGACAAAAGATCTAAGAGAATGAATAGATCTCAATTGTCCCAAATCAGTGGATTAGGACCATCAAGAATAAGAGAATTGCTTGAACATTTTAAATCAATAGACGCGATAAGAATAGCTAGTAAAGAGGATTTATCAAAAGTTAAAGGACTTGGAAAAAATTCAGTAAATGATATTTATGAATATTTTAACGAGTTATAAATATTAATTAATTTTTGAAAAATAGATTTCTTGATATTGTTAATTATAACTATATTAAAAATATATATTTTTAAATTAATCTAGTAATTTGTCAGCTGAAGCATATCTCTGGTTTAAATCACTTCACATTTTTGGTGTAATCGTTTGGTTTGCGGGCCTTTTTTATTTAGTAAGACTTTTTATATATCATGAAGAATCTAAAAATATGGATAATGAATTAAAAATTGCCTTTAATAAACAATACTCCTTGATGGAAAAAAGGCTGGCGAATATAATCACAACACCTGGGATGATATTAGCTTTAAGTATGGCTATATGCATGATTATTATGCAACCAAGTTTGTTAAGTGAGAAGTGGTTACAAATTAAAATTACTTTTGTTTTAGGATTAGTAATTTATCATTCTTACTGTTACAAAATAATGTATTCATTACAAAATTGTACTTCAACCATTTCAGCAAAAAACCTTAGATTATTAAATGAATTGCCTACTTTATTATTATTTATAATTGTACTTTTAGTTATTTTTAAAAATAATTTTCCAACTAGTCTTGCTACATGGAGCGTAATTGGATTAATTATTTTCATGTTGGCTTCAATACAATTATATGCAAAGATTAGAAAGAAAAATGAGAATTCATTAAGTAATGAATAGGGAAGACTTAGTAAGATTAACCTCTAATATTAATAAAAATAGTTGTCCTAAAAATATTAATTTTCACTGTCATACAAAATTTAGTGATGGAAGTCTAGAACCATATGAACTTTTAGAACAAGCTTATAAAAATAACTTGAAATTTTTATCAATAACCGATCATCATACAATTAAAGCTCATGAATATATAAAAAAAAATAATATACTCAAAAATTATCCTAAAGATTCTTTTACATTAATTTCGGGAATAGAAATTAATTGTTTGATTCTGGGATGTTTAGTACATGTAATTGGCTTGGGAATAGATATAAAAAGTAAATACCTAAATCCCTACATCCTTGGAGAGTCTCCAATAGGTAATGATTTAAATATTAAATCAGTTATTAAAGCAATAAATTTAGCTGGTGGTTTATCATTTCTTGCACACCCAGCGAGATACAGGATTCCCTTTTATAAATTAATTCCAGAGGCCAAAATACAAGGGATTGATGGAATAGAGGTTTGGTACGATTATGAACTTAATGAAGTATGGAATCCTAGTTTATTTGTTTGTTCAGAAATAGATAAATTAGCAGATAAATATTCAATGCTAAAAACTTGCGGGACAGATAGTCATGGACTTTCGCTATTAGGTAGATAATTCAGAATTCGTTTTTTTCAATTATTGAATCAGTATTAATAATTATTTTCTTTAAATTTTCAATGACATCTGATGAACAGTTATTCCACATTTTTCTATTGACAATTTCAAGTAATCTTTGTGCAATATCTCTTAAAGCCCATGGATTATTCTCTAGAAAGAAATTCCTAAGATCTAGATCACATAACCATGATTTGTAAACTTCCTCATAACACCAATCTGAGACTACTTCAGTAGAAGCATCAAAAGCATATAAGTAATCTAGTGTAGCTGAAAATTCAAAAGCACCTTTATAACCATTATCCTTCATTCCATTTATCCATTTAGGGTTAAGTATTCTTGATATAACAACTTTATTAATTTCATCTTGTAATTTTGAAATTTTAGATAATCCAAATTTTGATAAATCACCATGATACATTTCAGGTAATTTTCCGCTCAATTTTTTTACTGCTGAAGATAATCCACCCTGAAACTGATAATAATCATCAGAATCTAAAATATCATGTTCCTTATTATCTTGGTTATGAACAACTAACTGCACATTTTTAAGAGCATTTTCTAATGATTTTTTATCCTCTATAGGTTCAAGATTATCACTGTAAATCCACTTACTCCAATTAAGAAAAGATTCTCCAAAATCATCAATATTTTCCCAATTAGAATTTGAAATTAGTTCTTGCAGACCAGCTCCATATGAACCTGGCGCTGACCCAAATATACGATTAATACAATCACCATCCCTTGATGCCCCAGCAAGAGGGTTAAATTTATCATCCTCATTAAGATTAGAAACAAGATTTATTGCTTTAGAAGTTAATTTAACTAACTGTGGAAATGCATCTCTAAACATTCCCGAAATCCTTAAAGTAACATCAACCCTTGGTCTTTCGAGAACAGATAAAGGAATGATTTCTAGATCTACTACTCTTCTTGAGGGCCCATCCCAAATAGGCTTTACTCCTAATAAATATAGTATTTGACAAATGTCTTCACCACCATTTCTCATTGTGGATGTTGCCCAAACAGATATTGCTATATTTTTTAAATCTTCTCCATTATCTTGTTTGTATAAATCAAGTAATTGTGAAGCGGATTGACAACCAACACTCCATGCTGATTCAGTTGGTAGTCCTCTCGAATCAACTGAAAAGAAATTTTTACCAGTTGGTAAAGCTTCAGTTTTACCTCTCGTAGGGGCTCCAGATGGACCACTTTTTACATATTGTCCATTTAACGAATTAATAAATGATAATTTCTCATTATATGAAGAATTAATGATTGGATATAGAATCTCTTTTTTTAATAATAAAAAATACTTATTATGTTTTTTTTCATTAAAGAAATAGTCTATTATTTTCTGATTTTTATATTGTTCTAGATTTTTTATATTGTTATTCTTTTTGTAAAAAAACAAATATATTAAATACTTTGCTTGTTGTTCCAAAAAATCAATAGCCATTCTAAAGTTTAAAATGTTTTTGTTGGAAAAAGTAAATAATATTTTTTTATCCTTTTCACTTAACTTTTGATCATATATATTTGTCCAAGGATCCAAATCTAGTTTTAAATGTTTTGCTATATATTGAACAATCCCAATTCGATTGGCATTTGGCACTCTAGCGATACACAAGAATAAATTTATTTCATTAATGTCATTCTGCCTTTTACCAAAAATATGCAAACCTGTCCTAATTTGAGATTCTTTAATTTTGCAAAGAAAAGAATCAATCTCTTCAATTTGATTATTTTTATTATTTAAATTGATTTCGTTAAAATCTTTTTTAATTAATTCAAAAATGGATTTTTCTATAATTTCAATCCGATTAGAATTTAATAATTTTGCTTCAAAAAATTCGTCTAAATAATTTTCTAATATTGAATATTTTCCATATAACTCTGACCTATCCAAAGGAGGGGTTAAATGATCAATAATTGTTGCAGCAGTTCTTCTTTTAGCTTGGGATCCTTCTCCAGGATCATTTACGATAAAAGGATATATGTTTGGTATTGCTGGACAAATAATATTTGGAAAACATTTATTACTGAGACCTATAGATTTGCCAGGTAACCATTCAACAGTCCCATGTTTACCAATATGGCAAATAGCATTTGCGTTAAAAACTTTTTCAATCCAAAAATATTGTGCTAAATATCTATGGGGAGGAGGAAGATCGGGCGAATGAATATCTCTATCAGTGAAAGAGTCATAACCTCGTTGAGGTTGAATCAATAATGTTATTTTTCCAAATCTAATACCATTTATTGAGAAGCCTTTATTATCAAGATCGATCGCTTCTGATGGTTTGCCCCAACGGTTAACAATAATATTTTTTGGTTCAAGTTCTAAATAATTCCAATATTTTAAATATTCACTAAGTGGTAAGTAATCTAATGGTTTATTATTTTGAGATTCAAGATCATTAGTTCTAGTTTTTATAAGTATTGACATTAATTCCGAAGAATCTTGAGGATAATTACAAGATCCAAGATCATAACATTCTTCTTTTAACCAGTTAAGAATATTTATTATCGAAGATGGTGTATTAAGACCAACACCATTACCGATTCTTCCATTCTTTACTGGATAATTACTTATTAATAAACAAATTTTTTTTTCAAAATTATTAAGTTTTTGAAGTTTCACATAATTTGTCGCGAATTTTGAAATCCATTTAATACCTACTTGATCAGCTTTGTAACTGGTTATTTCACTGTAGAGTGTATTTTTTTCAGAAATTATTTCTTTAAATGCTGAAGGTGAAGTAGTAATCCTTCCATCAAATTCAGGAATAATTATTTGCATCAATAAATCAGATGAATTCATTCCAATGGATGAATTTAACCAATTTTTTCTTGATCTATTTGAAGAGAGAAGCTGTAAAATTGGAATTTTAAGAGAAGTAAAAATATTTGTAGAATTTTCAATTAATTTGTTATTTTTGATTTGAGATGAAGAAAATGAAGTTGTGGTAATTATTAATTTAATATCTTCCTTTTTAAAAATATCTATTAATTTCTTTTGAATAATATGATCTTTTAGTGTGGAAATAAATAACGTTTTAGGCGATAGTCCGCATCTTCGTAACTGCAAGTTAAGTTTTTCGTTTACTTCAATTTCATTAGCCAAAAAAAGTGATTTATAGGATATTATTCCTATCTTTTCGCCATTTTCAATTTTCCAATCATATAAATAAGGATCTGCATAAAAACTAATTTTCAAAAACTTATCAGGAATTAATGATTCATTTACCTTTAGATAATTTAAACAATTAAGAAATTTTCTATAATTGTCCATTCCTCCCGATCTTAGTAATCTAGAAATATTTAATGCAATATTTTTATCTATACTACTTATTTCACTTAAGGAAACTTCCTGATCAACGGTACCTGATAGGATTACTAACTTCCTTTTTTTATTGACTGCTTGCCAATTTAAAAGTTGTTCAATTCCATAGTTCCATGTACCTTTATCTCCAAAAATTCTTAGTATGACAACTTTTGCATAATTAATTGTTTTTAATAAATAATTATCTATTTGAGCTGAGGAATTTAAATTAGAAATTTCTAAAGCTCTTATATTATTTTTTAATGATGCAAATTCCTTTTCTATCAATAAGTTTGATATGAGATTTAAATCAGCTTTTACACTTGTTATAAAAATAAAATCTGCCGCCGGTTGCTCAATTAAATCATCATTATTCTTTTCATTTCCTGCTATATTTAATATCCTGTGCATTTTTATATATAAATAAGGTTTAGAATACGTAAGTAGGTTAAAACAAGTTTACCTTAATTAAATAAATTGAATATGCATGAATTTCTTCCATACGCCTGGTTCGAAGGTAAATGTATTCCATTTAAAGAAGCAAAAATATCAATAGCTACTCATGCACTACATTATGGTACTGCTGCATTTGGAGGAATGCGAGCGATACCTAACCCTATAAATAAAGAAGAATTCCTTTTATTTAGAACTGATAAACACATAAAAAGATTATCTCAAAGTGCAAAATTACTCTTAACTGATATATCTGAAGAATATATTTTTAAAGCCTTAGAGGAAGTTATACAAAGAAATAAGCCAGAAAAACCTATTTATATTAGACCATTCGTTTATACAAGCGATTTAGGTATAGCTCCAAGGTTACACAATATTGAAACAGATTTCTTTATTTATTGTATTGAACTAGGAGATTATCTATCCCCAGATGGAGTTTCTTGTAGAATGAGTAGTTGGACTAGACAAGAGGATAGATCTCTCCCATTAAGAGGAAAAATAAGTGGGGCTTATATTACTAGTTCTTTAGCTAAAACAGAAGCTAGTTTATCGGGTTTTGATGAAGCCCTGCTATTAAATTCAAGTGGTAAGGTAAGTGAAGCTAGTGGTATGAATTTATTTATTGTAAGAAATGGAGACTTAATAACTCCTGGTGTTGATCAAGATATCCTTGAGGGGATTACTAGAGCAAGTGTAATTGAATTAGCAAAATCATTTGGAATAAATGTAATTGAAAGGCCTGTTGATAAAACAGAATTATTAATAGCAGATGAAGTTTTTCTAACTGGTACAGCAGCAAAAATTACACCAGTTAAAAAAATTGAATCAAGTGAATTAAATGGTAAAAGACCAATAATGAATAAATTAAAAAGTAAGCTTATAGAAATAACAGAAGGTCGTTCTCAAGACTATGATAATTGGGTAACAAGAATTTCTCTAAAATAAATTAATTTTTACCTAAAAATGGAATCTTTCAGAACCTATTTAAATAGAGATGAAAAGCCATTAATAATTTTTGACGGGGGTACTGGAACATCTTTTCAGAACTTAAATCTTACTGCCGAAGACTTTGGAGGAAAAGAATTAGAGGGTTGTAATGAAAACCTTGTTTTATCCTCACCAAAGGTCGTTGAAAAGGTTCATAATTCATTCTTAGCAGCAGGTTGTCATGTTATAGAAACTAATACTTTTGGAGCCTCATCAATAGTTCTTGATGAATATGATATTGCGGATAAGGCATATGAGATAAATAAAAATGCTGCATTAATAGCCAAAAAGGCTGCTGCCAAATATGCATCAGTTGAAAGGCCAAGGTTTGTAGCTGGTTCAATTGGACCAACTACTAAATTACCCACATTAGGGCATATAGATTTTGATGAATTAAAGCAATCATACAAAGAACAAATATATGGTCTTATAGATGGAGGAGTTGATCTTCTTTTAATTGAAACTTGTCAAGATGTATTGCAAATAAAATCTGCCTTATTAGCATCTAGAGAAGTACTTGATAGTAAAAATATAGATATACCTATAATGGTATCTATAACAATGGAAACAACAGGTACTATGCTTGTTGGATCTGACATCGCCTCTGCATTAACAATATTAGAACCATTTAATATAGATATCCTTGGACTAAATTGTGCAACTGGTCCAGAACAAATGAAAGAACATATTAAATATTTGTCTGAAAATTCTCCCTTCGCTATAAGTTGTATCCCCAATGCAGGACTTCCTGAAAATATTGGTGGTGTAGCTCACTACAGATTAAAGCCAATAGAATTAAAGATGCAGTTAATGAATTTCATATATGACTTTAATGTTCAATTAATAGGTGGATGTTGTGGGACAACACCTGAACATATTAAATATCTTTCTTCAATAATCGATGAAATTATTTATACCGAAAGGCCTGACAAAAATTGTAAGAACAATTTAAGTAGTTATGTTCCTTCAGCTTCATCAATATATAATTCTGTACCGTACAAACAAGAAAATTCAATTTTGATTATAGGAGAAAGATTAAATGCAAGTGGATCTAAAAAGGTAAGGGAATTGTTAAATAACGACGATTGGGACGGGCTAGTATCAATTGCCAAGCAACAACAAAAAGAAAATGCACACGTTCTTGATGTAAATGTTGATTATGTCGGGAGAGATGGAGTGAAGGATATGAAAGAAATAACTTCAAGACTAGTTACTAATATAAATTTGCCATTAATGATTGACTCTACAGATGCCGACAAAATGGAAAGTGGATTAAAGTCAGCTGGTGGTAAATGTATTTTAAATTCAACCAATTACGAAGACGGTAATGAAAGGTTTGATCAAGTTCTACATTTAGCCTTGGGGTATGGTTCAGGTCTTGTTGTCGGAACTATTGATGAAGATGGAATGGCCAGGAATGCAGATAAAAAATATAACATTGCTAAACGAGCGATTAATAGAACAAGAGAAAGTGGTTTGTCTGATTATGAGCTCTTTTTTGATCCATTAGCTCTGCCAATATCTACTGGGATAGAAGAAGATAGATTAAACGCTAAAGAAACAATTACTGCTATATCAAAAATTCGTGAACATTTCCCAGAGATTCATATCATACTGGGGATATCAAACATTAGTTTTGGTCTTTCACCGTTATCCAGAATTAATCTAAATTCAATATTTTTAGATGAATGCATTAAAGCAGGATTAGATTCTGCTATCATCGCACCAAATAAAATTTTGCCATTATCAAAAATTTCTAAAGAAACTAAAAAGCTTTGCTTAGATTTGATATATGACAAAAGAGAATTTGAAGATGATATTTGTATTTATGATCCATTAGTAGAATTAACAAAGGCTTTTCAAGATTTATCCATTCAAGATTTCAAAAAAGCATCATCAGAAAATAAAAACCTAACTCTTGAAGAAAGTCTAAAAAATCATATTATTGATGGAGAAAAAATAGGTTTAGAGGATCAATTAAATAAAGCGTTAAAAATATATAAACCTCTTGAAATAATTAATACCTTTTTACTTGATGGGATGAAGGTTGTAGGAGATTTATTTGGCTCAGGTCAAATGCAATTGCCATTTGTACTCCAATCCGCCGAAACAATGAAATTTGCCGTTTCAATTTTAGAACCACATATGGAAACTGTAGATAAAAATGTATCAAATGGAAAACTCTTAATTGCAACTGTCAAAGGCGATGTTCATGATATTGGAAAAAATTTGGTTGATATAATACTTACAAATAATGGTTATGACGTAATAAATCTTGGAATAAAGCAAGATATTTCAGCAATCATAGATGCACAAAAGAAGCACAACGCCGATTGCATCGCTATGAGCGGATTACTTGTTAAATCAACTGCTTTTATGAAAGATAATTTAGAGGCTTTTAACAATGAAGATATTAGTGTACCAGTAATATTAGGAGGGGCAGCCTTAACCCCAAAATTTGTAAATGAGGACTGCAGCAAAATATATAAAGGGAAAATATTGTACGGAAAAGATGCTTTTACTGATCTTAGATTCATGAATGAATATATGGATAATAAAAAAAAGGGTAATTGGTCTAATTCAGAGGGGTTCATTAATAATGAAGGTATAACTATTAATTTAGCGTCATCAAAATCCAACTCTCAAGCTGTTAAAAAATCAATATCTATACATAACAAGAATTCCAAATTAAATTTAAAAGAAAATTTTAAAAGATCTAAATTTATAAATGAAGAAGAACCAATTAAAGCTCCTTTCATGGGAACTAAAGTCTTGAAGGATGTTGATATAGATCTAAATAAGTTAATTTTTTATTTAGATAAAAAGGCTCTTTTTAGCGGACAATGGCAAATAAAAAAAGGAAAAGACCAAAGCGTAGATGAATACAATAACTATTTGGATTCATATGCTAAACCATTGTTAGATAAATGGTTAGAGACAATTATAGAAAAAAAACTTATTTCACCCAAAGCAGTGTATGGATATTTCAGATGCGGGAGAAAAGATAATAGTATTTTCATATTTGATGATAAATCATTAAATAAAATTTCCCAATTTAATTTTCCAAGACAAAAATCTGGGAATAATCTATGCATAGCTGATTTCTATTGTGATTTAAAAAATGATAAACCGATAGACATATTTCCAATGCAGGCAGTAACGATGGGCGAAATTGCCAGTGAATATTCTCAAAAATTATTTAAAGAAGATAAATATAGCGATTATTTATTATTCCATGGACTTACAGTGCAATTAGCAGAAGCTCTAGCTGAGTATGTCCATGCATTAATTCGTATTGAATGTGGGTTTAGGTCTGAAGAACCAGACAAAAATAGAGAAATACTAGCTCAAAAATATAGAGGAGCTAGATATTCTTTTGGATATCCTGCATGTCCAAAAGTATCTGATTCAAACATACAATTATCATTGTTGGATGCAAAAAGAATAAACTTGAAAATGGATGAATCCGAACAACTTCATCCAGAACAAAGTACTACAGCAATCATTTCACTACACTCAAAAGCTAAATATTTCAGTGCTTAAGCTAAATTTTTAGTTGTTTTCTAAATATTCAATAATTTCTTCCTGTAGTTCTTCCATCGTTTCATTATCACCTAGATCAAGTCCCTCTCCCGCCGCGTCCTGTGTTAACTCAAGATAATATGAAGCACCATCACTAGATAAAAATTCTAATGCGGAAGTTTCATCACTATCCTTAAAAGCATCATAAAGAGCTTTAAATGCTATGTTTTCCGTAAAGTCCCAATCCATAATGAAAAAAACCTTATTAGAATTATTACCTCTTTACCCCCCATACTCGTCAACCTTTTTTAAGTAAATGTTTTTGTTTTATTATTATTAAAAAATCTATGACCATAAAGAATCAAGATCAATTGAATGTTCTAGGAGAAAAAATTGATGTTTGTAGTTGCGCACCTATGACAGGCTGGTTCAGAGACGGATTTTGCAACTATGACAAAAATGATGGAGGTAATCATTCTATATGTTGTGTAATGGATGATAATTTCTTGAAATATAGTAAATCACAAGGTAATGATTTAATAACTCCTATGCCTATTTATTCCTTCCCAGGATTAAAGGAAGGTGATCATTGGTGTATTTGTCTTGATAGGTGGAAGCAAGCATTATTAGACGGTCTTGCACCAAAAGTCATATTAGAATCTACAAATATTGTAGTCTTAGAATCAGTATCTCTAGAAAAATTGAAAGAATATCAATTTAATAAAAAGTAATTACAAATTTATTATTTTTTTTAGAATGATTATGATAATTTTTTTTTAATGAGTTTAGAAAGATATTGGAAAAAAGCACTGGAGCAAACTCAATTATCAATTGATAATGAATCATTATATCCTCTCAAAACTGATATTATTACTAGCAATTTATATAAAAAAAACGACTTCATAATTAGGAAACTAGATACTTCAAAATTTAATAAAAAAAAAATTTATGGTCCTAAGCAGAATCCATTTTGTCCATGGGAAAAAATACTAGAAATTGATAAAATTGGTGATAATCATCAATTAATATTAAACAAGTACCCTGTACAAAAGGGACATATTTTACTGATTACAAATAAATGGAAACCTCAAAATGGATGGTTAGATATTAATGATTGGGGAGCGATTCAACAAGTTAATAAAGATACTAGTGGATTATGGTTTTTCAATAGTTCTCCAATTGCGGGAGCAAGTCAACCACACAGGCATTTTCAACTTCTTCGTAGATCTAGAGATGAGATATCATGTCCAAGAGAAAAGTGGTTTTTAGAGATGAATTCATATCAAGATATAAATAGTAAGCTTAGAAAAAATATTATTGTATCCAAATTTAATTTTTTAGAAAATTCATCATTTCTTTTTGACTTTTATTTAGAATTATGCAAGAAATTAGGACTTGGGGACCCTATTAGTGATAAGAAACCGATACATCCTTACAATATTTTAATAACTAATAAATGGATCGCTATTATCAAGAGAAAAAATGATCATATTCATGGTTTCAGTGTTAATGGCTTGGGGTTTGCAGGATATCTATTAGTAACTGAAAAATCGAATATTAATTATTTAAAGAAATTTGGCCCTGAAAAACTTTTAGAAAGTTTTGTTTAAGTGCTAATTAGATACTCCGGCTTCTTCATCCCTGCTTATTTGGCTTTCTAAAACTTCTATTGAAGCTGTTACGGAGGCGATTTTACGTTCAAGTGAATCTTTAATATAATTGAGCATTTCTAATTTCTTATGTTGATAAAAACTCTTTTTTTCTTTAGATGAATTGAAATAACAATTAAACATTTTTCTTTTTTTAATTATTATAAAAAAATACTTAACTGACCTGTGAAATAAAATTTGGTTAATTTTAATTTAAAAACAATATTCCATGTGGACTTTAAATTTTTTTTGAATAAAATTAAATAAATTCCTTACTAATCAATTAAAATATTATTGAATATACCAGAAAATTCAAATACAAAAAGAATTTCTATTGATTTACCTGAGGAGCTAATATACAGGTTTGATCAATTACGAAAAGAGTGGGGATTTAGATCAAGAGGTCCTGTAATTGAGAAGATACTCAAAGAACTTCTTCAAGAAGATGATTTACTACCTAAGAACCAACAGCAAGAAATAGACTTTAACGAGATAAAAAATAATAATAAAAATTTAAATATTGATGAAAACGCTGCACTGGTATTAATTAAATCAGACATTAAAGAAGAAGTTAATGAGATATCATTAAATAAAAAAGTTATAAATAACGATAAATACAAAGAAAAAGCTAACTTAAACATAAGCCTTCCTAATTTTGTTGAAAAAAAAGTAAATAATCTAAGAAGAAGTATTAATAGTGAAAAATTAAAAGAGAATATTAATGATATTCAAATTATTAACACAATTAAGGAAAATGAATTAATAAAATGTCGAATAGCGTTAATTAGTCATTGGAAAACTTTATATGGAACAGTTCCTAACGATCATGTAGTAGAAGCTGCGATGGATTGGTTTGGAAGGGATATATGGCCAAATCTTGATGGAACAGATAATCTACCCTTTACGTGGAGTGCAGCCAATAAATTTATGTCAGAATTATGCCCATTTTGGATAAAGAAAAATCCATCCCTTGAAATTGTTTTATTAATGATTGGCGTTTTAGAGGACCCTTTTGCTACATCAGATTTAATAAATAGGATACCAACACTAATGAGGAGGTTTGTAAGTAGGTTTAAGCGAAATAACAGATCTAATTCATTTGAAACTTTGGACTCAACAATGACAGTACAAGGCGCACTTAAATTATTGAATTTATCTACATCCCCAGGATCAGCTCATACATTACGTAAAATTAGGGAGGCCTATAAATCAATAGCCTTAGAGACGCATCCTGATGCTGGAGGTTCAACAGACCAAATGAGAAAATTAAATGAAGCGTATCAATTACTAAAAAATCTATATAGAAATTAGTATATTTATTCTCATATAAGACTTAATATAAGTCTTATAAAAAGTCTCATATAAGATCACTGCGAGTTAATAATATTGCTGATAATCATCAATTATTTACTATTTTAAATTAATTGATGAAATTACTTTAAAAAAGGAAATTAAAATAGAATTTATTTGGTAAAAAATATAAGAAGTTTATTTGTATAGCAATTCTTATATAAGACTTATTATTAGTCTATTATAAAGTCTCATACTAGATCAACAAGATCTATATATTAATTTATCAATTTGAATTAACTATGCCAAAATTACTTAATGTGAGAAAAATAAAAAATTGATTAATAAATCAATAATTTATGTCCTTCCAATGTCCAAGAAAATAATATTATCTGAAAAGTACTGCTATAAAAGACTTTAATACCTATCCGTACTGCCTTATAGACAGTACTACTTAGCTTGAAGCTTTTGCATAGCCGTTTGCTTATCAATACTTGGGATATCGCCTAATCCATTTGCGTCAAACCAAGGAGCGCTGGCCCAATCAAACCCTTCACCAAAAGTGTTATCAGGAGCAGCAACATACCAATGACATGAAGCATCAGGAACATCAACAGAACATTTTGACCAATCGTCTGACCACTGGGGAACTTGTACCCATAGTACTGAAGATAGTAATAGAGAGAGCAAATGCATCATGAGTTTTATATTACTACATGAATTGGATTTATACGATTATTATTTATCTTATATTAGAATTATTAATAGACTAGGTTTTAGTCTCATATAAGATTAACAATACAATTAATCTCTCAATTTAGTATTGAAACATTTTTCAACTTTAGAAATGATATTTGAATGTATTGATGAAATGTCTGAGTCTAGTAATGTTTTATCTTTATCTCTATAAGATAGTCTAAATGTATAACTTACATGATCATCTCCAAGTTTAATATCTTCAAAAACATCAATTAAATATACATCCTCTAGGAGATTCTTTCCTGTTTTTCTTATTTGTGATGTTATTTCGCTAATTAAAAATTTCTTACTAAAAATAAAATTTATATCCCTTTCCATTTTCGGAACAGTTGGGTATTGCTTAAATATTGGAATCCATTTATTTTTTCTCGTACTAGCTACCAAAAGCTTATCAACATTTATGCTAAATAAATAAACTTTTTTTAATGACTTCTTTTCTAATACAAGATTGGGATGAATCTCACCAAAATAACCTGCATCTTTACCTTCAATAATTAATTTAGCTGTTCTTCCTGGATGAAGAAATTCGATTGAATCAGTAGGTTTATCATCAATTTTTATATTCAAACATGCTAAAGCTTCCTTTAACTTTCCCCTAGCTTGATAATAATTAAGATCATTATCCTTATCCGAATTTACCCATTTACCAAATTTTCTATCACCAAAAATTAGACCGTTCAGTACTTCTTCTTGAATAATGTCATTATTCTTATGAAAAACATTACCAATTTCAAAAATATAACAACTTGTTTGTCCCGCCTTTATATTTCGGTTAACAATCTCCAAATGTCCTTTCCAAATATTATCTCTGAGGCAGCTAGTTTCTAATAACAAAGGATTAGAAATCTTTATAAGTGTTTCTTTATCTTCTGGAACAAGAGAGTAGCTAAGTACCTCATTAAAACCATTTTCTATAAAACCATTTTTTACTTTTCTCAATGCCAATTGCTCTGATGACAATTTCCCAGGCTTGATTGGATTAGGAAGATTTAGGTCAAATCTGTCATACCCTATTAATCTCCCAATTTCTTCAATTAAATCTATTTCTCTTGTTAAATCTTGTGATCTATTAGGAATTACTGCTACATCCCAGCCATATTCTTTATTCATTAAAGTACAACCTATTAGTGTTAATTTATCGACTATTTCAGTGTCAGTTAAATTTCTTTTTTCAAATTGATCGTTAATAATTAATGGGCCTAGAATTTTATGTATTCGATTTCTGCGTAATTTAATAAAAATTTCCTCATTATTTATTAAATTCGAAGTATTTATGGTTGGTAAATTAATAGCAAAATATTTTTCTAAAAGATTAATTGCCCTGGTAACAGCACCTATCGTATTTTTAGATGAAATCCCTTTTTCATATCTGCTGCTAGATTCTGTTCTTATGCCAACCGCCTTTGAAGATTTTCGTATAGTACCTGGATTAAAAACAGCGGCTTCAAGGTAAATAGATGAGGTCTTGTTGGTTACAGAAGTCTCTAAACCACCTATCACCCCAGCAATGGCGACCGGCTTGTCGCAACAAGTAATTACTGTGATATTTTGATTTAAGTTATATTTTTTACCGTCCAAACATAAAAGATTTTCGCTATCTTTGGCTTTTCTTACAGAGAAATCATCGGGAGTAACTTCTTTTCCAATTAATTTTGTTAGTTTATCTTTATCAAACGCATGTAATGGTTGGCCTTGTTCTAAAAGAATATAGTTTGTTAAATCTACAAGGAGATTAATAGATTTTATACCTGATTTTTCTATACGGTCTTTAAGCCATCTTGGCGATAATTTTTCTCCACTTACGCCATCAATACAGCTTATTGTATAAATGCAATCAGATGTTACGGCATCTGGGCAAAGTTTAATTCCTTTAAGTAAATGGATATTATATTTATTGTTTAATTCTGGAAAATTTAGTTTTGATTCTAAAAGAGCAGAAATTTCGCGTGCTATACCTATAACCGACATTCCATCAGGTCTATTAGCTGTAATTGCTAAATCATATACAAAATCATTTAATTGAAGCAAATTAGATGCTGGAGTGCCCAATTCATGTTGCAAGGCTAAATCTTCATCAATTATCTCTATCCCTTTGCTGGATTCTTCTAATCCAAGTTCCTGCAGTGAACATATCATTCCTTCACTCATCACACCTCTAATTTCGTTCCTTTTTATAGTTAAATTAACTGCACTTAAGATCGCACCAACAGTAGCAACATAAACATAAATATTTGGTTTAATATTTATCGCTCCACAGATAATTTGTAAATTCCTCGAAGTACCAATATCAACTTGACAAATAGAAAGTTTATCAGATCCTTCGTGTTTTACAACAGATAAAACCTTACCTAAAACGACACCATTTACATTTTCTGAACAATCTTCTAATGATTCAACTTCAAATCCACCAATAGACAATTTCTCAGAGAGATCGTGAGGAGTAGAATTAATTTCTACTAAATTTTTCAGCCAATTTTGAGAAACTTTCATATATATTTTTTATTCAATGATGATAAAAGAAATAATAATATCTTCAAAAAAGTTTGTTGAAGATGTACAATAGAAAATTATACAATAAAGTATTAATTAAAATGGCAAAAAAAGGGACAAGAGTTGTAGTGACCCTGGAATGTACTGAAGCTAGGACAAGCACAGACCCTAAGAGGTCTAATGGCGTATCAAGATATACTACTGAAAAGAATCGCAGAAATACAACTGAAAGATTAGAACTAAAAAAGTTTAATCCTCATTTAAATAGAATGACTGTACACAAAGAAATAAAGTAATTAAATCTAATCATGCCTAATTCAATTTTTAAAAAACAATTATCACCTATCAAACCTGGAGATCCCATAGACTACAAGGATGTTGAACTCCTAAAAAAATTCATTACTGAGAGGGGTAAAATTCTACCAAGGAGGATGACTGGGTTAACCTCAAAACAACAAAGAGATCTTACATTAGCTGTAAAAAGAGCCAGAATTGTCGCTCTCTTACCCTTTGTAAATCCTGAAGGCTAATTTCTTCATACTGAATATAGTTGGGGAATTAATTAATATTTCACATATTTGAAAGATTTAACTAATTTAAAAACATACATTATTGATTCTGAAGATCCACATGAAGTGGATGATGCAATATCCTTAGAAATAAAAGAAAGAAAGATAAAAAAACTATGGATACATATCAGTAACCCTTGCAAGCTTTTTTTGCATGACTCTAATATTGATCTTGATGCAAGAAGGAAAAATAGCAGTTTATATTTGATAGATCAATATGTTCCAATGCTACCTAAAGAAATTCTTGAAAAGTCAAATCTAGCTCAAAATAAAAAATCAGAAACAATTAGCGCAGGAATAGAATTCAAGAATGATGGCTCAATAAATAATTATGAAATAATTGAAGCAATTATAAAACCTAAATATCAATTAACATATGAGGATGCAAATGAAATTTTGGAATTAGAACCCAAAGAAGAAATTGAATTAGTTGAAATAAAAAATCTACTAGAAAAAAGTATAGCATTTAGAAAAAAACAAGGTGCAATAAATATTGAAAGTCATAATAGTAAAATTGAGTTATATAAAAATAAAATTAGTATAACAAAATTTGATAATACAATTTCACATATTATTGTTGCTGAAGCAATGATATTAATGGGATATGTTACAAGTTTATTTTTAAATAAAAATAATTTAGGAGCTATATATAGAATTCAAAAAATAAATTGTAATCCATATGAAATACTTAACAAATACAAAGATAGTGAGATAAAATTTATAATTTTAAAACAATATATTGGCAAAAGTTATTTTACAGTGAAACCAGGAAAACATGATTCACTAGGTCTTACAACGTATGTACAATGTACATCACCACTAAGAAGATATTTAGATTTAATTATACAAAGGCAAGTATATAATAAAATAAATGATTATAAACCTTTAAGTATTAATTCTATTTCAGGTATTATTGATTATTCAAAAAATAGACAACTAGAGAATAATCATCTCATTAAAAATGATAAATTTAAATATTTATCTTTATTCTTTAAAAATGAAAATAAATCATTTTATAAGATAATATTTGTTAAGTGGATCAATCAAAAAAGAAATATTGCGTTAGTTTACTTTCCAGAGTATTCACTAGAAATTCTTATTACTTTTTATGTATCAATAGAAATATATAATAATAAAATTTATAACGTAAAATATAGTATCAGTGATAATAATCTTTTAGAGTTTATTTATTAATCAAAAAGATCCATATAGTAACTTATTTTACTTTAAAAAATATCTGTTAGTATTAATAAAAACGATTTATGAGTTTTGTCATTACTACCCCTTTATATTATGTAAATGACAAACCTCACCTTGGAAGTGTATACACTACTCTAATTTGTGATGCCATAGCGAGATATAAAAGACTATTAGGAGAAGATGTCATTTTTATCACAGGAGTTGATGAACATGGTTTAAAAATACAAAGGACAGCAAATGAAAAGGGGATTGAACCAAAGTCGCATTGCGATGAAATTTCTGAAATTTTCAATATTAATTGGAAAAATTGGGATATTTCATTTGATAAATTTATACGAACAAGCTCCAAGAATCACGAGTTGGTTGTCAATGAATTTTATGAAAGAGTAAAAGCATCAGATGATATCTATATGGGAGTACAAAAAGGTTGGTATTGCGTTGGTTGTGAAGAATTTAAAGACAATCCCAGTAACTCATCAACATACAAATGTCCCATACATCAAAAAAATTTAGAATGGAAAAATGAAGAAAATCTTTTTTTTAAACTTTCAAAATATCAAAAAAAAATCGAGAAAATAATTAATGAACCTTCCTTCATAGAGCCTATTGAAAGAAGGAATGAAATTTTAAATTTTGTTTCTAAGGGTTTAAAAGATTTTTCAATCTCAAGGACAAATGTCTCATGGGGAATTCCAGTCCCTGGTTACGATAACCATACTTTTTACGTATGGTTTGATGCTCTACTTGGATATGTGAGTGCTATTAGTTCTGATAAAGCAGATCATTCATTGGAGAAATCAATTAATGGAGGATGGCCTGCTGACATTCATTTGATTGGAAAAGATATACTTAGATTTCATGCGGTGTATTGGCCTGCAATGCTTATCTCTGCAGGGATGAAAGTCCCTAAAAAAGTTTTCGGGCATGGTTTTCTAACCAGAGAGGGACAAAAAATGGGTAAAAGTTTGGGAAATGTACTCGACCCAAACTTATTGCTTTCTAAATATGGCAATGACCCTGTTAGGTGGTACCTAATTAAAGACATATCATTGGGTAATGATGGGGATTTTCAAGATAGAAGATTTGTTGACATTATTAATAATGACTTAGCTAATACAATTGGTAATTTACTAAATAGAACATCATCTATGTCTAGAAAATGGTTTGATAATAAAGTTCCTAACAATGAGAAAATATCAAAGGAAAATAAATTAGAGTTTCTAGCTAGTGCATCAGTAGAAAACTACATTAATAAATTCAATATTTACAAATTAGATCAAGCGGCTAATGAAGTGCTGAGCCTTGCAATAAATACAAATTTATATTTAAACGAAAGGCAGCCATGGTTGTTAATTAAAGAGAGTGATAAATTACCCGCAGTAAAAGAAATTATTTATAACGTATTAGAAAGCACTAGAATAATAGGATTATTATTACAACCTTTGTTGCCTGAATTATCATCAAAAATAAATTTACAACTTGGATCAACATACCAAAAAGATGTTCCCTGGAAACAACAATTACAATGGGGCCAATTAATTGGTGACACAAAACTTCCAAAACCAACTCCAATAATTAATAAGCTTGAGTATGAATAAAATATATAAATTAATAATTATTTTTCCAATTCTCATTCTAGGATGTACTCCTAATGTAATTGAAGAAAAACTTGTAACCAAAGAGATAAATAGTTTAGATTTGAATATTTTTTCAAAGAATGGAGATAAAAAATACTCTATAACTAGTCCCCATTCAATTTACCATAATTTTAAAAATAAAGTCCATCTACAAAATTCAACTATAAATATTTTTCAAGATAAAAAAACTAAGTATATTATTAATTCTGATGAGGCAACATTATCACGCAATAATAAAGTATTAGAATTGAAAGGAAATGTGAAGTTAAAAACGCTTACTCAAGATGGTGATTTCTTAAATGCAGATAATTTTATTTGGAATATAGATGAGACTAACTATTTATTAAGCGGTAATATCAAGTTTGAAAATAAAAACGTTATACTAACCTCCGGAAAAGCTGAATTAGGTGCAGACAATATAATTGAATTTTTTAATCCAGTAAAATATATAATTAAAGATGAAAATAATGAAAATAAATATGAAACCAACTCAGAAAATGCTTATTACGATATCAATCAAGAATCATTAAGTTTCAAAGGAAAGGATAAAAGAGTGAGCTCAAAGATCAATTTTTAAATATTATTATTTGAAAAAATATTGTTAATTTTCTTGGACCAATTTTTTATCCATTTTTCATCTGACTTTGTAAAACATTTTGCACTCCAGCCTCCTATCAATATAAAAGCCTTATTATTTATCGGTACAATTAATATAGATGGAATGCCTGGACAAAAATTAAAAAATTCCTCTCGGCCTGGATAAAACTTTGTGTTAGCTAATGAAATTAACTTCATATCTTTTATTGATCTTATACAAGTTTCTCCAGGCAAAAACTTATTACTTGATGTAATACCTCGTCTCAATATATTTACTCCATCATTGTGAATTAATATTGATGCTGCTGCAGTAGAAGTTAATATAGCTTCAGATCCCCATGCAAGTTCATCAATAACTTCATTTGGAATGTTCGTGTCAAAGAAAAATTTATTTTCTCCTTTAAGCTCAGCTTTCTCACTTGCTAGAGGTTCAAATTGTTTAAATAAAAAACCTATCAAGATTATAATTAGTGAAGCTATTGCAGCTAATACTTGTGCCCTTTCAAGCTCTGGAGTAATTGACTTAATTGAAAAAAAATTTGCTATTTGAAAAATAAAGAGTATTGTACCGATTACTATTAATGATTTTCCATTGAATCCCATATTTTAAATATGTTAATCATATTTTGAATAATGCAACTATTATATTAGTTAGAGAGTTCAATGAAACTCAAACAAAAGAGTTTTAATATATAATTAATCAAAACTATTTTAAAATGATCCTAAATCTTAACAAATATCTTTTTTCGTTTATCGTTACAAGCATAATACTATTCGTTATCCCTAAAACCACATATGCAGAAAGTTTTAATAGCTTCAATAAAATATTTGTCACCACACAACAAAAGACAATTATCAATTACGAAAAAAGTCAGCCTTCATCCATTGATAATCCCGTAGTTGATCCAAATTTCAATGTTATGAGATCCGAAGATACTAAAAGTTCAACTGCTACCTACATAGTTATTGGTTTATTAATAGCAGCTACAATTATCCCTTTAGCAACATGGTGGTACTTCTCTAAATAAAAGGGGATTTTATGAATGACGAGAATACAAGTATTAATAAAAATTCAAGTCATATTATTTTCATTACTGGTGGGACAAAAAGTGGCAAAAGTGAATTTGCTGAGTATTTAGCAAAGAATACCAAGAAATTGTCATATGTTGCTTTATCAGAAAATAATGCAGGTGATAAAGAATGGCAAGAAAAAATTAATTTACATAGAAGTAGAAGACCAAAAAATTGGGAATTAATTGAAACAACAGATCTCTTAGGAACATTAATCAATCAAGAGGGGCCATTATTAATAGATTCGATTGGCGGTTTTGTAATGGAAAGTATTGAAAAAGAACCTATAGAATGGTTAACAAAAATGAATTCACTAATAAGTCTTTTAAATAAGAGAAAAAGCAGGACCTTTATAGTTGGAGAGCAAGTGGGATGGAGCTTGGTTTCAGAATATAAAATTGGTAACACTTATATTGAGAGAATCGGCGAATTGCAAAAGAGAATAACCAAAATATCCAAAGAAAATTGGCTTGTAATAAACGGCAGAGCAATCAAAATAGATGAAATAAGTTTAGAAATACCTACTTAAAATTGGAAGTATCTCTTTTTGAACCAAGAATCCCACAAAATACTGGTAATATTGCCAGATCATGTGCTGCATTTAATACTCCTTTAAATCTTATAGAACCACTAGGTTTTAAATTAGAAGATAAATATTTAAAAAGGGCAGGATTAGACTACTGGCCTTTAGTTACTATCAATAAGTTCAAGAATTTTGATGCATTTTTAGAGTCCAAATTAAAAAAAAGAATAATTTCTTTTAGTAAAAAAAATGGAATGTATTTAAAGGATTTTAAATTTAAGGAGGATGATGTTTTGCTATTTGGAAGAGAAGATTCAGGATTACCTGATTGCATTATTGATAAAAGCGATTTTTTAATATCAATATTTATGCCAAATCTACAAACTGTAAACAATAATCAGAAAGGTGTTAGGAGTTTAAATCTTTCTGTAGCATGTGGAATTGCTATATATGAGGCTCATAAACAAATAAATTTTAAAAATGGTAATTAAGTACAAACAATGTCTTACAATATTTCCATGTCTCGGTAGCTCAGCTGGTTAGAGCGGCGGATTCATAGCCCGCAGGTCGCGTGTTCAAGTCACGCTCGAGACATTTATAAATACTCTTCAAATAAAGTGCTTAACCTTTTTTGGGAAACTGCTACAAATAGTAAAAAATAATTATGTTCCATTGACCAAATAAATTCTTACAACCAAATCAGTATTTAATACTTTGATAATTACTGCCTGTATTGGTGCAATATCAAAAAATGTAATAAGCTATCATCCTTCAATATAATTGACAAAATTGTTCAAGAATCGATTTCAATAAATGGTAATTTAAAAAAGTACTTTAACCTATGGAAATACTTTAATTTAAATCTTACTTACTATATCCAGTCAAACTAGATAATTCTTTTAGTGTTTGTACCCCTAGAATTATCTTTCCATTTATTTCCCATGAGGGAAAACCCTTTATTTTTTTATCAATGCATAGTTGAGTTTGACTGTTTTTACCGTCTCTTGCGCACTCAACTACATTAAGTTCCCTGTAAGCTTGTCTACCAAAAAGTTCGCTCTGTTTAAGACAATTTGGACACCAATATGCTGAATATTTAACTACACCAATATCATTAAGGTACTTCGCTAAATCTATAGATTCTTTAGTGCTTTCTGTAGAAACTATAATTTCTTTCTGATTATATAAATGAGAACTGACTACAGAAAATGGTAATGCAATAACAGCAAATAGTGCAATTAATAAGCGTTTCATTTGCTAACTATTTTTTCCTCAATACTTTTTATCCATTTTACCAAGTTAATTAAGTATATCTTTATTGTTTTTATTTCTCAATTTCTTTCAAATTTTCAAGAAGATCATATATTTGAAAATGGCTTTCTTCATTTAATTGGCATACCCTTATTAAAAGATAGTGCGTTAACATTCAAAGTTTAGATCGGAGAGTAAATATAAATGTTTATTGTATTATTAATTTTTTATTGCTATTTTTTTTATGCGGGCTAAGGTTCATTTCTCCACGAGGATTTAGTCCGCTTTTTTTGTAAATCGAATTATTTTTGAATTTATTTTTTTTATTTTTTTTAGATATGGTTTTATAAATATTAATGTTTAATCACTTGATTAAAATAAAGTTAACTGATCTAATAAATTTAAAGTGTGACACTATTATTCCAAAATATTTTTATTTTGCTTCATAACTTTTTTAAAATATTTAAATTCAATAAATTCATGGATCATTTTGATATCTTCAGAGAATATTTTTTTATTTATTAAATAATTATCGCTATTATCTGGCGGGCTATTTTTTTTCGATAAATATTCTTGTTCAAATAAATTATTAAAGTACTTATTATTATCAATACTTTTGAGAGAAAGAGAGTTATTTATAACTCCTCTAGACCTTAATGCTTCCTCAACCAATAAACCTGTAACTTTTGACTGACTAATTTCATTATCTCTACATAATTTATCAATAATTTTATGAACTTCCTCACTCGGTAAAAACCCAATTCTTTTTCTCTGAGAGGGCATAATAATAAATCTAGGTGTCGCACTTGCACATAATAAGTGTTGCACTATATTTAAATTAAGTCAACTAAATTTATTATGTATATTTTAATTTTTCCAGCTGGATTTATTCTCTGGTATTTAGCGTATGAAGCAAAACCTATTATTAATGATGAAGTTACACTTTATTGGGAAGAAAAGAAAACAAACAAAAGAAATAAACTTTTAAATATAATTAACAAGTGCTATTAAAACTAGCCACCAAGAAATTTTGACCATTCCTTGTGCTTATTATCCAAATCTGAGATTAACTGCTTTTGATAGGTATATTTTAATTTATTTTCGTTTAGGGATTTTTTAGAGATAACCATCTCATTAGAGAAAAAATTAGGAGTGTTAGAACAACCAAATTTCTTTTTGATATTCATAGAAAATTTATACTATTTTTTTTATATGAATAAATAACCTTTAGTCTTATTTTTTTTATATTTTTTTTATATTTTCTTAATTAAAATTTCAGCCTATTTTATAAAAAATATTAACTTATTAAGTTAAACAGGTTATAGTAAATCAATTATGTCAATTGCTATGAATCTTAAGGAGAGAGGTATAACTGTTGGGGATTTACTTATCCTGATAATAATAATACTTACAAGCACAGCATTAATTAAAGCTTTCAATAAAGATAACAAAACGACTTTTCACCTAAGGAACCAAAAAGTAATATTTTGTGAGAAAAATCTATTACCAAATATTCCTTTCATTAATTTGCCCGCATAACATTAAACCTAAATATTTGCATACTATTAAATATGTGGACTTGTATTTTATCTATTTAACCATTTTAGAATATCCACTTTAAATTCAAATTTTGATTTTTACCAAAATTATTATTTTAAATTTCAGGAGTAGGTTAATGATGAGACTTGGAGCTTTCCCATTTTAAATTATCTTTTAAATCATTAATATCATTTGATAAAGAAACTAAATTTACCATTTGGAGGATTTGACTTTTATCAAGCCTGTCAACTGCTATAAGTTTATTAAGCATTTCTAAAACAGATTCATCATTAATATTCATTTATTAGAACTACAAAAAACTAAAATGATTTATTTAATAATTCTATCTTAGGATTTAAAGATTATTACAAAAATTTTTTATATATTTATTTCTCAATAAAAAATATTTATTTATAATTCAAATATAAAACTTTACTATTTAGTAAAATCTAAGACTCACTTTCTTATAAATTCGTTTATTGTTAAAAGAAAACACAATGAAAAAAGACTCTAGAGAAGAATATCTTAATAGAGATGAAGTGAATGAGATGATTGAATCAGCTATTAGAAGACATAACAGGAGATCTACAATAATCTCGAGTGTACTTGGATGGATTCTAATAGGGGGTTACTCATTCGGACTTTTTCAAGCAGTGCAAAACGTGTAGTCCAGTTTTCTAAAAAATCAATACCAACCAGATGATAAATTAATAATAGATTTTGTATTTATTATGAGGGAATATATTGAGACTAATCTAAAAGTTATTAGAAAATATTTAAAAATAAGAAAGAAGGTTACATCAAAATTGAATAATTCATCAATAAATGAAGAATTTAAAGAATGGAGTCAGGATCCAATTCCTGAAACAGAGTTAATTTGGACTTTACCTGACTTAACCAGCAATGAAAGATTAAAAAATTTTTGTCGATCAATCAAAAAAGAAATAAAGTAATTAATTAACTACCAAGTTGAATATGATTAATCTTTAAGTAAAAATAACCTGCAAATCCAACTATATTTAATACTATTACGAAAATCCAAGCTCCTATAGGTTGCTTTGAATCAAACTTTTTTATCTTAATTTTATTCTTTAGCCTCTCAATATAATTAGACATAATTAAAGTTACAAAAGATTAATTTAAATTATTATTATCTACCCTATTAATTGGATATTTTATTAACTCCTTTTTAAGATTTTTTAAAAGTTTATTGTGATTTAAAATTGAAAACTTCCTTGTGAAAGAATTATGCCATCTCATTGAATTAAAAAAAACTTGCTAATTTATTATTAATAAAATTATAATGCCTATTACGGTCGTTTAGACCATACATCATTTAAATAAGGACAATTTTTTCTATGAGTTTAAGAGTTGGACAAGAAGCACCAGACTTTAGTGCTACAGCCGTATATGATCAAGAGTTTAAGGAGATTACACTTTCAGGTCTAAGAGGTAAATGGATTGTTTTATTCTTTTACCCATTAGACTTTACATTTGTATGCCCAACCGAGATCACTGCATTTAGCGATAGGTATAAGGATTTCTCATCACTTAATACAGAGATACTTGGTGTATCAGTTGATAGCAAACACTGTCATTTAGCTTGGATACAAACTCCAAGAAATGAAGGTGGCATAGGCGACATTAACTACCCATTAGTCTCTGACTTAAAAAGAGAAATTTGCCAGGCATACAATGTTCTTAATGATGATGGAGAGGCCGATAGAGGTTTATTTCTCATCAATCCAGAGGGAGTAGTTATGCACACGACTGTTAACAAGGCTCCTGTGGGGAGAAATGTTGATGAAACACTAAGAATCCTTCAAGGGTATCAATACGTTGCTGCGAACCCAGATGAAGTGTGTCCAGCTAATTGGACACCGGGGGAGAAAACAATGTTAGAAGATCCCAAAGGTAGTAAAGAATATTTTTCTGCACTATAGAGAGATTAGTAACTTTTACGTAATTAGTGAGAAGTAAATAACTATAAAAAAATAAAAAATAAACATATTCAAAAAGGGGATAATATCCCCTTTTTTAGGTGTATACACAATCCAATCACTTAAATTAGTTTTATACGATAAAAAGGACCAAGCAAAATAAGAAATTTCTACAGCGATTAAGATAAAGACATTAATTAAATTTAGGTTATTTAAGCCAAAAAAATATCTATAAATATGAAACTGATCACCAACATTAATATTATTAATATGTAAATACCATATGTAAAAAGAAACTAAAATAAAATTTATTAATATTAATTTTTTTAATAAAAGCCTAGATTTCTTGAAAATTAATAAAATAGCAATTAAAAGTATTAAAAAACTTAGTTGAAGAGAACCAGGTTGTTGAAATTTAAATCCTTCGAGAAAAAGATTATATATAAAATCAATATTTATATATATGTAATCAAATATTAAGTACGAGAGAAATAACAAAGTTATTGCAACCAAGAATAATAAAGCTTTCCCGTCAATACTATATTTAGTATGAATTTTATTATTATTAAATTTATAATATGTATAGTTATTTAATGAGTTTAAACATATAATAGATGGGCATATAATACCACTAAAATAATAAAGAATTGAATAAAAAGAAATATCATTCAAATTAAATAAATACAAATTAAACCATTGTTTTTGAACAAATGGAAGAATGAGCAAGATTAGGAATGAAATTAATAAAGTTGAAGAATTCTTTTTAGATATCAAGGAAAATATTTTTTTTTTAATTTAGAGTAATTAATTCAAAGTTTCAACAATTTAGAAGTTGTTAATTTAAAAACTTTTTTATCTATAGTTTCTAAATTTAAGAGTATATCAACTAATTTATCTAATAAAACTCTATTTTTTTTTAATATTTCTATTGAATTATTTAATGAAATTTTAGATATTTTTATAATTTCATTATCAATTTTATAACTAGTATTTTCTGCTATGAGTGGCTTTCTTCTAAATAATCCTTCTCCCAAAAACATTTCATTATTATCAGGTACCAAAGAAATTGGACCAATAATTGAAAATCCATATTTTGTAACCATTTCTTTTACTATATTTGTTGCATAAGAAATATCGTTTATTGAGCATTGGGTTATTTCACTTTCACCAAAAACTATAGTTTCTGCAGCTCTACCTGCCAGCGCAATTTCAATTTTCGAAAATAATACTTTTTTTGAAATCAAGCCACTAGAAATAACATCTTCATCTGGAGATATTTTGGTATAACCTCCTAAAGATCCGGATCTAGGTAAAATTGTAATCTTATCTACTGAATCAATTCCATTTCTCACCGCACAAACAATTGCTCTGCCGACTTCATTATAAGCAATAATTTTTTTCATATTAGGAGAAGATATTAATGTAGTTCTCAGCCCGATAGTAAGTTTATCTAGAGCTGTTTCAATATGAAAATCGCTGATAAATTTTGATTCATCTCTCGCACAGTGAATAGCGCTCTCGTTCATCAAATTTGCAAGATCTGCTCCAGAGAACCCAACGGTTCTTGAAGCCCAATATCCCAAGTCAAGATTCCTAGAGAGTGGTTTAGAAAGAGAGTGAACTGAAAGAATTTTTTTTCTTCCATCTAAATCTGGAAGCATTACTTCTATTTTTCTATCAAATCTTCCTGGCCTTAATAATGCTGCATCCAAAATATCGGGTCTATTTGTTGCGGCTAAAACAATAACCCCAGAATTATCAGCAAAACCATCTAATTCTGTCAGAAGTTGATTAAGAGTTTGCTCCCTTTCATCATTTCCACCACCGATTCCAGAGCCTCTTTGCCTCCCAATAGAATCAATCTCATCAATAAAAATTATACAAGGTGACTTTTCTTTAGCCTTAGAGAAAAGATCTCGGACTCGACTTGCACCAACACCAACAAAAAGTTCAACAAACTCTGATGCTGCAATTGAAAGAAAAGGGACTCCAGATTCACCAGCAATTGCTTTAGCTAATAAAGTTTTACCTGTTCCAGGAGGACCAATCAAAAGAACTCCTTTTGGAACTTTTGCTCCAAGATCTTCAAACTTTTTTGGTTCCTTCAAAAAAGTAATTACCTCTTTTAGTTCCTCAGCTGCTTCAGGAACACCAGCTACATCATCGAATCTCGTATCTACATCATCGATAGTTAAAAATTTAGCTTGATTTTTGCTAAAGCCAAAGGCTCTAGAAGCTAATTTGGATGTACTCCTTAAGATTAATACTATAGCTAATATGAAAATCAGGAAGAGACTTATAGAGGCAAAAGAATTGGCTGCTGAAGATTCTTTTCTACTATTATTGATAGTAAGTTCTACTTTATTTTCACTAGCCTTTTCAAGGATTAATTGATCATTATAAAGGATAGGAATTTTAAATTTATCCCCATTTTTATACTGAACATCAATTTCTCTAAGACGAGGATAGAAAAATATTGATTCTACGTTTCCAGACTCTATGTCTACCAGAAGATCCGAATAACTTGATTTAGAATTTGAATATGAGAATTTTGATCTAAACACTAATCTTTATAAGTGATTAATTAAGCATATATGCTTATTTAAAAAATTGACGTGTATAAACAAAATATACTCAAAAGTTTTGGAGATATCCAGTTTAAGGTTATATTATTATATGGAGATAAAAAAACAGAATGGCCGTACCTAAGAAAAAAAAATCGAAGAGCAAAAGAAACCAAAGACATGCTGTCTGGAAAGGAAAAGCAGCAATAGCAGCTCAAAAAGCTATATCTCTAGGTAAATCAGTTTTAACTGGAAAAGCTCAAGGATTTGTTTACCCTATTGAAGAAGAAGAAGAAGAGTAGATTTTAAGATCCTAATTTAAATGCCTCAAGGATAATAGCGTAGATTGCACCGATTCTTAATTTATCGGCAACAGACCATAGGTCATAAAATTTTGAACTTGAAGAAGGCTTAATTCTTATAATAATTTCAATAATCAAAATAATTATTGGTACCATAATCAACTCATTTTTACCTTCAGATATAAATTTGGTAAGAAAATTTGCAAATAAAAAATAACCTGACAAAACAGAAATTAAACTAATAGATTTTGACCTCCAAGTATCACTTAGAAAGCCAAATAATAAATTATTTAATTGATAGGTAATTCTGGAAAAATTAGTTTTTTGCATTGTTAACAGTCATTAAATAGTCACTTAAGTAGGTATAATCAACAAATGATTTTTTTAGTTTAGGACCTTTAATTACATTTGCCACATTATTCTCATCACCTAAACTGTCTAAAAAACAATCTAATTCAATATTTTCATCAAGAAATGTTGGTATGTTAGAAGGCACAAAAATTGTAGGGAGGTTAGCTGCTAAGGAAGATATCAACCCTGGATTAGAGTCTTCGAAAACTATTGAGTTATTTTTATTAATTCCACTTAATTGAACTGCCTTTAAATAAGGAAATGGATTTGGTTTCTTCAATTCAACATCATCACTGGCAATAATGAATTCAAACGGATTAAAACCATTAAATAAATATTGAACGAGTAACTCAACTTGCTTTCTAGAGCTTGAAGTAACGATAAATTGCCTTATTTTTTTTCTATGTAATTCATTTATCAACCTTAATACTCCGATTTTAAATTTAACGCAATTTGTTTTTATAATTTTGAGGTAGTGAAGTTGCTTCTTTTCATGGATTTTAATTATTAAATCATCTGATAAACGTTCATTATTAAACTCCGAATAATAAGCAATTCTATTTTTGCCTCCATTAATCTTCAAAAGCTCTATGTATTTATTAGTGTCCCAATTCCAATTTATACCAAAGTCATTAAATGCAAGATTAAATGCAGGTAAATGAGCCTCTAATTCTGTATTTGCAATAGTGCCATCTAAATCCCAATAAACACCCTTAAGATATGTCACTAAGAAATATATCTTTTATTTACGATAAAAAACAAGTGCGATTATTGCTGGTCCTGCTAATGCAACTACAGCTAATGGAATAAGTGTTGCCATGATAATGAATATGTTTTGTGATACTATTTTTACAAATAAATGATAGAACTGTACTGATACGTTACAAGATTGAATTAAATTATGAAATCATGGACATGCATAGAAAATTGCGGAGCTTGTTGTAAATTCAACTTGAGCGAAAGGATCGATCTATCTGACAAACTAAGCAATGAAGATATCTCTTTAATAAATTCAATGACAGCAAAAGACGGTTGGTGTAAGAATCTCGATAGAGAAAATAAAAAATGCTTAATTTACGAAACTAGACCACATTTTTGCCGTGTAAATGAAT
>QCED01000005.1 GCA_003280725.1 Prochlorococcus sp. AG-355-M18 | reverse complement strand
TAAAGGCAATGAAGGTCAAAAAACATGGGAATGTCTGAAAAAGACTTTAAAAAAATTTGAGAATGATCCCTTTACAAAAAACGTTCATATATTAAGATCAAAAGCTGACTGTTTAAGGATATGTAAGAATGGCCCAATTCTTCTTGTGTGGCCTGATGGTATTTGGTACGAGAAAGTTTCTCCAGAAAAAATTTCAGAAATTTTTACCTCACATATTATTAACGGTAAGCCAATAGAAAAATGGATTTTTAAAAAAACGCCATTTTTAAATAGTCCTAGATACTAATAAACCAGTTCTTTACTACTTCGTCTGACCAGCAGCCATTAATAGAGTGAAAACCATTATGACCTCCTTTTTCAGTTATAAAAATAGTAAATTTATCTATAAATTTTCCTCTTAAATTCAAAGTTGCATTATATGGAACCCAAGGATCATCCTTGGCATGAATAAAAAGCATTTGAGGTAATTTTTTTATTGAGTTTTGGATTCTAAATATTGGAGAAGCTTTAACATAATAATCTTCTAAAGAATCAAATCCCCAACTTGGAGCTGTAAATTTCTGATCAAATTCCCTTATACTTTTCAAAGCTCTAATTTTTTTTCTTAATTTCTCATTATTAAGAATTTTGCCTTCATCATTAAATCCGTCCCATAACTGATTTTTTAAGCGATGAAGTAACCATTTTTGGTAAATATAATTTCTAGATTTTTCTATACAGAGACTGCATGATGATAAATCTAAAGGGCTACTCACACAGGCAAGTCCATCTAAAAGTTTTTCACCTTTGTTTTCATCGCAATCTAAGCAGGCATTTAAAAGAATTGTTCCGCCTAAAGATAATCCAACTCCGTAAATTGGAAGATTTTTCATCTTAATGAGATCTTTAAACTCTAAATTAATGAATTTTTTAAAATAATTAATTGCTGAAATAACATCACTGGAGCATCTAGCACAATAATTTCCTTTAGCTAAATATCTCGCAGATCCAGATCCTCTTAGATTTAATTTAAGAACTCCAAAACCATTATTTGCTAATTTCCTAGAGATTCTTCTTAAACCAAACCGTTTAGTTGAGCCCCCTAAACCATGTGTAATGACTACAAAACCCCTTAGTAAGTTTAAGTTTTCAGGTAATTCTAAAAACCCTAGAAGATAATCACATTCAAATTTTTTAGAAAGAATTTTATTAATCGGAAAGAATATTTTTTTATTTTTTTTTGATTTACCAAAATCAATAACAAAAGTATCTCTCAAAGTTTGTAAGTCGCCACCTATCCAAGGCAAAACTTCTCGAAATGGGTTATTTTTTACGTAATCTGAAAAACTAGAAGATATACTCTTATTTCTCCCCAACTCCAAGATCCTTTAATTCTCCAATCAAATCATTAAGTACCTTTTTTGCATCACCAAATACCATTGAGGTATTTGGCAGATCAAATAAATCATTTTTTATTCCGGAGTAACCTGCACTCATACCACGTTTAATTACAAATACAGTTCTTGCTTCCTGCACATCAAGAACTGGCATGCCATATAAAGGAGAAGAGCTATCATTTTTAGCTTGAGGATTAACCACATCATTTGCTCCTAAAACTAAAACAACATCCGTTGCTGGAAAATCAGGATTTACAACGTCCATCTCTTTCAGTTGTTCGTAAGGAACATCTGCTTCTGCTAAAAGTACATTCATATGTCCAGGCATCCTCCCTGCTACAGGATGAATTGCGTAAACAACTTCAATACCATTTTGCTCTAGTTTTTTTGTTACTTCCCTTAAAGTATGTTGAGCTTGAGCTACCGCTAAACCATAACCAGGAACAATAATTACCTTGTTGGCTGCCTCTAAAGTCAATGCACATTCTTCAACACTGCAAGAAGTTATATTTGTATATTCTCCTGAACTAGAAGAGGCTGTACTTTGAGCAGATAAAGATCCTCCAAAAAGAACTGAGACCAATGATCTATTCATGCCCTTGCACATTACTTGAGTAAGTATTAGACCTGCCGCTCCAACCATTGCTCCTGCTATTATCAAAAGCTGACTATTTACAACGAAGCCTGCCGCTGCTGCTGCAATCCCTGAATAACTATTTAATAAAGAAATAACAACTGGCATATCAGCTCCACCAATTGGCAAAGTAACTCCAATACCTAATAAAAAAGAAACTATAACTAATAGCCAAATAGAACCGATATTACCGTTTATCAAATCAAAAAAGGCTATCAAGGAAGCAACTGCAAAAACAATATTTACAAAATGTCTAACTTTGCTCTGCGTCCATCCTGGAGTTGACAACCAACCCTGTAACTTTGCCATTGCCACAATTGAACCCGTGAAAGTTATGGCACCAACAAATATTGAAACAGATATAGAAACTTGGTTAATAAGTGAACTAGTAGATATAGGGAAAATAGCTACTCCCAAGGCCACCAAAAGTGATGACATTCCTCCACAACCATTGAACAATGCCACTGTCTCAGGCATAGAGGTCATAGGTACTTTTTTTGCAAGTATTGCTCCGAATAAACTTCCAATGATTGATCCGATTATTATCCAAATCCAAGACTGAATAGCAATTCCAGATGTTCCCAAATAATAAGAAAGTAATCCCACTACTGATAGCGACATCGCAAATGCAGCTAATCTATTGGCATCCCTTGCTGATTTTACTTTTGACAATCCTTTTATTCCCAAAGCCAGCAAAAGTACAGCTAGAAGATCAATTACGAATTGAATGATTTCAGGTAGAGTCATGTTCAAAATTACTTCTTATTTGATGGTTTACGACTAAACATTGCAAGCATTCGATCAGTCACAAAGAAACCGCCTACAACGTTGAAAAGAGCAAATCCAAGAGAAACTGAACCAATGATTAAAAGTGGGACGTTACCTTCTGCTTTTACGATACAAGTTAATGCTGCCAGCATTGTTATTCCTGAAATTGCATTTGCTCCACTCATTAGGGGGGTGTGAAGAGTTGGAGGAACTTTTCCAATTAACTCGAGGCCTAATAAACTACCAAGTAAAAGGACCCAAAGAAGATTTATAAAAGTCATAATTTTAAAACCTCAATTTTCAAAAACTTTATTTTGAAGAACAACTCCTTCATCACTTAATAAACATCCAGCAATGAGTTCATCTTCTTTATCTAATTTAATTAGACCATCTTTTATAAATGGTGTAATCAAAGATGTTAAGTTCTTAGCATAAAGTGAACTTGCATCATAAGGAACTGATGAGGGTAATTCTCCCGCTCCTATAAGTTTTACCCCATCTTTGATAATGGTTTCATTTGATTTTGTTCCCTCGCAGTTTCCTCCCTGAGAAACTGCTAAGTCAATAACTACTGCACCAGGTCTCATTTTTTCAATCATGGGAGAGTCAATTAAAACGGGGGCCTTTTTACCTAGAACTTGCGCAGTACATATAGCAACATCAGCTTCAGATAAATATTTAGTTAAAGTAGCCTTCTGTTTTGAAAGGAATTCGGGTGTTACAGCTTTTGCATAACCTCCAGCTTCTCCTGGTTTTTCTTCCACTTCAGGAAGTTCTATAAATCTTGCTCCGAGGGACTCTACTTGTTCTTTAACAGCAGGTCTAATATCAGATACAAATACTATTGCACCAAGTCTTTTTGCTGTAGCAACTGCCTGCAATCCTGCAACGCCTCCACCAAGAACCACTACTTTGGCAGGTTGGACTGTGCCTGCTGCAGTCATAAGCATTGGGAAATATCTATCTAATTCACTTGCAGCTAAAAGAACTGCTTTATATCCTGCAATATTGGCCTGTGAAGAAAGAACATCAGAAGATTGAGCTCTACTAATCCTTGGGAGCAACTCTAGTGATAAAGCTGAAATCTTATTACTATTTATAATCTTAAGAAGCTCCTTATTACCATATGGATTAAGAAGACCAAGTAGCATAGCGCCTTTCTTTAATTTAGTTAAATTATCCTCTGATGGAGTTTGAACACAAAATATTAAATCAGCTTCACCCCAAATTTTTTGATCTACGTTGTTTATTATTGTTCCGCCCGATTCTTCATATGATAAGTCACTAAATCCTGATAATTTTCCTGCTGAACTTTCAATATAAACATCACATCCAAGGCTTTTTAATTTCTTTACCGCTTCTGGGGTAGCTGAAACTCTCCTTTCACCAGAGCTTGTTTCGGAAGGAATAAGTATCTTTGTCAATTTATTTATTTTTAAACATACTAAATATAAATTGAAGAAAGTCAAAAGTCTTGGATTTTTGTTAAAAATATATTTTCTTTTCTATAAAAAATAGCTATCTAGAATATATAGGTACTAAATAATCAAATGAGTATAAAAGCAATCGAATGTCCTGATGGAGTATGTCACAGTCATCATGGTGGACATGCTGTTCCAAGGCAAGCTATGCAGAAAAACCTAGAAAAGCATGGTAAAGACTGGTGCGAGAAATTAGCAGAGAGAATTTATGAAATGTCAGTTGATACTTATTCACAGACAGTCATGCCCAGTCTCCACTCAGCAGGCTGGCAAAGAAGACATCTAGATTGGGAATTTAAGCTGGCAGAAAATGATTCTGAACCGGATGAAGCTCTTGTTGAAGGAATTATTAATGCAACAGAGAGCTTTCTAAGGAGTAGTGAGGTTCATCGATTATTTATACAGGAATTAGTTCAGGGAACATTTGAGGAAGCGAATGACAAAAAAATAATTTCTAAAGCAATAAAGTCTATCATTGAAGAAGAAATTGTTAGTTCACTTAGAGAAAAAAAAGAAACTCTTTTAAAGAAAATATCCTCAAAATTAATATCAGAAGAAAAAATTAGCGAGGAACTTGCAATAAATTCAGCTAAAGAGGGTTTTGATGAAGTTGAAAGACTACTTGCCAATCATAGCGAAGCAGTTTAACCCTATTTCTTTATATTTTCTTTATAATTACTGCGAAAATTGGCTCAAATATAAATTAAAGATTAAATTATTGTTTGGAAGTACGAAGTTGTAACTTATTAGACAATACATAAGTTGTTTGATGTGTTTATCTATATACAACTTTTAAGTTTCAATGGAAAATTTCATTAGAAAAAGGATTGATATTGCAACCTGTTGGGCAACCAACAGAATTTCTGCAATGGATACTCAAGAAAGATATGAAGATAGTTACGCAATTGCAGAAGAATTTAGAGAGTGGATATTACATATTGGAGAAAAGAACGAAAATTTAAAAGATTCTGTTTTAAACTTCCCAAAGGAATTAAAAAAGTTATTAGACCAAAAAATTAACGATTAAATAACAAATCGATCGAGTGGAACCCGCCCAACATTATTTTGGGTTGTTTATTATTATTAAAAGTGCAATTAGCAAATAAATGGAGAATAAAGAAAACACTTCAAAAGTAGAAAATGTTGTAATTATTGGATCAGGTCCTGCAGGTTATACGGCTGCAATTTATGCAGCAAGAGCAAATCTTCAACCATTGCTCGTTACAGGATTTAATTCTGGAGGAATTCCTGGTGGGCAATTAATGACTACAACATTTGTTGAAAATTATCCAGGTTTTCCAGATGGAGTACTAGGTCCTGAATTAATGGATCTAATGAAAGCTCAAGCAGAAAGATGGGGTACTAATTTATACGAAAGTGATGTTGTCTCAATAAATACTGATTCATATCCCTTTGAATTAAAAACTTTAGAAGGAACCATAAAATCTAACTCAATTATTATTGCAACTGGAGCAAGTGCAAATAGATTAGGCGTGATAAATGAAGATAAATTCTGGAGTAAAGGAATAAGTGCTTGTGCAATATGTGATGGAGCGACCCCACAATTTAGAGGTGAAGAATTAGCTGTTATTGGAGGGGGCGACTCTGCATGTGAAGAAGCAGCGTATCTCACAAAGTATGGAAGCAAAGTGCATTTGATTGTTAGATCAGAAAAATTAAGGGCTAGCGCAGCAATGGTAGATAGAGTAAAAGCCAATCCAAAGATAGAAATTCATTGGAACACAAAAGTTGATAAAGCGGATGGCTCTGAATGGCTTGAGAAAATAGAAACTATTCACTCTAAAGAAGGTAAAGGGGAAATCAATATAAAAGGTCTTTTTTACGCGATAGGGCACACACCAAATACGAAGTTCTTAGGAAAAAAAATTGATTTAGATAATAAAGGATATATTGCTTGCAAATCAGGAAGACCAGAAACATCTATTGAAGGCATCTTCGCAGCAGGTGACGTTGTCGATTCTGAGTGGAGACAAGGAGTTACCGCAGCAGGAACTGGGTGCATGGCAGCATTAGCTACCGAAAGGTGGTTAGCCGAGAAAAACTTAGCAAAAACTATAGTCAGAGATACACCCGAACCAGAAAAAAAACTTAATTCATCAGATTTTAATGAAGAAGAAGTTAATGAAGATACTTTCGATTCAAATTCTGAATGGCAAAAAGGCAGTTATGCATTAAGAAAACTTTATCACGAGAGTAAAAAACCTATCTTAGTAATTTTTAGTTCCCCAAGCTGCGGCCCATGTCATGTTTTGAAACCTCAGTTAAAAAGAGTAATTAAGGAACTTGATGGTGCAGTTCTTGGTATTGAAATAGATATTGATAAGGATCAAGAAATTGCAAAACAAGCTGGTATTAACGGCACACCAACAGTTCAACTTTTTAAAGAAAAATTATTAAAAAAACAATGGCAAGGTGTTAAACAAAGAAGTGAGTTTAAAGAAGCGATAAAAAATATTATTTAGAGTAACTTATTATTTATTATTTCTCTTAGGATTATTTTTATTTGTTGTAGGTCTAGAACCACCCCCTGCATTTCTTTCTCTATAAGTTATCCTCCCTCTAGAAAGATCATAAGGACTTATCTCAACTAACACTTTATCTCCAGCTAGTAATTTAATTCTAAATTTAGTCAATTTACCTGCAGCTCTACATAAACATTGATGTCCTTCAGGTTGTTCTAAGGTGACCAAATAAAATCCATTCCCCTGCTCTTTTTCTATTACACCTGAAGTTTCAATCATTAATTAATCTTTTACTAAATTCATATTATCAGAAAAAGATTGGCCAAAATTGATTTAAAAAAAATTAAATACGTAAAAATATGAAATTCAGTTCAAATTGAAAATTTAATTTCATTAATTATTTGAAGTTGTCCATAATAAAAATTTGCTTTCGCAATTTTTTCAGAATCTTCTAATTGATCAAAAAAAACAAACCCAAGGCTTTCCCATAATGAAGATCCGCAAACATTATTTAATTCATTTTTTGCTTCTTTTGCAAAATTATCTAGTTTTCGTTCAAGATTTTTAGATTTAGAAACAGACATAAACAATAATATTATATAGTACAAATATACTATGTAAATCTAAAATTGCAATACTAAAAAGGTAATCTCTTTTTTTCTTCAATATTTAGATCTGCTTCCATTTCCCTTAATCTTTTAAGTATTTGTTGGTAGTACTCCTTTATATAACTCTCTAGTGATGTCATATCTTCTTTTTTAAGTTCCAATATTTCGTAAGTTTTGCTCATATCAGCATCTAATGATTCACCGCTACTAGTTACTTCAGCAAAAGCCAATCTTTCGGCAACATTTAAAGAATCTTGGAAAAAGGAAACTACTTTTTGAGTGACACTAATTAGGAAAGGGGAAACCCTAAAAATTTTCGCCTTTTTTTCACTAAATTTTTCACATAAAGATATTACTTCGTTTGAATCCCATGCTTTGGGACCTACTAATGGCAATGACGTTCTGTGAGTTTTTGGATTATTTACTGCTGCTACGACAACTTTAGCCATATCTTGAGTATTCATATAAGCTATTTTGGTTGGAGTCCCGCTCATCCATACTGCTTGACTATCCAAAATTGGGATGGCAAATTGACCGATAACTCCTTGCATAAAAGCTGCGCATTTGAAGATTGTATATTCTAAATCAGATTTCTCAAGAAGTTTTTCTGTGCAAAATTTAATGTCCATAAGAGGGACATTTCTAAACTTTTCTGTTAGTAGGATAGAGAGGAATATTACCCTTTTTACGTTTAAAGATTCACAAGCATTAAATAAATTAAGTTTTCCATCCCAATCTATTTCATAAATACTTTTAGGATCATCTGGCCTGCTAGTCGCGGCATCAATGACAACTTCAATATCTTGCAAAGCATATTCAATATCAGTAAAGTTTAATAAATTTCCTTTAGTTAGTTCACAACCCCATTCTTGTAGAAAAGAAGCTTTTCTTGGGTTTCTAACAAAGCATCTTACTTCGTGTCCATCTTCTATAGCTTGCTTTGCTATTTGCCTACCAAGTGTACCTGTTGCTCCTACTAAAAGAATCTTCATATTTAAGATTTACTTGACCTGTAGACCATAACTCAATTTGTTACGTATTCGTGAGAATCAGTCTCCCTGAAACTTTAATAATAATGCACCTCCAACCAATCCTATTGGTATCAGTATCCAAAAAACTGCAGCAATACTAAAAATTTCTTTAGCCATAGTAAAATTTAATCTTTACTATAATTTACATTCAATTTACATTTATTTGTAAAAAAAGTAGATAATGCAAATATCTTGAAAATTTTTGAGTATATGAATAACAATTTTAAAGAAGAGAATATTAACTCTCCGAATTACTGGAATTGGAATGGTTTTAAAATTTGTTGGAGTGTTGTAGGCGAAGATAATGAAATTCCAATTATCTTTCTCCACGGATTTGGCGCAAATCGAAAACATTGGAGAAATAATTTAGGATATTTTGCAAAAAGAAATTTTGCCTCTTATTCCTTGGATTTAATAGGTTTTGGTGATTCAGATCAACCTGGGATAAGACAAATTGGAAAATTAAATAATGAGATTTGGAGTAATCAAGTTAAAGACTTTATTACAAAGGTCGTAAGACCCAAGAATTCTAGGAAAGTAATTCTTATTGGCAATTCCCTTGGATCACTAGTGGCTTTAACATGTGCTGTTTCATTAGAGGACCAGATTGCAACGGTTATAGCATCGCCTCTACCAGATCAAATTCATGAGAACAATAAGATAATGGCAATTAAACCATTATTAAAAAAATTCAAGGATATATTAATCACAATATTTTTTATATTTTTCCCTTTAGAGATTATTTTATATTTAATAACCAAATTAGGGGTTATAAGACTGGGTCTAAATTCTGCCTATTTCAAAAAAGATAATATTGATAGCGAATTAATAAATTTGGTCACAAAGCCAGTTTTAAGGAGGACTTCAGCTAGATCATTAAGAGCAATGTGTATTGGAATGTCTTCTAGAGATGAAAAATTTCAATCTTCTTTCCTTTTGAGAAAACTTTGCTCTTCAAAAAAAGTTCCTTTTTTATTAATTTGGGGAGATAAAGATAATTTCATACCTTTGTTTCTTGGGAAAAAGATTGCAAATTTCCATAGATGGGTAAAATTAAAAATAGTATCCAATTCAGGGCATTGTATTCACGATGAAGATCCTTCTATATTCAATAGGATCTCCTATAAATGGATTAGAGATTTAAAAACCTTTTAAAAGATGAAACATACACTATCAGTTCTTGTAGAAGATGAATCTGGAGCCTTGAGTCGAATCTCAGGTCTTTTTGCTAGAAGAGGATTCAACATAGATAGCCTTGCAGTAGGGCCTGCTGAATCCAAAGGGATTTCAAGATTAACAATGGTTGTAGAAGGTGACGATGAAACTCTTCAGCAAATGACTAAGCAACTTAATAAGTTATTTAATGTTCTTGGAGTTGTAGATTTTACTAACCTCGCAGCAGTTGAGAGGGAGTTGATGTTACTAAAAGTTTCATCAAAAGAAGATACCAGAAGTAACATATTAGATATAGTTCAGATATTCCGTGCAAAAGTTGTTGACGTGTCAGATATAGCCTTAACACTCGAAGTGGTTGGAGACCCTGGTAAGTTAGTTGCTTTAGAGAAATTGCTAGAACCCTATGGCATTCTTGAAATAGCAAGAACTGGAAAGGTTGCTCTAAAGCGCTCTTCCGGCGTTAATACAGAAATGTTGAAAATCAACAAATATTCTCTAGAAATTTAATTAGATATCTTGACTTCTTTGATGTAGTCTTCTTTATCAATTTTTTCAAGTAAGTCTAATCCTTTAATGATTTTTCCAAAAATTGAATATCTTCCGTCCAGTTCTGGAATCTTATTAGTTACAAAAAAAAATTCAGTCGATGAAGATTTATTTTTACCGCTCTTAACCATAGCGATTGAACCCTTCTCAAAAGTATAAATAAGATCTTTAGTTTCAGAAGGATCCGTTATTTGATAGTTATATTTAGGATTAATTTCTTCTTTGAATTTTATTTCTAAAGGTATTGAAGGATTTGTCTTATTAAAGATTTGATTTCGTTCAAAATAAACTTTATTTTCCGGATTAAAACCTCCGTGTATAAACTTTAGTTGGGGAAATTTTATTATTTTATAAAATTTACTATTTACATAGATTTCATTGTCAACGTTTTCTAGAAAATTAGATACTGTTACTGGGTTATCTTTTCCAAAAAGCTCAACCTCAAAATCTCCTTCTGAAGTTTTAAATTGAACTACCTTATTATTTTTGATGCAATTTAATTTAAGTTTTTGGCAATGATAATTTGAATCAATTTCATTTTTAAAACTACATGCTGACACCCAAAACAAAACATGAATGATAGATATTGCTTTGAATAGATATTTTTTTATTTTAAACCCTCCAAATTTACATTCAAAAATTTAGCCAGCCTTGCGCCTTCTTCTTCAACCTGAAGAAGTGGTTTAAGTTCTCCTGCACCGCTAAGAGGCAAAGGTTTTTTTCTGCCTTTTAGTACTAAGGCAATTCTTCTTCTAGGATTAAAGCCCTCACTTATATCCAATTTAACTGATTTAATTTCATCGAAATTCAATTTAACTTCAATTTCTTTAAATAAACCTTTCCTTTTTATTTCTACAGATTTTGATGATTTATCAAATGAATTACTTCCCGAACCAAAGTTTATGTAAACCAAATACCATAAATATATATTTAATAAATTAGCTATTACGCCATATGCACCCATTATTATCCCTTGAGGTATAAATAATAAAGTTGAAGGATTTCCCAAAGGTAATAGATCTTTTCCTGTATAGCTGGATATGGAAGCCAAAAGAAAACCAATGCCCCCAATCGTTAACATTCCACCAATGATATAATTAGAAATTTTTCTTGAACCACCAATTTTTTGTTCTATTTTATTGAAAGAAGTGAGGTTTGAATTCATTTTTATTTTTTTTTAGAGCCTAATTCAGATAATTTAACAAACTAAAGGAGTATTCTTACCTAATTTTTAATAAAAAAGTCAGGAAAGCTTTACAAGGCATTTCAGATATACAAATATTTCCCCACATTACTCTCAATCTTTGTTACAGTCACTGCGTATCCCGAAGCTAAAAACGATTTCTCATGACGATCGCAGTTGGTAGCGCCCCACAAAGAGGATGGTTTGATGTCCTCGATGATTGGTTGAAGCGCGACCGCTTTGTATTTATTGGTTGGTCCGGACTACTTCTTCTTCCTTGTGCATATCTTGCAATAGGCGGTTGGTTCGTCGGAACAACATTTGTTACCTCTTGGTACACACACGGAGTTGCAAGCTCATACCTTGAAGGTTGTAACTTTTTAACAGCAGCTGTAAGTACCCCTGGTGATGCCATGGGACACAGTCTTCTATTTTTATGGGGTCCTGAAGCCCAAGGTAGTTTCGTAAGATGGCTACAACTTGGTGGTCTTTGGAACTTCGTTGCATTACATGGAGTATTTGGCCTAATTGGCTTTATGCTTCGTCAGTTTGAAATTGCTGGCCTTGTTGGAATTAGACCATACAACGCATTAGCTTTCTCAGCAGTAATTGCAGTATTTACAAGCATTTTCCTTATTTATCCTTTAGGACAGCATAGTTGGTTCTTCGCACCTTCATTCGGTGTTGCAGCAATCTTCCGTTACATTCTGTTCATCCAAGGTTTTCACAATATCACTTTAAATCCATTTCACATGATGGGAGTTGCTGGAATCCTTGGTGGCGCTCTACTTTGTGCTATTCATGGAGCTACAGTTCAAAACACTTTGTATGAAGATACAAGTATTTATACAGATGGTAAGGTTCAAAGTTCAACATTCAGAGCTTTTGATCCAACTCAAGAAGAAGAAACTTATTCAATGATTACAGCGAATAGATTCTGGAGCCAAATCTTCGGAATTGCTTTTTCAAATAAGCGCTTCTTACACTTCTTGATGCTTTTTGTACCTGTTATGGGTATGTGGACATCTTCAATTGGTATTGTAGGCTTAGCACTAAACTTAAGAGCTTATGATTTCGTAAGCCAAGAAATCCGTGCAGCTGAAGATCCAGAATTCGAAACTTTCTATACAAAAAATATACTTTTGAACGAAGGTATGCGAGCATGGATGTCTTCTGTGGATCAACCACATGAAAACTTTGTATTCCCTGAGGAGGTTCTTCCACGTGGAAACGCCCTTTAATAATTTATTAAGAGCTCCAAACCAAAGTATTGAGGAAACTGGCTATGCCTGGTATGTAGGCAATGCTAGATTAATCAATTTATCTGGACGTTTATTAGGAGCTCACATTGCTCACTCTGGACTCATAGTCTTTTGGGCGGGAGCAATGATGCTTTTTGAGGTTAATCATTTTACTTTTGATAAACCAATGTGGGAGCAAGGTCTAATCTGTATGCCACACGTTGCAATGTTTGGTTATGGAATAGGTCCTGGTGGTGAAGTTACTGATATCATGCCTTTCTTCCAGGCAGGTGTGGTGCACTTGATAGCTTCCGCTGTGCTTGGTTTTGGTGGTATTTACCATTCATTAGCAGGTCCTGAAAAACTCGAGCAAGATTTTCCATTTTTCTCTACTGACTGGAGAGATAAAAATCAAATGACCAATATTCTTGGATATCATTTGATTGTTCTAGGTGTAGGTGCATTAGCATGGTCAGTAAACTGGTGTTTTATTGGCGGTGCATATGATACATGGGCACCCGGCGGTGGTGAAGTCAGGCTTGTAAATCCAACTTTAGATCCAAGAGTTATTCTTGGTTATCTTTTCAGATCTCCATGGGGAGGAGCTGGTTCAATAATCGGTGTTAACTCCATTGAAGATATTGTTGGTGGGCATGTCTATGTGGGTATAACTGCAATTATTGGAGGAATATTCCATATCTTTACCAAGCCATTTGGATGGGCAAGAAGAGCATTCATCTGGAATGGTGAAGGACTACTAAGTTATGCTCTTGGTGGAATTTGTGTAGCAAGTTTTATTGCTTCAACTTTCATCTGGTTTAACAATACTGCTTACCCTTCTGAGTTTTATGGCCCTACAAATGCTGAAGCTTCACAGGCCCAAAGCTTTACTTTCCTAGTGAGAGATCAAAGAATTGGAGCTAATGTAGGCTCAACAATGGGACCAACAGGTCTTGGTAAGTATCTCATGAGATCTCCTACTGGTGAAATTATATTTGGTGGTGAAACAATGAGATTTTGGGACTTCAGAGGTCCATGGTTAGAGCCTCTAAGAGGTCCTAATGGATTAAGCCTTGAGAAAATCCAAAATGATATTCAGCCTTGGCAAGTAAGAAGAGCTGCTGAATATATGACTCATGCTCCTAACGCTTCTATCAACTCTGTTGGTGGAATTATTACAGAGCCTAATGCTGTTAACTTCGTTAATTTAAGACAATGGTTAGCTGCAGCTCAATTCTTCTTAGGATGGTTTACTTTCATCGGTCATCTTTGGCATGCTGGACGTGCTAGAGCAGCCGCTGCTGGTTTCGAAAAAGGAATCGACAGAAAGAGTGAGCCAGCTCTAGAAATGCCTGATTTAGATTAATTTCTATTTCATCAAAAAGCCCTATCTATTGATAGGGTTTTTTTTTGCTCAATTTTCTTGTTTATATAAATTTTTTCTAAGCCATGGCAAACTTAACCCCATCACATTACTGAAACAACCTTCCACTTTTTCTATATATTTACCTCCTATACCCTCCAAAGCAAATCCTCCAGCGCAATATAGCGGTTCAAGAGTATTAACATAGCTTTCTATTTCTGAATCCTCCAACTTTGAAAAATAAACTCTTGAACTTACAGTTTGTTTGATTGTTTTAGTTTTTATAAAAATTTTTGAAGTCATATCAAATATTCCAATTAAAAGGGTATGTCCAGTATGCAAAATACCAAATTCTCCAGACATTTTTTTCCATCTAATAAAAGCCTCTTCTTTATTATGTGGCTTTCCATAAGCTTCCCCTTTAAATTCAAAAATTGAATCACACCCAAGGATTTCAAGGCCTTCATAATTAAATTCTTCGGGCATTGTTATTTTTTGAATATTTTCAGCTAAACTTGTAGCCTTTTGAAAAGACAACTCTAAAGCTAAAGAAGATATATTCTTATCTTTTATTAAAGATTCATCAAAATTGCTAGATATTTGCAGGAACTTAATTTCACAATTCTCTAGTAATTTCTTCCTAGATTGGGATGCAGAGGCTAGAATTAACACAAAGATTTTTTTGAATTATAGTTAAATATATCAATAAAAAAAATTCAAAATTAATATAAATTACGAATGGAGTTACAAGCTAAATTAAATGCAATAAAAAAACCAATAATGGTCCTTGGCACTTCAAGTGGAGCTGGAAAATCATTAACGGTTACTGCTATTTGTAGGATTCTTAAAAATTACGGAGAAGAACCAATACCTTTTAAAGGACAAAATATGAGTAACAACGCTTGGGTTGATTGGGAAGGAGGAGAGATGGCATATTCTCAAGCACTTCAAGCTTTTGCTTGTGGAATTGTTCCTTCATCAGAAATGAACCCAATTCTATTAAAACCCCAGGGGGATTCGACGAGCGAAGTTATTCATTTAGGAAAGAGTATTGGGGTTACGACAGCCAAAGATTATTACAAAAATTGGTTTATTCCAGGTTGGGAAGTAATTAAACAAAGCTTAAATTCTATTTATAAAAAAAACCCAGATTGTCGTTTGGTAGTAGAAGGCGCAGGAAGTCCCGTAGAAATGAACTTAGTTCATAGAGACCTTACTAATTTAAAAGTTGCAAAATATTTAGATGCAAATTGTATTTTGGTTTCTGATATCGAAAGAGGGGGAGTATTTGCTCAAATAGTGGGAACACTCGAGTTAATGAACCCTGAAGAAAGAAAACTTATTAAAGGGATACTTATAAATAGATTTAGAGGTGATCTTTCATTATTTGAAGAAGGGAAAAAATGGATAGAGAGTAAAACTAAAATTCCCGTTTTAGGAATTATTCCTTGGTTAAATGATAGATTTCCGCCAGAAGATTCTCTTGATTTATTAGAAAAGAAATCTTTTACAGCCGATCCAGAAATGAGTATTGGCATTATTAAATTGCCATCTATAAGCAACTTTTCAGATTTTGATCCATTAGAAAATGAAGAAAAAATTTTAATTGAATGGATTGAAGAATCCCAAAATCTTAACAAACTTGATTTTATTATTATCCCAGGAAGTAAACAAACTATTAAAGATTTAATATTTCTAAAACGCTCTGGACTATCTGAGGACATAAAAGAATACTCAAATAACAGTGGAAATATTATTGGAATTTGTGGAGGTCTACAAATGTTAGGAAGTACACTCGAAGATCCCTTTTTCAAGGAAGGCTCAAATGCGAAGTTTGGCGGAGTAATTGAAGGATTAGGACTTCTTCCATTGAAAACAACTTTTCTCAAAAAAAAATTAACCCGACAAGTTAATTGTGAATCATTATGGCCTTGTAAATCAAAAATTAAAGGTTTTGAGATACATACTGGTGTAACTGAATCAGATGGGAGCAAAAAATATTCAAATATTAAATCTCTTTTTAAAGACCTAGATCTGGGCTGGTATGATGAGAATAAAAGTGGTGGAACTATCGTAGGAACATATATGCATGGGGTTTTTGAGAATGATTACTGGAGAAACCAATATATAAATTTAATAAGAAAAAGAAAAAATTTGCCCATATTTGAAACTAGAACAAGTTCCTATAAAATCAAAAGAGAATCTATTATTACTAACCTTGCCAACGAATTTGACAAGCATTTAGAAATTTCAAAAGTATTAAATTGAAAAAATCAAAAATCAAAATTTTATGGCCCAACGAAATAATTAATTATGCATCAGATGGTGATGATTGGTTTTTGATGGCTAAAAAAGCAGGTTTTAAAATCCCAACAGGATGTCTTACAGGTAGTTGTGGGGCATGTGAAATAGATGTAAACGGAGAGACAGTTAGACCTTGTATAAATAATATTAAGAGTAAAAAAAGTTGTTCATTCAAAGTCACCTTAACAACTGATCCTTTTTGGTGATTTTAAAAAAATTCCCCATTCAATTCAATAATTATTAATTGACTAACGTTATGTTTTAAGTAATTAAAATACTCAAGAAATTATAAATAAAAATCTTTTTTCACTCGTGATTTAAGTGATAGCATAATATTTCCCAAATTAATTTTCAGGTCGAGATTTTACTTAAATATTTCAAGAGAATATAAATTTTAATACTCAAAACATCCCTAATCTTTTTGCTAGATCTGAACAAAATATATTATTTGGATCTAAAGAATCTCTAATTAATTTCCAATCTTTAATCCTTGGATATGTTTTATAAAAAATTTCTGAGGATTGTCTAGAGTCTTTTGCAAGATAAATCTTTCCTCCTGCTTTGGCTATTTTCAAATCAAGTTTTAATAATGTTAGTTCAATATTAGGAAGTGTAAGTGGTATATCTATCGCTAAAGTCCAACCTTTCTGAGGGAATGATAAGAAAGAAGAATTACATGGGCCAAATCTTTTTAACACCGTTAAGAAACTTGGAACGCCAATTTTTCTTAATATTTCCAACGATTCTAGTATTACTTGAGATGACCTGTCAGGAACAACAAATTGATATTGTAAGAAACCTCTTTTACCATACAATTTATTCCAATTTTTAATGCCATCAAGTGGATAAAAAAAAGCTTCCATGGATTGGAAAGATTCTCTTTTTATTTTGGGAGTTTTTCTATACAAGAACTTATTAAATGCAGCTACTGTATATTTATTTAAAACGCCATTGTGAAAAATTTTTGGAACTGAAGCTATAGATTTCGATTCGTACTTTAAAGGTTCTTCAAGATTTTTTTTTGTCTTCATATTTTCTAAAGTGGCATGATTTCCACAAGTTAAAATACCCCTATTTTTTTGATTTAAACTATCTACCCATGCGACACAATACTGATATTTTTTTTGAGCTTGTATCATTCCATCCATTAAATTATCCAAATCTTTGTACCTAAAGGTATCAACAATTATTTTTGATGTTTGTATCGGAATCAAAGAAAATGTAGCTTCAACAACTACTCCTGTTAATCCCATACCTCCTATCGTTGCCCAAAATTGATTTCTTGCCTCTTTATTTTGATCTTTATTTAAAGAAAGTGTTCTTAATTGACCCAAACCATCAACTAATTTTATTTCAATAACATGATTTCCAAAACTTCCATTTAAATAATGATTCTTTCCATGAACATCTGAAGCGATTGCCCCACCAACAGTTACAAATCTGGTCCCAGGAGATACAGGTATAAAAAAACCTTTTGGAATAATTATTTTCAAAAGATTATCTATGCTTACTCCTCCACCAACCTTTACTCTTTTCTTTTTTACATTCAGATCAATATGATCAAAAGCTTTGAGAAAAATTATTAACCCATTATTCAGGAGAGCAGCATCTCCATATGATCTCCCTGCTCCTCTTGAAATAACTGAAGATTCATTAAAGTTAATAATTGAATTTTGCAAATCCTTAATTGAAATAGGATTTATTTCAGATATTTTTGCATGTAAATTACATCCCCATCCTGAAATAGATTTTCTATCAATTTTTTTTTCCTCAAAGTTCATAATTTAGCCGCATATTTATCAGGAAGAATTCTCACAAAAAACATAATCAAATTCCACCACCAAGGTAGATATTCTATTCCTCTTTTATTTGGATTATGCATTAAATCTTCAGCAACCTTTTTAGGAGATACACGTAGTAGTTTTGGAGCATTTTCCGCCATAGGTGTATCCATGTATCCAGCCTTAATTATACGTACTGAAAATGGTTTATCATGACATCTAAGAAGTAAGCCTTCACAGAAAATTGATAACGCTGCTTTTGCCGCACCATAATGATAATTTGAAGGTCTCCCGCGATCACAAGCCACAGAAGTAAAGACCCATAAAGACCCTTTTAATTTTATTCTTTGATAATTTGTTATCTCTGTTAACCAAGGAATTAAACTACTATAATTGATTGCATTTATTTTTAAGGCCTCAAGAGTACTTACTTTCGCTAAATCTGAATCTCCCATATAACCACTTGTTAATAAATAAAGATCATAAAAATCTACTTTCGGTAAAAAAGGCTCAGATAATGAACAATTACTTAATAAATCATGCTCTTCTTGAGTAACTTCAACTCTATATAAAGAACGTAATTTTTTTACAAATTGAATATTAGAATTTTTATCTCTTGAAACTAAATGAAATTTTTTTACACCTGATTCAGCTAGTTTTACACATATTGCTCTTGCAATAGTACTTGTACCTCCAAGTATAAATACACTTTCAAATGGTTTCATATATTAATTAATGGTGAACTTTAAATTTAAATCTGCCTTAAATGATTAAGAATATAAACCAATTCTAAATAGAATAATAGATATAAGACTTTTAATTTTAAAAAGTTAAAATAATTTTTTTTAAAAAATAATTATCTTAATTTATTTGCGCTTATTGATAAAATAATGGAGATCAATGTAATACTCCATATTGTAATTAATCTTCTCAAGATTGAAATACTTAAAGCAATTAAAGTTGGGACTCCCTCTTTTTGAAGTAATAACGTTGCTGTGGCTTCATTAACTCCAATACCCCCTGGTAGGCCAGATAATACACCTGCAAGACCAGAAAATAAATATATCTTTATTGCATTTGCTTGTGATATTGAATCTGGCGAAAGGACATAAACTAATAACCAAAGGATCATTGCTTCTATACCCCAGAAACAGACGCTGGTAGAAAGACTTTTTACAAAAAGTATTATTATTTGCCCTCTAGAAAGATAGCCTGTTATCAATACCCATTTTTTTTTAAATATCTTTTTAAATTTTTTAAATAAATAAAAAAAGATAAAAACAGTGAAAAATATAATTAACATTATAAAATCAAAGTTACTGGACAATAGCTTTATCAGCTTTTCCAAAATCAATTCAGGTAGTAGAACGAGGATCCATATCAAAACTGCTGACGCATCTAGAAATCTTTCAAAGAAAAAAGCAATTAATAATATTTTTTTCGAATAACCTAACTCTTTACTTGTTGTTCTAATTCTCGAAATTTCTCCAATCTTTCCTGGAGATGCTGTTAAAGCAAAACCTTTAAACCAGGATAAAGCATCATCTTTACTCCAACTTCCAATGGAAAAAGAACCCAGTATTAATCTCCACCTTAAATATCTGCCAAAATAACTCAAAGAAAGTATTAAATAGAAAATTGGCAACCAATAAACCAATCTCAAAGTTGAATCTTTAACTATATCTAAACTAGATTTATCTATTTTTAAAATCTTGTTAATCCCAAAACAAAAGATTAATACCGCTATCAGCAATATCAACATAGTCTCAATATTAGATGATTTAAAATTTTTAAACTTTTTCTTTAGATTTATAAGAAACAAAATATATCCTTAATTATTTTGTATAAATTATATTTCACTTTATGGAAATAATTGGTCAACTAAATTTCTTCCAAAACTAAAACTTTCATTGATACCTCTATCTTCTGGATAATAAAAATTTGTATCAACGGTATAAACCCCTTTAAAAGGTTGTTTTGGTGGTAGTTTTTTCTGATAGTTAGTACTGCAAACTGGTTGAGCAAATCTATATCTACTGCAATGTGAAGCTATAAGGTCAGAATCATTTAAATCTGGATTTATTAACTTAAGGCAATCCCAAGCCTTATTTATAAAATGTTTGTTTTCAAGTAAATATTCTTCATGAGTTTCTGGCATATAAAAAGGAACATATGTTATGTGATGATTAAATTCTCTCAAATTACTTATTTCAACTATCCCTGGAATATTGAATTGTTTATCATTAATATTTGTCCAGAAATTATCTGTTATTTTTTTTCTAGTTTTAAAAATTACACATGCACATGCAACACAATCTAAACATTCATACTTAGAAGTAATTTTTTGATCTATACCACTATGACGAAATATTTCTCCTACTAATGGTAAAGGTATAGTACTAATTACAAGATCATACTCTTTACATCCAAGAGAAGTCGTAATATTTGCCCCACTATCTTTTCTAGGGTTAATACCTAAAACAGGAGTAGAAAGATTAATTAAAGTTCCTTTCTCTGAAATTATTTTTGCTAAACGGTTAATCAATTGCTTAGATCCACCTTCCAAATACCCTAATTTTTCTTTTAAATTTTTTCTAGACTTACCTAGTCTATTAATCCTACTCCATATCCATGCTGCAGAAATTTCATTAGAAAAATGATAAAATTTATATTCAAAAAGTTTATGCCACAATTTGTAATAACCACTTTTCCCAAGCCATTTTTTTAACCATTCAACTGCTGTTATTTTATCCAAATGATTCCAATTTCTAATAGTTAAGCATCTTGCAGCATGGCACAAATATCTAATTCTTGTTAATAAAGGAATCTTATCAAATCGAATTACAGCATCTATAGAACCCCATTTATATAATTTTTTATCATAATAAAAACCCATTTTTGTTTCTTTCCATTTTAAATATTTCATCAATCCAATTTCTTTAAGTATTTTTATAAACTCAAAATCTGAGAGGCAATGAAAATGATAGAACCTCTCAATGTCTAATCCTTCAAAATTAAAACAAGCTGTCATTCCACCCAATCTATTATCTGCTTCATAAATGACAGGTTTAAACCCTTTTAAAGTAAGTTGATAAGCTATAGCTAATCCCATAGGACCGCCTCCAATAATGGCTATTTCTTTTTGTTTTTTTTTCATTTATTTAATCAATAATTAATCTTAATTTTTAAAATGGAATTTTAATTTTGCTATATCTTGGATCATTATGAGTCAAATTTAAAGCATTCTCAATATTTGTTTTTTCTACTTTAAAAATCGTTGGCCAATCAATTAATTCAAATTGATCTCCTGCTATGAGTGCATAAAGTTGAGAACTTGTGAATGCTGGCTTATTAGAAATAAACGCCCATAATCTTAATAAGAAACTAAATAAAGGGATAGGTAAATAAATAAATAAGGTTTTAGATGATTTTATTTTCCTTAATATTTTCATTAAATCTACGTACTTGATTTTTTCAAGGCCAGTAATATTATATGAGCCTTTCAAGGAGGGATCACAAATACAACTTTTAATTATGGAACAGAAATCTCCCACATATAGAGGTTGTCTTATGAACTGACCTCTCCCAGGAATTGGAAAAAAAGGAAATGAGACCATTAGATTAGATAACCATCCAAGGTGTTTCCTATCAAACCAACCAAACATTAAAGTTGGTCTTAATATTACTGAATCTGGGAAATGACTTAAAACAATCAACTCTTGTTGCCTTTTTGTTTTTGTGTATAAGTCATCTGATTTTGAATTAACGACTGAACTACTTATATGAATTATTCTACTAACCCCAAATTTTTTTAGTTCATTTAGGATTACCTTTGTTGTCTTTATATTATTTATCTCAAATAACTTATCGTTAACACTACCAATTTCAGCTTGTAGCATAATGCATATATCACAATCTTTAATCTCAAATGGCCATTTTTGATTTTTGGTAAATGATAAATCCTCACAAAGATAACTTACATCAGGGAAAATTCTTCTTGCAACATTAATTGAATTTAAATTCTTATCAACAACAACCATTTTCCAATCCGGATTAGATGATGTGATAGATGCTATTAAATTTATTCCTACCAAGCCAGCTCCTCCTGGAAGAAAAATTTTCATAAATCCAATATTATAAATTAAACTTTATTTATGTTAATAAAAGTTTTTTTTCTATTAAGAATTTAGAAAAAATAATTAATGAAAGAATATACCTATTAAAACTATAGTTATTATCCAAAAGATAATTAAATTCCTAATCCCAGAATCATAAATTAGAATTAATTCAGGATTTTCCGTTGATAATGATATTCCTTTAGAGGATAAATTTTTCGAAACCTCAGGATCACTTATGAATAAATATCTGAATATACCTAAAAGTACAAATGGTATTGAAAGTAACATCCAAGGAGAAGAGGCTCCATTTAACGAAGGTCCAGCAGCCCATAAGCTGTAACTAATAAATGTACTTGAACTTAATAAACTTTCATATCGTTGAAGTAATGGTAATGAATATTTTTCAAGAGTTTCTCTAGTTAAAATAGATGTTTCCTTATAAAAAATCAATTCAGCTTTCCTTTTCTCTACAGCTAAGAACAAAGCTAAAAGTCCAATAGTTAAGATAAACCATGGAGAAAAATTAAGTCCTGAAGCAATAACACCAGAAATAGCTCTCAATAAAAAACCAGAGGCAATACAAATAATATCTAATAACGGTTCTTTTTTTAATCTAATACAATAAAGAATTTGAATTACCCCATATATGATTATTATCAACAAAAACTTAATTGAAATTAGATAACCAATAAATAATCCTAATGTTGCTAAAAATATAGAACTAAATTTAACAAGATTTAAAGATATATCACCCTTTGGTATTGGCCTATATCGTTTTTTTGGATGCAGCTTATCCTTGCTTATATCTCTAATATCATTAATTAAATAAATTGCAGAAGAAATAAAACAAAAACTAATAAAGGCATAAAAGGAATTGATTAAAATTAATTTATTTAACTTAAAAGAAAAAAGAATTACTGCAAAAACAAGTAGATTTTTTGTCCACTGAATAGGTCTACATGCTTTCAATAATGACAAAAAAATAAACCCAAGATTATTTTTATGAAGTATTCCAGTCAAGATTATCAAATTCTTTATTTAATATTATTTGATGTTTATACAAATGCAAATCAATTGTTTTTAATAAGATATTTATAATATTCTAAAATTAAAAAAAATTTATAAATAAATTTTATATATTTTTAAAAATAATGTTTTAACAAAGGTAGAGCATCTGATGATATTATTCCCCATGGTCCTAAGAAAAATATTGCAGTAAAAAATATATAAAAACAAAATCTAAAGTTCTGAGGCGTGGTTAATTTAAATTCTCCAGCACTAATAAGAAATAATAAATTACAGCAAATAGCTGAAATAGCAAGATATCTTGTATGATCCATAGCTAAAAATGATACACACAAGGGTGTGAAAACTGAAAGTTTTAAAAAATATGATAATTTGACAAATTTTATTAAAATAATTACTAAGAAAGCATAATATGTTGTGACTAAATAGTTACCTCCAAGAAAGCCTTTAAGTGTTAAAAGATTTAAACCAGCTTGAGAATTCTCTCTAAAAGTATTAGTCAACTCCATTCTCATAGATCCACTCAACTCAGGACTTATATTGCTTAAATATTGTTCAAGTTGAACAGCCCCTAATTCATATTTTCCAAATATTAAAAGTGATGTACCAACTAAAATTGGGATCAAGAAAATTAAAAATATTTTCTTAAACTGCGCATTTATTAAGTAAGAATATTTATATAAATAAAAGCTAAATATTAATGGCGAATAAAATAATATAGATGCATCATGTATTAAAAGTTGAATTGATATAAAAATAGATGTGAGTAAAGAATTCTTGGTAAAAGAAAAGTAATTTTTCTGAATAGATATAATTGCTGTCAATGAAATCAACAGAAGATATAGATCCATCCTTCCAATGTCATAACCCAATCGCAAAAATAAAACTGGACTTAATAAAAAAAATGAATAATAAAATATCTTATCCTTTATCTTAAAATTTTTAAAACAATCTTTTGTAAAAATCCAGAAAATAATTGAAAAAATTATAACAAAAAATATATGGCAAAAAAGAACTAATAAAGAAGGACTTAAATAATCAGAAAGGTTTGAAATTTTTATAATGGTTCCAACCAATCCTCTTTTTATAAAACCCAAGTCAAAATAATTAACATAATAATAACCTTTTATCCAATATGAAATAGACTGTATCGATCTAAATGGTGGAAGACATGATATTAGTGCTACTGATAATGATGGTATGAAGTAATAAATCTCTAAATTATTTGAAAAGTTCAATATATTTTTTTTCGTTTTTATAAATATATTCATCTTTTTCTTGTAAATCACTCATATATTACATCAATATTTAAATTTTATATTTTTTATTTTTTTTATTTTTTCTCTCCGCTTTTGCATTAATGAATAACTGCATGTTTTAATTTCTATTTAAAAGTAAAGTATTTATGTGCAAAATAACTAGTTAAAGCTGGGCAAGAAACTCCTATGATATGAGCAATTAGTTCTATAAGATCTATATTTTCTAGAAAAAAATCTAATAAGTATTTGAAAGCTATAGTTATTAATAAAGTTTGAAGCAAAGCCATAAAATTTATTATTAAAAACCTTATAATCTGTTTAAATAAAAAATTTTTTTTTAAATAAAAAACATAATTCCGCATTAAAAAATATCCAAACAGAAGTCCCACCATAAAGGAAAAGATTATAGATATTTCATATGGGAAAAAATAAGAAAAAATAGTTCTACTAAAAATATTTGCAATAGCTGCCAAACCCCCTGCAAGGAGGAATTTTAAAAATTGACTGAAATTTAAATACAAAACTTATTTAGTTTTTTTTGAAAATAATGTCTGTAAAATTCATAAGAGGAAAAATAAATTTCTTTTCTATTTCATAACCATGACTCAACAATAATTTTTCAGGACTATAACTATTTTTATATATATTGTAATTTGATGATTCTATTTGTATCAAAACAACATTGCATTTTTTAAGAATTTTTTCACTACCCTGCAAAACTTCATTTTCGCCTCCTTCAACATCTATTTTTAATAATATTTTCTCTGAACCTAATTTATCAAATAATAATTTATCAAGAGTTGATATCTTTACTGTTTCTCTATCCAAAGAGACTTTACCTCCTAAAACGAAATTTTTGAATTTAACCCATTTACTTTTTAATTTGGTTATTTTTGTAGTACTTGTTGAACTCATATTATTAATATATAAATCAATAGATCCTTCGTAATTTCCTAAAGCATAGTCAAAATATTCAAGAACATTATTTTTAGATGTATTTTTTTTTAAGTATCTTATTACTTTAGTTTGAGGTTCAAATGAATATATAGGAATTCCTTTTTTTATGACTCTATAGATAAATTCTCCTTTATGGGATCCCACATCAACAACTAGATCAAAATCTTTTCTTTCATAAAACTTCTTAAGTCTAAAAGTATGAAAAAAATCAAAAAAATTATAGATTTTCTCTATAGTGTAGGAGAGGATTTTTCTGAGATTATTAAAAAATTTAAAATTAAGGAGAATATAACTATTTTTTTTTTGGAGCAAAAATTTCATATTATCTTATATTTGATTTTATTTTAATTAAATCCTTTGATAAATCAAAAAAACAATATAAATTTCTAATAATTTAATAATGAATAAATAATAACAATATCTAATTTCTATTAAGGTTTGAATAAGTTTTAAATATAGATAACAAAGCAGAAAAATATCGAATGCTTTCTATATCGTAAAACAAAGTCCTTTCAATAAGAACTCAAAAAGAATAGAAATTTAAAGGGACTTTTTAACTTTAGAGAAACTCCTATTTAATTTAAAATTAAATGATAAACTTATCCTTTCTTCATCAGATAAATTAATCTCAACTGCATGTGGTACCCAAGAAGGAAAAACAATTAGCATATTTTCTTTTGGTGAAATTGTATTAATGGGATAATCATATCCTTGCATTTTATATCCTTCTTTAAAATGCCCCATATATTCTGTAGATATGAAATCAGCTTCATTAAAATTCCTATAAAAAAGGAATCTTCCTCCTTTCATTTCTTTTGGTACTTTAATAAAAAATACACCCGAATAAGTTAGTCCTGAATGAGTGTGAGGTGTATTCGAAGAACCTTTCCCATTTATATTTATCCAGAAATTTGTTAGTTGCAGCTCCCCTTGTCTACTTATTTGATGAATTGCATTAACAGCATTAATTATTTGTATTAATAATTGGTTAGTTCCTGGAAGATTATTTAAATCTCCAATATCTTTTGAATGATACCCCTCAAAACCAGAATTACTTTTCCGAATACCATCCTTATCAATTTTTCTAATTAAATAAGCTTCATTTTGTAATTTATCTATATTTTCATTTAGTTCAGCAGTCCAAAACTGTGTTGGGAATAAAAAACCAGGTTTGATTTGAACTTTCATATTTTTCAAAAATTTATAGATTCTATAACAACTTTAAAATATAGATTTTTTACCTAAAATCAAGTTAAAATTAAAAATTGTTATCTTCTCTTTTTAAAAAAAGTAATATTCAAATTAGAGTAGTTTTTAAGAACTTAAAGCAAAAACAAAAAAGTTTTTAAATAATCTAAATCAATTTCGAAAAATTTGTTATGCTCTTATCTATCGTAATTAAATTTAAAGATGAAACCCTACGCTTTAAGGTTATTTTTTAATTCAGCAGAAGTAAAAAGAACTTAGACAAATTTAATGGCAATTTAATTTGATATGAAATCCAATTTAGCTTAATAAAATTAATTCGCTGAATTTTTAAAAATGAATAATTTTAAAATCTTATGCATGATATTTATAATGATAAATATCATGCATAAGTCCTTTGAAAAACAAAAAACTTTTTAGTACAAGTATTTATTTCTTTTTAATTTCAACATTGCTTATATTTCCAAAAGTATATTCCGAAAAGTACCGATGTAAAAATGAATATTATACAGATGGAAAGATGTTAAATAAACCTAGTGAATTTTTGTTGGAAAGAGTAGGTAATAGATTCAAAGAAACTTATAAAGACGAGATTTATTATCACGAAATAGGCATTGAAAATGAAAACTTCCTAACTCTTATTCAAAAATTTGATTCTTACCCAGCATTATATGCAATATTTATTAATAAGCTTACCAAAGAAAAATACTCGAATTATTTATCAATGGATATGGATAAAAAAGCTTCTCCTTTAGGGAGCTATGGGAAATGCGAAGTTATCCGATAAAAATACAAAGTCTAAAATGTAAATAAACTAAGATTTGTTATCTAGACTGCTATCTAAAATTAAATTTGAGTCTTAAAACCTCCTAAATTAAAAAATATATAATTTGGCTTCATAACTTATCTGATGAAATCAGACTAATATAGAAATATAAAGCAATTAATAGTTATTAATCCAACAACAAATGTTAGAACAATCTCCAAACAACATTATTTTAATATGATTTGATTTTTGTAAAATCTAGGTAACTAAAATTTATTAAAAAGACTAAAAATACTAAACTTTTCAAAAAACATAAATCTTCACAAAAAGAGATCAATAGAGAGGGCACAATTTAGCTTACTGATTGTGGAACTAATTTGAAAAAAAAACCAAATCTTTTTGGGATTTTTCCAAATGTTTTTACATTTTTTATCTTTCTTTCCTCTATTGTTTTCTAATGCTAAAAATAGGGAAACTTTTATACCATCATGGACAAAGAAACCCTTATTACATTGGCAACTCCTGCATCGATTTTTGCCTTGGCAATTAGCATTTTTGCTTACCCATTAATTGCTAATGCCATTTCACCAAGTTACCCAACTGTTGGGGGGACAATAAGTGTTTACCATCAAAACTCATGCGCTGACTAAATCTAAATACCTACTTATATAATTTCCCTAGCATTCAAATCGGTATGTTGGTATTGCATGGCACTTAGGTACATCAACTTTTGCCTAGTAATTTATAGTTGCCTTCTTTTGATTAGTACATGTCAACTTATGGTACTTCATGGCACCTAATGTCACCTCAAAACGGTGATGGTGTTAGTTGAGATGAATCTATTAGACACTCTCAGAAACTCTCAGACACTCACTTGCACTGATATATTTGCAAATCCTTCAAATTCCCCCAACACTTTTTATCTCCTTGATAAATAAATTATTATTGTCATTGTAGACATTGAAACTATTCCAAAATTCCATATAGTTGATGATTTTTCACTGAGGTTTTGAATCCAAGCAGGAATTCCTTCACTCATAAAGAAAAAAGTTAATCCTATTAACAAAATTATTGGAAATACTAGTGCAAAGATTAATTCCATAATTTACTTAGAATAAAACTTTAAATTAACTAAAAATTATTGCTTTAATAACTCGAACAATTAATACTCCAATAAAAGCACCTACTCCATAAGTAATAAATGTTTTGACACTATTAGCAAATCCTGAAGAATCTTTTTTGTTAATCATAAGTAAACTATTTATAGTTATTATAAATAATTACACAATTTATAAATAAAAAAATTTTTTGTTAAAAATTCAATCAAGAATCTCCGAAGATAATATATTTTATTTAACTTTAAGATAGTTTTAATTAGAGATTAAATTATCTATTCTTTTTCAATATCAATAGTTTTTTTCTTATCATTTATTGCTTTTTGTTTCATATTTTTAGTCATTTCGTAAGATATAAAACCACTAATAAGTTGAAGTGGATATTTTACTCCAGGTTTTAATTTTTCTACACCAGTTTGAAGTAAAATTATAATTCCAATAAAAAAAACTAAAAGATAAGGAACTAAAGAAAGACTCCAAGACCTCTGTCTTATCCCCCAAATAATAGAACTCAAAGGAGAAAGTAAACCTACACAGACACCAATTAAAATAGGATTACATTTTTCTCTTCTTTGATTAGGTGTAAGAGTCATTTAATTAAATATTCCATTATTCAAACGATAAAGATCTTAATAATTTAGTCAAGTAAAGTAAGATAAAGTCTATTTTGTGTGATTGAACCCATTCCCCAACACTTTCAAAATTCCCCTAACACTTTTTTTATTCTTAAGGTTGATATACACTTGATGGAGTTTAAAGACTTAAAGATGCATAAAAAATTCTTAATTGTTCTCTTTTTGTTTTTTAGTGGAGGTTTATCAAATAAATTAAACGCGGGTTATTTTCAAAATATTCAACCAAGAAACGAAACTGAATTTTATCTATATGGTGGTGGTTTAGGAAGTGCCTCAACTTTATGCGATTTAATGGTTGCTAATAAAATTTCTTTTACTACAGCAAAAACATTTAAAAAAAACTTTTTAAGCGTTTTTAAAAATGACAAAAGGCAATTTTCTGTAGTTAAGGGAGGATTTGATGATGGATTATCTGTAATGAGAGAAGATGGTAATGAATACAAAAATTGTAATTTTTAAATTTAAATCAGTGGTTCATTTCACTAAAAAAATTTATAAAACTAACTTTTTTGAATAGAACCCATTCCCCCAACACTTTTAGAGAAAAAAGGTCTGACATTGTCTGAATTCACCTGACATTATGAGATACTGTTTTTAAGAATAAATTACAATAATTATTGTTATTGCTAGTATTTACAAGGATTTTGACACTAACAGAATGCCTCTGACATTGTCAGACACTAAAAAAATCCGGAGAGGGTGGGATTCGAACCCACGAATAGTTACCTATTAAACGATTTCGAGTCGTTCGCTTTCGACCACTCAGCCACCTCTCCCATATTTAAAATATAAATTAAAAAATTTATACTAAAAATATATTTAGATTTTTGTTAATTCCAACCAGTTTCTTTCATTATTTCTATTGCCTTACTATTGAATTTGCCAATTTCTTTTATAGTCACATTATCTGGAGTGAAATCTCCAAATTTACTAACAATTCTATTTTGACTTGATTCCTTTAAAGGGTGCTCATAAGTTTTATTAGCTAAACCTTGACTACCTTCACTAGAAGCTAAATATTCAAGAAGTTTAATAGCCTCAGTCTTGTTTTCTGCATATTTATATACGCCCCCAGCAGTTATATTTACATGCGCAGGATTGGGTATTATTAATTTTATTTTTTCTGCTAAAGAAGCATCCCTTGGGCCTTTAACTCCATCAAGCATCCTTGCGACATAATAATGATTAACGATTCCAATACCGCACGTTCCCTGCCCTACAGCTCTTATTAATGAAGAATCTCCAGAAAAATAGGGAGTGGAGACATTTGATATCAAACCCTTAAGCCAAATTTTTGTTTGGCCAACGCCTTTCTTTGCTATTTGATTAGAAACCAAAGATTGATTATAAGGACTTTTTCTATTTCTTAGACATACTTTTCCTTTAAAAGAAGGATTGGTTAGATCCTCAAAATTTTTGATTTTTGTAATATCCACAATATCCGGATTTGTGATGATTACCCTTAATCGCCTAGTAAGGCCAAACCATTTATTTCTAGGATCTCTTAAATTATTTGGAACACTATTTTCTAGAATATTTGAATTAATTTTTTGAAATAAATTTGCCTTTGATGCATTTTCAATTCTTGCTGCATCAACAAGAATTACTAAATCAGCCTGAGAATTTTTACCCTCTCTTTTTAAGCGCTCAATTATAGCTTTTCCATCTGTTTCTATATATCTAACTTTGATGCCAGTTTGTTCTTGAAATTTTTGATAAACCTCTTTATCTGTATTGTAATGTCTACCAGAAAATAACCTAACCTCTTTCTCTGCAGAATTTACAGGTTGATTATTTAGAAGTAGCGATAATGTCACTGAAGTAAAAAATAGCCTTTTTAAATAATTCTTTAATTTCATTTATTAAAATTGTTATTTTTGTTACCTTACAACAAAAATTTGGTAGAAATAATCCAAAAATAAAAAATAACTTTGTCATGTATATTTCTTTACCTTAGGAAATAACATTCTGATACTTTCGAGATATAAATCTTACTTTACTAAGGGAAAGCCCATGCGTTCCCTCTCTAGTATCCATGAAGACGCGACTTCTCTAGCTAACTTTCTGATTTTTTCTATATACTGGGCACGATCAGTTACTGATATTACGCCTCTAGCATCAAGCAAATTAAAGCTATGACTACACTTTAAAACATAATCAAGCGCGGGGTAAGTTAGCTTCTTTTCAATTAATGAATTTGCTTCATCTTGATATATCTCAAATAATTTTCTGAGATTTTCAGGATTTGATTCAGAGAAATTATATGAACATTGACCTTTTTCAAATTGAAGCCAAATATCGCTGTATTTCAGATCTTTATTCCAATTTAAGTCCCAGATACTTTCTTTATCCTGCAAAAACATTGCAATTCTCTCTAAACCGTATGTAATTTCAATTGGTATTGGTTGACAATCAACTCCCCCGCATTGTTGAAAATAAGTGAATTGAGTAACTTCCATTCCGTCTAGCCATACTTCCCAACCTACGCCCCAAGCTCCAAGAGTTGGCGACTCCCAATTATCTTCAACAAATCTTATGTCATGATTTTTAGCCTCTATTCCAAGAGATTCCAGAGATTTCAAATATTTTTCTTGGATCCCATCTGGGGAAGGCTTAATTATTACTTGATATTGAAAATAATGTTGTGCACGATTAGGGTTATCACCAAATCTTCCGTCTGTGGGTCTTCTACATGGCTCAGCATATGCAACAGACCAAGGTTCGGGTCCAATTGCCCTCAAAAAAGTATGAGGACTCATTGTACCAGCACCCTTTTCAGTATCATATGGCTGCATAATTAAACAACCCTCTTTGGACCAAAAATTATTTAAATTTTGAATTATATCCTGAAAAAACATCAAATTTTAAGAAGTTTAGAATTTAGATCAATGCCATTAAACATAATAACAAAACTTAAAACAAAAAATATTTTTAACTCTAATTTCTGAGAAGCATTATCTGGTATTTGGATAGCATAAAACTTAATCCAATATAAACATAAATTAGAAATTAATCATGAAAAAAATCTAGTGGTAATGGTCCAACAGTAATAGATTCTTTAGATTCATGGTCATACTGACAAGTTAATAAAATACCTTCACCGAGACCATTTTCAGATCTAATAAAAACATTACCAGTTTTTTGATTACCTTTTAAAAAAACACTTCCATCGGCATGAAGGGAGTCTAGATTCACAAATTTAATTGAGGAATATTTTTTAGTAATTGATTGTAATGCTTCAATAGCTTTAGTATCACTAGGTGCCATTATTCCAATTGTTATCCAATCAGCAATAAAAATATTAGTTTCTATTTCTTCTAATAGTTTTTTTATTTGAACTTTACTTAAAATAGGAGCAGTTCTAAGACTGTTTAAATCTGCTAACTTATTTATCTCCATTTAATTAATACCTAAAATTATAATTATTAACCAAAGGTTCTTCCATTCCAAGCCCACATTGAAGCAGGCACATCCTCGAAAGAAATATAAATCTTATCTATTGGTATTCCAATTTTCTCATAAACAAAATTAGATATTGGCTTTGCCATTTCTGAAGGATTTAAAGATCCTATTGACTTAATCTCTAAAAAGCAACAAGGGCTTTCATCATCGAAATACATTTCAGAATTATCATCTAATTTAGCCATAACAAATCTTTTTGATTTATTTGTTAAAGACGAAACTAATATTGAGATTTCTTCAAGTAATTTTTTCTTATCCTCTATTTTTGCTGATGTAGAAACATTAATGTAAGGCATATTTATGCAGCTAAATTATCTTTTTGAGAATTATTTTGTAGAGTAAAAGTCTTATTTTTTGTAGCTTTTCTTGATGAAAGATATGCCATATCATATTCACTTATTCCGTTTTTATATGGATTGAAAAGGGAATTTTTAGATCTACTTTTTTTGCCCCTTTTGAATTCAATCATTTTTAACTAAATTATTAATTAATAATTTAACTTTTTTTGAATAGATGTCTAGGTTTTTTAAAAATCTTTAATTAATTAAAAGCAAAATACATTTCAACTACACAATATTAATATCTATTCACTAAGTTTATAAGAGCACTAACTAATTATCGTTTTGGAAGTTTTAAATAATTATCAAAGAAAAAAACTTGACGAGAGCAATGATGAAGAATTTTATTCTGACCCAAAGTTTGTTTATCATTTAGATTCAAACTTCAGGCATTATCTTTCAAATGTTTATAAAAAAGAAATTTCAGATTATTCGACTGTCCTCGATTTAATGTCCAGTTGGGATAGTTATTTACCTGAAGAGAAAAAATATAAAAAAGTAATTGGCCATGGATTAAACAAACAAGAACTTGAGAAGAACAAAATTTTTGATACTTTTTGGATACAAAATTTCAATTTAAATCAAGAAATTCCCCTAGATAATGAAAGTGTTGATTATTGTCTAATGGTCGCAGCTTGGCAATATTTACAATATCCAGAAAATTTAACTAGCGAAATTGCAAGAATTTTGAGTAGTCAGGGCAAGTTTATAATAGCTTTTTCAAATAGAGCATTTTGGCATAAGGCTCCTAATATATGGACTACCTCTACTGAGGAAGAAAGAGTCAAATATGTAAGAAAAGTATTAATCACAAACGGATTTAATGAACCAAAAATTATTAAAAAATTTAATGATTCCTCCTTTAGTTTTTTTAATTTTTTAAATAAAGACCCATTTTATTGTTTAATTGCGACTAAAGGTTAAATAATACCCATACCATATTTAAGGCAAGGTTATTAACAAAAATCTATAGCCATACTTTTAAATTTTAACTAACATTGGATAGTTGGAATTATTTATATGGGCTCTAAAAGAGAAAAATATCCTGAAAAATGCCCTTGGGATCTTGGTCCTAATCAGTATTTAGCCAAAGAAGAAAACTGGACTCTAAGGTTAGGTGAAGCAAATGTTTGTTTTAGCAAAAACAAATTGGATAATAATTATTTTCATGTAATTAGTAATGATAATGAAGAACAAATTTTAGCCTTCAGAGCAAGACTCCTTTATCAAAAACTACTTGACAAAGGATTTAGGTTAGTTGAATAAAGAAATTAGTTCAATAAACGCAAGTCTTCGAAAATAAATTTTTGTAGTTCTTCTTCTCGATTTTGGTTTAAGAATTTAATTGTTCTCGAATTTAAGATCCAGTAATCGTCTTTTCCTAAATTTATAAAATCATCATAATATTCCATCTTTTGTGAATTTGCCTTTAGGTTCTTGGGATTGATTTGTTGACTACTGTATTTTTTACTAAGGAAACCTATTCCTGTATCAATAAATTCATCAACAAAAATTTCAATAATAGTTCCATGAATTTTTCTATATACCATATTAATGCATTCATTTTTAACTCTATATTTATCCCCTTCATTTTTACCAGATATACTCATTTCAATACCACTTTCAGAACTTCTTAGAAAATTAAAGTTATTCTCTGAATGCACAGAATGAAATTGTCTCTTTACTCTGTGAATACATACCTCAAATAATTGAGAGGAAATTATTTTAACAATTTTTTCATTATCTATTTTTTGAATAAGTGGTTTAAAATCTTTACCTAATACAAATTCACCTTCATGAATATTATCGTTAGTTAAAAAGGTACATTTACCTTGGTAACCATTAAAATCATTCTTCCAGGTATACCTTTTTTCATAAGCATTTCGAAAAATCTCCTTACAATTTATTTCTTTTGGATTTTTCATTAATTTTTTTAATTCCTGATGGTAATCTTACATAAAAAAACCTCCCTTTAAAAAGAGAGGTTTTCAATAGATTAAATTAATTTTGTGTAATTTTTGTATTTTCTATGTTATCAAATGCTTGACCAATTTTCTTAAAGTCAAATCCCATAGCTCTTAATGCGTGCCAAAGATGGCCTTGTAAGAAAAAGAAACCCAAATAGAAATGAGTATTAGCAAGCCAAGCTCTCGAACTGTAAGCTCCTGAGCCTAAATCTACCGTATCAGTAAAATAAGGGGCGAATTCAAATTGAAGCTTTAAGGGCTCTCCATATAGATCAACTGGATATATCGTTGTATTGGAGGCACACCAAAAAGCAGCCACAAAAGCCATATAAGAAACACCTACTACTGAGTACGACAAAATAGCCTCAGCACCGAGTAATCCTTTTCCTTTAAATTCAGTATATTCTCCAAATTGCTTAGTACAAATATGGAAAACCCCACCAATGATTTCGAGGAAAGCTAGGAAAGCATGACCTCCCATGACATCTTCAAGACTATCAATTTTTAAAAAGTCAAATTGATGATTCCAGATAGCCGCAATATCTAAATTGTAAACAACTTGTCTAGTAGATCCTATTGCGGGATCATATATTCCGTGGATCCTAGCCCATTCGACAAACATTATTGCACCAATGCCAAGAAAAATAAGATGGTGACCAAGTATAAAAGTCAATTTATCTGGATCATCCCACTCAAAATCAAATTTTTGTGGCTTACTATTCTCTGGATAGTCTCCAAGATCTCCAGCAAATTTATTGGAATGTAATAATCCTCCAGCACCTAACACTGCTGAGAAAATTAGATGTAATGTGCAAATTACAACAATTCCATATGGTTCTGTAATAACACCATTTTCAACGCCCCCTATACCAATACCAGCAAGATGAGGCAAAACAATTGCTTTCTGTGCACCCATTGGGACACTGGCGTCATAACGAGCCAATTCGAATAATCCAAAAGCTCCTGCCCAAAACATCATTAATCCTGCATGGGCAGCATGAGCTGCTATGAATTTACCTGAACGGCCAACAACACCAGAATTCCCCGCGTACCAGTCATAGGTAACATCAGATTTTCCGTAAGTTTGTAACACTTGATTTAAGTAAACAGCAAGTTGAGCTTATTGCTAATCAGTATTTTTTTTTACATGTTCTTTACAGATTTAATTACTTATGTAAAAAAAACATATTTCAAAAGAACAAATGTTACAAATTAGGAAAGCAATATCTTTAAAAGCTTATGCCAACGAGGGGATTTCATTCTTAAGCTGAGACGCCCATGTTTCAAGACGAGAATCAGTCAAATCAGATTCACTATCCTCATCAAGAGGCAATCCACAAAAACTTTCTCCTATGACACTTTTAGACTCATCAAAAGTATAAGAAGATTTATCTACGTAACCGACCATTTCGGCGCCTGCTTTCGCGAAGTAGCTATGAAGTTCTTCCATGGCATCACAATAATTTTCTGTATAGGTTGAAGAATCTCCTAATCCAAAAATTGCAACTTTTTTCCCTGATAAACTTAGTTCACCAATATCCTCAAGGATTGAATCCCATGCTGTTCCAGATCTTTCTTCGTCTGCTCCGGTATTCCAAGTAGGTATCCCACAGATAATCCCATCGAGACCTTCTAATTCTGAAAGGTTATCTACATCAGAAACATCTTTAGGTGCTTCTGCTGAAGAAATAAAGTTGTGAAGACGATCTGCTACGTCTTCAGTTTTTCCAGTTGTAGTTGCGTAATAAATTCCTACGGTCATAACTTCAAAATGTTTACCTTAGAATAATAAAATCTAAAAACGTTAAATTAATTTCTTTAAAAACTTTTTCATGTAAAATTTTATACTAATTAAAGTAAGAAAAATTTTTTTTGATTTATTTAAAAAACATTTAAAAAATCGTGACTGACAAATTTCAGAATAATCTCAATAATCTCATTACAGAATTTAACTTTAAAGGGGAAGGGGAATTTAAATTAATTGTTTTATTTGGCTTATTAGGAGATTTTGATAGTTTTGAATATGCAATAAATTTAAAAAATTTTATAGATAATTATCAAGATAAAAATCTGGATATTTTTGCTATCGCAATTGGAAATCAGAATGGAAAAGAAAAATTCTGCAACTTCACTGGCTTTCGTGAAGAAAATTTAATAGTTGTTTCTGATAATCAAATCCATAATAATCTAAACATCTCTAGAGGATTAGATATAGGTTTAGGAGGTTGGATCAATATGCTTTTAATGCTATCTGGAATCAATTCATTTAAAACGATCAAAGAGGTTTTAAGAGGTTATACAGGCGACCGCAAAGCACAACAAATATATTCGGAATTTGATGAAATAAGTATTTTAAAATTTCTAAACTTCTCCGGGAATTCTTTTAAGCAGGTTTTCGGAGATGGTTATTTAAGACCATTTGAATTAGCCACATTTAGATTAAATAATATGAATGAAATAATCCAAAATTGGGGTGATTATATTCTGCATGAAAAATTTCTTCCTCAAAGAGGAGCTTCTTTTTTATTAAATGATAAAGATCAAGTTCTTTATAAATTTTTTTCAAGTGATGTGCTTGGATATTCATCAAATATGAGAGAGCCACTAGCCTTTTTATCTGATTTAATTAAAAAATAGTTTTAAAACTTTTATGAATGTTGACATATTTGGATATTTCGCCGCGATTTTAACGACGGCGGCATTTCTACCTCAATTGATAAAGACTCTAATAACAAAAAAGGCAGATGATGTTTCTTTGACAACTTTAATTATGTTTATTATTGGAGTCTTGTCTTGGATTATTTACGGTTACAAAATTTCTTCTACACCAATATTGATTGCTAATGTAATTACCTTAATTTTAAATCTCTTGATATTAATCTCAAAAATATATTTTTCAAAACTATTAAGCCAGCAATAATTATCTTAATAGTATTAAATAATATAGAGATATTTCTTGAATATTATTTATCATAAAACTAAATTTTTGCTGATCTTGAAAACTTCAAAATGCTGGGTTTGGTTTAAAGGTAGCCTTAATAATGGTGGCTTTTGGAAAGAGGGTTTTACTTGTACTTTTGATGAGAAACCAGGGGTTTTAATTGAAAGTCCAGCTTACGTTACTTGTAGAGTGCCAACTTGGAGGGTTTTAACTAAAGAACCAGAAGATTTAAATAAATCCCCTTTAATTCCTGATAAAGCAATATGGAAAATAATTTAGTACATCAATGCATAAAAAACTTTTTTTACAGTGCAACAGCAAGTTAATATTGCTTTATTAAATATTTATTAATACCATTTACTCTCTCTTTATAAATATTATCCCTTTCTTAATTTTTGGTTTTTTTCTTGGAAAGAAAAAACCAAAAATTTCTAAATATATTGCAAGACCTTTAATAAGATTTGGAATTCCATTAAGTGTAATGGGCCTCTTATTAAAAGAGGGTATAGACGTAAACCTTATTAAAAGCGCATTTTTAGCATTCTCCCTAATTGGATTTTTAATAATTCTAATAAATATATTCCCAATATTTAAAAATAGACTTTCAAATTACACTTTGCAGCTAGCAGGCCTTATAGGTAATACATCATTTCTTGGAATACCAATTGCGATAGCTCTTTTACCGTCAACAACTATTAACTTCACTATTGGATTTGACCTAGGAACAACTCTATTCGCTTGGATATTTGGACCTTTTTTTCTTCAAGAAAAATCCAACAACAAAAACATCCCAAATATCCAAGGCTTATCAAACGTATTGATAAATAGTCCTGCTTCAAGAGGAATCATTGGTGTACTATTAGCGTATCTTTTTCAAATAGATGAAATATTAGGAAATTACCTTTGGATACCTGCAAGAATAGTTATCGCTTTGGCAATAATAATTGTGGGAACAAGACTGGGAATTATTACAAATCAAAAGAATAAAATTTCTGATATCAATGAAGAAATCAAATTCTCAATTTTATTAAAGTTATTTATTCTTCCTTTTATTGTTTTTTTAATAAGCAAATTTTTAAATTTTGACTTCTATCAATCATCAGCAGTAATACTTCAGGCAGGAACTCCAACGGCAATATCTACAATTTTAATGGCAGAAGCTTATGACGTAAAACAAAAAATCGCTTCACAAATTCTTTTTACTACAACTTTAATTTCAATAATTACAATTCCTCTCTTAAAAATTCTTATGAATATATTTAAATAAAAAATATAGTTCTGAGCATGAATAATGAATATTGTAAAGATTATATCCTGATAACTACATAATGTCTTAAGATTTAGTTTATGAAATCAGCAAACCCTGAAAATGAATATATCCCTATAGATCTCAGGATTTCTGTGAGGAGAGATACTCTGAGGCTAATATCAGAGATGGCGCAAGATATGGGAATAAGCATTAATGAAGTTTTTAGTTTTTTAGCCGAGGATTCTGTAATCGATCTTGAATTACTTGAAGATTTCAATGAAATTGAAATCCCCAGTAAGTGCAGCCTTGATGATCTGAAAAACGCTCTTCTTAAAAAAAGACCTTGTTAAAATTTTTCAACTTTTCTATTTTCCCAGTCAGACTTATAACCACTTTTTACTAAAAGTTCCGAATATTTATTTAAATCACTTTTCTGAATTCTCCATAATCTATAAATCCCATATTCGCCCAATTTTTGATGATTCATATTTGACCAGTGCTGTTCTCGCGAAGAGTACTCATCTATTACAACTAGTAAAGATTTATATTCATAATCAGGTTGATCCTCATAATATTCTCTTCTATCATTATTTAGCCTGTCTGAAAGATTAATTAATCCTTCTTTAGTATTTGGTTCATAAAAAACTATTTGTCTCGAATAATAATGTAAGGATGGTTTTCTAATCCCTATCATTGCTAAAGTTTCCCTCCCTTCACGAATATCTGAAATTAATTTTGAGATATTCCTCAAAGGTAATTGCCTAGAAGTATCTGCTAATTTTCTAATTGGTGGCATCAAAAAAGATTGTGCAATTAAAAGTAAAATTTGGAAATAAAGAAAGATATTTTTAGATTTCAAAGAAAATAAAATTATTGTAAGAAGTGTAAATGAAGAGAATAACAATTTGGCTTTAAAAATGATTCCAGAACTTATTAGTTCAGAGGCAAGATTAGGCATTTCAGGATCATTTATTGAAGTTAACCAAGTATTTGAGAAAAAGAATGCTAATGAGATACCAAACAAAATTAAAATATTAAAAGTCCACAAATATAAATAAATTTTTTTTGAATTTTTTAAGTTTATAAAGCTATTACTAATTAAAATTCCCGCTGCTGGGATTGCTGGCAACCAATAGCTTGGTAGTTTCGTCGCAGAAATACTAAAGAATATTAGAACGGATATTAACCAACATAGAGAATATGTATAAAGGGTATTAGTGATATTTATACTTTCTTTTGAACTTTTAAGTACTTCCTGAGAGGCTTTAATTATCCCGTGATACAAAAAAGGGGTCATTGGTAATGAAGCCAGTATCATTATATAAAGAAAAAACCAGAGCGGTTCCGCATGATTATTTACAACTGATGTATACCTTTGAAAGTTGTGATAACCAAAAAAATTGTCCCAAAAAGGTTTTCCCTCTTTTATCAGTTCTAAGATGTACCATGGAACACTTATTAGTATTGTTATTAAAAAACCTTTCCTTGGTTTTATCTTGAAGAGCAATCTTTTCCAATCCTTCTGACTAAATAAGAAAAATGTAATAGTCAATGCTGCCAAAACAAACGCTACAGGTCCTTTAGTTAAAATTGCAAAACCCAAAAATACCCAAGCTGAAATGCATTGATCACTATTTTCACTTGCCATTCTTCTCCAAAACAAAAGCAGACTAATCCCTAAGGTTCCAGTTAAAAGAGCATCACTTACAGCAGTTCTACTCCATATGATTATTAATGGAGATAAAGCAAATCCTAATGATGCAACTATTGGAGTGAGGAATTGCCTATTGCCCATCTGTGGCCAACAAAATAAGGTATCTCCAATCATCAACATTAAAAATAATGATCCCAAAGCTGAAGGGAGTCTTGCTGAAAGCGTTCCCAAACTATCCCAAATCTCGTTTTTCGGTAATGAGTAAAAAAAACCCATTAGCCAATAAATTAGAGGGGGCTTATCAAAACGGAATATCCCATTGACTTTTGGAGTCAACCAATCGCCAGACTCACTCATTGCTCGCGCTGCGGCGGCAAACAAGGGAGGGGTTTCATCTACTAATCCTGTTGAACCTAAATCTAGAATGAATATAAATAAACCAGAAATTAAAACAATTAATAATGTTATAAACCTTTTTTGTGAGTTAAGAAGAATCATTTAGTATATTTACATCACTTATAGTCTTTGATTACCTTATTAAGCCAGTTAACAACCTTGTTAGCAAATATATTTGCAGAAGCATTTTTTTCAACCCATTCTCTACAATTATTACGCTTTATTTTATCAATCATCTCTACATAGGAAATTAGAGATTCTTTATCATCAGGATTAGCAAGATAACCTGTTTCACCATGTTGAATAATTTCACTAGGCCCTCCCCTTTTGTAAGCTATAACTGGTACCCCACAGGCTAAAGCCTCAACAATAACATTACCGTATGCTTCATTCCATTTCGGCGTATTAAGCAATACCCTACATTTGCCAAGTTCCTTTTGCAATTTTTCGGTTGCTAAATAACCCATCCAATCAATAGTACCTTGGGGATATGAATCTTCTATCTTTGATGCATAGTTTTCATCTTCAATTAATCCCCAAACATTTAGTTTTTCGCCAAGTTCATTTGCTACATATACTGCATCCTCTAAACCTTTCTCTGGTGCAACTCTTCCAACCCAAGCCAAAGGGCCATTCACAGAGTCTTGAAAAATATAATTATCTAATTCAAAACCATTTCCAATAATTGTAGGGTTTTTTATATCCGGATAATCATTAGCTTGTATTTTTGAATGAAAAGCAAAATTATGTGGATGTTTAGCATATACCTTTGAGATTAAATTACAAATTACTGAACTTTCAGAACCCATACTAATAATATGCGCAATAGGTATCTCAACATTTAGAGTCATCCAAATAGGCAACCAATCATAAGACATGTTCAACAATACATCTGACTGTTTAGCGATATCTAATCCTTTTTCTATCATTCCAGCTAGGAGTGAATTGTCTGGGATAATTACTGGAGAATCGTAATTTTGATGCTGCATGCTGATTTGTTCTTTACCTCCTACAAAATGCAATTTTGCTTTTTTATTACTTTCACATAATTTAGAATTTTCAGGAGCTATCACCTCTACTGAGTGCCCTAAAACAAGCAAACCTGATACTAGAGAGTTCAAAGTTAACTCAACTCCACCACCCTTCCCGCTTCCCAGATAACCAATTGGAGTACTTATCAAAACTATTCGCATTTTCTTAAAATATTTACACCAAGAAACTAATTAAATACTAGTATCAGTAAACTTATTTTCCCATAAAGACCTTCTCTGGCTAACAAAAAATACTGAGATAAGTACAAAAATAACTCCTATCCATTGAACGATAGTAAGTCTTTCATCTAACCAAATACCTCCACTTAGAAGAGCAAATACAGGAGTTAAAAATGCAAGAGTACTAAATCCAGTAATTTCTTTGTTGTTAGCGAAGTAAAAAAACAATCCATAAGCTATTGCTCCGCCAAAGATACTTGCGAATGACATTAGACTCCAATCAAATATTGACCAATTCGGAATTATTTGAAAATTTGATTTTATGCAATGCATAATTATTAAGGGCAGACTTCCTAAAACCATGTGCCATCCTGTAACCGCAACTGGATCACTTTTAGTACATGTGAATCTTATTAAAATTGTTCCAAGTGCCATGGTAAGAGAGGCGGCAAGCATCCATAGTTCCCCAAAGTTAAAAGCTATATCAGTCATTGACTTATCAGACATTAACCACCAATTTTCTAAAAATTCTTTAGGGACTCCTAGGAATATTATGCCCCCCAACCCAAAAAGTAACCCTAGCCACCCTACTGGGTTAATTAAATTTCCAAAAATAGCCCTCGCTAAAATTGCCACCAAAAGGGGCTGAGAATCGATCAAGACAGATCCTAGGCCTGCACCAGTTTTTTCAATTCCATAGGTTAAAAACAACTGAAAAAAAGTAGCATCAATAATTGTAAACACCAAAAACCACTTCAAATCACACCTATAAATTTTCAAGTCTCTTTTAAACAAATATGTTGTAATTAGAACAAGAATGCCCGCAGGAAGTAATCTTAATGAAGCCACAAACTCAGGCCCAGCACTAGATACTAAGGGAGTCATAGCTGCCATTGAAGTCCCCCAAAGTGCAAATGGGAGTATCATTAAAAACCAATTTAGGATTGAATTCATTAGGTCTGCTGATAATCTTTTTAAAGTAGTTTCATGTATTTACCTTAAAAGAATGATTTGGCCTTTTAGACGAAAGTCAAAAAAAAGAATAGCTCGTATAGTAATTGACGAGCCTATTACTAGTTCAACAAGAGTTTCTGTCCTTAAAGCTCTTAAACAAATAGAGGATAGAGAATTTCCTGCTTTAATCGTGAGAATAGATTCTCCAGGAGGTACTGTTGGAGATAGCCAAGAAATATATTCCGCTATCAAAAGATTAAAAGATAAAGGATGTAAGGTAATCGCTAGTTTTGGGAACATATCAGCATCTGGAGGGGTTTACATAAGTGTTGCATCTGACAAAATTGTTGCTAATCCAGGCACAATTACTGGGTCTATTGGTGTGATTATAAGAGGAAATAATTTATCTGAATTATTAGACAAAATTGGTATAAAATTCGAGACTGTTAAAAGCGGTGTATTTAAAGATATACTTTCTCCAGATAAACCTTTAAGCGAAGAAGGCAGAGGATTACTTCAAGGCTTAATAGATGAAAGCTATAAACAATTTACAGAAGCTGTTGCTGAAGGAAGAAATTTACCTCTTGAAGAAGTAAGAAAATTTGCAGATGGAAGAATTTTTACTGGAAGTCAAGCAAAAGATTTAGGTCTTGTTGATGAAGTAGGTGATGAATTTGTTGCAAGGGAAATTGCGGCAAAAATGGTTAATATAGATCCTGAAATTCAGCCCTTAACATTTGGTAAGAAAAAAAAGAAAATACTTGGATTATTACCTGGAAGTAAAATTATTGAAAAAATTGTGGACAATGTCACCTTTGAAATTGATTTATCTAATAAAATACTTTGGTTATATAAGCCTTAAAAAAATAGGTATGAAAAAATGAAAGATGATTATAAAATTGCAATTATTCGAGGAGCTACAACAGCATCTGGAAATTCTGTAAATGAGATAGAAGAGGCTGTAGTGGAATTAATAAATGAATTAATATCACGCAATAACCTTATTAAGACAAATTTACTATCCATTACATTCACAGCAACAAAAGATTTAGATGCCTGTTTCCCCGCTTCAATTGCAAGAAAGTGTAATGGACTTGACTCAGTTGCATTTTTAGACTGTCAACAAATGTATGTCTCTAACGATGTCAATTTTTGTATAAGAATTATGGCACAAGTTTTATTACCGCCAGATAATCCAATAAAGCATCCTTATTTAAGAGGCGCTTCAAAATTAAGGAGGGATAGATGTTAACCTTAGTAAAAAGATTTTTCCACTTAAAATTTGGATAGACCCAACTGATTCATTCAATTTTAATTAACCAATGTTAAAAAAAACAAAAAAATTAACTTTTAATTTTGAAATTTTAAGATTTTTTCTTATTCCTACAATTTTATTTTCAACACCACTATTTAACAATATTCAAGAAGCTAGAGCAGGATTAGAATTCCAATGGGATCAAAACACGGGGTACAGAAGATTAAAGTGGTTTCAAAAAGAAAAAGATAGGAGATTAAGAAACACAATTTATTTTTTCTTGAGGCCATCAGATAGAACTGTTGACCTTTTAAAAATAAATCTAGCAATCCCTGAAACCTTTAAATCAACTTTAAAAAAAGAGAATATTAGTATATGCAAGGTTAAGATAGGTGGATTTGAAGGTCGAACTAAATGTCTAGAAGATATCCCTGCTGATATTGAAATAAATGCTGAAGACTCATCCTTACGTTCACTAAACATTTATCCATACAGCCCAATTCCCTCAAATAAGAATAGTTATGCAATTGTCTTAAAAGTCTTTAATCCCAAAAAATCGGGACTATATCAATTCCATTCATATGGACAACCTAAAGGACTATCGAATTTAAGTTATTTAGGAAGTTGGACTATAGTGATCGATTAAATGATAAATTAAGGATGGATAATAAAAAAAATGACTAAAAGAACTTTTGGCGGAACTTCAAGAAAAAGAAAACGCGTATCTGGTTTTAGAGTGAGAATGCGTTCTCATACTGGTAGAAGAGTTATAAGAAGCAGAAGACAAAAAGGGAGAGAAAGGATAGCAGTTTAACTCTATATAAATGGCCTTACCAAAAGATATGCGTTTAAAAGGTCATAGGACTTTTAATTATATCCATAAAAACTCCATAAAATATCATGGAAAATTAATGACATTTAAAGTTGCAAGATCAAATCCTAAAATACTTTCATCCCATAAAATCAGAAACACAAAAAACAATTTGAGGGTGGCAATTACTATTAGTAAAAAAGTTTCAAAAAAAGCTGTAGATCGAAACAAATTAAGAAGAATTTTGCAAGAATGGTTGTTAATAAATATTCAAAAAATTAATAACCACAAACCTTATTGGTTACTTGTTAACCTTAAGTTTGGAGATTTCTACAATGATAAAAATAAACTTTTGGAGGAATTTCAAAACTTAATGTTCAAATCTCGTCTAATTAAATGATTAACATGAATGAAGAAATCTTTTACGAAGGAGGACCTGCGAAAGGAGATTTAATAATTAATCTCATAGCAGCAATAACTATTCTTGGTTTGCCATTCACCTTCGCCGCTATTGTTAGAGCTTTGTGGTTAAGATATAAAATTACAAATAAGAGAATTACGATAGATGGTGGCTGGTTTGGCAAAAATAAAACACAAGTTTCACTTAGCAATATTGAAGAAGTAAGATCTATTCCAAGAGGATTCGGATCTTACGGTGATATGGTTCTAATCCTAAATGATGGGTCAAAGGTTGAGATGAAATCCTTACCTCTATTTAGAGAGAAACAAAAATTTATAGAAGAAAATGTAATCAAAATATCACAAACTATAAACCTTAACGAGGTACAAGGATTTGCTACTAAATCCTAAATTAATTACAAAAAACTCTTTTTCCTGTAAAATAAAATGTCAATTAAAATTACACTCTCTTTAATATCGTGATAGGGTTCATTTCTGAAAAATTACTTATCCCTATTCTAGATTTTTTCTACGGTTTAGTACCAAGTTACGGTTTAGCAATTGTTGCATTAACAGTTGTAATAAGAATAGCACTTTTCCCCTTAAGCGCTGGGTCCATTAGAAGTGCAAGGAGGATGAAAATTGCTCAACCAGTAATGCAAAAAAGACAAGCTGAAATAAAATCTAAGTTTTCAGGTGATCCAAAGAAACAGCAAGAAGAACTAGGAAAACTAATGAATGAGTTTGGTAGTCCACTTGCTGGTTGCCTTCCTTTAATTGTGCAAATGCCAGTACTTTTCGCATTATTTGCAACATTGAGAGGTTCACCATTTGCCGATGTTCCTTACAATATAAATCTTAAAGTTGTTCCTCAAGATCAAATTGCGGCTATTGATCCAAAACCATATAAATCGCCGAGACACTCTATATTCGTAACAGAAAAATCTCATTTCCCTGTAATTGCAACTATACCTAATGGAACAAAATTAGGAACAGATGAATCAATTAAAATAAATTTGCAAACAACAAACGGTAACAGCTACTCAGAAGTTTTATCTAATTACGACAATGGTTCAAAATTCCTTCCATCTTGGAAGGTATCAAAGGGAACAGAAATTCTAAGTGTTTCTCAAGATGGTACAGTAACTGCCATTAAACCGGGAGATGCAACAGTTGAAGCTAAAATCCCAGGTCTAGCCGCTAAAAGTGGATTCCTTTTTATTAAAGCACTTGGTCAAGTTGGATTTTATGTTGATGGATCTATTAACTGGGATATTGCTGCACTAGTTGGTGCCTTTGGACTAACATTATTACTCTCCCAGGTTTTGTCTAGTCAGGGAATGCCCGCAAACCCTCAGCAATCAACAGCTAACAAAATAACTCCAGTCATGATTACTGGTATGTTCTTGTTTTTCCCTCTACCGGCAGGGGTTTTACTATACATGGTTGTTGCTAACATATTCCAAGCATTTCAAACTTTCCTTCTTAACAAGGAAGCACTTCCTGAGAATTTACAGAAAATCTTGGATCAACAGCTAATAGGGAAAAATGAAGCAATTACAACTACTGCTTCAACTATTTCAGAGAAAAGATTACCATTCGAACCCAATAGTAAAAAACAACTCTAATCTCAAATAATGAATTCTTGGTGTAATAATTTAGAATTACTTATCAAATCAAGAACATCATTAATATGGATAAGGACTAAAGAAGAGGAGAGATTAGAAAGAATACTTAATATTTCACGTGAAAGATTAAACATTAAAAGATACGTCTGCTGGGATTGCGTTAGAGGCATTAAAGGATCATTAAATGAAGAAGGTAAATTTTCTAATAATCCAATAGGGGTACTTAATTGGCTTAAAGATCAAAGTAATGAATTATCAACAATACTATTGGTTAAAGATTTTCATAAATTTTTTGATGATCCATCTATAAATCGTACAATTAAAGAACTATCCTCTTCACTTAAGGAAACTAGTCATAATTTAATTTTTAGTTCACACCTATTTCCATCTTCAGAAGAGCTTGATGAATTAATGGCAATTATAAACCTACCTTTGCCTAACCAAAAAGAATTGAAAAATCTAATAAATAAAATTGCTATTAATACTAATTCAAATCTTGAGGAGCAAGTCTTAAATGAACTTTCTATCGCGGCAAGTGGATTAACAGAGATAAAAGTTAAGCAAGTTACTGCTAAGGCACTTGCTCAAAGAGGGAAAATAAGTAGCGAAGATATCAAAGATATTCTTGAAGAGAAAAAACAAGTTATTGCCAGAAGTGAAATTTTAGAATTTTTTGAAGCCAAATCAAGTCAAGATGATATTGGAGGTCTCAATGTCCTAAAAGTATGGCTTAATCAAAGATATAGAGCATTTTCTAAAGAAGCTAGAGAATATGGAATACCTATTCCGAAAGGGGTGTTACTTGTTGGAGCTCAAGGTACCGGAAAATCTCTTACTGCAAAATCAATTTCCAAGAGTTGGTCGATGCCACTTCTAAGGTTAGATGTGGGAAGACTATTTTCTAGTCTTGTTGGTTCAAGTGAAGCAAGGACGAGAGAGACAATATCTAGGGCTGAAGCTATGTCGCCTTGTATTCTTTGGATAGATGAAATTGATAAGGGATTTGGCGGTGATGCAAGAAGTGATGGAGGGACAAGTCAAAGAGTTTTGGCAAGTTTACTTACCTGGATGGCCGAAAAAGAATCTGCCGTATTTGTTATTGCCACAGCTAATGCAATTGATAAGCTTCCTGGAGAATTATTGAGAAAAGGTAGATTTGATGAAATATTTTTTCTAGATTTACCGAATCCACAAGAAAGATTAAGTATTCTTCAACTGCACTTAAAAAAAAGAAGGCCCAGCTACAGTTTTCCTCTTTCTACTATTATTGATAGGACAGATGGGTTTTCTGGCGCAGAACTTGAACAAGCTGTAATAGAAGGAATGCATATTTCATTCTCTGAAAATAGGGATCTAATGGAAAAAGATTTAATAAAGTCAGTTTCTGAATTAGTCCCTTTATCAAGAACAGCTAAAGAGCAAATTGATTTATTAAAAGAATGGTCATCGACAGGAAGAGCACGTTCTGCATCCTAGCCAAAATTTAATTTATTAAGAAATTTGCAAAAGTCAGGAATCATTAATTAAGTTAATTTTTTATCAAAAATCCCTAATTATGAATTTAGATTAACTATCTTGTTTAAGGTATAAACAAAAAAAGAGTGTTAGATCAAAAATTAATAAGAGAACATCCAAAATCCGTTGAAGAGAGTTTATCTTTAAGAGGGAAAGCTTTTAATATATCGAACATAAATGAATTAACAATTAAAAAAAAGGAAATTGATATAGAGATATCCAGCCTCCAATCTGAAAGTAAAAAGTTAAGTAAATTAATTGGTCAAGAAATTAATAAATGTCAAAATAATGATTCTCAAGAAATAAAGAATTTAAAGAAAAAAGGAAACGAATACAGAAGTAAAATTTCTGAATTTGAAGAGAAGCAAAGAATATTAGATGAACAAATAAAAAATGAGATTTCTAATTTACCAAATTTTCCTAGCAAAGACGCACCTATTGGGAAAAACGAAAGTAATAATATTCAAATAAAAACTTGGGGAGATCCCTTAATAGCAGAGGGTCTTAAATCTCATTGGGAAATAGGTGAAAATCTTAACCTTTTTGACTCTATAAAATCCACAAAAATATCAAAAAGTCGTTTTATCACCCTTATTGGTGACGGCGCCAGATTGGAGAGGGCATTAATAAATTTCATGCTCGATATACACACTAAAAATGGTTATTTTGAGTTAATGCTGCCAGCTTTAGTAAATTCAGAAAGTCTTAAGGGATCTGGGCAATTACCCAAATTTTCTAATGAGAGTTTTAAGTGCTCTAATGACGATTTATGGCTTTCTCCAACAGCTGAAGTTCCACTAACTGCTTTTCATAAAAATGAGATAATTGATCCCCAGCAATTACCAATTAAGTATGTTGCATATAGCCCATGTTTCAGGAGAGAAGCTGGGACTTATGGAAGAGATACTAAAGGTTTAATAAGACTACATCAATTTAATAAGGTTGAATTATATTGGTTTTGTGATCCAAGTAAATCTCAAGAGGCTCATAAAAAGATTACTTCTGATGCAGAAAGCATTTTAAAAAAGCTCAACTTACCTTACAGATTAGTAGATATATGTACTGGTGATTTAGGCTTTTCTTCTAGTAGAACTTTTGACCTTGAAGTCTGGCTTCCCAGCAGTAAATGTTATAGAGAAATTTCAAGTTGTAGCAATTGTCTAGACTTTCAATCACGCAGATCATCAATAAGATCAAAAATTAATAATAAAAATACATATTTACACACCTTAAATGGTAGTGGTCTTGCAATTGGAAGGACAATGGCTGCGATTCTTGAGAATGGTCAACAAAAAGATGGAAGCGTTAAGATTCCAGATGCTCTAGTTCCATATTTTGGATCAGATTCCCTAAAAACTGCTTAATATAAAATAATGAATGTTTTAACCTCAATAACAGTTCTGGGATTTCTCATTTTTTTTCATGAGATGGGTCATTTTCTCGCAGCAATTTTACAAGGTATCTATGTTGATGGATTCTCGATTGGTTTTGGCCCTTCTATAATTCAGAAAAAATATAAAGATATAACCTATTCATTAAGAGCTTTTCCTTTAGGTGGCTTTGTTTCCTTCCCTGATGAAGAACTAAATAGTATTGACCCTAAAGATCCAAATCTTTTAAAAAATAGGCCAATAATTCAGAAAGTTATTGTGATTTCAGCAGGAGTATTCGCCAATCTAATCCTCGCCTACACCATATTAATCATTAATGTAACTACTATTGGAATTCCCTTTGACCCCGAACCTGGAATTTTAGTTTTAGCTACTCAACCTGAAAAAGCTGCTTCGCTAGCAGGCTTAGAACCAGGAGATAAAATCTTAAAAATTGATGCTGTTACTTTAGGAGTTGGTGATCAAGCTGTTTCCACTTTAGTAAAAAAGATTCAAAATTCATCAGAAACCCCATTTTTAATTAAAGTTGAGAGGGAGGGAGGTTTTAAAGATTTAACTTTGGTACCAAAAAATGTTGATGGGAAAGGGACAATTGGAGCTCAATTACAGCCCAACATTAGGAAAGAAACTCAAAAAACAAAAAACTTATACGAACTTTTTAAATATGCTAATAATGAGTTTTCCTCACTTTTGGTAAAAACCATACAAGGATATAAAGGATTAATTACAAATTTCTCATCAACAGCACAACAATTAAGTGGGCCAGTCAAAATCGTTGAAATTGGGGCTCAACTATCTCAACAAGGAGGAAATGGAATATTATTATTTGCAGCTTTAATATCTATTAATTTGGCAGTGCTCAATTCATTACCTTTACCTCTCTTGGATGGAGGTCAACTTGTTTTCACTTTAATTGAAGGGTTTAGGGGTAAACCTGTACCAGTTAAGATACAAATGGTTGTTACTCAGTCCAGTTTTTTTCTTTTAGTCGGGCTAAGTGTGCTTCTTATAATTAGAGATACAAGTCAACTTATAATCGTACAAAGATTATTAAAGCAATAAAAAAATTCAAAAATTGTTAGCCGAGCTGTTAATATACTAGATAGTATTAATTTCTTTTAAATGGCAAAAAAGTCAATGATTGCTAGAGAGGTCAAACGCAAAAAGCTAGTTAAAAAATATGCTGCAAAAAGAAAAGCTTTATTAGATGAATTCAATTCAGCAAAAGATCCAATGAAAAGGCTAGAAATACATAGAAAAATTCAAGCACTTCCAAGAAACTCTGCTCCCAATAGGGTAAGGAATAGATGTTGGGCAACTGGTAAACCAAGAGGAGTTTACAGAGACTTTGGTCTTTGCAGGAATCAATTAAGGCAGAGAGCTCATAATGGAGAACTTCCTGGGGTAGTTAAATCAAGTTGGTAGTATTGTTTCTTTTTTCAGTATTAAATTTTTACAGAAAAAAGATATATTTGAGAAAATAAAAATGCAATTTCAGGACATTTTTAAAAATTTTTATAGCTTATCTAAATAATTTACTCAATATGTCCCTATAAAATGTAAGAATAAATTATGTATAGATTTATAATTTAAAAAGTGGAAGGACAAAATAAGTCGATCACGTTTGACGGACGAGAGATACGACTAACTACAGGACTATATGCTCCTCAAGCAAATGGATCAGTAATGATTGAGTGTGGTGACACTTCTCTATTGGTTACAGCAACAAAAACAGTAAAAAAAGAAGCTTCAGACTTTCTACCTCTGATATGTGACTATGAGGAAAAACTTTATGCTGCTGGGAGAATCCCTGGCGGATTTATGAGAAGAGAGGGTCGCCCTCCAGAAAGAGCAACTTTAATTTCAAGACTAATTGATAGGCCAATGAGGCCACTTTTTCCCTCATGGATGAGAGAGGAGATTCAAATAGTGGCATCTTGCCTATCTCTTGATGAGCGAGTTCCAGCAGATGTATTGGCTGTTACTGGGGCCTCAATAGCAACTTTACTTGGAGAGATTCCATTTTATGGACCAATGGCTGCTGTAAGAGTTGGGCTAATAGGAGATGATTTCATCCTAAATCCAAGCTACAGAGAGATTGAAAAAGGAGATCTAGACATTGTTGTCGCAGGATCACCTGATGGTATAGTCATGATTGAAGCAGGTGCCAACCAATTATCAGAGCAGGATACAATCGAAGCTATAGATTTTGGTTACGAAGCAGTTTTAGAACTTGTAAAGGCCCAAGATGATTTACTTAAAGAATTAGGCCTAAAACAAGTTAAACCATCTGAACCAGAAGAAGATAAAACATTATCTTCATACTTGGAGAAAAACTGTACTAAGTCAATTGACTTAGTTTTGAAGAAATTTGATCAGTCAAAAGAAGATAGAGATCTTGAACTTGAAAAAATAAAACTTGAAATTCAAACCAAAATTGAATCTTTAAAAGACGATAATCAATTAAAAGTTTTAAATACAAACAATGATAAGTTAATTCACTCTGACTTTAAAAAATTAACGAAGAAATTAATGAGGTCTCAAATAATTAATGATGGCAAAAGGGTTGACGGAAGAAATTTAGACGAAGTCAGAAAAATCTCAGCTTCTGCTGGAATCCTACCTAAAAGAGTTCATGGTTCAGCATTATTTCAAAGAGGTCTAACGCAAGTTTTATCCACTACGACACTTGGAACTCCTAGTGACGCGCAAGAAATGGATGATCTAAATCCAAGCACTGAAAAAACTTACTTGCATCACTATAATTTTCCACCTTATTCAGTTGGAGAGACTAGACCAATGAGAACTCCTGGCAGAAGAGAAATAGGTCATGGTGCATTAGCGGAAAGAGCTATAATTCCTGTACTTCCCGGCAAAGAAACTTTTCCATATGTATTACGAGTTGTAAGCGAGGTTTTAAGTTCAAATGGGTCCACTTCAATGGGATCAGTATGTGGCAGTACATTATCATTACTAGATGCTGGAGTACCATTAAAAGCTCCTGTGAGTGGAACTGCAATGGGATTAATCAAAGAAGGTAAAGAGGTTAGAATTCTCACAGATATTCAAGGTATTGAAGATTTCCTTGGTGACATGGACTTCAAAGTTGCTGGTACTGAAAAAGGCATAACAGCATTACAAATGGATATGAAAATTACAGGATTATCAGTTGCAGTTATTTCCGAAGCCATCAAAAAAGCACGTCCTGCAAGGTTACACATCTTAGAAAAAATGCAAGAAGCAATAGATAAACCTCAAGAATCATTATCCCCTCATGCTCCCAGATTATTAAGTTTTAGGATTGATCCAGAACTTATTGGAACTGTTATTGGGCCAGGGGGTAGAACTATTAAGGGAATAACAGAAAGAACAAATACCAAAATAGACATAGAAGATGGAGGGATTGTTACAATAGCTTCCCATGATGGTGCTGCTGCTGAAGAAGCTCAAAAGATAATAGAAGGGTTAACTCGTAAAGTTCATGAAGGTGAGATTTTCGCTGGTGTCGTTACAAGAATTATTCCAATTGGAGCTTTTGTTGAAATCCTACCTGGCAAAGAAGGGATGGTTCATATCTCCCAATTGTCTGAGGCTAGAGTTGAAAGAGTTGAAGATGTTGTTAGACAAGGTGATGAAGTAACTGTAAGAGTTCGCGAGATTGACAGTAGAGGTAGGATTAATTTGACCTTAAGGGGGGTTGCACAGAACGGAGGGATGTCTTATCCAGAACCAACTCCTACACCAGTAGCACCTCTTAATTAGTTTTAAAGAGGGTAAATATTGTATTTTTTAATAACCTCCTTAATTTGTAAACATAATCTTTCATGATTTTGTTTATTATTAGATGCAATAATAATCCCTCCTTTTTCATAATTTGATTTTCCGTAAGATAGTTCTTTATTATCAATGTCTGTAACTGAGCCTCCTGCAGCTTTTAAAATAGCCTCTGGGGCTGCAAAATCCCAATCTTTTGGTGAACTTTCACCTGGCAAGCTTAAAGAGATATAAACATCACTTTCACCCCTTAAAATTGAAGCAAACTTGCATCCAATGCTTCCCATAATTGTAACTTTTTTAAAATTAACTTTATCTATTAATCTTTTTAAAGTTGGATTTCTATGATTTTTACTAGTAACTAAAACCATCTCTTGAAGAAATTCCTTTCCATGAAGAAGCTTATTTGTATGTTTTCTGTACCTACCTTCACACCAAGTCTTTTTCCCATCTGAAATCCATAATTCATCCCTATCTGGAATTAACACAATTCCAATAAAGGGTTTTTGTCTATAATTTAAAGCCAAATGCATGGCATAATTACCAGTTCCTTGAATAAAATCTTTCGTCCCATCGAGAGGATCAAGTACCCATAACCAATCTGAATTTAGGTGAAGGCTGCTTGATTCCTTCTTTACATTTTCCTCACTAAGAATTTCCCAATTTGTGTTGATGTAATTTTTTTGAATATTATTTATTATTTTCTCGTTAACTTTTAAGTCAGCCTCTGTGACTGGATCTTTAAGATCTAATGATTTTAAAATCTCTCTCTTATAACTAATATTTTTAATTTGTTCTGAATAATACATCAATATATCAGCAGCCTCCCAACTGTAAATCTTTAAATCTTCGATTAGATTATTTATAACAACTCCATCAGGAAGACTAACCACAATATGGGAAACAAAAACTTATTATCTCATAGAAATATTGAACCTGAAAATAGTACTTTATATTTAGTGGGTACTCCTATTGGTAATCTTTCTGATATTTCTAAAAGAGCGTTGAATATATTAAATAATGTTTGTTTTATAGCTTGTGAGGATACTCGTCAGACTAAAAAATTAATGAGCTACTACAAAATTTCAAATAACCTTATTAGTTTTAATAAATATAATTTTTTAAAAAGAATAATTAAAATCATTGAAGATCTTGATTCTGGCAAATCTATAGCACTTGTTAGTGATGCCGGTATGCCAGGGATATGCGACCCAGGAGAAGAATTAGTAAAAAGAGCTAGATCCTTAGGTTTTAATGTCATTTGCATCCCTGGGCCTTGTTCAGCTATAACCGCTCTAGTAACAAGTGGTTTGTCATCTTCGAAATTCATATTTGAAGGTTTTCTTCCTAAGAAGAAAATAGATAGAGAAAGATTACTTATTGAAATAAGTAAAAATTCAAAAACTACCATTATTTTTGAATCGCCTCACAGAATTAAAAAACTTTTGAAAGAACTAAAACAATATTGTGGCGGCTCTAGACGAGTTGTAGTTGCAAGAGAATTAACAAAAAAGTTTGAGGAGCATATCGGATTAAAAATAAACGAATTAATAGAATTTTTTGAATGTAAAACACCTCAAGGAGAATTTACAATATTGATAGAGGGTATTAAATTATCTCAAGAAATAAATTTTGATGAAAATGAATTAAGAAAAGAACTTCATTTCTTAGTAAAAGCTGGATTAAGTTTATCAATGGCATCAAAATACTTAGCGAAAAAAAATAACATTTCTAAAAGAACTATTTATAATTTGTATCAAAACTAGATAATCTTAAAGAGATGATTATTACATTTAAAAAAATAATTTTTTCTTTATTATTTAACAGCTCACTATTTTTAATGCTTTTTATTGGTATACAAAATAGTACAAACAAGACTAAATTAAATTTCTTTAGTAATGAAACTGTTGAGTTACCTATAAGTTTCATTATTGGGATTAGTTTTATTTCGGGATCTATAGCCGGAAGTTTTATTAAAGTTGACAATATTTTTAGCGATAGATTTAAAGGGAAATGAGTTGCTCTTCTTTAATTATGCGAGTTATGCCTCTTGAAACGAGAATCCTAGATACGATTTTAAAAACATCCGTATTAGGTACCTTTATTACTTTTTGCTCTTTTTTACAATCCCTTTTAGCGTTTTTAATATCAGTATATATTTCAATTGTCCTACTATTCAAATCCTCCTCTGGAAGAAAATGCCAATCAGCATATTCCTTAAGTAACTTAGTTTCCAACTCAATTTTTTTATTAACAATCATATATACAATTTTTGGTAAAACTGCATTTTCTATTGGCACAGAAGATAAATCTTTTCGAGGCTCATTATCTATATCAAAATTTAAAGGGGTAATCTCCATGAAAGAATCATCTTTAATATAATCTGCATCAAAAAGTGGTGAATTATTTTCTTCTTGTGAAAAATCCTCAATTGAGATTGAATCATTTTTGTTTTTATTAGTTTTATACTTTTCTGTTTTATCTATTTTTTTATTTTTGAGAGGCTTCTCCCCTTTAATTAAATTATCAAACTCTTCTTTTCCAAAAAATTTTTTTAGATGTCTAGAAATAGTTAATTTAGTATATCCAAAATTTTTTGCTAAAAAATCTAGGCTTTGACCATTCAAAAAACCTTTAATAATTTCCTCTTTTTGATCTATAGAAAGTCTTTTAACCAAATTAATTGTATAATTAAACTTCATTCTATAAAAATTTATTAAAAAGGTAATTTACTTTAAAAAAAGTAAAATTTTAATTAAAATTATTTATAGTTTGTTGTGTACTTATCTTCAGATATAATATTTAAGTGCGCTCCCTTAGCTCAGCTGGATAGAGCAACTGCCTTCTAAGCAGTGGGCCTCAGGTTCGAATCCTGAAGGGAGCGTAATTTTTATAAATAGATTTTAAATTAATTATTCAAAATTCATCAATTTTTACATACTTAATAAATTTTTAACTAAAATAAATTTTTAAGAAACTACAAATATTTGATAAACAAGTTTTTATGAATTTTTTAAAAGAATATAAAAAAAATATTTTTGAAAATAATTTAGAATCAGGAAATTTAATTTTTTTATTTGGCATATTTTTTCTACCTTCAGCTTTGCCAATAGGAATAATACTTTTATTAATCTCAATATTTTTTTCATTCACTACAAATAAAGAGAATCTTCTTAAAAACAAATATAATTTGGCTTTTTTTATATGTTTAATAATTATTGTAGTAAGTACTATTATTAATAGTTTTCCAAATCCATTAGATGAATTATTAGGTTCTCAGAATTCGATACTTTGGCTTAACTTATTTAACTGGATTCCTATTTATTTTGCTTTTTTAGGATTCCAAATATATTTAAAAAGTGAAAGGCAAAGATTATTATTTCAGAAATTTCTAATATCTGGAACTATACCAGTTATTGCAAGCTGTTTTATGCATAAGTTTTTAAATATTTATGGACCATTTAAAACATTATTCAGCACGGTTGTTTGGTTTAATTATGAATATGTTTTAGGTATGGATATTCCAAACATAACTGGGGGAGGAGTAAGTGGTTTATTCAACAACCCAAATTATACTGGTATGTGGCTTACCTTATGTTTACCTTTCTCATTATCTTTATTACGTTCAGAAAAAATAAATAAAAACAAATTATTCCTCTTAATCTTAAATATATTTTTTGTCTACTTTGTACTTGTTACCAATTCAAGAAATGCTTTTTTAGGTTTATTGATAATTTTTTTATTAACTTTTGGTATAAGAAAATTCATTTACTTTACCTTTTTTATAATTTTTGGATTTTTTATTTTTAATTTATTAATGCCAAATTTATTAAATATAGATGGATTTCATTTGTTTAATAAATTATCTAATATAGATCTCAATTTAAACTCTCCAAGAATAAATATATGGGTTAAAGCCATATCATTAATAGCCCAAAAACCAATATTTGGTTGGGGGGCAGGATCTCTTCCTTATGTAAATATGTTCTTGCCTCCATTCCAAAATTATCAGCATACGCACAATATGATTATTGAGCTTGCTGCTAATTTTGGAATTCCATTAGCTACTTTAGTTTTTTTACTAATAATTAGAATACTTCAAAAGTCAATTGAAAAGCTTAATTCATTAAAAAAATCTTATCAAAAGAATTTTTCCTATAAACCATTTATTATATCTTTTGTAATTTTCTTAATCTCGCATTTAAATGATATTACATATTATGATGGCAAAATTAGTATTTTATTCTCAGTTTTATTAGCTTCTTTAATTCAAATCATTGGTCAAGAAAATGAGGTTGTAAGTATACAACATTAAATTAAAAATGAATATACTGGTAACAGGATCTAATGGTTTTATAGGGAAAAGTTTCGTTAGATACTTAAGATTTAATACTTCTCACAAAGTCTTTGAATTTTCTAGAGAACATACTTTGGAAGATCTTGAAAAATCAGTTTTCAAAATAGATAAAGTTTTTCATTTTGCAGGTAGTAATCAATCGCAAGATATTAATGAATTAGAGAAAGTAAATGTTTTACTCACAAAAAAACTTTGTAAGATTTTAGAGAAGAATTCAAACATTGACTTGTATTATGGATCGTCTAGTCAAGTCCTTTTAAGAAATCCATATGGTGAAAGTAAAAAAAAAGCTGAATATATTTGTCTCGAATTAGAAAGATTTTATAAAAATAAAGTATATATTTTGAGAATGCCTGGAATATTTGGAAGCGGATGTAAACCGAATTATAATTCTGTAGTGGCAACTTTCTGTTATAACGTTGCTAATAAATACCCCTTAAAAATTATAAATCCTAATAAAGTTATAGATCTAATTTATGTAGATGACTTATGTGAACAATTAAATGACTTAATAACAAAAAGTAATTATGGACAATTTATTAATATGCGAAATAAATATAAAATTAGTATTAAAGAACTTGCTAAAAGCATTAATGAATTTGAAACATCTCCTAATAATCCAGAAGTAATTGAAAAGATGGGTCCCTTAAAAAAAAATTTGTATAAGACTTTTTTAAGCTTCAAAAATTTATAAATATTTTTTTAGCTAAAAGACTTCTTAAAGTATTTTATAATTCGTTTTAGAAGTTTATAAAAAATTGCAAAAATGAATAAATTAAAAGTAATGACAATTATTGGTACTAGACCAGAAATAATAAGATTATCTAGAATTATTGCAAAATTGGATATATTCACAGATCACATATTAGTTCATACAGGACAAAATTATGATTATGAACTTAATGAAATATTTTTTGAAGATTTAGAGATAAGGCAGCCAAATTATTTTTTAAACTCAGCAGACGTAAGTCCCTCTAGAACTATTGGAAAATTATTAATTAAAGTTGACCAACTTTTAGAGGAAATAAAACCAGAAGCTTTACTAGTTTTAGGAGATACAAATAGTTGTATGTCCATAATTGCTGCAAAAAAGAGGAAAATACCCACTTTCCATTATGAGGCTGGTAACAGATGTTTTGATATGAGAGTACCAGAGGAAGTAAACAGAAAAATTGTTGATCATACCGCTGATATCAACATAACTTATAGTTCTATCGCGAGGGAATATTTATTAAATGAAGGCATTGCAAAAGATATGGTTATTAAAGTTGGGAGCCCAATGTTTGAAGTTTTAAATTTCTATAAAAATAAAATAAATAAATCCACGATTCTTTCTAGTCTTAATTTAAAAAAAAGAAATTATTTTCTTGCTAGCTTTCATAGAGAAGAAAATGTTGATACAAAAAATTTAAAAATGATTGTTGATATAATTAATGCTCTCGAAAAAAAATACAATTTGCCAATTATAGTTTCTACACATCCTAGAACAAGAAATAAACTTAAAGATAAAGACTATTTTTTTAATGAGAAAATAATTCTATTAAAGCCTCTTAGTTTTTCAGATTATATTAATTTACAAATAAATTCTAAAACTGTACTTTCTGATAGTGGAACAATCAACGAAGAATCATCTATATTAAATTTCCCTGCTTTAAATATCAGAGAGGCACATGAAAGACCTGAAGCAATGGAGGAAAGCTCTGTTATGATGACTGGAGTTAACCTTAATAGGGTGATTCAGGCTATGGAAATATTATCCTCGCAAAAAATAGATAAAGATAGAAGCTTAAATCTAGTAAAAGACTATAGTGTGAATAATGTTTCAGAAAAAATATTAAGAATAATTATTAGCTACACAGATTATATTCATAGAAACATATGGAAAAAATATTAATAAAAACTTGAAAATACTTATTATTTCGCAATACTTTTGGCCAGAGAATTTTCGTATAAATGAACTTACTGAAGATTTAGTAAAATCAGGCCATGAGCTTACTGTCCTCACAGGTTATCCAAATTATCCTAATGGAGATATCTATAAGGAATATAAAAAAAATAATGCTAAATACAGTCGCTATAAAGGAGCAAGAATAATAAGAGTTCCAATCATGCCAAGAAAAAGAAATAAATTTAACTTGATACTCAATTATCTAAGCTTTTTATTTAGTTCAATATTTCTTGGATACTTTAAACTCCGCAAAACGAATTTTGATATTATTTTTACTTGCCAATTATCTCCTGTAACAATTGGAATAACTTCAGCTTTTTACTCTAAAACAAAAAAATGTCCTCAAATTTTTTGGGTCTTAGATTTATGGCCAGACACTTTAGAGGCCCTAGACATCATAAAAAATAAATTCCTAATAAGATTTTTAAAAACTTTAGTTAATTGGATTTATGGAAGATGTGATTTAATTTTAGCTCAATCGAAAAAAATCTTGAAAGAAATTAATAGTTATCCATCAGCAAGAAATACATCTTATTTCCCATCATGGGGAGATTCTGAATTATTTAAAAAAGAAACAAAGCCAGCTATTGAAATAAAAAATAAGAAAATTTTTACAATATTATTTGCTGGTAATATTGGTAAAGCTCAAGATTTCCCAAATTTAATAAAAGCAGTTGAAATACTAAGTTCAAAAAATAATAATAAATTTAGAATTATATTAATTGGTGAAGGTAGTGAAAAAAACTGGATAAAGAAAGAAATAAGAAAAAGAAATTTAAATCAATATTTTGAGCTACATAAAAGTTATCCAATAAAAAGAATGAATTCATTTTTTTTACATGCAGATGCTTTACTGGTTACATTATTGGATAAAAAAGTATTTAATATGACCATCCCTGGCAAAATTCAATTTTATCTTTCATCAGGAATTCCAATAATTGGGATGATTGGAGGAGAAGGGGCAAATATAATTAAAGAAGCAAATGCTGGAGTAGTATGCAAACCTGGAGACCATATTAAACTATCAAAAATAATATTTAAAATGATCAATTTAAATAAAAATGATTTAAAAAAAATGGGCAAAAACGGTAAGGAATATTGTGAAAGAGAATTTTCTAGAGAAAAATTATTAAATAAACTGAATAAAATAATAATAAAAGAGATAAACAAAAAAAAAATTTATAAAGTCAAATGATTTCATATAGTATTATTTGGCTTGCATCAATTCTTATTTTATTTCCAAGAAAAAATGAATTAGATTTTAAATCTTTTTACTCATTAATTTTTACGACTTTTTCTTTCGCACAAGCATTATTAGGGTTTCTATCTTTAGTTTTAATAGTAATTGGTTTAAGTCAATTCCCGGTATTAATTTTTGCTTTAAGTTTTTTATTAATTTCACTTCTTAAAACACAAAATCCTTTAAGCAAATTACTTTTAACCAGAAAATTTTTAATTAATGAAATCAACCTTTTCTTTTTAGAACACAATACATCTAAATTCCAAAAAATTTTACTTTGTATATCTTGTTTTCTATTAGCAATAATTTTATTTTCTTCAGTAGGTCCCATAAATCATCCTGATGCTGCAGATTATCATGTAGGGTACCCATTTCAGTTTTATCTAAGGGGAGGTTTTTTTATTGATGGAGGCTTACATCAAGGATTACTTGGCATTGGTGATTATGCAAACTTAGCATTTATTCAAGAAAACTCTATTTGGTTAATACGACTTCTCCAAATAATAAATTTACCGATTTTAGTTTTATTTTTATCAAAGAATTTTAAAAATAATCTTTACCTAGTTGCGTTTTTGTCAATCCCAACTTTTATTCAATGGAGTACAATTGGAAAACCAATATTTCTGGGAGAGTCTTCTCTTATTGTTATATATCTTATATGGAGGGAAAACAAATCTCTTTTAACATTAAAACTATTAGCAATATCAATTTTAAATTGCATATGTTTCAAGATATCTTCAATAATAATTATTGTCCCAATTTTACTTGATATCATATTTTACTTTTATAAAAATGAAAATTCATTAACGAATCAATTCAAATTGTTTAAGAAAATAATACTAAGTAAAACAGTTATATTATCAATTTTGATTTTAATATCATTATTAATTAGTAGACATTTCATAAATAATAACTTTGCTTTTCCATTATTTACAAATATTTTTAACAAAAATGATATTCAAATAATAGAATTTTCAAAAATGTTAAGAAATTATAGAAGAGAAAATTTATTTTTTGTAAATATATTTATTCCTACAAAAATAAGTGACCTTGGCCAATCACTGGGTATGTTTACATCCCTTATTTTTATTTCTTATATCTTTAAAAATATAAAAGAATATAAATTTAAGAAAAATTCTTTATTTTTAATCTTTATCTCACAACTTCTTTTATTATTGCTTTTCTGTCAAGGCAGACCAGATTACTATTCTTCACCTTTAATATTATTATTCTATCAAGTAAGTTCTCTAGATAAATTAAGAACAAGTTTAATATTCAAAAATTTGCATTTCATTACTATAATTATTCAAATATCTATCTCAATTATACTTTTAATTTTTTCGATATTTTTAAATTTAAGTACTGCATTTGAATATAGTAAAAATATGAAATTCTCTGCATATGGATATGAAAATTCTGGTTTGATTGATCAAAAAATGAAAGGAACGATATTATTTGATGACAGAAATACTAGATTTTATTATCCCACCAATTATATAGATAAAGATATGATGAATAGATGTATAAATGAATTTAAGTTTAATGGACAAGAAAAATCAAAAGAAATTTGTCTAAAAAAATTTAATGTTACCCAAATTGTAAATGCTTGGGAAGATATAAGCCTCGAAAAAAAATATGACTGTGAAATTATAAATACTATTAAAGCAACAAGAAACATCTTCAGTAGAACTCAACAGAATATAAGATATTGCAAAAAGAAAATTTTATCGGAATAAATTATATTTCAAAATACACCATATTGCCTGGAAACCATCTTTCCAACCAATTTTTTTTCCCTCTTTATAGGTTCTTCCATAATAAGAAATTCCCACTTCATAAATTCTATAATCCTTTTTCGAGATTTTTGCAGTTATTTCTGGCTCAAAACCAAACCTTTTCTCTTCGATTCTTATATTTTTAATAATTTCACTTCGAAAAGCTTTATAACATGTCTCCATATCAGATAAATTTAAATCTGTAAAAATATTACTTAAAAAAGTAAGAAAACCATTTCCAACCCGATGCCAAAAGTAAACTACTCGGTGAGGTTGACCACCTTGAAACCTACTTCCATAAACCACATCAGCTTTATTATCCGTAATTGGTTTTATAATATTTGGAAATTCATTAGGGTCATATTCTAGATCAGCATCTTGAATAATAATTATCTTGCCTCTAGCATATTTAATTCCAGTATTTATAGCAGCACCTTTTCCTTGATTAGTTTTATGGAAGATAACATTAATCAAATCATCATTTAAATTATTTAGGAATTCCCTTGAACCATCATTTGAGAAATCATCTATTATTATTATCTCTTTATTATTGACTGGTGATTCTTTAATTTTTTCTATCACCTGGCTGATAGTATGAATTTCATTAAAACAAGGCACAATAATAGATAATAAAATTTCATCATCATTTGGTCCAATGTTTAGAAAATTTTTTTCAGGTAATAAATTCATCTTTCAGAATTATCAAACAAAAATAAAATACTTTTGATATATAAATGATATTAAAGCAAGAAAAGGTATTACCAAAAAAGCCGCTAGATTCTTTGAAATATTGTAAGAAATAAGAGAACTTATGAAAATCCAGTTGATATTCCAAATAATAAAATTACTTATTAGGTACTTTAAATATTGTTTTTTTGTGAAATATTTAACTTGGAAAACTTTTTTACCATATAAATAATATCCAAAATTAAGATTAAAAATTTGACTCATTAAAGTAGATAATATTATTGGGAAGAAAAATAAGCTTACCTGCAATAGGATATTAGTAAAAAAAGTATTTAATATTCCATAAAAAATGAATAATAATTTCTTATTTTTTCTTAATTTAGTTTCTTTTAAAAAAAATAATCCACCAAATTTCATAATAAATAAAAAATAAATTTTAATATTTATTAATTGAAACTGAATTACCTATTTCCCATACATTGAAGCCAACATTTTTAGCCTTATTATGATCGATACAAGACCTTGTATCAAAAAGCCAAGCTGGTTTTCGCATTGAATTTATCAAACTTTTCCAGTCTATGTATAAGAATTCTTGCCATTCCGTCAAAACAACTATTGCATCACTTTCAAGAGCTGCTTCTTGAATAGATGAACAAATTTCCCAATTTACTCTACACTGCTCAAAATTAATTTTATTTAATTTTTTAAAATCATCTTCAATTTTAGAATTTTCAACTTTGGGATCATAAATTGCAATATGCGCTCCTTCTTCGATTAAATCTTGACAAATACTAATGCTTGGAGATTCTCTTGTATCATTAGTATTTGCTTTAAAAGCGAAACCCAAAATTGCAATTTTTTTACCAGATACATTTCCAAAGAGATTATTAACAATAATTTTAGAAATTCTTTCTTTCTGCCAATTATTAATATCAATTACTCCTTTCCAATAATTAGCTACCTCATCTAATTTATAATAATTACATAAATAGATTAAATTTAAAATATCTTTTTGAAAACAACTTCCCCCAAACCCAGGACCAGAAGCTAAAAATTTTCGACCTATTCTTGTATCCATACCTATAGCTTTTGAAACCTGCTTAATATCAGCTCCAGTAACTTCACATAAGGCTGATATTGAATTTATAGAGGAAATTCTTTGAGCGAGAAATGCATTCGCAGTTAATTTTGAAAGTTCTGAGCTCCAAATATTAGTTTTCAAAATCTTTTTTTCTGGAACCCAATTTAGATAAAGATTTGATAATGCATTAATTGAACTTTCATCTTCACCACCTATTAACACTCTATCTGGATACTGCAAATCATTAATTGCGTTGCCCTCTGATAAAAACTCTGGATTTGACAAGACTGAGAAGGTTTTCTTATCAACAGAGCTAATATCTTGCGAACTAGATAATATATTTTTGATTGTTTCTGCAGTTTTAACAGGAAGAGTGCTTTTCTCAACAACAATCGTGTGCGATTTTGAAAATTCTGCAATTTGCCTTGCAGAGGCTTCAACCCATTTCAGATCACTCGCCTTACCCGCACCAACACCTTTAGTCTTTGTTGGCGTATTAACTGATATGAAAACCATATCTGCTTCTGATATTGATTTTTCTAAATCTGTTGTAAAGAAAAGATTTTTATCTCTAAAACTAAGAATCAATTTGTCTAATCCAGGTTCAAAAATCGGAAAGTTTAAAGGGTTATTGCTATTCCAATCATCTATTCTTTTCTTATTAATATCTACTACATTAATTGTTATATTTGGACAATACTTTGCAAATACTGCCATTGTTGGGCCACCAACATATCCAGCTCCAATGCAACAAATTTTTCTGATATCATATTTTTTCATAAGGATATTTGTTTTAGCATTCTAGAATATAAATAATTTGTGGTTTAAATTTTGATAGAACTATTTTCACCTAAATTTAACTATAACATCTTAAATTGATGAAATTATTCTGTAAAAATAGTTCTTAATTCTGATAAAAAATTCGCAAAATTTTTTTTAACAACCCACAATTTTATATAAATCTTTTAATTTTTTCAATCAAGTATTCTCGAATTAAGAATTATCATGAATCTTAAGAATAAGAATTCACAAACAACTAGGAATCTGGTAACTGGAGGAGCAGGATTCCTTGGCTCACACTTAATTGATAGATTAATGAAAAACAATGAAAAAGTTATAAGTTTAGATAATTACTTCACAGGTGAAAGATCAAATTTAAAGCAATGGATTAATCATCCTAACTTTGAAATAATTAGGCATGATGTTACAGACTCTATTCAACTCGAAGTAGATAGAATTTGGCACCTTGCTTGTCCTGCTTCTCCGGTACATTATCAATCTAATCCAATAAAAACATCTAAGACTATTTTTTTAGGTACCTATAATATGCTTGGTTTAGCAAGAAGAGTAGGAGCTGATTTCTTACTTGCAAGCACAAGTGAAATTTATGGGGATCCTGAAATAAATCCACAGCCAGAAACATATCGGGGATCAGTTAATACCACAGGTATAAGAAGTTGCTATGACGAAGGAAAAAGAATTGCAGAAACTTTATGTTCAGATTACAGAAGAATACATAATTTAAATATTAAAATTGTAAGGATTTTCAACACTTATGGGCCAAGGATGAAAGCAGATGACGGAAGAGTAATAAGTAATTTTATTTTCCAAGCTCTCCAAGGAAAACCATTACCTATATATGGAGATGGTAGTCAAACTCGATCATTTTGTTATGTTGATGATTTAATAGAAGGCATGATAAAGTTAATGGATTCAAATTTAAATTCACCTACAAATATTGGGAACCCAGAACAATTTACGATAATTGAATTAGCTAAAAAAATAAAACAACTTATAAATCCTGAATTAAAGCTAATTTACCACCCTTTACCTGAAGATGACCCACTTCAAAGACAACCAGATATAACTAAAGCAATTGAAAATTTATCATGGCAGCCAAAAACAAGTTTAGAAAATGGAATAAATTTAACTATAGATTGGTTTAAGAAAGCATATTTTTAATTTTTAAATACCAAAGTTAGATTTATACTAATTTCAAAAATATATTTTATTTTTTTAGGGCTTTTTTAATAAAATCCAAACTTAATAATAATTTCTCAACCTCAGGAACAGTTAATCTTTTTGCATTATGTGATGTGTATTCCTGGTATTTTTTATTGATCTCTTTCCCTTCTTCAAAATAACATTTGTAATTTAAAGATCTATTATCTGAAGGCAATCTATAAAATTTGCCGTGATCGAAAACTCTAGACATCTCCTCTCTAGATAAAAGGGATTCATAAAGCTTTTCTCCATGTCTAGTGCCAATAATTAAATTATCTTTTTCATAATTGAAAATATTTTTTAAAGCAGTAGCTAAATCAACCAATGTGGAAGATGAAGACTTTTGAACAAAAATATCACCTTTTATTCCTTTATCAAATGCATGCATAACTAAATCGACAGATTGATTTAATGTCATTAGATATCTGGTCATTCCAGGATCAGTTATTGTTAATGGCTGATTACTTTTGATTTGACTAACAAATAAAGGGATAACAGATCCTCTTGAACACATTACATTCCCATACCTTGTTGCACAAAATATTATTTTAGTATCATCTTGCATTGACTTTGCAAGCATTATTTTTTCCATCATAGCTTTAGATATACCCATTGCATTAATTGGGTAAACAGCCTTATCGGTACTTAAAAGTACGACTTTTTTTATTTTATTTATAGTTGCTGCTTTTAAAAGATTTTCAGTCCCAATAATATTAGTTTTTACAGCCTCTAAAGGATAAAACTCACATGATGGGACTTGCTTTAATGCCGCAGCATGGAAAACATAGTCACTTCCATAACAACCCTCTAAGAGTGAATCAAAATTTCTTACGTCACCAATCAAAAAATTAACTCTTGAATCATTAACTTTTTTTCTCATTTCATATTGCTTGTTTTCATCTCTACTAAAAATTCGAATTTCTTTAACACCTTTTTTTAGAAGAAAATTACATACAGTACTTCCAAAAGAACCAGTACCTCCTGTTATAAAAAATACTTTTCCTTCTAAATTCATTTATTTAATAAATTAAACTCATACATTGACTTAATTAATATAGGCCATGGCTTGGCATTGTAACCTGTAATTTCGTTAAACTTTGAACTATTTAAAGACCTATCAATATTAATTGATTTATCTAAACAAATATCAATTGATTTACTGTAGACTTCCGCAATTATCTTTAATAAATCATACTTTGAGATTGCATTTCCTGATACATGAAAGATTCCACTTAAAGTTTTATTTGGAATAATAAAATTTTCGATTAAATTAGCCAATTCAAGTACTGTCATCCCAGAAAAAATTACATTTTTAAAGCCCTTAACAACATCTTTTTCGCTTAAAAACCACTCTAAAAGACCTTTTTTAGTATCTAATTCGTGCCCAATAACTGATTTTCTAATAGTGATGCTATTTTTATAATCTAATTCACCAATTAATTTACTTCTGCCATATATATCTTTTGGATCAGGAAAATCATTTTCACTATAAAAACCTTTTATCCCAGAAAAAACACAATCAGAGCTTAGATGAATTAGTTTAATTTTGTACTTGTTACAAATTTCATATAGTTTATGAGGAAATAAAGAATTTATTTGTATATATTTTTCAACTAAATTAGCCTTTTTATAATTAATTTTATTTGTTATTCCACAAGAGTTGATTACAAAATCAGGTTGGAATCCATTAATTATTTTGTCAATTCCATCAAAATTTAAAAAATTCTTTAAAGTAATAAAATTTTTTTCATAGTTTCTGTGAAATAAACTTATTTTAGAATCATCGCGTACTACACCCAATGTTACAAAATTCCTTTTTGCAAGAAAATATTTTGTTAATGTATTCCCAACAAGTCCATTTGAGCCAAATATAAGTAATTTCATTTTTAAAAATTTCTTCTATTTCTTATTTATAGTTAATTAAAATTTTTGGTATTCTTAAAAACTAATTTTATTAAACTAAAACTTAATATTACTATACCTTTTAAAAAGAAAGAGCCTTTTAAAAAAAATAATTGTTTAAAAGATTTTTTAAATCTTTGATTGTTAATTGCATTTCTAAATTCAAGGTATTTAGTTTCATAAAAAAATGGTAGGAGTTCTTTCTTTTTAAAAAGTTTAGAAAATAGCATTTCATTTTGCCATATTTTTCTTTCTTTTAGAGTTAAATAAATATTTCTACTTAAATTATTTTTATGACTTCTATAAATTGCTAAGTCACTTTTAATAGGCACCCCTAAACTAACCCTTGATAATCGTAAAACAAAATCCAAATCGCCGATTATATTAAATCGATTGTCAAATTCAAGAGAGTTAGAATCTATGATTTCTTTATTTAACATTAAAGTTAATAGTCCAACATTATATTTTTTAAGCAAAGAAGAAGTTATATGACCACTTTTTAAATTATCGTTGCTATAAGCTGATCTTAATTTGATATTCCCCTCATATAAAAATTTAAATCCGCTATAACAAAAGCCAATTTTAGGATTACTGAGCATAATATCAACTTGAGATTTTAGTTTCTCGGGCATCCATTGATCATCTACATCTAAAAAACAAATATATTTTCCTTTTGCCAAATTCAATGCTTTATTTCGAGCTTCATATAAGCTGACATGTTTATTGTCAGTAAAATATTTAAAACGTAAATCATCAATTTTTAAAAAAATATGTTTAGATT
>QCED01000004.1 GCA_003280725.1 Prochlorococcus sp. AG-355-M18 | reverse complement strand
AAGTTTACAGTACTATTCAAAATCAAAGAATTTAATTTCTTCATGATCTTCTTTTTCCTTAAGTATAATTACTCAGCCGTTATAGGTCTATATCTTATTTAAGGAATTAATCAAAAATTAATATTTATACAGTTATGCCCGTTACCTGCTATTGAAAAAAATTTTTTTCATGCATTAATTGGATAGATAAAAATTTAATGTGACAAAAACTGAAAAGATTGCAAATGCGCAAAAGAGAACAGATGAATTACAAATTCTTATGAAGTGTTGGAATGATTCAGAACAGGGCGGCGCAAAAATAGTTTATGCGCAAAAGAGGATAAGTGAATTACAAATACTTATGAAATGCTGGGATGATTCAGAGCATGATGAGGCAAAAATAGTAAACTTTACAATGAAAACTGAAAATAAAGTTGCTTAGATATTAATGATGAAGGTTGATTAACTTTTGATTAAATTTAAGTGATTAGATTTTCTTGGGTATACAAATATTGTTTTATCAATAAATAGAGCAATTAAACCTATTCTCAAAAACGGTAAGTAAGAAATATTCTAAAAATAAAAATCTATATGAAAACTTTTTCAAAAAGATATTTAGTTCCGATTAAATTTATACCATGGTTTTTTTGGGTATTTATATTTTTTGTAAGTTTATATTTGTGTAAGACAGCTTGGGTAAGTTAAAAAATTAATTAATCTAACTTCTTCTTAGCCAACCAGGAGCGCCGCCAAACCAATCAGCTATATCATCTTCATTTGGGTTGAAATGATTTTCTTTATTAAATCCATCTATTCCTAATGATTGTAAGAGGTAATCTATCCCACCATCATTTTTTATACCATTCCTTCTAAAGCTGTTAGCTTTCTTCAGCCAAAGAGATATTGTGGAATTGTGGCGAGCAAATTTCTCAACATATATCCTTTCTTCTAAGGTAATTGATTTATCTTGTGCAATTCTTTTAATTATTCCTTGAATCTTTATTCTTTTTTGATTACTGAGAAGCATTTTTGATCAATTCTTTTAACTTTTTATAGGAGGGATTATTAAAAATATCTTGTCAATGTTAATTTCAACAAATTCACTATTTTAAAAGGTTTTTAGCAAGAAAAGTCTTAAGACACTAAAAAAAGGGAATAAATGGTAATTATTTATACGTTGATTTATTTATGAAACTTATAAATTTTAAAAATTAGATAAAAAAAGTCAATATAATCTCAAAAAAGTACAAAAACCGGGAGACGATCCCTTGTATTATAGTAAATCTGTACTATTATTAGTACATATGTATTATTAAGCTATGAAAGTTGTCTCATCTTCTCCTTATGCCCCTTTTAATTCAAAAGAGTGGAATTCTCTAGTAAGTCAAAATGAAAAGTATGAGAATACTCCAATAAAGATTCAAAAAAAATTTTATAGAACTTTTACTCTAAAAAAGATTGAAAAAGATGAACTTTTGCAAGAGAAGAATCAATTGCATCTACAAATGCAACTTGTATTTGCATAGAAAAATTTCAACTAACAATTTTTTTATTGAATATTATTTTACGAGATGCAATTTTTTGTTAGATTAGTATAAACATTAAAAGGTTGTAATTTGGCTGTAGATCGAGAACTTTTAAAAGAAGTAACCCAAGAACTTTGGAATACTGTAAAAAAATTAAGACCAGAAATTGATAGGCAAACCCGACTTCAATTAGTTTTAAAGGCTTTATTGACTATCGGGGATTTGCCAGATCAAATGCAGGCTGCAATGGTAGTAGGTGTTTGTGCAGAAATGGATAAGGGTGATATTGATAATGTTGAAACTAATTCACAAACAAAAGATTCAGGCGGAGTTGACACTTCTACAGGAAGAAAAGTAGTTAGGAGAAGTTCAGCTAAATAAACCTTAAATTATTATCCTTTAATTTTCTTTGATTCGTTTTTATTAAGCCTATTGAATAGGTAATATGAAATTACAAGTAAGAGAGGAACGAATATTGAATGTAAAGTCATCATTAATTCTGTTTGGCCCATTCCTATTAGATTTGACTCGCTTGGAAGTTGTTCTGACCAAGTGCCAACTAAATGCCAGGCTTGAGGGATTGATAAGAAAAACATATAAGAGCTATAAGTTAAATTTATGTTCAGATAAAGATTATCATCATTGAACATTTTTGCTTTCTTTATTCTTATTTCTTAACTAAGTATTTGTAGAGTTATAAAAAATTTAATTCATAAATTTATTTTCTTAAGAAGAGTTTTAAATTCTTTTTTACCAATAATTTTTTCAGCTGCGTAAGCACCACTTGCTGAGACAGCAGGAATTCCAATACCTGGAAATGTACTTGCACCGCAAGTAAATAAATTTTTCACTGGAGTTTTGCAGCCTGGGAAAAGACTTTTGGCTGCAGATAATGCAGGGCCGTAACTACCGCAATAGGTATTGGTGAATTTTTTATGAGTAATTGGGGTTCCTAGCATCTTTAAATCAATCCTTTCATCTATGTCAGGGATGAATTTTCGCATTGCATTAAGGAATATTGAACATCTTTCTTCTTTCAAATTTCTATATTCTAATCCATTTTGATTTAGGTTTTCCCAAATTTCCCAAGGTTCATTTGCGGGAGTATATCCATGAAGAACATGTTTCCCTTTAGGGGCCATATTTTTATCTAAAACAGATGGGATTGAAAATACAGCTATATTTCTTTCTGCGGTTATACCTTTTTCCCACTCATCAACATGTATCGCATGTATTGGCAAATCTTCGAGACCATCAGCATCAAAACCTAGATGTATGTGGAGGAAAGAATCACATTTATTAGGGTTCAAAACTTTTGTATTCCATTTTTTTGAGATTTCATTTGGAATTAACTTTTTTAAATTCCAAACATCAGTATTCGTGACAACAGATTCACAACTATAACTAGAACCATTATCAAGAGTTATACCTGTTGCTAAATTTTTATTGAAGTTAATTGTCTTTACTCTCGAAGAGAGAATTAATTCTCCCCCATTTTTTTTAAATCCATTAATTAAGGCTTTTACGATAGATTCACCACCTCCTTTAGGGTATTCAAGGTATGAATTTGGTTCAAACCATTCGTTAAATAAAGTAGCCATCGCAGCTGTATTTGTATCATGCATTGACATACCACTTATCAAAAAGCTCAATAAATCAACCCAATTTCTGAGAAAAGGATCCTCTAGATGATTATTTACTAAATTTCCAAAGCCCTTATTGATTTTTGGTATTTGCTTGATATTAGGTAAAAATTTTGAGGTTAAATTTATTAGATCTAAGAAATCTATTGATTCGGGAGAAAATGAAAGTAAAGGAATTTCATTTATTATTTTGCTAAGAGGTTTTATTCCTGAAATAAATGATTCCCATTCTTTAACAGATTTCTCACCTCTTAAAGCTTTAATTGTTTGTTTAAAAGGTTCTTCCCCCACATCAAGATTAAAATTGCCTTCTGGGACTATTACTTGCCAACCTTTGTATTGAAATAGGTCAACTTCTTCATCAAGTAATTTAAGAATTTGCCCTAAGGGATTGGTTGTCGGCCATTTACCTATTCCACTCCATAATGAAGGACCTGATTCGAAAGTGTAACCTTTTTTTTTGAAACTGTGAGCGACACCTCCCGGTTGGGTATGTGCTTCACATATAAGAACCTTTTTACCTGATAAAGCAAGAATAGAACCGCAACATAATCCCCCTATTCCACTACCAACTATCACAACATCATACTTATCCATCAAGTACTTATTTTACTCTTCTAGAAAACTAATTCGTTTTAGACAAATGTATTAGTTGAAGTTGTAATACTTAGTACAACAGCTAGAAAGAATATGTAAGGAACTGCTTTAAGAGGTATGTATCCTTGGCTTTTAGAAATAAAATCCATTAATCTAGTTACTTTATGTAAACATAATAACGAGATCTTGTTCCTTATGTGTGCCAAAAAATTATTTTCTTGGAAATATATTGAAACAAAGAAATCTTTTTGGAGAGATTTTTTAACTAAGAACATTTTTTGTGAAGTTATCTTAGTATTTGATTCTTAGATTAAAATCTATTATGCAAAACTTTCCTGATATTAATGAAATAAAGCTATTAGAAAAAAATTCTCAAAACAATGGTAGCGGAATTGTATATGAGGAATTGTTAGGAATATGGAAGTTCAAGTATGTATGGGGAAAGGAGTCAGATGAAATCAAAAATATACCCAGTTCGATTCTCCAAGTATTGTCGGCAAGACTCGAATTAAAAAGTAAAAATAAAGAGGATCAAACAAATTATGAAATAAAAAATTCAATTAATTTCGGATTATTAAATATTACTTTTATAGGCAGGGCAGAATTAAAAGGGCTTAGACCTTTATTGGCTTTCTATTTTGAAGAATTGAAAATTAGTATTAGTAGTCTTCCAATATTTAATAAGGAACTAAAAAAACCAGAAAATAAAAAAATGCCTTTTTTCTCACTTGTAGGAATTAGCACTAAAGATAATTGGTTATGTGCTCGAGGCAGGGGCGGAGGGCTTGCAATATGGGTTAAGTCTTAATTTAGTGGTACTCTCCTGGATGATCTACCTTTCTTACGGTAACTTTATCAACTTTTTGTCCATTAAATCTTAAGAGATCATCTCCTGAAAAGTCATAACCTAAGCGTTGACCTATCAGAGCTACATCGTCTGCTGTAGAGGATGTAGTAACCTGCTTTTTTAAGTCTTCGTCGGATTGCATCTTAATTAAAAACTTTCTTATTTCAGAAAAACTCATTACTAGAATTTGATTGATTGATGTTAAAAAAATTTATAAAATCTTTTTCTTAGTAAGAACAAGATAAATAGATAATTATTATACTATTTTTATGACGTACTTATTCCTCTACATAGTTGGTTTAATTTTAATATGGTGGACATATCGTGTTGGTTGGCTTGAGGCGCTCAAATCAGTAGTTAAAGTTATAGTTCCATCAGCGCTTATCATTTTATTTAACATTAAAGCCGGAAGATTACTTTTTAAAAGTCCTTTAGTCGGTCTATTAAGCGCTTTGCCTACTTCTATTTTTATTTTTAGAGGTTCATTGCCTTTAGTTAGTTATATAAATAACTGGATTGAAAATAAAATAAATAATTATGATGATTCGGAAGTTATAGATACTGATTCCGTGCCTTTAGATGATTAATTTAATTTAATCAAATCCAAGAAATAATTCTTTGTGTACAACAAGAACATCAAATAAAGTTGTTCCATTAATAGGACTTAATGGGATCTTGTCTATATTCAATGCTTCTGCGCAAATTAAATGAGCATCCCATTTTGTATCGTGATCACTTATTTCAATTGACCACTGAATTACTTTTTGGAAATGATCTGGCATCTCCGAACCAATTTTTCTGCAAATTTGACATAGAACTGACAAAAGAGGAGGTTTTGATGGCCTTTTTAAATCTTTAATAAGACTAGGTTGTGTAAAAACACTTGTATAGCGGATGTAGTCTATTAATTCATATTCTTCCTTAGTAAGAGCTGCTTTATCTAATGCTCTTTCAAATTCGTCTACGGGGGTTATGGGCCTATCCAAGATATTAGTTGTTGCTGTTTTCTGAATCTATTTTTTCTTGATTAATTTCATTGTTTTGATTGCTTCCTATAGATTTAGGAGATTCATCTTTATCCTCTTCTTTCATAACTTGATCGATTTCATTTTGAAATTCATTCGACGCTTTTTTAAGACTTTTCAAAGTTTTACCAAGCTGTTTTCCTAATTCTGGAAGCTTTTTTGGACCAAAAATTAAAAGAGCCAAGATAAGTATTACAGTAACTTCAGGCAAACCTACACCAAAAATATTCATAACTGATAACTATTTAACTAATTAAGAAATCTACTATTAAATATAGTCAAATCATATAAAAATTTCATTCTCGGAAAAGCTTTATTAATATTAAAAAATTTTGAAAAATATTATTGTTATTAAAACTCCTTTAAAGAAAACTAACCAAAGTAATTGATAATCACTCAATTTGAATTTTTTTTGGTACCAATTTATAAGAGTTTTATGCTTATCTATTAATTTTCTCATTTTCACCGAGATTATTTATTATTTTTACTTACTTTATCTTAATTTCTTTTATTATTTTATAGAAGTCCTAGATTCAACTCAAATTAGATTATTCTATTAAAATTAAATCTTCTTCCAAGTTAATTTTTTTCTAAATTATTGAAACTATTCTGTAAATATCTACTATCTGAAAACAAAATGAAGTACTTATTTGTTGTTTTTTACCTATTTTTTCTTATTTATCCAGCTGATGCCGTTACCACAAAAATGTTTAAAGTATTGGATACGTGTGCAAGATATCGACTCGGTGAGGTTAATGCTAATGAGGCTATAGAAAAACTAAAATTAACGAATTCCTCTACTAGTCAGCCAAAGGAAATAGTAAAAAAATATTGCTCAGTATTTACTCCAAATGAAAAAATTGAATTTTAATCTTAGAAATAGATATTTACTTATTCTTTTTTGAATAATCTTTAGCTTTGTTTCTTATTTCTTTAACTTTTTTAAAATTAGTTATTTTTAAGTTAAAAATAACTCCTAAAAAAAGAATAAGAAATAAAAAAATATAAATTATTAATTCCATATTATTGAATTAATAAATTCACCATAGTTAAATTCACCCTAGTTTATTTCAATAATTTTTTAGTATCTTTTAAAACAAAAAAACTGACTTTAATATCAGTTATTTACTTTAAGGCCACAAAAAAAACATATTAACCTCTAATATGGAATTTTATAAGAATTATTGTGCAGATTGGAGATAAAATTCCAGAATTTTCTTTACTGGATCAAAATGGAGTTAAAAGATCAAATAAGGGTTTAAAAAATCCCCTTGTTTTGTTTTTTTATCCAAAAGATGATACGCCGGGTTGCACTATAGAAGTTTGCGGATTTAGAGATAAATATGACTTATTTAAAGTATTAGGTGCACAAGTTTGGGGAGTAAGTAATGGAAGTACCTCAAGTCATTTGGCATTTGCTAATAAAAATAAATTACAATATCCATTACTTTGTGATACGAATGACTCTCTTAGGAAAACTTTTAAAGTTCCTAAAGTATTAGGTTTTATGGACGGTAGGGTAACTTACGTTATTGATCGCAAAGGGACAGTTAGGCATATTTTTAGAGATTTATTGAATGGTCCTGAACACATTAAAGAGGCAATTAGAGTACTTAAGAAAATTCAAAATCAATAAATTATTTTTCAAAGAATTTTAGATTAATAAGTTTTGTTTTATTATAGTTTCAGCTTTTTTAAAATATATGAAGAAGATGGGAATGCAGGCTGTTGATCTTGCTATTGAAAATGGAGTGGATCTTGACGGTACTCCAATCCCTCAAAAAATGCTAGATTTATACAATAGAATTATGGATGAGGAAAATAAAAGACAAAGGAGTGGTGTTAAAAAATCTATGAGAAATAGATGCGTCAAAACGGGTTCTAAGCATTTTGATAAAGAAACATTGAATCAATTATTAATAGACTCGGGATGGGAAGGTCTTAAAGAAAAGGAAATTTTATTTTTTTATAACTAAAAAAAATTTTTTAATTATCTTAAAAATCATTTATGGTAATTATTTATTTAAATTAAGAAAATGAGAACTAATTAAATATTTTTTTAGATCTAATTTATTGAATTATTTAAACCATCCTTTTTTTTCAGAGGAAATTATTTTCTCTTTTTCAGCTTTTGTTTTATTACTTGCTTTCTTGAAAGCCAAGTTGGCTTCTATAACTGTAACTATCGATATGAAAAAAAGACCAGAAATACAAATTATTTGTTCATTTTGAGAAGGTTCTGAATCACCTTGTAAAAAAATACCTAAAGCGAAACATGCAGTACTAGAAGTGATGGTAATAAAATAGGGTTTCCATCTTCTTTGATACAAGTAACCCGATCCTAAACCAGGTAGAAAATTTAAAAAAGATGCTACCCACCCTTTTGAAGATGCAAGTATTTCGTCTCTTGATGGATAAGACATTTATCTTAGGTATTTATTAAATGTGAATTTATATAAGCAAAAGATATTGCTGCGCAAATTATCCAACTAAATGGTAAGAACATTCTTATTTTTTCTTTATTATCTTTCATTTTTTAATTATGGAAAATATTTTTAAAATCTGTGGATTTAATAGATACCTTAAAACTATAAGAATTAAAAAAAGACGGTTTTTAACCGTCTTTGAAAAAAGTAATTTCTCTAAAAATAAATTATTTATCTTTTGAGGCTGAGAGTACTTTAAGTTCTTTTTTTACTTCTTTTTCTCTCTCTTCAAGATGTTTTAGTTGAGCTTTAAAAGCATCTTCAAGTCTTACTTTTTGTGTTGTAATTTCATCAAGCTCTTCTTGATGTTGGTTTTTCTTTAACTCCTTCATTTCACTATCTGAAATAACATATACAGGGCGATATGAAGGTGTTTCAAAAAGAAGATCAAACATTGAATACATAAGTGACCTTTGAATTAGTACAAATTCAATATCTGATATTTGTTTGGAATATGAAAGGATAAATACCGAAGATATTTATACGGCAAATACACCGAATTTCGGTTTACCTAACATAACCGCCCAGTATTTACCGATCGAATTTCAAGTTATGTTTTAAAGTATTAAGTAGATGATTCCAAAAATTTAAATCAAAAAGAACTAAAAATGGATTTAAAAATTACTAAAAAATTAGTAATCCCATCCAACGAAATCAAGTGGCGATTTTCCAGATCCTCCGGTCCTGGAGGGCAAAATGTAAATAAAATTGAAAGCAGAGTAGAGATTATTTTTGATTTAGAAGATTCTAAAGTATTAAATGCTTATCAGAAAGAAATTCTTAAAAGAAACTTGAAAAACAAATTAGTAAATAATAGCTTGCGTTTAGCGGTTCAAGAACACCGAAATCAATTATTAAATAGGCAGCTAGCTTTAATGAAATTTAGTTCAATCATAAAAAATGCTTTAAATAAACCATTTAAATTAAGAAAATCTACACAACCTACTAAAGCATCACAAAAGAAAAGAGTTGAGTTTAAGAAAAAACGCGGCGAATTGAAAAAAAGTAGACAAAAAGAAAAAATATATCAAATATGAATCAACTAAATAAATATTTTCTTCGCAGATTCTAATCAAAGCATGTGATAAATTGAATTTTATTTTGGTTTATTGAATTCAACTAATGATTTCTGGTTAATTGACTCTAATTTTGTAGGGGTGATGCGTTTCTACAAAGATAGAGATTATTCTGATAAATCTATTGAATATATGTTTATTGAAGAAGGAATTATTATGGGAATTCATGGAGAAAATCCTCCATTAATGAAAACTAGAAAAAAAATTGTTAATGAAGAAGCAAGATTATTATGGCAAAAATTATTAAATGAAGGTTGGCAAAAAACTAATAAAAAATGGTGAGGAAATTCTACAAGAACTTTTTTTCCTTTCAGAAAATAAATGAACCTTTAGGGTATAGCCTGGAAATTTTTTCCTGTTGCAAATATTTCTTTCTTTTGACGTCGTTTTCATATCTTCTCAACATCATTAGATAGTTTGTAACTCCAAAAATTATTAAAAAGACAATAAATCTTATTCCTGCATTAAAGTTCATATGAATATTAAGCTTTATTTTAATCTGACAATTACTAATCAAAAATCAATCGGTATTTATATCTAATTAAAACTTCTAGTAAAAATCTTTTTTGATTTTACTGTATAAAAAATACATAACAAAAGTAATATTAAAATTGCACTAAAGCTTCCTATTGGGTTTGGAATATTTTGTGTAAAAGGTCCTGCTAAAAAAGAAGGTGTATTTTCTTTGAATTCTATTAATCCGTTATTTAATAAAAACCAAATACCCACAAGTCCTCCATGAATTCCTATGCAATTCCATAAAGAACCTTTATCTCTAATTTTTACTAATGATAGAAATATCCCAAGTAAAATAAATCCTAAACGTAATCCTACTATGTTCCAAAAGATCTCATTTGATAAATTATGAACGAAGCTAAAAATTATAGCTTGTAAAGCTATTGATATTTTTGTGTCATATTCAAATTTTAATTCTTCTAGTAACCAGCCTCTAAAAATTATTTCCTCTGCGAATCCAACACCTAACCCCAGTACAATAGAATTTAATAATATTATAGGCGAGAATTCACCTATCCAAGAAATATAATTTTTTTGCAATAGTGGTATCAGAATTAGAATTATTAAAACCAAAGCAAATAAAATACCTTGAGAAAAATTGAAAAAGTTTTTCAAGAATTTGTCTTTAGTTATCCCAAGAATTATCCAAGCACTTGATTTTTTTCGTTTGATATAAAACCAATATGGGAGTAAAAAGATAAAAAGTAAGAAAGTGATAATAGTACCAATTAAGGATAAATTTTCTTTTTCAAAATTAAATAATAAAAGTGGCTGAGATAAAGCCCAGCCAATGCCATAAAGAATAGGAATAAAAAATATAGTGGATAAAAATCTTGGTTTTAAAAGAAAAAAATTTCTAATTAGTATCATTAAATTTTTCATTTTAGTTTGAATATTAATTAACCCCAGCCTTTACCTTTTATTATTCTAACTACTTGTTCAAAAAGTTTAAGCTTTTTCTTTTTACTATAATTTATCTTTTTTGAAAGATTAGATAAATCTTTATAAAATTGCCGAGTTATTTTATCTTCTTTATCACTAGGCCATAGTAAGTTTGAGCCCTCTTCATATTCTTCTTTATATCTTTCTTTATTCAAATTTTTTTATATCGTAATAATTTAAATTTTACTTATTGCAAATGCTTAAAAGTGATGTTTATTAAATTTGTGTATTTATTTAAAATTTATGCTGATTAATCTTTCAACTTTAGTTTTTACATTATTATCTCCATTGCTTATTTTTGCAGTAATAGTATCGGTTTACTTATTTCATTAGGAAGTATTTACAAATAAACTTAATTAATTTAAGGGTGTATTATGCCTACTTTTTCTAATACAAATGATAAAACTGCAATTACAGCCATTAGTGTTAAGATCTTGTTCTTTTTGATGAAATCCATAATACATATTAATAATTTATTTATTAAATTCTTATATAAAATAATAAATAATTATTATTATAACAATTACGATAGAACACCAATATATAGGAGATTTAGTTCCGTCAATAGCTTCTTATCAAAAGATAATTGAAAAATATGATAAAGGTATAAAAGAAGGGGAATTTTATGAAGAACCTATTGGCGGAGATTTTAATTACCCCGATTGGTAAATATGCTTACTACAAAAATAACTTTTGCCTTGGCAGATTGGATTAGAGAGTGGTGTAAGTGCCGGGATAAGAATCCTTCTATTGATGAGTGTGTAAAATTTGTTCAGTGGAAATTAGATGATTATAAACTTTCTGATAGTGATAAAAGAATAATTGAATCTATTTTGCTCTATGAATCTGAATAAATCAGGGATTATAGACTTTAATTTTTATATTTATCTATAAAAAACAAAAGGTCATTAAAATCCTCTTACAAATTAAGAAAAAAGTAAATCAGCATATTTACGGATTTACTGAAAATATAAAAAGGAGTAATTTATAAATGTTGAGTTCGGAGGCAATCTAAATGATTGATAGTCCGCCTGAAATTTAGCAAATTCCAAAATATAGGAAGCGTATTCCTGAGAATGGGATTATTCGAAAATTAAAGTTCAATCAATTAGTCTGATAAGACTTCGCTTTATAATTACTAGCGACAATAGGGACTGAAATTATCGAGAGAAATCCCCGAATTCACGTATTCTAGGTTTATGAGTAAATAGACTTTAAAATATGTAATTTTATATCCTGTAAGAAGGAAATCAAATATTAAAAAGGACTGTAAAAGCAGTCCTTTTTTTTGTTTAATAAATTTCTTCTAAATTAGATTTCTTTTTGGATAGTATAGATTAACAGAGTGATTAAAAATATTTCAAAATGAAAGATCAAGTCTTGTTTCCGAAAATTGAAGTACGTGAAAAGGGTTTTTTACAAGTAAGTGATATTCATACTATTTATTGGGAAAGATCTGGTAATCCAAATGGCAAAAAAATTCTTGTTATTCATGGTGGTCCAGGAGGAGGAAGTCAACCAAGATATAGAAGATACTTTGACCCAGATAAATTCGATATTATTCAATTTGACCAAAGAGGTTGCGGTTCTTCAACGCCTTTCTCCGAATTAAAAGAAAATACGACCAATCATTTAGTTGATGATATTGAGAAATTAAGGATTCTTTTAAAAATAGATACTTGGCATTTGTTTGGTGGATCTTGGGGCTCAACACTTTCACTTATATATGCTATTAAAAATCCCTCAAGAGTTATCAGCTTAACTTTGCGAGGAATATTTTTATGTAGAAAGTTTGAATTGTTATGGTTCTATCAATATGGTGCAAGTGAGATATTCCCCGATGAATTTGAAGAATATATTTCTGTAATACCAAAAGAAGAAAGAAATGATTTAATAAGTTCTTTTTATAAATATCTAACATCTTCAGATGCGAACCTTAGATCAAAAGCAGCAGCAGCCTGGACAAAATGGGAACTCTCAACAAGTCATTTAATATATAAAAAATTTGATTTTGATAAGTCTGAAGTTAATACTTTTTCAGATGCCTTTGCAAGGATAGAATGTCATTATTTCATTAATAATATTTTCTTGGAAGATAATTTTATTTTGAAAAATATAAAAACAATAGAATCGATTCCAACAAAAATAATTCAAGGGAGGTATGACGTTGTATGTCCTGTTAGGAGTGCTTGGGATCTAAATAAGAAGTTAAATAATTCTGAATTAATTATTGTTAATGATGCAGGTCATTCAATGAGTGAAAAAGGTATAAGTATCGAATTAATAAAAGCTGTAAAAGGAATTGAAAATCTCTAATAAAGAGAATATGCTTTTAAAAATTAAAGGCCATTATCTTCAATATTTTGTGCAATACTCCTAAGAAGTTCGACGATATCAGAATCTTCGCATTGAGTATCTTCTTTAAGTAATATGCATTCGTCTCTAATACTTACATTAGTACTCCACCATATACCTGAACTATTGGTATCGTCCCATTCAAATCTTTCAGACATAATTAATTAAAGCTAATAAATACATTAAAGCTTGCATTACTTCATCGTGGATTTATATATTTAATTTCAAAACTTAAAAACCTTCCTAGGCCCCTAAAGGAATCTAGAAATTTCTTACAATAAAATTTAGAAATCTAATTTCAGTTCATATTGTATTTCCCTTTCCTTAGCAACAATTTTTTTATTATTTATATTTTTTCTAAGCCTTTTTCTAGAGCCATGTTTTAAATAAATTTCTTTTGAGATATCCCAATATCCATCCTTTTTAGTGATTTCCTGAATCTTCTTCTTTGCAGTTTTAGTGCTATTTGGGATATCAATTATCGGTCTTATGTAATTAATTTGTTCATATTCTTCTTTATTAAATCTAGATAATAGCCATGGTTCATGAATGAAATTTAGTGATATATCCTTTAATTCTGGTATCCATTTTTTTATAAATTTTCCTTGAGGATCATGATCTTTTCCCTGCTTAATAGGATTATAAATTCTATTGGTATTTATAGATGTAGTTCCAGATTGCATTTGGCATTGGTTCCAATGTATCCCGGGCTCATAATCTACAAATTTATTTGCTAATTCAGAACCTGAATCTTGCCATGGTAGCCATAAATTATAGCTAGCAAAAGACATTAACATTGCTCGCATCCTGAAGTTAATCCATCCATTGAAATTTAATGAACGCATACATGCATCTATAAAAGGAAAGCCCGTATTACCTGAACTCCATGCATAAAGTAATTCATTATTTTTTTCTCTAATATTTTTAAAAAAAGGATGGTATTCCCTAAACTCTAGTTCTGGTTCACTTTCAAGTTTCTGAATAAAATGACAATGCCAAGTTAATCTACTTTTTAACATCCTGGAATTATTGTTTTTAGATATATTTGCCTTATTAAAAATTTCTTTTAATGAAATGCATCCCCAACAAATATATGGGGATAGTCTTGTACAACTATCAAATGATTTTTCTGGGCTAGATATATCTTTTGAATAAGAATCTAATTTATTACTAAAGAAGTATTGCATTCTCTCTAAACCTTTCTTTCTTCCACCCTGCATTCTTCCTGGACAAGTTTCTTTTTTAAAGGTAAAAATTTCGTCTGAGGGTATTTCTCCAATATTAAAGTTAATAGAATTAATTCTTAATGGAGCTTTAAGTATTTTTTTTTCGGAATTTTTTTGCCACTTTTTAGACCAATTATTCCTATCTAAATTTCCTCTAAAAACTGAAAATTGTAGAAATTCCTTCCAAATAATATTTTTGCTTAAAGTCCATTCTCTCACTTTTTGATCTCTTTTATAAGTAAGCCAATCTCCAGTTTCTTGATGGCTATATATACCTTTGATTTCAAATTTTGAACTAATTTCATCAAAAATATTTATAACATTTCCAGTTCTAATAATTAATGGTTGTCCGATCTCAGTAAGTGCATTTCTTAAATCTATTAAACTTTCTTTGCAAAATTGCCATTGTCTATGTGAATGAGTATTTTGGCTCCAAATATCTACCTCAATAATGTAAATAGGTAAAATATCACTATCTTTTATAGCCTCACATAGTGCTTCGTTATCATAAATTCTTAAATCTTTCTTAAACCATAAGATATTTATTTCTTTCATAATTTTTTCTTTTAATCTTAGAAAAGTAAGATTAAATTTGTAGTTAAAAAATATAAATATTTTAGAATAACTAAAAATCAAAAAAATTAAAATAACAGAAAAACTTTGGGAGGATAATTATGAGATTGCTTTACTTAGTTTAAATACAAAATTTGTTCAAAGTTTAAAGAATGGAAGTCTCCCTAAAAATATATTTCAAGAGTATTTGGCTCAAGATTATTTTTTTTTAGAGACTTTTGCTAGGGCATATGGTATTGCTGTTTCTAAATCAAAAGATAAATATTCAATAAGGAAATTAAGCGAACTACTAATGGGAGTTTCAGAGGAGTTAATACTTCATGAAACTTATGCAAAAGAATGGGATATTGATTTGTCTAATAACTCTATAAAAAAAGCTACTAAAGATTATACAGATTTCCTTGATGATACTTCCAAAAGACGTAGCTCCGTTGAAATAATGTTTGCAATGACTCCATGTATGCGACTTTATTCTTGGATAGGGAAAATTCTTTATAAAGAGGATTTTAATAATAAATATAAAAAATGGATAATTACTTATTCTGATGAGAGCTTTGAAAATTTAGCAAATTCACTAGAAAATCTTATTGAGACCAATAAAGAATCATATGATATTAATCAAGCAAAATATTTATACAAAAGAGCAATGGAATTAGAGTTAGATTTTTTTAATGCTTATTCACACTTCTAATTTAAATTAAAATTTACTTAAAGTACTTTAAAAGACGAGTTAATCAAATTATGTATTCTAAAATTGCACTTTCAATAGGAGGAAGTGACTCTGGAGGTGGGGCAGGTATCCAGGCTGACCTTAGAACTTTTATGGCCCTTAAAGTCCATGGATGTTCAGTTATTACATGTATTACAGCACAAAATAGTACTGAGGTTTCATGCGTTGAAGCAGTAGAGAAGAATACGTTATTAAGTCAGTTCGATACTTTATTTTCTGATTTTGATATTGATGCTTTAAAAACTGGAATGTTACTAAATGAAAAGATGATTAATGATACTGCAAAGAAATTAAGCATCTATAAAATAACCAAAATTATTGACCCAGTTATGGTTACAAGAACTGGTTCTAAATTACTGGAAGATTCTGCAATTAATGCTTATAAAAAACTTTTATTACCAATTGCGGATTTGGTAACTCCAAATATTTATGAAGCAAATTTACTTTCTGGTTTAAAAATAAGAAGTAAAGAAGATATCGAAATTTGCGCAAGAAAAATTATTAGTCTAGGAGCTAAAGCTGTACTTATAAAAGGTGGTGGTTTGAAAGATATGAAAGGGAAGGATTTTTTTATCGACTTAAATGGTAGAAAAGAGTGGCTTTTTAATAATTTTATAAATACAACAAATACCCATGGTAGCGGCTGTACTTTGAGTGCTGCTATTTGTGGTTACAAGGCTTTAGGTTTTGATCTATTTGATTCGATACAAAAAGCGAAATTATTTGTTGAGAAGTCTTTAGAAAATTCCTATAAAATTGGATCTGGCCCTGGTCCCTTAGGCCATCATTAATTATTTATAGAAGTGGAGTTAGAACCACCATTTTCTGTAGGGCTTTTTTAAAAATAAGATTTCTTCAGTCTCCCATCCTCCCTCCAACCATTCAAGATGCTCAAGTAATAAAGACTCACTTTCTCTTTTGCTTAAGTGCCCAATTCTCTTAGCAATACCATCGAACCTTACTTTCATCAATTCCTCAATCTTGATGTCATTCATAGGTTAAATAATAAATTTTTTCTACTCTCACTTGTATACATTTTCTTGTCAACGATTTAATTTTATTTGTTTACTAGCAGTTTTTAAATATGTATTAAATACAACTTTTTAAAATAGATAGTAATTAAGACTTATTCACATAGATTTAATTAAAGACTAATTTATATAAAAATACTTTAACTATGAATAAAGAAGAAACAACAAACCAAAAAACTATTTTGAATGTAGGCTATTGTGAAACGACCTCTGAATGGCTCAATAGAATCATAACTGAACTGGCAGATGAAAATAAAAATTTCTTAGATTTATCAGTTATTTGTGCTTAACTTTTTAGAAAATATATTTTGATTTATTTTCAGTTAGCTTTTAACTATAAGAGAAATTTTAAGGATATTTTTGTGATGTGAATCCTAATAAAAAAAATATAGAAATAATTAAACATTTCAATTTATCTCCTCATCCTGAAGGTGGATGGTTTAGAGAGATAGTAAGAAGTGAGAATTCTCTAAAAAGGGAAGATGGCCAAATTAGAAACTTTATTACCGGAATTTATTATCTTTTGGAGAGAGATGCAAAAAGTGCTTGGCACAGAGTAAAAAATGCTGATGAAATTTGGATTTATCTAAGGGGCGATCCTCTAAATTTATGGTGCCTAGATAATGATAATAAGTTAATGAGAAATTTAATTTTAGATTCCAATAATCCAGTAGAAATGATCCCATCTGGATATTGGCAAGCTGCAAAAAGTACAGGCGAATTTACTTTAGTGAGTTGTTGTGTTGGCCCGGGCTTTGATTTTAAGGATTTTGAATTACTCAGAAATACAAATCATACTTCTAGATTAGATAAAGCAATTAATGAACTTATTTGAGACATTTTTTTGTTTATATTTTTGAAATTATCCTCTAGATTTATAAAGCTACTCAATAAATCTATATTTAATGAATCAAAATTCTGTAAAAACAATTGGTATTAATGATCAACCAAGAAAAGATTCATACTTAGTATATGTAAATCAGGCTGATGGATTAAAAGTCATCCTTAATAAGGAATTTGATGAATGGTCGAATTTTGATAGTTGGGAAAGTATCTTAGTTCAGCAATGGATTTTTTCTAGAGCTTTGGAGGTTTTCAGAGGTAAGAAAATTGATATTAAATGCGACTGTTGTGAACATAATGATTTAATGCCAAATGATTATGAGAGCATTAAAAAAGAAAAATGCTTTGGTAAAAAAAGTGCTTACATGATTGAAAAAGTTGTAGATGAAATTGTATTAGCTAAGGCAAGAAGAGAAAGTGATGGAACATATTCTGCGTAAGATTCATAAATATCTACTGAGTGAAAAATCTTTTATTTACCAGTGAAAATTATCAGAAGAACCAATCGTTAAATTTCTAGTGGACATCTTGTGGAACTTAAAGTGTACCGAATTACTGAACTCCTTTTCATCTGAGTAATTCACAAGATCCACTGGGTCGATGTTTTCATCGAACCATGCATCATATTCAATATGGTTAGGTTCAGCAAAATAACTCATAGCCAATTAATAGCTAAAAAAAATTTTTATAAACGATACATGCTATACCAAATAAAAATTTTTTTTTGGGCGCGAATACACATTGAAAAAGACTTAAAAATCTAAATTTAAAGATAATTTAAATGCTTTTTAAAATATAGTTTTTAAATTGAAATTACATTCATGATTTTTATTTATGGCTTATTATCACGTTCATGGACTTATTCCAGACGGAATTTCTCAGTCCGAAGGTTACAAGATGTTTGAGCAATATATTGCTTCTGGTGCACCTATGGATAATTTTGATGGATTTGAATTGGTAAGTAGATTCCATGCGCCTGAAACAGGAGAAGTTTTTGTTACTTTCAAGGCTGATAATCACTTAGCAATATCTCAACATTTTGGGGTTTGGAGAGCGAAATTTGGTCTTGATTGGAATATCACTGCTGTTTTAAATGATGATGAGGTTATTCAAAGAAACAAACAAGTTGCTGAAGCTGTTGCAGCAATGGGATAATTCAATTGATTGACAGTCGATCTAGAATAAGGAGCATCTGGCTCCTTTTTTTATGTCTCTTGAAACTACTGTTTTTACATTCAAAATAAGCGTCCCTTTTGAGGAATGGGCTGAAGTTTATGACAGCCAAGAAAATATACAAATGAATAAAGAACGTGGAATTGTTTGCTTATACAAAGGGGTAAAGAAAGATGAACCAACAAGTGTAATTCTTATTGAACAGGGTGAAGAAGGTAAATCAATAGCTATGTTTGAAGATCCAGCAGTGAAACCATTAATTGAGAGTGCAGGTCATATTTATGATTCAACCATTATTAACAGTTACTTTTAAAATATTTTTTCTAAAATAATTTATGCTTACTTTTTTATTTATGCTGTTTCTTATCTCTTATAAATTTAATGATGCAAACGCCCAAGAAAAGGGATCCAAAATGTTAAAAGAGTGGTACGACAAAGGAGGGCCACAAAATAGACCAGAGGGTTATGACGTACAATCTTGGATTTTCTTACCTCAACATGGCAATGGTTACTCTGTTGTAGATGCTGATTCTTTAGAAACCATTTGGCGACAGTGGCAACCTTGGAGAGAACTATTGGAGTTTACTATTGAACCATGTGCAGATTTAGATCAAACAGTATCTCTATATTGTTAATCAAACGCGTTCTAGTTTTTTTTAATTAATGGCTAAATCTCATTGGTTGATTAATCCAAAAAGAACAGAAGTAAAAAGGTTTATAAAAAATGATAAGAGCATAGATGGTGTTTTTGAGTATATGTTTGTAGATACTGGAAAAATAGTTGGGGTGTTAGGGAAAGAGCCTCCTGTAATGACAACAACAGTTTCTGTAGATATAGATTTAGCTAGAGAAATTTATGGAAGGTTAATCTCTCAAGGATGGAGGAAAACTGAGGAGGTTTGGCCTAAAAAAGAGAGTTAGGTCTTTGCTACAAAAATTTTTTCTGAAATTTACGGAACTGTGGGAGATAAAGTTATTGAAGTCATTAATGGAACAGGAGTTCCATATAAGATCTTTAAAACAAAATTAGTATATTGCAGAGTTTAAGGATAAGAGTATTTACTAATTAGTTCGATTAAATTATTAATAAGAATCTGAGTGCAAGCGGTAACCAAAGACATAGAAGAAGCATTAGTAAAAGAGTAATAGCATGGATATTTGGAATGTAATGATCTTTTAAAATTTGTGTTTTCATAATTTATCTCGCCTTCTTAAGTTTGATTTCTCTTCTGATAAGCAAGGCTATAACTACAACACACATATTCATTAGAAATACGTCTAATTGCATTTAATAAAAAAAGTCTCTACATAATTAATAGCAAGATTATTGATTTGCGAATCAAGAAATGATTACTAATGTTTATTGGCTTAATAAAAGGAATTTAAAAATTAAATTTATGCTTAAATATCTCAGTTCTTTTAACTATTAAATGGCTTATTCAGAAACAAGAATAGTAATAGGTGGTCTAGCCCACGTACCTGTTCTCATTTTTATAGCCAACTTTATTAAAGGTAAGTTTGGAATTAAAACTGAAGAGACAAAAGATGCTGTAGTAAAAGAAGAGCTAGTTAAAATTATTGAGGTAAAAAATAACGTATTTAAAGAAGCAAAAGCAAAAGCTATAAATGAAATCTCAAATAAGTTGGATAGTATTGAACAGAAGGCTGATGAGGTTCATGAAAAAGTAAAGAAGAAAAAAAAAGACAAGAAGAAGAAAAAAAAGAATATCTAAATTGAGATCCTATCAAGCAATAATATATCTTCAGCTTGGATTGTATCTCTCTTATCTTCATCCTCGGGATATTTATAAGATTCAACTTCAGCTTGAATTTTCCTCTTGTAAACTCCCTTGATATAGTCAATTTCTCTTCTTTCTTTATTCAAGATTGAGAATGGTGATCTTTTAAAGTTCATAACTTTCTCCTAATAAATAAATAAATTTTGATCAACTCCAGTTTTTATCAGATTCAACAAAGCTATCCAATGTTTGCTGATTCCTGATTTCTTCCTCAAGAAGTTCTTCTTCTGATCTTTCTTCAATCTCAGATTTATGATCCTCTTTTAGTGTGGATTTGGTAGACATTTGCTCATGACGACTACAATAATGTTCTAACTAGTATGACAAGCCATCTGGACTAAATTTATATGTACGGTTTGAGGTACTCCTATATACGGATAAAGGATCAACAATTAAATTTGAATTTGGTTAAAGTATTCAGAAATTTATTGGATGGAAAGATCAACGGGCGATTTAGATTTGTCTTTAAAGGATTAGCTTATAGGTATTAGTAATTGATAGTCGATATATAAAGAGGTGTTTTAAGCTCCCTTTTTCGTAAAATCCAAATAAAATATAGTGAGGATATTTTTCATTTATGACAAATTTTGGCGCAGATACCCCTTTTATTCTTTTAGCGAAAATCACGGTAAAAGAGGATAAAGTTTCTGAGTATTTAGAACTTGCGGATAAAACAGATAAAGCCGTTGAGGCTGTTGAGCCAGGAATGCTCCATCATACTTTTGATCAGGATCCAGAAAATCCTCTGATCTTTGTGTGGTCTGAGGCTTATAAAAACGATGAAGCATTTATAGCTCACTTGGCTAATCCAGCAATTGGTGAATATTTACAAGAGCATCCAAAACTTGCAGATGATTTTACTGTTGAAGTATATGGAACAGTTGGGGATAAGTGTCTAGAAGTAATGAAAGGAACTGGTGTTCCCTTTAAGGTTTTTCAGTCAAAATTAGGTTACAGCAGACTCTAATGAAATATGTTTGACAGTCGATCTACAATAAGGGGCAATTAGCTCCTTTTTTTTATGTCAATTGAAACAACTGTTTTAGATTTCAAATTAAGTAATACCTTTGAGGAATATGAGGCTTATATGAATGCTCCTGAACAACAGGCCATGTTTAAAGAGATGGGAGTAAAAACCTTTTATATTGGCAAATCATTAGAAGACCCCAAAAGAGCAACCGTTATGTTTCAAGGACCAGTAAATACTTGTTATGACATCTTTGTTAACCTAGAAACCAAACCAATAGTTGAAGCATCGGGTCATATTTATGAAGGGACAATAATTAACCGCTGGATTTCTGAATAATTTTGAAAGGCCTTCTACTTCCTCTGCTTGCTGCTTTGGCATTACCTAATGCTGTTAATGCCAATGAAAAAGTTTTATCTGAAATGAGTGATATTGAAGTTAATAAAATACTTCTTGGTCAAGTTCTTTCTGTCTGCTATGCAGTAGATCGAAACCACATAACTATGAAACAAAAAATAGATATGCTCGGATTTGCTCTAAACCTCCATGAACGTGCTCATGGAAATAAAAAAACCATACAAGAAGATCAAATGAATGTTGTTGGGAAGGTCCTGGATATCTTCCCGGATTGTTTCCCTGAAGTAAAAAAGGATAAATGAAAACCTTGGAAGAAAAAACTTATCAACTTACAGAAAAGGACGCTTTGAGTATCTATGCGAAAATGATGCATACTCTTGATTCATCTGATTTTGAATCGTTTTTGTCAGAAGATTTCTCATATTCTTCACAAAAAGTCTTGACCGATATGAACTCAAAAGATGAATTCATTGAATACATCAGACCAAAACTTGAAACAATAAAAAAAACTCACAGTTCTGTTTTTGCCGAATTAGGAGTCTGCCCAGCTTATGGTCATACAGATTGCCTCATCATGGCACAAGGCGATAAATCTAATCTTCTTGGAGTTGCTTATGCTTCTGTAGATAAAGGTAAAATATCAGGTATTTCTTTGTGTATTGTTCCCACTCCTGATTCGGCTGAGCGGAGTGGAATTTATCCTGGAATACAGTCGAATTGAATAATATAATTGAGATCTTGTAGATCAACATTTTAACTAAAATTCAAATATATTTAATAGAGATTGTCTTTAGTAATGCCACTATCGTCATACCGGATGCACAGAATTTATCTTGCAGCGACCATGAATTATGGTCTTGGTTCTGATAATCCAGAAGAGTTGGCATATTACAACAAAATAAGAAAAGAGATGGATGAGATGGAAAAAGAACCAGTTAAAAAAGGGATACCCCTTAATTGGGATTTCCCAGACAGAATGAATAAATGAACCTCAATACTTTTTTATTAATTGATGGGAGTTTTATGCTTATTGGTCTACCTTTGCTAATGATTCTTAAAGGTAAAAAGAAGACTCCCTAAGTTATTTCTTAACAGCAAAAGTTACTCCCATATCCGCACTGATATCTTTCTTGATAGGGGAGGTGTCATAAGAACCACAACTACTTGCCTTTTTTTTCGTAGCAATACTTTTGGGTATGCCCTCGTCGGGACTTGAACCCGAGACCTCTCCCTTACCAAGGGAGTGCTCTACCGCTGAGCTACAAGGGCAATTTTAAAGTGGGCCGGGTTGGATTTGAACCAACGTAGGCAGAGCCAGCGGATTTACAGTCCGCCCCCTTTAACCACTCGGGCACCGACCCCCACTATTTGAACTTATCAGTTAATGGACACTTTGTGTGAAATTGTTTTGGTTTTTTTGTTTCTTTCTAGATAGCATTTGTAAAGAAAAGACTTTTTTGATGATGAATATTTTATTGATAAATGGACCAAATCTAAATCTTTTGGGCACAAGAGAACCTGAAATATATGGCAATAAAACATTGGGTGACATAGAAGAAGATTTAATTAAAGTTGCTAAAGAAAAAAGTATTAATCTTGAATGTTTTCAAAGTAATCATGAAGGGGAAATAGTAGATAAAATTCAGGATTCTGTAAAAAGTATTCAAGGTATTCTTATAAATGCTGGCGCTTTTACTCATACCTCGATTTCTATTCGTGATGCATTAATTGGGTCAAAAATTCCATTTGTAGAGTTACATATTTCAAATATTTTTAGTAGAGAAGTTTTTCGCAAAGAATCTTTTCTTACAGATAAAGCTATAGGAATTATTAGTGGATTCGGTATATCAAGTTATTCCTTAGCTCTTGAAGGAATCATTGGATATTTAAGTAGCAGAAATTAAATGCTAGTTGATTTTAAAAGGCCTTCTTCTCATATTAAATACTTATCGTCATTAACCTCAGATAAGTGGATCGAACTCGCATTATCTAATCCAATAGATATTCTTATTGACCATGCTCATTGTGAAAGAAAAGCAGCAGGAGTAGCTATTCAATTGATGTTTAGATATCCATCTGAACCAAATCTGGCAGAAGTTTTAAGTCCAATAGCGAGAGAGGAATTAGAGCATTTTGAAAAAATACTTTATTTTTTAAAGGATCTTGGACATTCCCTTGAGTCCTTAAAACCGCCTCCATATGGAGCTGAATTGTCCAAAAATATAAGAAAGGAAGAGCCCAATAGAATGCTTGATAGTTTCTTAATAGCAGGACTTATTGAAGCAAGAAGTCATGAAAGATTAAGCTTGCTTGCGCTGAATTCTGAAGATAAGTCGTTTAAATCCCTTTATGAATCTCTCCTTGAGAGTGAGGCAAGACATTTTGGAATTTACTGGAAACTAGCGCAAACTAAATTCTCTAAAAATCAAACTTTCAAAAGGTTAGAGGAATTGTCTGAAATTGAGTCAGCAATACTATCTGAAACTTTGATGGTGCCAAGGGTACATAGCTAAAGTTAATAAAATAAAAATGATAATAAATAAGTTCTTAAGTTTAATTAATCGACATAAAACTGATTTACCAACACTCACAATCGTTGGTGTAGGTCCTGGAGATCCATCGCTTTTAACAATTGCTGCTGTAGATGCAATCAAAAAGGCGAAAGTTATAGTTTTTCCAATTTCAGATGATAATAAAAAGAGTTTCGCTGCGGAAATAGTCAAGAAATACACCAAATTTAAAAAAAATATTCCTATCATCTTTCCAATGGCTAGGAAGGATTTTGATCCTGATGAAATATGGTCTAATTCAGTAGAAAAAATTGTGAAATTTATAAAAAATGGCGAATCAGTTGTTTTACTTTGTCTTGGAGATACTTCACTATTTGCAAGTTCTTCTAATATTTTGAGGTTAATAAAAAATAATCATGCTGAAATTATTACCAAAACCATACCTGGTATTTCCTCTATTTCAGCAGCAGCAGCTTTGAATGATTTTGATTTGGTAAAAAAAGGCGAGACATTGATCATCAAAGAATGCTCTTCTTCAAAATCTGAATTAACAACCCTAATTAGAGAAAGTAAGGCAAATAAAACGGTATTGGCTATTATGAAAGTTGGCAAAAGATGGAATTTAGTCAGGGAAATTTTAAAAAACGAGGATATCATAAATACAACATTAATAGCTTTAAGTGTTGGGATGCCTGACCAAATTATTCAATATGCATCACAATATAAAAAGGAATTTATGCCTTATTTTTCTTTGATTTTGATAAGGTTCGATTAATGTATAAAAAAGAAAAATTAGTTGAAAATCTATTCACATGGCCTATATGTAAAAAACTATTATTTCTTATTCTTGAAGATAAGGTTAGTGATGTATTTGTTTGTGAATTAGTTTGGGAAAGACTTTTTTATACTAAAGAACCATCTATAAATGATTGGGCCTTTAGCGCATTAACTCCTTCTTATTGGTCAGAAAAATTTGAAAAAGCTCCTCAAATCATTTCAGAGCGACCAGCCTCAGTACATTTGACTCGATCAATTCCAAAAGAATATAAACAGGGATTGAAAAATTTTCTTAATTTTAAAGGTTATAAGATTAATGAACTCTATCCAAGAAGAACTAGAAGAGCGACGGCAGTGAATTGGTTAATTTATTGGGCGATTGAAAATGATTGTTTTTCAGAAGATAATGAACTAATGCCAAGTCCTAGTTCACCTCCGGCTAATCCAGTTAAAGGACATTTTGGCGATCCAGAAATCAAATAAATTGTTTTGAGTAAGGTAAATGATTCTATTAAAGGTATAGTTGTAATGGATATACTTTCTTTGGAGAGAAAAGTTGATACTCCCTACAATAGCAATCATAGGAAGACCTAACGTAGGGAAATCGACCTTGGTTAATCGTCTTTGCCAAAGTAATGATGCAATTGTTTTTGATAAACCTGGTGTTACAAGAGATAGAACTTATCAAAATGCGTCATGGGGAGGGAAGGAATTTCAAATAGTTGATACTGGAGGTTTAGTTTTTGATGATGATAGTGAATTTCTTCCAGAGATAAGAACTCAAGTTTTCTTGGCTCTTGAAGAGGCTTCAATTGCTTTACTTGTGGTAGATGGAAACCAAGGTGTTACTGATGGTGATTTATCAATAGCAAAATGGTTAAGAAACTCAAGCTGCAAAACAATTGTTGCTGTTAATAAATGTGAATCGACTACTCTTGGCATCTCTTTGGCTTCAGAGTTCTGGAAATTAGGATTGGGCGAACCTTACCCCGTTTCTGCTATTCATGGTTCAGGTACTGGAGATCTTTTAGATCTCGTTATTGGTGAACTTCCTGAAAATAATATCCAGGATGATGAAGAAAAGATAATGATGTCAATTATTGGTAGGCCTAATGTTGGTAAATCTAGTTTGTTAAATTCAATCTGTGGAGAAAAAAGAGCAATAGTCAGTGATATTAGTGGAACGACAACTGATTCAATAGATACTCTTATAAAAAAAGGTGATAATCAATGGAAAATTGTTGATACTGCAGGGATTAGAAGAAAGAAAAATGTTAAATATGGTACTGAATTCTTTGGTATTAATAGGGCTTTTAAATCTATAGATAGAAGTGATGTGTGTGTTTTAGTTATAGATGCTATAGATGGAGTAACTGATCAAGACCAGAAGTTGGCAGGGCGCATAGAAGAACAAGGGAGAGCTTGTATAATTGTTGTTAATAAATGGGATCTTGTAGACAAAAATAGTTCGACAATTTATCAAGTTGAAAAAGAACTTAGATCTAAACTTTATTTTTTACACTGGTCAAAAATGATTTTTATATCTGCTCTAACTGGACAAAGAGTTGAAAATATTTTTGAGCACGCTCTTAATGCTGTAAATCAACATAGAAGAAGAGTTACAACGTCTGTAGTTAATGAAGTACTTAAAGAGTCAATTAGTTGGAAAAGTCCTCCAACGAAAAGAAGCGGCAAGCAAGGTAGGCTTTATTACGGTACTCAAGTAAAGAATAAACCTCCCACTTTTACTCTTTTTGTAAATGACCCGAAATTATTCGGAATAACTTACAGAAGATATATTGAAAAACAAATTAGAGTAAATTTAGGCTTTGAAGGCACACCTCTAATTTTACTTTGGAGAGGAAAGCAGCAAAGAGCATTAAATAAAGAAGTCGAAAGGGAAAATATTGAGTTAATTCAAAAAGATTAATGAACATACTTACCAAATTCTCTATTGGACAATATGTTTATGGAAATAGAAGTTGGCTAAGAATTATAGATAGTAGATTAAAAATAATTATAGTAATGATATTTCTGATCACTCCAATTTGGGCAGGTCCGATATATAGGTTAAGTTTAGTAGGTTGTTTGCTTTTAATTACATTTTTAAGTTTATTGCCATCTAGGGTATGGTGGCGATCATTATGTTTGCTCTCATGCTTATCATTATTAATTGGTTTTATATCAGTACTTGCTTCTTCTGATATTCAATCTATTGATGGCTACTTGAGAAATCCCAATGAGATGCAAGTAGTACTGGAAAGCCAAAAAGAATGGAATATTTTACAAATTCCTTCGCAGAAGATATGGTTTATTAATTTTGGTCCCTATAACTTATCAAGAAAAGCCTTTGAACTAGGAATAAAAACCTCCACTTTGATATTTACCGTTATTCATAGTGTGAATTTGATGCTTTTAACCACATTGCAGGAAGACATTGTATGGGGATTAAGTTGGTTCTTAAGTCCACTAAGAAAAATTGGATTGCCAACTAGTAAGTGGCTATTTCAGTTGTTAATTGCATTACGTTTTATTCCTCTAGTGCAGGAAGAACTTCAAAATATCATTAAATCAGTTTCAGTTAGATCAATAAATTTTCGAAATTTAGGATTAAAGAAATCCTTTAATATTTTATTAATCTTAGTAGAAAGGTTATTTCAAAATATATTTCTGAGAATTGATCATGGAGCAGAATCATTACTCTCAAAGAAAAAAATTATTATAAAAACCAACAGATTTAGAACTCTTTATCCTTCAAAATCTCTCAATGTAATTGTTAATACATTATCGATTTGTTTTATTTGCATAGCAATTTTTCTTAGAAAACTGTATGGTGCATTATAAATAACACAATATTTTTGGTTTGAGTTCTGAGCGTTATTTAAACCATCCAACATTTGGCATGTTATACCAAGTTTCTCCTGGAAATGATGGGAGAGATATTTATGCGACTTTATACGCTCAAAAAATGTTTTTTTTGGTAGAAATTCGACAGAGAGAAGTTTTTTTTGAAGTTATACCTTATTTAGATGCCCGTAATCAGGCCGAATTAAACCTTCAAAAAGCTAGAAGAAAAGGATCTGAAGAACTATCTAAATGGGAGAATTTATTTACGCAAACTTTCTTATAAAAGGTGAACCCTGAAAATTATTTAAAAATTAAAAATAAAATACCATCAAATGTAAATATTCTTGCAGTAAGTAAAGGATTTAAAAGTCAAGAAATCAAGACTATTCAAAATATAGGTCAGAACGATTTTGGTGAAAGTAAGGTTCAAGAGGCATTTGAAAAACAATTAACCCTAAAAGATCTTAAACAAATAAATTGGCACTTTATTGGAAGAATACAAAGTAATAAAATAAGAAAAATAGTTCAAAATTTTAAATACATTCATTCAGTAGATTCATTTGAAAAGTTGCAAAAGATTTCTAATATTTCACGTGAAGAGAAGAAAAATCCATTAATAATGTTGCAGGTTAAGTTGAGTGATGACCCAACTAAAGGAGGCTTTAATCCTGAATTTTTGATTTTTAAATGGAGAGAAATTCAAGAGTTGAAAAATATTTCATTAACTGGTTTGATGACTATCAATCCTAAAGGACTTAGCTCTAAAGAAAATTCAGGGTTGTTCAAAAAATGTCGCGCTCTCGCTGATTCTTTACAACTACCAGATTGTTCCATGGGGATGTCAGGTGATTGGGAGGAAGCTATTGATGCTGGGTCAACTTGGTTAAGATTAGGATCATTGATTTTTGGAGGCAGATCCTAATTAGTTATTTTTTTATAAAAATCTTATCTATAAACTTGCAGTAAAGTTCAACTAACGTTATTTAAGTATAGGTAGTTTATTCATTTAAAAAATGAATCTATTACTCAAGGTTCTTAAACCTTAGTAATCAATTTCAAGAGGATTTAAAAAAGGTGTCACTTATTTCTAAATTAAAGGCAGTTGTTGCAGGGGATGAGTATCTCGATGAAGATTTTGATGAGTTTGATTACGCATCAGAGGATGAATTAAATGAAATAAATGATTTCAAACCAAATCAAAAAAACTCAAATGTTCTTGCCAATTCAAATCCGTTCGATTTTATGAATAACAACAGATCATCAAAAGTAGTTGGAATGCCAGGAATATCAAATTCATCCTCAGAAGTAAGCTTGATGGAACCAAGAAGTTTCGATGAGATGCCCCAAGCTATTCAAGCTTTAAGAGAGAGAAAAACTGTGATTCTCAATTTAACTATGATGGACCCTGATCAGGCACAAAGAGCTGTTGATTTTGTTGCTGGGGGAACTTATGCAATTGATGGACATCAAGAGAGAGTTGGAGAAAGTATATTCCTTTTTGCTCCAAGTTGTGTAAATGTAACTAGTTCTTCCCCAGATGAAGCTTCCCCTTCTAATCTCCCTCAAAAAGATACAACAAAATATAGTTTGAAAAATAACACTACTCCGGAGCCTGCATGGGGCAATTCAAAATTAAGTGCTTTTTCATGAGTAATCTGTGACTGATAAAATTGCGATTATTGGTTTTGGAAATATTGCAAAAGCTATAATAACCCCACTATTAGATAAAAAACTAATTCAATCAGAGAATGTTTTTTGTATAGTAAATTCCGAGAAAAGTTTAGAAAACATAAAAAAAAATTATAAACATAATATAAACGTTTATAAATCAGCTTCTGAAGAGTCAAAAATAATTTGGGATTGTCAATATAAGCTTCTTTCGATAAAACCCCAACAACTAAATGATATAAGTGAGGCCCATCATATAAAAAATAAGGACAATTTAATAGTTTCAATTCTTGCCGGGGTTTCAATAAATAGACTTACTCATAAGTTTCCTAATCATAAATGCGTGAGGGTGGTTACAAATATTCCAATAACTATTGGAAAAGGTTTAACAGGGATTTCTTGGGGAGAAGAAATTACAGAAGATCAGAAACAATTTACAAAAAAATTATTTGAAAATACTAGTAAAATTTATGAATTTGACGAAGATTACCTTGATATATTCTTAGCTATAACTTCCTCAGGACCAGCAATTATTGCTTTAATTATAGAAGCATTAAGTGATGGAGGCTTAAGCGGGGGATTACCAAAAATAATTTCAGAGGAACTTGTTATGGAAATGATACTAGGAACTATTTGTCTAATAAAGGAAAATAAACTTACTACCTCTGAGCTTAAAAATTTAGTAACGTCTCCAGGTGGAACAACTATTTCTGCTTTAAGGATTTTAGAAAAAAAGAGTGTAAGGTCAGCATTAATGGAATCAATAGTTTCAGCAAGTAATAGAAGTAAAGAGTTTCGTTAGGTTTTATAATTATCTTTTAAGTCCACATAAACTTTTTCAAGTGAATTTATATTTTTAGCAATTGTGTATCTCTCAAGTATACGTTCTCTAGCTTTTTCTCCAAGATCTTTTGTAAATGAAGGGTGTTCTACAAGAATTGGGATTATAGTTTTTAATTGTGCAGCCACATTATCAGTTGAAATTACTATTCCTGCTCCGTTATTTAAAACTTCACCATCAGCTCCCGCATCTGTCGCTACACAAGCAGTACCAGCAGACATTGCCTCTAAAAGTGATAATGATAAACCTTCTACTAAGCTTGGTAAGAAAAATACTTCTGCTATTTGCATTATTGCTACCCTAGTTTCTAAATCTAATTCAGCACCCCACCAAATTAATTTCTCATTGCCAAGGTTAGAAAAACTGTTTTCAAGTGTTGGTTTCATTGGGCCATCCCCAACAATAATTAATTTGCAATTGTGAGTTTTTGTTTGTCGCCAAGAACGTAAAAGTGCCTCGATATTTTTCTCATTTGCAATCCTTCCCATATATAAAAAGATTCTTGCATTTCCAAGTATGTTTTTTACCTGATCATATTTTTTACTTTTTTCAGAAAAAGGTTTCCAAATATTTTCATCAACGCCGTTTGGAATAATTATTTGTTTTTCTTTAGGTACTCCTAATTTCACAAGAACATTTTTTTGAGGTTCAGAAAAAATAATTATTTTATTGAACTTTGCTAAAGAGGGAGCATAAAGTTGATATGTTAATTGTTGAGTGCTCGCAGTTAGATTTCTATTTTTTGCATCAAATGGTGGATGAAATGTTCCTATAAGAGGAACATTAATTTCATTACAAAGCTCTGGAAGTCTAAAGTCTAAAGGAGATAAAGTTAGGCTTGCATGTACTATGTCAGGTTTTAATCTTTCCAATGATAGCCTTAGCTCTTTTTCTGCCCTTGGCGAGGGTATTGTATAAACTTGAGACTTAATTAAATATGGGAGACTTACATCAGGATCATTTGCAAGAAATAATGGGTTTGATGAATTTGAACTAGAGGGATTGTCGAAATGAATGAAACTAATTTTATGCCCTCTGGCCTTTAATTCCTTAGTAGTTAACTTACCGTAAGTTACATTTCCACAAAAAGGGGATTTTTTTCCCAACCAGGCAATATGAACCACATTAATTGAATTAACTATTTATTAAGTTAACAGGCAAAGGCGCCATGATCATATTTTTTCAATTTTTTAATGCTTCATGAAAATGCTAACTATATATTTCTCTCAACATTTTTAGTGAAGATAAATCCTTCTCTAATTGAGTAGAGATCCATGTCTCAATAATGAATAATATTTTAAGCCAGACTTTTTTTGGACCCAACAACTCTCCATTAGATTTTATTGGTAATTCTGGGAAAAGAAGTCTCTGTAATAGAGCGACTTCAGATGCATTTATTTTTAGATTACTTTGAGGATCTTCTATGGATGAAAACCCTTCACTTGGCAAATAATAACAACTCCATTCCCAATTTCCTAAAGGTGGAATAATAGGTTCTCCAGTTTTACAACAATGATGAATTGGTAAATTAATACCCCCGATGGCTAATAGATGGATTAAAGATTGAATACTCATTGAGAGCATTTTAATATCTTCTTCTTGAGACTCTTTATATAAATAAATCCTATCAAGATGTGCAAGAACGCAAGATAGATAGTCTTGTTGCTTGTCATTATTACCTACTAATAAAAATGATAATTCAGTTATTGCTTGTGCGGCTGCAAGACATTCAATATTTTTGCCTAGACCAGAATAGCTTTTTAATATTTTAATTTGACGTACAGATTTGAGATTTCTTTTCCCAAAAATCTGCAGACTTAAATATGTTAATGGAGTAGCTGCGGCAAGACTACTTTTAGGACGCCTAGCACCAGGTACCGCTAATCTAACAATCCCTTGTTCATCAGTAAGAATAGTTATTAATCTATCGTTCTCCCCTAATGGAGAAGTTTTAATACAGAGACCTTCTAGTCTGCACTCACCAGAACCAGACATTTAAGTGACCTTTACTTCTTGAAAAATCTCACAAAAATTAGAAGTTCCCACGCAACTAATTCCTCTATCAAACAAATCAATAACTTGTGTCAGTTTTTTAATACCACCTACAACCTTGATTTGATTTTGGGAGCCCGTTATTTTTAGTATTTCCGCTACATCAATTGATGTAATAGGAGGTCCAAATCCGTCCCCGAATTGAAAATTTTTTACTCCTAATTCCAAAGATATTTCGATGGCATTGTACAGAATTTCTTTTTGTAATTTTGATTTATTTATGATTATTGAAACTGGTAATCCAGATAAAGTCACTTGCTCTATTTCAGCAGCGAAACTTTCTAAGTTTCTTTTGTATAAATTGATAAAGTTTGGGATATATTCAATTCCGTTTGCACCTTTATCTTTTGCAAAATTAACTAATTCTTCAATAAATGTAACTGGTAAATCTGCTAAAGGATACGAAATGAGTGCATTTATGTTTGCGCTGTAATTGCTCAAACGGTTTTTTAAATCATCTAAATAATTAAGTGAAGTAGAAATATTCTTGATATTATATTTTTTTATTAAATCGCAATTCGTGCAGAAATCCTCCCAGGTTAGATAGGGGTTAATAATAATGGCATGAATTTTCTCGTTTAATTCATATTCAATATTGAGCATTTGAAAGTTATTTAGATTGAATCAGTCCATAACCTCCATGATTCCTCTTATATATAACTTGAAGTTCATTATTTTTCTTATTTCGAAAAACATAAAAATCATGATCAATTAGATCTAATTGTTTTCTTGCTTCTTCTGATGAAATTGGATTCATTTCAAAGTATTTATTTTTTATTGATGGCTCAGGCAGACTTGCTCCTATTCCTTCTTTAAATAAAGCTTCATCTAAAAATCTTGATTCAGTAGTTTCAATTGGGAAAGACTCTTTATTTTTAAATTGATTATTATGAATTGTTTTATTGTTTCTTTCTTTGTATTTACGTAATTTTCTACAAAGTTTATTTGAAACTAAATCAATGCTTGAGTATAGATTTTCAGTTTTTTCTTCAGCTCTAATTACAATACCATTTGCAAAAATTGTAACTTCTGCAGTTTGGAATGAGACTCTTGGATTCTTTTCTATTGAAAGATGTATGTCGGCTTCTTTAACGATATCCTTATAGTGATGTGTTGCTTTTTCTATCTTTGCCTCAGTATATTCTTTTAATGGTCCAGTGAGGTCAAGATTTTTCCCATGAATTAAAATTTTCATAAAAATCTAAAAATATTTACTTACTTTTTCAATCTACTTAAATATGGTTAATAGAACAGCAATAATTAAACAACCTGATAAGATTTCTTCTTTCAATGATGTTTATAAATTACAAAAAGATTATCAAGAGGCATTGATTTTAGATAATTCTAACCCTGATTTTATCTGGATAGGGGAGCATCATCTATGTTATACGTTGGGTAGAGGATCTACTTACAATAATTTATTATTTTCTTTGAATGATGATAAATATGATGTTTTTAAGATTGATAGAGGTGGTGAGGTTACTTGTCATATGCCAGGACAATTAGTAACATATTTGGTTTTAGATTTGAAAAATTTTAATAAAGATTTAAATTGGTATTTAAGAAAAATTGAAGAAATCATTATAAAAATTCTAGGAAATTTCAATATAGATTGTCACTCTAGAAAAGGGTTTACTGGTGTTTGGATAGGAAATAAGAAAATTGCTTCAATTGGAATTGGTTGTAAAAGATGGATTACGATAAATGGATTTTCAATCAATATTGACTGCGAATTAGAAAACTTTAATAAGATTATTCCTTGCGGAATAGAGAATTGTATTATGGCAAATATGATTGATTACAACAAAAAATTAAATATTCAAGAAGTCAAGAGAATTGTTAAAAAAATCATTCAGGAAGAATTTAATTTTGATTTTGTATCAAAATAGAAATTAAAATTTCAAAATCAATTTAATATGGGTGATTTAGCATACTGGCCTTCAGCCAAACTTCTTTCTAGAAGAGATAAATTTGCTAAAAATAGAGATTTCATTAAGAACCTTCATCATGTAGATCAAATTTGGGAAAAATTAAAATTTAAATGTGGTGATACTTTAGCTGTTTGCGATTTAAGAGGGAAATACAAAGAAAAATTTTCTTATTCTGAGCTGGCTGATTTAATAACAAAAGTCTCTTTTTCTTTTAAAAATTATGGTTTAGTAAAGGGGGATGTAGTTACTGTAATTTCTGAAAATTCTCCAAGATGGCTACTAGTTGATCAAGGCTTAATGCGTTTAGGAGCTATAAATGCAGTGAGAGGTATTAATTCACCTTCAGTAGAATTAGAATATATTATTGAGCACTCTAATTCAGTAGGTCTAATAGTACAATCTAAGGAGATTTGGCTAAAGTTAAACAACAAAGAAGAATTAAAAAAAAGACTAAAATTTATAATCAATTTAGAAGATGAACAATTTGAAAGTTTAATAAGTTGGAGTAAATTTATAAGTTCAGTAGAAAAAGAAAATTTACAAAATAATAATCTTGAAAAATTTAATCCAGAAATTGATGACGTCGCTACTATTCTGTACACTTCCGGGACAACAGGAAAACCTAAAGGTGTCCCATTAACGCATGCAAATTTTTTACATCAAATAATCAATTTAGCTTACATCGCTGATCCAGAACCAGGGACCTCTGTATTAAGTGTTTTGCCTATCTGGCATTCTTATGAGAGGAGCGCTGAATACTTCTTTTTTTCATGTGGTTGTTCTCAATACTATACAATTCCAAAATTTCTGAAAGATGATATTACGCAAGTAAAACCAGTTGTCATGGCTACTGTACCAAGACTATGGGAGGCAATACATGATGGTTTTTTTCAGGCGTTGAAAAAAATGCCTTCCAAAAAGCAAAAACTTATTAAGTTTTTGATAAGTAATAGTTCAGTTTTCAAAAGGAGTCTAAGAAAGATAAGGAATTTAGATATCAATCAAACAACTTTTAAATCAAAAATCCCCTTACTGGGCTCTGTTATTGGCCGATATCCTTTACATAAATTGTCTACTATTTTTTTATGGCCGAATATTCTTAGACAACTATGCGGAGAAAAACTGAAATTTCCCATTAACGGCGGAGGTGCATTGCCAGAACATGTGGATCTTTTTTTTGAATCTTTAGGTGTAGATGTTTTGGTAGGATATGGCCTCACAGAAACTAGTCCAGTATTAACTTGTAGGAGAAGAGAATTAAATGTTAGAGGATCATCCGGTCAGCCTCTCGCATTTACTGAAATCAAAATAGTAAATGATGATAAAAAAAAGATTCTAAAGTTCAGAGAAGTCGGAAAAATTCTTGTTAAGGGACCACAAGTAATGAAAGGTTATCTTAATAATGAATTAGCTACAAAAGATGTTTTATCCAAGGATGGTTGGTTTGATACTGGTGATTTAGGTTTCCTAATACCAAATGGTTCTCTATTTATAACAGGAAGAGCCAAGGATACAATAGTGCTATCAAGTGGTGAAAATATAGAACCGAATCCTCTTGAGACCGAAATCCTTAGTTCTGAATTCATTAATCAGATTCAACTAGTAGGACAAGACAAGAAATGTTTAACAGCCCTTGTAGTGCCTAATGTCGAATTGGTTAAAAACAAGTTTTTGGAAGAAGATCTTTCGAAATTAAACCTTAATAAGAATATTGGTACATTTTTTAAATCACAAATTAATAATTTGCTTAATAGTCGATTAGGAGCAAGATCAGAAGAACAAATATTAGATTGTTATTTTGTTGATGCCTTTACTTTAGAAAATGGTTTGTTAACTCAAACTCTTAAACAAAAAAGAAAAGAAATAGAAAAAAAGTATTCACTACAAATAGAAAATATGTATGAAAACAAATTTAGTAAGAAAATTTGATTTGTTCTATCTATATTGAAAAGGTAATTTAATTTTTTATGGAAACAAAAAACTCAATATCTATAAAGCGCTCAATAGCTATTAAAGCTGTAGTTACACCAACTTGGAAAGAAGATGCTGAAAAAGAATTAAGTAAAGCAATTTCAAACATTGACCAGCAATTATCTCAACTTGAGCAGGAGGGGCAGCAAATAGTAAATAATATTAGATCCCAATCGGTTAATCCTCTGGATCCAAGAGTCCAAGAACAGGTTAGTCAGGTGCAACAACAAGTGGCAGCAAAACGAAATGAAATTGAAGAACAAAAAAGAAATCTACTTCAACAACAAAGCCAAGTTCGCGAATTAAAAATGGATGAAATTGTTGATCAAGGGCAAGTGGATAGTTTCTGTGATGTCACTGTGGGCGACAATCTTATTGAAAAAATGCAAGTCTCGATTACTGTTAAAGATGGAGTTATTCAATCTATAGATAATAATTAAAGAAAAGATTTAGTATTTTTGATGAAAAAAAGTAAATCTTTATTTTTAAAAGTTTTAAATTCTAATCGATCTAAATTATTACTTTCTTAAGTTTTATGAGTTCCCACTGCGAACATGATTTCGTATAATTAGATCAAGAGTTAAAAGGGTTTTTAATAATAAAAACTTTTGAAAGTTTGTAAAAATCCCTTGAAACTTATGTAACAACAATTTTCTTATGTCTCACGAAATATTCATGCCTGCCTTGAGTTCTACTATGACAGAGGGCAAGATTGTGGAATGGTTAAAAAATCCAGGAGATAAGGTTGAAAGAGGCGAATCTGTCTTGGTTGTTGAATCTGATAAGGCAGATATGGATGTTGAATCTTTTCAAGATGGATATCTTGCAGCAGTTTTAATGCCTGCCGGTAGCACTGCACCTGTTGGAGAAACTATCGGTCTCATTGTAGAAAATGAGGATGAGATAGCTTCTATTCAAGAACAAAATAAAGGAAATCAACCTGAAGTCTCGACTTCAGACAAACTTGAATTGGTAAGTAATAAAACTGAAGAAAAACCAGTGGCCCAAAGTAAAATTGTTGAAAAACAAGAAAAAGAAGTTGTATTAAAGAGTGAAAAGGCAGCCCCATCTTTTAATAATGATCAAATAAATGCTGCTACAAGTAATGTTTCTTCGAGGGTTATTGCATCTCCAAGAGCTAAAAAACTTGCCTCTCAAATGGGTGTTGATTTAGCAAAGGTTCATGGTTCAGGACCTCATGGAAGAATTCAAGCAGATGATATTTTAAAAGCTAATGGGCAACCCGTCTCCATACCATGGATAGGAGAAGGTGGTTCTCCTGCAAGTTTCACTAGTGTAAATTTGGGAGTTGAAAGTAAACCAGAAGCTTCAGGAAATAGTTTTGGCAATCCCGGAGAAACAGTTCAATTTAATACTCTTCAAAAAGCGGTAAATAAAAATATGGAATCCAGTTTAAATGTTCCATGTTTTAGGGTGGGATACTCTATCAACACAGATAAATTAGATCATTTCTACAAAAAGGTAAAACAGAACGGTGTGACTATGACTGCTTTACTTGTAAAGGCAGTTGCAAAGACACTAAAGAAACATCCTCAAGTTAACTCAAGTTTTTCAGAAAATGGAATTTCTTATCCAGAAAATATAAATATTGCTGTAGCTGTAGCGATGGAAGATGGTGGACTAATAACTCCAGTTTTAAAAGAACCATGCAATACTGATCTATTTGAATTGTCTAGGGAATGGAAAGATCTCGTAAAAAGATCAAGATCAAAACAACTAGAACCTGATGAATACTCAACAGGAACCTTCACTTTATCTAATCTTGGGATGTTTGGAGTTGATAGATTTGACGCAATTCTTCCTCCAGGTACCGGTGCTATTTTAGCCATAGCATCATCGAAACCAACAGTTGTCGCTAATAGTGATGGTTCGATATCAGTTAAAAAAATAATGCAAGTAAATCTAACAGCTGATCATAGAGTGATCTATGGAGCTGATGGAGCTTCATTCTTAAAAGACTTGGCTTTCCTAATTGAAGATAAGCCAGAGACTCTTGTCTCCTAAATTTAATTGATTTCTCAAATTAATAATGAAGAAAGAGATTATAAGCTTGAAGCTTATGACTATTTACTTGATCCTTCATTAATTGCTAGTAAACCTTCTGCAATTAGGCATGAATCAAGATTGATGATAGTTAGAAATAGTTTTTTAGAAGAAGACTGCTTAACTAATAAATTTACCAAGAATCTTTTAGATGAATTTAGAAAAGGCGATCTTGTAGTTGTAAACAACACTAAAGTAATGAAAGCTAGGTTAAAGGTTGAATTAGAAAATAAGACATTAGTCGAATTATTAGTTTTAGAAAGGTCCCATGAATGTGTTTGGTTATGTTTGGCAAAGCCAGCGAAAAAGTTAAAAATAAATAGAAAATTAAAATTAAAATCTCCTTTAGAACAAGATATTAATTTATTTGTTGATGGGGTTGATGAAGAAACTGGAGGGAGATTTATTAAATTTCCGGAAAATATAACTTGTCTCACATCAATGAATGACCTTCTTGATAAATACGGGGAAATCCCACTCCCTCCCTATATAAAAAATTCCGAAGAAGAATCTTTTCATGAGAAAAGTTATCAAACTGAGTATGCAACTAATCCGGGGGCAGTTGCTGCACCAACAGCTGGTTTGCACCTAAGTAAAAGTCTTATTTCCAATCTAAAAAAAAAAGGAGTAATAATCTTACCTATAACTTTGCACGTGGGTTATGGAACATTCAAACCAATTGATCAAGAAGATTTAAGTAACTTAAAACTTCATAAAGAATGGGTAAGTGTTAATAAAGAAGTAGTGGAGGAAATAAAAAGAATAAAGAAAACAGATAGAAGAATAATTGCTATTGGTACAACTAGCGTAAGAGCTCTTGAAAGTTGTTATTCTCACGAAATTAATGACTTTATTCCCATAGCTAAGTACGTAGATTTAGTAATTAAGCCAGGTTATAAATTTAAGGTAGTTGATGGATTATTAACTAATTTTCATCTTCCTAAAAGTTCATTATTACTTTTAGTAAGTGCAATGATTGGTAGAGAAAGATTATTAGATTTGTATAAAAAAGCCATAAAAGAAAAATTTAGATTTTTCTCTTATGGCGATGCGATGTATATTTCACCAGATTCACTACTGGATAAAAAATAGATTTAGGCTTTGACTGGTTCTTGAATGATTCCGCTTGGAACTTCAGTAAACATAATTGATGATAAATACCTCTCTGCTAAATCAGGTAGAACAACTACAATTGTCTTGCCAGCATATTCATCTTGTTCAGCTAATCTAACAGCAGCAGCAGCAGCAGCTCCACAAGATATTCCTACTAATAGTCCTTCCTCTTTAGCTAGTCTAAGAGCCATCTCTATAGATTCGTCATTTGTTACTTGTTCAACCTTATCAACAATTGATAAGTCAAGGTTCTTAGGAATAAATCCTGCTCCAATTCCTTGGATTTTATGTGGTCCGGATTTAACCTCTTCTCCATTCATTGTCTGTGTAATAACAGGACTATGAGATGGTTCTACAGCTACAGAAGTAATATTCTTGCCCTTCTCTTGCTTAATATATCTTGAAACACCTGTAATTGTGCCGCCAGTTCCAACCCCTGCAACTAGGACATCAATTTCACCATCGCAATCATCCCATATTTCTGGTCCAGTAGTTTTGAAATGAATTTCAGGATTTGCTGGATTATCAAATTGACCTGGCATGAAATATTGAGAAGGATTACTTTCTGCAATTTCTTTAGCCTTAGCTATTGCTCCAGGCATACCTTTAGATGCTTCTGTTAAAACAATTTCAGCCCCCAACACTGCCATAACCCTTCTTCTTTCAATTGACATGGATTCTGGCATTGTAAGGATCAGTTTATAACCTCTTGCTGAAGCAGTAAAAGCTAGAGCAATTCCTGTATTCCCAGAAGTTGGCTCAACAATAGTTTTGTCTTTTGTAAGTTTCCCACTTTTCTCGGCATCCCAGATCATGTTTGCGCCGATCCTACATTTGACACTGTAAGCGGGGTTTCTGCCTTCAATTTTTGCAAGTACTGTAGCTTTCGCGTTTTTAGTAACTGATTTTAATTTTACTAATGGAGTGTTTCCAATAGCAAAACTGTTGTCCTCATAAATTTTTGCCATTTACATGTTTAGAAAATATATTTTAATACTAACTATTATTCAGAAAAAGAGTATATAAGTTTCTATACGGTAAATACTAGGAATTTAGAAATTATTTAGTGCTTCAGAGAAGATTTTCCATAATTGATCTTGGTCTTCTAATCCAACTGATACTCTAATAAGGTGCGAGGGTATACCAAAACTTTCAGCCCAATCCAACTCGTCATAATGAGCTAGTAAAACATAAGGACAAACTAGAGTAAATTTTGTACCTAAACTAGGTCCTTTAGATACTTGTAGAGAATCATAAAATTTTTTAGCTTTGTTCAATCCTCCATTTAATTCAAATGATAATAAGCAGCCGTATCCTCCATCAGAAGTAAGTAAGGAATTAAAATTTGGACAATTTTCAGGATGGAAAATATTTTTAATTTCGCTATGAGTCTCTAATCTTTTTTTTAATTCTAAACATGCTTTATTTTGTTCAAAAACTCTTTGATTTACATCTCTACTAACTTTCTCTAGATAAACTATATCTCCAGCAGAAAGTATTGGAATATTAATCTCGTTTAACGCATTTCTAAACTGATCAATCCATTTGCTTTTTGGATTTAGTATTAATGATCCGGCAAGAATATCACCACTACCTGAAAAAATTTTTGTAAGTGAAGTAAAAACTATATCTGCATGTTCTATAGAATTTATATTTAAATTCGAACCAATCGTATCGTCAACAATTAAAGGAATATTTAACTTTTTTGCTATTTTTGAAATTTTTTTAATGTTTACACATTTGAGCATTGGATTACTAGGTAGTTCAATAATTAATGCTGATGGATTTATTCTTTTGATTTCTAATTCAATATCGGCGCAATTTTCTTCTGTAATTAACTTGGCTCCATGAAAGATATTCATTGGTAATTTAAGTACATCTACATATGGAAAACCAATTTGGAGTGTTGGTTTAGCTGGAAATAATTTATATACGATTTCTAATGCTGTATGCAATGCAGACATTCCAGATGAAGTTAAGTGAATATCATTAGAGTTAATTTTTGTAGATTTAGAAATTCTATTTTTTATTCTTTGAGAACATTCATTTACGTACGATTTTGGAGGCCTATCTTCAAGACCGAGTTCTATAGAAGCAGCTCTTGAAGATAGACCAAGACCAGTATGTTGCCAAAAATATTTTGCATAAATACTTCCTTCTTTTTCAGTTATTAAGAAAGCTAAATTATCTCTTTTTTCTATTAATGAGAATTGTTCAGAAGTATTTCTATCAATGTATTTTTTTGCTTTAAAAGCTATGCTTTCATTAGGATATGGCCAGATACTTTTATTGCTATAGTAATTTTCCTTTTTTACTTTTTCGCATAATTTTTTCACAATGGGGTTTAGCCCGAACCTTGGGTAAATGGACTTCAATAAATTCATGCATTCTTGATTTTTTTCCTCGTAATTTATTACATCATTCCAAGTTGGTAATGCTACAGAAACGGCATGAATACTATCAGGTATTGCATATCCCAACTCTAAATTTTTCCATATAGGGTTTTTAAGTAAATCTCTCAATTTTCAGAATTTATTCAAAGCAAATAAAATGTCTGAGATTAAATCGTTTGCATCTTCACATCCAATTGATAATCTGACAAGAGCATCATCTATCCCTAGTAGATTTTTTGTTTTTTCATCAACAGAGGCATGAGTCATTGTTGCTGGATGACAAATTAAACTTTCAACTCCTCCAAGGCTTTCTGCTAGCGAGAAATATTTGAGAGATTTGCAGAATTTAAAAGTATCTTCCTTATTTAAATTTAATTTTAGGGTGATCATCGAACCTCCAGATTTCATTTGCGATTTTGCTAAATTAAATTGCGGATGTGCTTGATTAAAAGGGTAAATTACTTTACTAATTAATTTATGATTCCCTAATTCTTCAGAAATAAATTCTGCACTTTGAGTTTGTTGTTCGATTCTTAAAGGTAGAGTTTTTAGTCCTCTTGTAATGAGCCAACTATCAAAAGGAGATGGTTGTAGACCTAGAGCTTTTTGAGAGAAAAGCATCTTACCATTCCATACTTCATTATTTGTCAGTACTGCTCCACCAAGTGCGTCACTATGTCCATTAATGAATTTTGTTGTGCTTACAAGCGATAGTGTCGCTCCTAGGTCCAATGGTTTTTGAATAAGGGCAGTAGAAAAGGTATTGTCTACAACTATTGGTATTTGGAGTTTATTCGCCTCATCACAAATCGCCTTAATATCAAGTACTTTCAGAAGTGGATTAGTTGGACTTTCTAACCATATTAAGGTTGGATCGAAGTGTGAAATCTTTTTGATATTATTTTTGTTTGTAAAATCTGTGTATAAAACTTGTAGTCCAAATTTCTTGAAAATTTTTTCGAACATCCTCACTGTACAACCATAGAGATTTGATTCGCAGAGTATCTTGTCGCCTGATTTTAGTGTCGAAGTAATTGCATTTACTGCGCTAATTCCAGATCCAAAAACTGTACAGTATTTAGAATCTTCTATTGCTTTAAGTACGTTTTCTAGAATTCTAAAGTTTGGATTGCCTGATCTGGTGTAGTCGAAATTATCTTTATTTCCATGTTTGAAAGTAGATGTAGAAAAAATAGGAGGCATAACGCATCCAGTGTCTTCTGCAAAAGTTTTTCCATGGTGAATAGATAGGGTCTTAACACCAGGCTTTTTAAAATTATTTTTCTTATTTCCCATTATTTTTAAAAACAAGAATTAAGTTAAATCTTTCATTTTTAAATGAGAGATTTAATAATCCAAAGAAAAGTTTTTTAAACTTTTCTTGAATAATATTCAACAACTAGTAGTTCGTTTATTTCTAGAGCCACCCACTCTCTATCGCATTTCCCATTTATTTTTCCCGTTAATTTAGGTTTGTCTAAATCAAGATGAGGTGGGACATTAGCTAAGCCAGGAAATTCTATATTACCTTCTACAAGTTTTTTGCTTGCTTTGTTTTCTTTAATTCCGATTACATCCCCTGATTTGCATTGATAACCAGCAATATCAAGAACCTTTCCATTAACGGTTACATGACCATGATTTACTAATTGTCTTGAGCCTGGAATGGTACCTCCAAAACCTAATCTAAAACAAACATTATCAAGTCTGTTTTCTAAAAGTCTTAGTAGGTTAGTTCCTGTAGATCCTTCTTGAGCTCTAGCTTTTTTTACATAACGTACCAGTTGTTTTTCAGAAACTCCATAATTAAACCTAAGTTTCTGCTTTTCTTCTAGACGAATTGCATATTCTGATCGCTTGCGACGGGCTTGGCCGTGCTGACCTGGAGGATTAGACTTCTTTGAAGCTTTCCTGGTGAGACCTGGTAGTTCTCCCAAGCGACGCGTAACCCTTAATCTGGGGCCGCGGTATCTTGACATAATTTTAAATTAAATAGAAATTTGCAATAAATTTGGATAATTGACTAAATTCAATTAAACTAATTACTACTTGAATTAACATTTTACATCATCAAAGTGTTCAAAACTATTAATAAATCAATTACTTCTACACTTCTTTTTATGATTTCGTTTTATCAAAAGTGGTTTTCTCCTTTTTTCGGACCAAGATGCAGATTTATTCCAAGTTGCAGCTCGTATGGATATGAGGCAATTACTAGACATGGTCCTTGGAAGGGAGGGTGGTTAACTTTAAGAAGATTAAGCAGATGTCATCCTTTAACTCCCTGTGGATGTGACCCTGTGCCTGACTAAATGAATGAAAATATTTATTTTTGTTAGGCAGGGATGTTGCCTTTGTGATTCATTAAAAAACAAACTGGCAAAAATAAATTTTAATGAGTTATTCCCTAATCTAGAAGAGCTTAAAGAAATTGATATTGATAGGGTCGATTTATATAAAGATAAATATAAAAAATATGATTATGAAGTACCTGTGATTGCTGTTGAACGAATTAGGTCTGATGAGATTATAGAATTGCCTCGCATTTCTCCAAGATTAAAAGATGATCAATTAATGAGTTGGTTTCAAAAAAATATTAGTACCATTCTGGAGAAATAATATTTTTATATGAGATCTATAAAATTACATAGACTTTTAGATTTGGTAGGAATTGTTCCTTCATTAGATTTAATCGATCATGAAATCAATAATATTTCTTTTAACTCTAAAGAAGTACAAAACGGAACTTTATTTTTAGGTATGCCTGGTTTAAATGTTGATGGAGGAAAATATTGTCTGGAGGCAATTAAAAATGGCGCGGAGGCTGCCATTATTGGGTCTGCTGCAAAAGAGAAAATTGGATCTATTGATCGAGAAAGAATTTTGGTTATAGAGGATAATTTAGATTATATTTTTGGTCAAATAGTCGCTGAGTTTTGGAATAGGCCTTCAAGAAAACTTAAACTTATTGGTGTTACGGGTACAAATGGAAAAACGACAATTACTTTTTTATTGGAATATCTTTTAAAAAAATTAGGAAAAAAGACTGCATTATTTGGGACCTTGCACAATAGATGGCCTGGCTTCTCAGAAGTGGCTTCTCATACAACTGATTTCGCCGATAAACTTCAAAAGAAATTAAATGCTGCTGTTGAGGCAGAATCTGAATTCGCGATATTAGAGGTAAGTTCTCATTCTATTGCTCAAAACAGAATATCAGGATGCGAATTTGAGGCGGCTATTTTTACAAATTTAACTCAAGATCATCTTGATTATCACTCAGATATGGAATCATATTTTCAAACAAAAAGAAAATTATTTTTCCCACCCTACTTAAAAGGAAAAGATGGAATTTGTGTATTAAATCATGATGACCATTGGATATCTAAATTATCATCTGATCTTGAAAAAAGATCTTCATTAGTATCTACAAAGATTACTGAAAGTGAATTTGAAAATGATGATTTTTTTTTCGTAACAGATAAAAAATTTACTGAAAGTGGTTCCACTTGTATTTTTCATACACCTAGTGAAAAAATTCAACTTTTTGTTCCACTTGTCGGTGAATTTAATTTAATGAATGCGATTCAAGCAGTAACAATTTTGTATAAACTTAATTTTTCTTTAAAAGATCTATCAAAGTTAATAAAATCTTTCCCTGGTGCTCCTGGGAGAATGGAGAAAATACAAATTGATAATGATGTCGTTTTAAGATCTCTTCCAACAGTTATTGTTGATTATGCCCACACTCCTGATGGATTAAAAAAAGTTTTGCAATCAATTAAAAAACTTTGTGAAGGGAAACTCATAACTGTTTTTGGCTGTGGCGGAGATCGAGACCGTAGTAAAAGGCCTTTAATGGGATCAATAGCTGAAGAGTTTTCTGATCAACTTTTTATAACTTCAGATAATCCAAGATCAGAACAACCCCATCAGATAGTAAATGATATTTTGACGGGTATAAAAAAAAGAGAAAAAATAATAATTGAGATTGATAGATTTAAAGCAATAAATGAATCTATTAAATTTGCCAATAAAGAAGATATTGTCTTAATTGCAGGAAAAGGACATGAAGACTACCAAATTCTCAATGATAAAGTTATTAATTTTGATGATAGAAAAATAGCTTATAAATTATTAAAAGAAAAAAGTAACTCTCAATAAATTTCCTAATCAAATCAGAAAGATCTTTACGCAAATCACAAGAAAAGTTTCTTAGAATTAACGTAGTTATTTTTTATAAAATGAAAGGCTTAGCCTTAGTTGTAGGCGCAGGTGGAATTGGAACACAACTAGCTAAAGATCTGAATGAAAGTGAAAAAGATTTAGATGTTGTTTTGTGTGGAAGAAAAAGTGAGTTTAATTCTTTTTGGGAATTAGACATAGAGGATTCTAAATCCCTTTTGCAGTTGAAAAATAAAATATTAAATCATCCTTCAAAATTAAGACTAGTTATTAACGCTACGGGGAGACTTCATAGTGATTCTCTTCAACCAGAAAAAAGATTACAACATCTTGATAAAAAAAATATGATGGAAAGTTTTTCAATAAATGCCTTTTCTCCTATTTTGTTAGCTAAAACTATTGAAGAATTTATACCAAAAGATATTAATTTTAATTTTGCAAGTATAAGTGCAAGAGTTGGAAGCATTGGAGATAATCAAACTGGAGGTTGGTATTCATATAGAGCTGCAAAATCAGCACAAAATCAGTTTTTTAAATCTTTAAGTATTGAGTGGGCTAGACGTTTCCCAAAGGCTACTATTACATTGCTTCATCCAGGAACAGTAGATACTAATTTATCTAGACCTTTTCATAAATTTGTTCCAGAGCATAAATTATTCAGTAAAGAAAAATCATCCCAATTCTTAATCAATATTATTAAAAATCAAAACCCAGAATCCACTGGAAAATTTATTGCATGGGACAGCTCAGAAGTACCCTGGTAAATCAATCTTTTTTTCATATAAATTGAACTGAAAATTAATAAAAAAATAAGCGAATTAACAATTTTATTTAAGTTGTAATTAAAACTACTTTTTCTTTTTTCTAAAATGAGTCAAATATAAATTTGTAAAATTTGCAATAACTAATAAGATAAGCAAAAAAGTATTAAGTGCCATATTTTGAAAAAGTTTTTAAATATTCTTAGTGATAACAATAACTCTTTTCAATAAAAAGATTTATTTAAGAATTTTAAATTAATAGATAAAAGTTTGGCTTAATTTGGAAAAAAGGAATCTTAATTCTTTTTTCGAAAGTGATAAAAAAAGGAGTTGAATATATACTTTTGAACTGTTATCCAAATAAATATCCTTAAAATCTATAATTAAATCAATCTGGACAAGTTACAACTATTAGGTCAGTATTTTTTTTAATTCTTCAGAAAGTAAATCAATTTCAAATTCTGTAGTCATTTGATGTACACATGCTCTAAACCATTTTGGATCTTCTAAAACTCTAATCCAAATTTTCTTCTCTCCAAGTTTCTTCACAAATCCATCTTTATCTTCAATATTCTCGATATTAAAACTAACTATCCCATTTAAGTATTTCTTGTCTAAAACTAATTCAACCTCTTTTAGTTGATTTAATTTATTCCAAAGTTTTTCACTTAATCTTTTTATATTGTTGCTTTTTTCTTTCTCATGGCAGTCTTTATCCAGAAGATATAAAGAATTCCTAAGCCCTGAAAGTAAAGGAATACAAGAGGTAGCTACTTCAAACTTCCTTGCATCATCATGAAAAAGATTATCTAAAGGCTCATAGATGCCTTGTTCTTTTTTTAATGATTTCCAACCAATTATTGTTGGATCTGTTTCATGAATAAATCTATCTGAGACATAAATAGCTCCAAGTCCTTCTGGACCACATGCCCATTTATGAGAAGTTATTGAATATAAATCAGAATAAAAAACTTCTTCTTCAATTTTTATATGCCCAAAGGTTTGAGCACCATCAACAATTAGATAAGAATTTTCTCGATTATTTTTTAATTCGATGGAAATTTGTTTTAATGGAACTTTATATCCAAAGTTCCATAAAATATGAGAAATAATGAGGATCTTAGTATTACTATTTAGATTTTTTAAAATCTCTAAAATTATATTTTCGTCGTTTAGATTTTTAATTTTTTGGATTGGTAAAATCTTAAATATTAATTTATTTCTTCTGCAAAATTCTCGACTTGCAGCTACTATACCAGGATGTTCACAGTCACTTATTAACAGCTCTTCTCCCTCTTCTACTTTTATTCCCCAAAAAGGCAAAATCATTCCAGAAGAGATATTCTCGGTTAGAGCTACATTCTTTGAATTCACACCTAATTTTTGCGCAATGATTCTTTTTGTGGTCAATATTTCTTTGTAAATAAAAGGCCACATATCATTGGTAAATGGTCCTAAATCTTGGATAATTTCCCAAGTTTTAAACATTTCTTCTAAAGAAGATTTTGGTAATGGTCCTTGTCCACCATAGTTAAAATAATACTTATTTTTTAATGCTGGTATTTGATCTCTTAGATTATTTATCATGGAAAATTTAAATTATATTTTTAACTCTTGAGTTTTTTAAATATTGCCTACTAAAGTTACTGTTCTAAATTCAATACCCTCAATTACTCTCCAAGGTTCAGCACTCCTTTCTGCAAATTCTAAATTTTTGAAACCAAGTTCTTTAAAATCACTTATAAACTCTGGCTCATACCATGCTCCACTAATACATCCTGTCCATAGATCATGATCATTTTGCAATCTTAAAGGAACTTTTTTGTTAGAGACAATATCGCTAATTGCAATTCTTCCATTATCCTTTAAAACTCTTTTTATATTTCTTAGAAGGTTATTTCTAGATTCTGGACTTACCAAGTTTAAAACACAATTACTTAAAATAATATCAATTGATTTTTCGGCGATTAATGGATTTAAATCTTTATCTAATTCATCAAGTTTTTCAATTGATCCTTCGAGAAATTCTGTATTGTTGAAACCTATATTTTTTGAAACTTCTTTAGAGGCTGATCTAGATAAAGAAAGCATATCAGGATTCTGATCAACACCAATAACTTTTCCTTCTTTCCCAACAATTTGGGCACAAATAAAAGCATTTTTGCCGCTACCACTTCCAAGATCTAAGACAATATCATTTTCTTGAACATATTTTGTTGGATCACCACAGCCATAGTCTCTTTCTATAACCTCTTGAGGAATTGCTTCAAGTAAAACTGGATTAAACCCAACTGGTGTACAAAGACAACTTTCTTTTTCTAGTGCCGCTGACCCATATCTTTCTTGAATAGCATCTTTATGATCGAATTGATTAAGTGCTTTATTCGATGTATTTGTATTGCAGCAACTTTCAGACATAGTTTAAAAGGACTCTTGATAAATATAGCCAAAAAAAAGCCCCTTAAAAAGAGGCTTCTTCTTTTTAAATTAAATTATTTAGTGTAATTTACACCTCTGTAATTTAATTCTGCTTTTTCATTACTTGAAGAAGCGTCATCCATTCTGTTGGTGTATACGTTTCTTCTGTAGGTAAGTTCAACAAGTTGCTTTTTAGCAGCTTCTTTGTTTTGAACGTAGTTTTTACCTCTGTAAGTTAAAGTAGTCATGTTTCGATGTGACAACACGGCCATCCCCCGTTCCATGGTATGACTCGAACTGCGCCCTCTAGTGAGGGTGAACGAAAAAGTAGCAATTGCTACACAATTATTATAAGCGTATTTCCCGGGAGGTGTCTAGCTTTTACAAATAGAAACGAAGATTTAATGTTTTTTTAATTATTATCTTAGGTAAATTTTTTTATAAATAGTCTCTCAAAGGGATTATGTTTATATTTGGTTTAATCTTCATTTAACTATTTTTTCATGACAGGTTTTTTATATTTCTTAGGAAATACTTTAAGGTGGCCAGTCCTTAAGCCAAAAGAATTTTTTTCCTTACATGCGTATTTTTCAATTATTTATTTGATAACGTTTACTTTGAGTAAATATGATGTAAGCCAATCAAATTTAGTTTTTACACTAGGAATTCTTGCACCTCTTTTAATTGCTATTGGTCAAGGACTTCCAATTGATTGCCTTGATATGGAATCATCTTTGTTGAAGGAATTAAAAACTAAGTAATATTTTTTTAGTTAAAAATTTTTATAAAACCTGGACAACTTCGCTTATTTCGGGAATCATCTCTTTTAACTTTCTTTCAATACCCATTTTTAAAGTCATAGTACTACTTGGGCAACTACCACATGCCCCTTGAAGTTTGACTTTGACTATTGGACCATCTATTTCCGCAATCTCTACATTACCTCCATCAGATATTAAAAAAGGTCTTAGCTCGTCAAGGACTTTTTCTACATTTTCGTTGGTCAGCGAGAGTGTTTCAGTACTCATAATTTTGGATTAACTTTATAATAAGCCTAGAAAGAAATTTGATTTATTGCAAAAAAGATAATTTTCTGTTGTGACTTCATTTAAAAATCCCACTAATGATAATAGCTACTTTGATGCAGTCTTAGTGGGAGCAGGGATAATGAGCAGTACTTTAGCCCTCCTAATTTCAGAAACTTTACCAGATATAAAATTCCTTATTATAGAAAAATTAAATGCTCCAGGAAGTGAAAGTACTGGTGCTTTTAATAATGCAGGTACAGGACATGCTGCTAATTGCGAATTAAACTATACCCCTTTAGATGAAAAAAGAAATATAAAAATAGATAAAGCGCTTTCAATTAATCGTTCTTTTGAAAGATCTATGTCTTTATGGGCTTCGTTATATGAAGCAGGGAAAATTGATATTAAAAAGTTTTTAAAATTTATTCCTCATATAAGCTTTGTGTCTGGTCAGGATAATATTTCTTTTTTAAAAAAAAGGTTTCAGAAAATGACCGAAAATGCTGAATTTATTGATATGGAATTTTCTACATCTTTTGATGAAATTTCATCATGGGCTCCTCTAATAACAAAAGATAGGAATCCATTTACTAAGATTGCTGCTACCAGAATAGCTAGAGGAACAGATATTAATTTTGAGGCTCTCACAAAAGAGTATCTTTCATTAGTTTCTCAAAATAAAAATGTTGAAATTAGATATAAAACAGAATTAGTAAATTTAAAGAAAGTTGATAAAAAAAAATGGGAACTAGAAATTAGTTCAGAAGGTAGAAAAACTTCAATTAGAACTAGCTATGTTTTTCTTGGTGCTGGTGGTAAAACAATTAATTATTTGCAAAAATCGAAAATTCCAGAAGCAAAGAGTTATGGTGGATTTCCTGTTAGTGGGAAATGGCTTATTTGCGAGAAAAAAGATCTAACAGAAAAACATAACTCAAAAGTTTATGGTAAGGCTGATATTGGATCGCCACCAATGTCTGTGCCTCATTTAGATACCAGATGGATTGATAATAAAAAACTTCTTTTATATGGCCCTTTTGCTGGATTTACAACAAAATTTTTAAAGCAAAGTTCATACTTTGACTTATTTAGTTCAATTAAAAAGAGTAATATTTTTTCTATGCTAGATGTTGGTTTCAAGAACAACGATTTAATTAATTATCTAATATCACAATCATTAAAGAACCATAACTCAAGAGTTGAGAATTTAAAGAATATGATGCCATCAGCTAATCCTTCTGATTGGTATTTAAAGGATGCTGGTCAACGAGTCCAAATAATTAAAAAAACTGAAGGCGGTGGTTCTTTGAAATTTGGAACTGAGATTGTAAATTCATCTGATGGATCATTATCTGCTTTGTTGGGAGCCTCTCCGGGAGCAAGTACTGCGGTTTCAATTATGGTTGAGGTTCTAGAAAAATCTGTTTTATTTTTAAACGATAAGCATAATCTTCATAAAAAAATAAATGAATTAATTTATCAAGAACTTTCAGCCTCTGAAAATTACAGTACCTTCATAAAAGAAATAAAAAAAAGAAATAATTCCATTTTTGGTTTCCATCCATAATTCTAATTAGCTAATATTAATCAAGATGTACTAAAAGGAGAATTTTTCTTTCTATATGACTGATATATCGGTTTCAAAAATAAGAAATTTCTGCATAATCGCTCATATTGATCATGGCAAATCTACCCTCGCAGATAGGTTGCTTCAAGACACTGGTACTGTGCAGCAAAGGGATATGCAAGAACAATTTTTGGACAGTATGGATCTTGAAAGAGAGAGAGGAATTACTATCAAGTTACAGGCCGCTAGGATGAAATATAAAGCTGACGATTCCCAAGAATATGTTTTGAATTTAATAGATACTCCAGGGCATGTTGATTTCTCATATGAGGTTAGTAGATCTCTTCAAGCTTGTGAAGGCGCTTTATTGGTTGTTGATGCAAGTCAAGGAGTAGAAGCTCAAACCTTAGCTAATGTTTATCTTGCCTTAGAAAATAATCTTGAAATAATTCCTGTTTTAAATAAAGTTGATTTACCAGGGGCTGATGCAAAAAAAATAAAACAAGAAATAGAGGAAATTATTGGACTTGATACATCTAATGCAATAAATTGTTCAGCAAAAACTGGAGTTGGTATTAAAGATATTTTAGAAGCAATCGTAAGAAGAGTACCTCCTCCTCAAGATGAAATTAAACTACCTACAAAGGCACTGATTTTTGATTCTTATTATGATCCGTACAGGGGAGTTATTGTTTATTTCAGGGTGATATCTGGGTCTCTAAATAAGAGAGAAAAAATATTATTAATGGCAAGTAAGAAAAATTATGAACTAGATGAGATAGGAATAATGGCGCCTGATCAGCAGCAAGTTGATGAATTACATGCAGGAGAAGTTGGTTATTTAGCTGCTTCTATAAAATCAGTTGCTGATGCGAGAGTGGGAGATACGATTACTCTTTTAAATTCCCCTGCTAATGATCCTTTGCCTGGATATAAGACAGCAAATCCTATGGTTTTTTGTGGCTTATTCCCGACTGATGCTGATCAATTCCCAGATTTAAGAGTATCACTAGAAAAATTACAATTATCTGATGCAGCCTTAAAATATGAGCCCGAAACCAGTAGCGCAATGGGCTTCGGATTTAGGTGCGGATTCTTAGGTCTTCTTCATATGGAGATTGTTCAAGAAAGATTAGAAAGAGAATATGACTTGGATCTAATCGTAACTGCACCATCAGTTATTTATAAAGTTAATTTAAATCAGCAGGAACATATCTTTATTGATAATCCTTCTACAATTCCTGATCCACAACTCAGAGAATCAATAGAAGAGCCTTACGTGAAAATGGAAATTTATGCTCCCAATGAATTTAATGGAACATTAATGGGTTTATGTCAGGAAAGAAGGGGAGTATTTATAGATATGAAATACATAACAACAGATCGAGTTACCTTGATTTATGAAATTCCATTAGCAGAAGTTGTTACAGATTTCTTTGATCAAATGAAAAGTAGAACCCAAGGTTATGCATCAATGGAATATCATTTGATTGGTTATAGAAAAAATGACCTTGTTAGATTAGATGTTCTAATAAATTCAGAAAGAGCAGATCCATTAACCTCAATTGTTCATAAAGATAAGGCTTATGGAATTGGCAGAAGTTTAGTTGAGAAATTAAAAGAACTTATTCCAAAACAACAATTTAAAATACCTATTCAAGCATCAATCGGTAGCAGGATTATTGCGAGTGAAAGCATAAGTGCTTTGCGAAAAGATGTTTTATCTAAATGTTATGGAGGGGATATTTCTAGGAAAAAGAAACTTTTAAAGAAACAAGCCAAAGGTAAAAAGAGGATGAAGGCAATGGGTAAAGTTGAAGTCCCTCAAGAAGCTTTTATGGCAGTCTTGAAATTAAACCAGTAATTTCTTTCTATTTAAAATTTATAGCTATTTATTTTTCAAAGAATTGGGTATATTTCATTTATATCTTTAAAAAAAAGATTTTGGATATTAACTCATTTAATCGTGTAGGCGCAAATATCAGAAAAGCTGGATTTTTAATTGTACTTTTTTATCTTCTTGTTGTTTTAATAATGAAATTTTTAGAGGCCAATAATTTTTTTGGCTATTCATTTTCAATGTTAAGCAATGATATCTTTGCCCCTCCTTCTCTTAATCATTTTTGTGGCACAGATAGATTAGGAAGAGATGTTTGCTTAAGAACTTTGCAAGGATCATCATTAGCGATAGAAGTTGTATTCTTAGCTATTCTTTTTTCATTAAGTTTGGGTTTGCCATTGGGATTATTAAGTGGATATTTTGGTGGTTTTTTTGATAAATGCTTATCACTAATAATGGATACAATTTTTTCAATACCTGTAATTTTGCTTTCAGTTGTTGTGGCTTTTGTATTGGGTAAGGGTATCCTTAACGCGGCTTTGGCATTGTGTATTGTTTACTCTCCTCAATATTTTAGATTAACTAGAAATCAGACAATATTGGTTAAATCCGAAACTTATGTGGAGGCAGCTCAAGTTGCAGGAGCTGATGTTAAAAAAATTATTTTTAAGTATATTCTCCCAAATGTAATAACACCATTGCCTATTCTGCTTACCCTAAATGCTGCAGATGCTGTTTTGGTATTAGGAAGTTTAGGATTTTTAGGCCTTGGCGTTCCTGCAGATGTCCCAGAGTGGGGAAGTGATTTAAATCTGGCTCTTGCCGCTTTACCTACAGGTATATGGTGGACGGCTTTGTTCCCAGGTTTGGCAATGTTTTTTTTAGTTTTAGGTCTTTCTTTTATAGGAGAGGACCTTGAAGAAATTTTTGAAAGTCAAAATTCTGAATAAATTTAGTTATCTGTAATAGGATCAAGTTCTCCTTGATCATTCAACTTTGGATATTCTTTAGTTGATTTTTTATACACCGCAGCTAATTCTGGGTAACACCATTCAAAAAGTGTTTTTTGATATTCATCCATATTTAACCCTTCTCCATTAGAGGGCAATATACCTTTATTTTTTCTTTGGCGAACAGCTTCAAATAATAATATAGAAGCAGCAACTGAGACATTCAGAGATTGAACCATACCTCTCATTGGTATAAAAATTGATTGATCAACCATTGATATAAGTTCATTACTTAGTCCCCATTTTTCTGCTCCTAAAACAAAACATGTATTTTGAGAATAATCAAAATTTCTATAATCTGCTGATTCACTATTAAGAGTCGTTCCATATAATTTAAAACCCTTATTCTTTAAATCAGATATTGCCGTGATAGTGTTTTCATGATTATTCAGTTTTATCCATTTTTGACTTCCTTGAGCAGTACTATTAAAAGTCTTAACGGCATTCGTTTTGCTAATAAAATTTGCTTCGAAAACTCCTGCCGCATCACATGTCCTTAATATCGCAGATAAATTATGTGGTTTATTTACATCCTCAACTAAAACAGTCAAGTTTTTCATTCTGCAATCTAAAACACTTTTGATTCGTTCAAATCTTCTTGGCAAAATTGACATTTATAATTTTTTCACACTTTTAAATTATATTAAAAAAATATTGATTACCTATTAAATCTCTTGGTTTATAATATTTTGGTAGTTTAAATTAACTCAATGGCATACATAGAATGGGACTATACAGTAATAACAAGTATGGTAGAAAAACAAGGGTGGGATTTACCTGATCGTGAATCGGAAGAGTGGAACAAATTTAACGATGAATTAGGAGAAAAAATGAGAGGTGTTGGACTTGTTTTTGAAAAATATTGTAAATTTACTCCTGACGTAGGAGAAGGAGTTCATCTTCTAGATGACTGATCATAAATAGTTTTAAACCATTGATGTATCCCTTAATCAATGGCTTATTAATTAATAAGATAATATAATTTCACTGAATTAGAACTGGCAATTATTAAGGCTTTATAAAGTTTGTACTCTAAAAAAAATTTTTTATTCCACAAAAAAGTTATTTAATTTCTATATTTGAATAAAAATATGAAAAATAAATTAACCTTTTTATTCGATGGTGGTTGTCCACTTTGTTTGAGAGAAACAAATTTTCTTAAAAAAAGAGATACTTATAATCAAATTGCATTTATAGATATTAATAGTAAGGATTATGATAAAAGCCTTTTTAATGACATCTCATATTCAGAAGCAATGTCAAACCTGCATGGGATTATTGAAAATGGTGAAATTATTAGGGGACTAGATGTACTTGCATATTCTTATGAATTAGTTGGTTTAGGTTGGGTTTATTATCCCTTAAAAATTAAGCTCTTATCTCCATTATTGAGATTGGTTTACAGATATTGGGCAAATCATAGACTTCAAATTACAGGTAGATCCGGTATTGAAAAACTTTGTACCTCACAATGTGAACAATAAATATGGAAAGTATCGATATAGACAGAATAATAGAAATGTGTTGGGAAGATAGAACACCCTTTGAAGCTATCGAGTATCAATTCGGTTTAAAAGAGGAAGATGCGATAAAAATTATGCGCCAAAATCTTAAACCCAAATCTTTCAAAGTCTGGAGAAAGAGAGTTTCGGGAAGAAATACAAAACATATGGCCCTTAAAGATTCAACTAGATTTAAATCTATTCATAAAAGAAAATTGTAAATTTTGAAAAATCTTTCTACCAAAACTTGTCCTGTTTGCAATAGGCCGTTTGAGTGGCGTAAAAAATGGAAAAACTGCTGGGATGATGTTATCTACTGTTCAAAAAGATGCAGTAACCGGAAGTCGCAAAGATGAAACAAGTATCAATTATTTTCCCGAATCAACTTTTTAGAGAAAGCCCAATCTTAAAAATAAATTGTGAAGTTTTAATTTTGGAAGACTCATTATTTTTTGGAAATGATAAATTTCATAAATTAATTAACCATAAAAATAAGTTAGTTTTTCATAGAGCATCTATGCTCGCTTATAAAAATTATTTAGAAATATCTGGCTTTAAAGTTTTATATATCGAAAATAAGAATAATGTTTCTACAGTTGATTACTTATCGGAATTTATTAAAAATAAATATCATAAAATAAATCTCATAGACCCTCATGATTTTTTAATAATGAAGAGGATTAATAATTTTGTTGAAAGTAATAATTTAGCTTTAAACATTTTACCTTCTCCTATGTTTATGAGCAGTGAAGATTTAAAAGATTTATTTGCATCAAATGCAAAAAAACCTCTTATGGGGAGATTTTATGAGAATCAAAGAAAGAGCCAAAAGATATTAGTTAATCCTGATGACACACCTGAAGGTGGTAAATGGAGTTTCGATGAAATGAACAGAAAAAAATTACCAAAAAAAATAAATATACCCGATACACCTAAATTACAAAAAAATAAATTTGTAGTTAATGCAGAAAGGTCATTAGCTAATTTTGATATTGAGTTTATTGGAGAAAGTAATAACTTTTTATATCCAACTAATTTTGAAGAGGCAGATGAATGGTTAAATGATTTTTTTAAACATAGATTTTTCTTATTTGGAGATTATGAGGATGCTATTTCTAAAGAAAATTCTTTTTTATGGCACAGTTTACTTTCTCCTCTTTTAAATAGCGGCTTATTAACCCCAGATGTAGTAGTAAATAAAGCATTACTTTTTGCAAAAAATAATAATGTTCCTATTAACTCCTTAGAGGGCTTTATTCGTCAAATTATTGGATGGAGAGAATTTATTTGCCTCGTCTATAAAAAATACGGAACAAAGATGCGAAATAGTAATTTTTGGAATTTTGAAGATAAGCCAATTCCAAAATCTTTTTATCAAGGAAATACAGGAATTGAACCAGTAGACGTTGTTATAAAAAATATTATTAAATTTGGTTATTGTCATCATATTGAGCGGCTAATGATTGTTGGCAACTTTATGCTTCTATGTAGAATTCACCCAAACCAAGTTTATAAATGGTTTATGGAAATGTTTATTGATTCCTATGATTGGGTTATGGTCCCAAATGTTTACGGAATGAGTCAGTTTAGTGATGGTGGTATCTTTTCAACAAAGCCATATATATCAAGCTCTAATTATGTAAAAAAAATGTCTAATTTTAAAATTGGCCCATGGTGTGAAATATGGGATGGATTATTTTGGAAATTTATTAAAGATAATGAAAGCTTTTTTAGAAAGCAATATCGTCTGGCGATGTTAACGAGAAATCTCGATAAAATGTCAGAGGAAAAATTAAATAATCACTTAAAAACGGCCGATAAATTTTTAAGAGATATTCAATAAATTAAGAGTAATAACCTAAAGTTGTCTCTGAAAAATTAAAAGAATATTATGTTATGAAGAAATATTAAGTACGGATGTTATTTTAGAAAAAATTAGATTTATCTAATGGAAATTGGAACACTTTTTTTAAAAAGTAATTTGACGGGAATTATCACTTTTTCTGAATTAGATTGGATAACTACCCATCAATCTAATTTCACTAGGTTGGAGGAATCCATAGCAATTAAATTAGGCAGATTGCTTGATGCAGGATCTATCAATATTGGTTGCCGTTTGAAATCCTGAATACGTTTTTTATTTTAATAATGAATTATCAAAAAGAGAAAAATATATTTTTTCGGGAAAGAATCCATTCTTTGAATGTCTTTCTTTTTTTAGGATTTAATCTTTCACTTATTTCTATCTTAGGTTTTATTTGGTTTAATTCTGCAATTGAAAAAGTAGTTTGAATTTTTGAATTTTTTGTATATTAAAGTTATCTTTAAAAAATTAATTATATTTTGAGCATAGGATATTTACAAAGAAAGGCAGCTTGGGAAATTTTATTAAAAGTTAGTTCTGGTGATTTTTCTGATCATGCTCTTGAAAAGGTTTTAAAAAATTATCAATTTAATACTCTTGATATAGCTTTTATTACCGAATTATCTTTTGGATGCATAAGGTATAGAAAATTTCTTGATCTTTGGACGGATCATACATCAAAAATTACTCATAAAAAGCAGCCTCCAAAGTTAAGATGGCTTCTACATATAGGTTTGTATCAATTATTGAAAATGGATAAAATCCCATTTCCTGCAGCTATTTCTACCACTGTAGAAGTAGCTAAAAAAACAGATTTAAATGGTTTAGCGGGAACTGTAAATGCGATATTGAGAAATGCATCAAGAAAATTAGAACAAAAAATCTTTCCGGAATTATCTTCTGATAGAAAAGAAAGAATTTCATATCTTGAATCATTTCCATTATGGCTTGTGAAGGATATTTATAAATGGGTCGGCAATAGCGAGGGTGAAAATATCATTAAGGCATTTAATAAAAAACCATCAATTGATTTGAGAATTAACCAATTAAAAACTGATTTAGATAAATTTTTAAAAGTACTTCATAAAAATAATATTGATGCTGAAATTATTAATGATTTACATAATGGAATTACTTTAAAATCTAATCCAAGATCTATAAAACATTTACCAGGATATAGTGATGGACTTTGGACAATTCAAGATAGATCATCTCAGTGGATAGCACCTCTCTTAAATCCAAAAGAAGATGAAAAGATTTTAGATGCTTGTGCAGCTCCAGGAAGTAAGTCTACCCACCTTGCAGAATTAACAAATGATAGTGCTGAAATCATTGCCGTAGATAGATCAGCAAAAAGATTGAAAATACTGCAATCAAATTTAGAAAGGTTAAATTTGAAATCTGTTAATACCCTTAAAGCTGATGCCACGAATTTGATTGAATTAAATCCAAAGTTTATATCTTATTTTGATAAGATTTTATTAGATGCTCCATGTTCAGGCATTGGAACTCTTTCCAGGAATCCAGATTCAAGATGGTCTTTAAGTAAAGAAAAAATAAAATCTTTAACTTTATTACAGGAAAAACTTTTAGAGACTATTCTCCCTCTTTTGAAAAAAGATGGGACTTTAGTTTATTCTACTTGTACTATCTGTCCCGATGAAAATAATATATTAATTGAACGATTTATTAAAAAAAATAAAGCTTTAAAATTGGTTAGCCAAAATCAAATTTTACCTAGCTTAGATTGTCCTGGGGATGGATTCTATTCTGCAATAATTTCTTATAAATCTTAAAAATAAATTTATTTTTTAATTGGGATTTTATAAATTTCAGCTATAAATTTCTTCCATAAATAAGCTGCATTTCCGCTAGATAATTCTGATTCTTTGTTATCGTCGTAACCTATCCAGATACCTGTTGTTAGGTTATCAAGTGAACCAATAAACCAAAGATCTTTATTCCCATCAGATGTTCCTGTTTTCCCATAAATTTTCTTTCCTTTTATAGAAGCTGCTTTCGAAGTCCCTTCTTTAACAGATTTTTCAAGAAGTTTATTTATTTTTTTTGTTACTTTTAAATCTAATATTTTCTCGGAAACAAATTTGTTTTTCCAAATAGATTTATTATTAAATGATTCTATTTTTTCTATGATGCTAGGTTTTTGAATCTTCCCACCATTATTTATTGCAGAATAGGCACTTGTAATGTTTAAAAGATTATCTCCGTAGGAACCAATAGCTAATGATGGGAATTCCTTTAACTCTTGCTTATAACCCAGACCAAAAGAATTAGCTAAATTAATTATATTTTTAGAGCCAATTTTTTTTGTTATGGATATTGGGACGATATTGGAGGAACTTTTAAATGATTCAATCAAAGATACTGAACCTCTATATTTTTCTGAAAAATTTTTTGGGCAATAACTTTCCCAGCATCTTGGCAAGTCTTCAAATTTATCGGTTAACTTTATCCCTTCTATTAGTGCAGCAGCATAAGGAATAATTTTAAAAGTAGAACCTAAAGGTCTTACAGAAGAAATCACTCTATTGTATTCGTTAATTAATGGGTTTCTGCTGGTTATCATTGTCCTTATTAGTCCTGTGTTTGATTCGATTGATAACAAAGCAAATTCAAGTTCTTTTGGTCCAACATATCTTGAAATTTTTTGGGCTTTTTCTTGCCAATCTTTTTTGATAGAAGATTTAATCCTTAAAAACTTATAATCATTTTTATTTTCAATTCTTTTATCTGTTTCCTCAAGAATAAAATTTATTAGTAATTTATCATCTAATAAATTATTTGCTGTTTGATGATTTAAGTTTATTTTCTCTTTGATAGCTTTATTTTTATCCGCAAGAGAAATATATCCATCAACATACATTGATTCAAGAACTTTATTTCTATTTTTAATAGCTAGTTCTATATTTTGATAAGGAGAATAAATTGATGGAGCTGGAGCTAATCCTGCAATTAATGCGGACTCTGATAATGTCAATTCATTCATAAGTTTCCCAAAATAAACTTGAGAAGCCTCGTTAACCCCGTATGCTCCTGATCCCAAATAAATATTATTTAAATATAATTTTAAAATTTGATTTTTGTCATATTTTAGTTCAAGTATGAGTGATATTAATATTTCTTTGATTTTTCTTTGAAAACTTAAATCATTATCTAGAAAAATTAATCTGGCAACTTGTTGCGTAATCGTACTTCCTCCCTCTTTAACATAACCACTTCTAATATTTTCAAAAAGGGCACGTGAAATACTTTTTAAATCTATTCCATTGTGTTTATAAAATCTTTTGTCCTCTGAAGATATAAAAGAATATTTAAGAAAAAATGGAATTTTATGATTACTATTATCTATTTCAAATTTACGGCTCAATTTGCTTAGTACCTTATTGTCAGCAGATAATATTACATAAGAATATTTGGTTGTGCGAGATCTTTTATTTTTAGATATGTCGAATTTTAAAGTAGTAAATATTAGACTATAAATATAGAAAGATATTCCAGAAAAAATTAATATTGGAATTATTAAAACAAAAGATTTGGATTTAATCTTTTGCACCTTAAGCAACTAAAAAACTATGTCCTATCGCTAAAGCTGTAACTAACATTCCAGTTATCAGGAACGGTTGCGCACTTGCTTGATATTTGACATCAAATTTTAGAGGATCTCTCAACAACCACATATCTTGAAATGTAATTTGTGGAATTACCAATAATACCAAAATTACAGAGGCTAAATGTTGACCAATAATGACTAATACTAAAACCATTGCTAATTGAAAAATGTCAATTAGTCCAGCACTTATCCTACTTGCATTTTTAATTCCAAATACAACAGGTAAAGAATTCAAGCCAAGCTTTGAGTCTCCTTCAACGCTTTTGAAATCATTAATAACAGCAATACCCAGCCCAGAGAGGCTATAAGCAAGTGTTAGTAATGCCGTCACAATAGTTAATTTCCCAAACAAGGCTTGTCCTGCCCACCAAGGTAAAGCTATATATGATGCCCCTAATGCATAATTTCCAAGCCAACCATTTTGTTTTAATTTAAGAGGTGGAGCAGAATATATATAACTAACAAAAGAACCTCCTAATGCTAATAGTAAAAGGGAGGGAAAGTTATGTTTAGCATATAAATCTAATAGAAAAGCAACTATTAGGCCTGCAATAAGTAATACCCAGATTTGAATTTTTACATCTTTGATTGAAATTTTTCCAGAAGGAATTGGTCTATTTGGCTCATTAATTGCGTCAATTTCTTTATCAAAAAAATCATTAATGGTTTGTGTATAACCGGCAAGAAGTGGCCCACTCATCAACATGCATGCTAGTGAAGCTAAGACATTACTATATGTCCATTCAAAATTTCCACTAGCAGCAGCTCCACAAATAACACCCCATATTAATGGGATCCATGTAATTGGCTTCATTAACTGTATACGAAGTTTCCATATACTTGAAGTTTCGGAGGCCCCTTTAATTCCTAATAGTTGTTTTGGATCATTCACTTTACGCTTTACCCTTTCTCAATTTCTTCTGGGAAAAACCAGTTTTGCTCTCCATTCTGAAATTTTGCGGTGATTCCAATGCTTCTACCGTCTGTCATTTTATAGCCTGTTATTACAGCTTTAGGATTAGAAGATATTTGATCAATTAATTTTCCTGGTAGTCTATCTTTTACTTTGTTAATGTTAATTTTAATTTTACTACCAATTTTGGGTAATAATTTTGTTTCAGCCATAAGAGGTAAAATGGAAGCTATTATGCAAGATTAACAGCATTTGGACAATTTTTACTAAAATGGTTGCTCTTCGTTTAATTCCTTGTTTAGATGTCGCCAATGGACGGGTGGTCAAAGGTGTAAATTTTGTTAATTTGAGAGACTCAGGGGATCCGGTTGAATTGGCTTGTAGGTATTCTGATGAAGGTGCAGATGAATTAGTGTTTTTAGATATAAGAGCAAGTGTTGAGAATAGAAATACTTTATTAGACCTAGTCTCTAGAACAGCAAAATCAGTAAAAATCCCTTTTACAGTAGGTGGAGGTATAGATTCTGTTTCTTCTATAAATGATCTCTTAAGAGCAGGAGCGGATAAAGTGAGTTTGAATTCTTCTGCCGTTAGAAATCCTGATTTAATTTCTAAAAGTTCCAGAGAATTTGGTAATCAATGCATAGTGATAGCAATTGATGCTAGAAAAAGAGTTAATAAGGTTGATCAATGGGATGTATATGTAAAAGGCGGGAGAGAGAATACCGGAATAGATGTATTAAGTTGGGCAAAGAAAGTTGAGGAATTAGGTGCGGGGGAAATATTACTAACTTCAATGGATGGTGATGGAACGCAGAATGGATATGATTTAGATTTGACAGAATCTGTTGCAAATATTGTTAATATTCCAGTAATTGCTTCAGGAGGAGCGGGTTCTTTAGAAGATATTTATGATGTTTTCAAGGAAGGCAGCGCATCAGCAGCACTTTTAGCTTCATTACTTCACGATAAGAAACTTACTTTACAAGAAATAAAAACTTTTCTCCTCGAAAAAAACCTTCCAATTAGACCATATGAATAAAATTAAATTTATCCCAAAAAAGTACTTTAAAAATTAAAAATGAAATTCAGAAAAACCATCGAAGTCAAAAATATATTTAATAGAATTTCCTATCAATATGACTTTTTGAATAATCTATTAAGCTTTGGACTGCACAAATTATGGAAAAGGAAATTAGTTAATTTATTGGAACCTTTAAATGGTGAAGATTGGGCTGATTTATGCTGTGGAACTGGAGATTTAGCATTCTTAATTTCTGAGAGAGTAAGTCCAAGGGGCTCAATCACTGGGATCGATAGTGCCAAAGATATCCTAAATATTGCCAAGAGAAAATCAGAGATTAAAAAAAATAAATTTATTAAGTGGGAAATTAAAGATGTCTTAGAAATTAATGATTATTCAAAAAATTTTGATGGAATTTGTATGTCCTATGGACTGAGAAACTTGAATAATGTTGAAGAAGGAATAAAAAAAGTTTTTTATCTTTTGAAGGATAATGGAAGGGCAGGATTCCTGGATTTTAATCACTCAACAAAAAATTCTTTATCTAATATTTTTCAGAAATTATATTTGAGACTGATTGTAGTGAACATTTCGCGATTTTTTAATTTAAGTCCAGAATACGCATATATTGAAAAAAGTATAAGAAACTTTCCAATGAAAAATGAGCTTTTAAAAATTGCAACGAAAGTTGGATTTAAAAAAGCTGAATATAGAACTATTTGGGGGGGGCAAATGGGAATACTAATTTTAGCTAAATAAGAAATTTAGTTATTTATTTTTCTCCAACAAAAAGAACACTTTCCCCATCTTTTGATTTCGCCTTTTGGAGTTGGGGAATTACAGAGAGTGCAAATGCACATATTATTTTGATGGATTCTGCTTGGATGGTTTGCCCAAACTATCTTTGCATCAGTTGCTCTAATATTTTTATTTTTAATTTCATAATTTTGTATTATTCTTATTTCATTCAAAGTTATTCCAACTTTCTCGATTCTTTCTTTTAATTTATGCTTGTTGTAGGATAGGGCCTGACGCCACTGTGGATGATTTACTGCAATAGTAAGTATTTTTTTTTCTATATTTAATGGTTTGCATTCTTGAAATAGTTCTAAACCAATTAAGTCCTTCCATTTTTCGTTGATTTCAGAAAGTTTATCTAAATCCCCCCATGATTTTTTGAAATTATCAAGACAATTTTTTAATGTATGTGGATGCCTTTTCTTCACTTTTGGTAAATACTTTTTCTCCAATTTGTAAAATTTACTTATTAAGACTAAAGTTAATCTAATCTTCAAAAAGATGCTCGTTGTTTTAATAAAGAATTTGTGAAAGTTATTGGATCTGCAGCTAAGACAGTTTTTTATTTAAAAAAAATACAGGGTCAATATCCAAGTTGGAAACTTCAGTACAAAATAAAATGTAAAAGTACCGAAATTGAGCTAACAAATTGGCTTGTATATTCTGAAATAAAGAGAAACCAGCCAGTAGCGATAATAGCAAGAGAACAGTTCTCAGGTTTTGGCCAAAACTCAAAATCTTGGGCTTCCCCTAAAGGGGGTATTTGGTTAAGTGCAGCCTACCCAATATTTGCAAAAGAATTTACAAGTCAAATATTTCATTTGTCTCTAGGAATTAAGATATGTGAAATGCTTAGACAGGAGAATATAAATGTTTGTTTGAAATGGCCAAATGATATTTTCTTTGGATCAAAAAAGTTGATTGGATTTTTACCAAGGGTCATAACGAGAGGCAAGGAAATTATCTATGTAAGAATAGGTCTTGGCATGAATGTTTTAAATAACACTCCATCAGAGGGTATTTCATTATCAAAAGTGCTTCAAACTAAGAATATTAATCAACATTATTGGACTGCAAAAGTTCTTAAAGCTTTTCATGATTCAATTGAATGTAATAACAAAAAAGAATATGTGATCAAATCGGCAAATAAGTTTCTCTCTAAAAGCTTTTTGCCTAGTGGTTATTGTCCTCAAGCATGGAAAATTAAAGATATTGATTCGAATGGGAATTTAAGAATTGAAAATGAAAAGCAACTGAAGATAATAAGAAGGTTCTGAATTTAATTAACTTTTAATTCAACTATTCTCCCATCCTTAAATTTGGCTATTTTTTTTGCGCGATTTGCAACTTCATCTTCGTGAGTAACTAAAACTATTGTTATTCCTGACTCATGCAGTTTGTCAAAAAGATCTAATACATCTTCAGTGGTTTTTGAATCTAACGCTCCAGTAGGTTCGTCGGCTAACAAAATTGCAGGATTATTGATAATAGCCCTTGCAATAGCAACTCGTTGTTGTTGACCTCCGGATAATTGGTTTGGGCGATTATTCATTCTTTCTGAAAGGCCAACTTTTTTTAAGGCATTCTTGCCTCGCTCTAATCTTTGCTCAGGCTCAATACCAGCATAAATCATCGGCAAAGTTACGTTTTCAAGTGCAGTTGCGTCTGAAAGAAGATGAAATTGTTGAAATACGAAGCCTAATTTTTGGTTACGTATTTCCGCAAGCTCATCATCAGATAAATTCTCAACAGGAATGCCATTTAATTTATAAATACCTTCAGATGGTCTATCTAGACATCCAATAATATTCATAGCTGTACTTTTGCCTGAACCACTAGCTCCCATTACAGCTAAATAATCACCTTTATAAATTTCTAAGTTTATGCTGTCTAAGGCTTTAACAGTTAGATCCTCTTTCCCATATGTTTTAGATATATTTTCTAAACTCGCGACTTTCTTAGACATTTATTGAAGAATTCATCTAGGAAATATTGTTTGCTGTAGCAATTATATCTTTTAAGAAAGGAGTTTCTGAAACTGCTGTATTGGCTAATTTAAAAAGAGGATTAGATAGGATTCCTCCAAGAGCAGTTACTGCCACGCAAGTATAAAGTGCAATTCTCAAGGGAGGTAATCCTACAATTCCCCAATTAATTTCAGGATATGATTTGACTATTTCAGAAGCTTCCTGTGGTTCTTTCACTACCATCATTTTTATCACTGAAATGTAGTAATAAATAGATATAACTGAAGTTACTAATCCAACTATTACTAATAGATATTGATGATTTGCCCAACCTGCAAAAAACAAGTATATCTTTCCAAAAAATCCTAACATCGGAGGTAAACCTCCAAGAGATAAAAGACAAAGGCTTAAGCCTAAAGTAATAAGAGGATCTTTTTGGTAGAGTCCTGAGTAATCAAGAATTCTGTCAGAACCAGTTCTTAGTGAGAAAAGTATTACACAAGAAAAAGCACCCAAATTCATAAACAGATATGCGGCCAAATATAAAACAGCAGCTGATAAACCATCTTGTGTGCCAGATACTATTCCAATCATTACAAATCCAGCTTGTCCAATAGAACTGTAAGCTAGCATCCTTTTCATTGAGGTTTGAGCTAGGGCTACAACATTTCCTAGAGCCATGCTCAATATGGCCAAAATGGTAAATAAAAGTTTCCATTCTTCGTCAAAAGAAGAGAAAGTTGTGCTTAATATTCTTATGGCAAATGCAAAGCCCGCTGTTTTTGAGCCAACAGATAAAAAAGCTACTACAGGAGTAGGTGAACCTTCATATACATCAGGAGTCCATTGATGAAAAGGAACAGCAGCAATTTTAAATGCAACTGTTGATAAGACAAATACAAGAGATAGAGAAGTAATGAAAGATGGCTTATTGATAATTTCTAAACCTATTGTCGCTAAGTTTGTTGAACCACTTAATCCATAAAGAAAAGAGGATCCATACAGATAGACAGCAGCAGCAGCTGATCCAACAAGGAGGTATTTTAGGGCAGCTTCTGAACTTCTTGGATCTCTCTTGAGGTAACCAGAGAGTAAGTAGCTTGCTACAGATAAAGTTTCCAGAGATATAAATACACTAATAAGGTCAGTAGATCCACACAAAAGCATTGCTCCAAGGGTGGCCGAGAGAACTATGGCAGCAAACTCGCCAGTAGGGCTTCCACTTTTTTCTGTATACCGCCAACTTATAAGTAATGATACTAAAGTTGATAAAGATATTATTGCTCTAAATGCGATCGCTAAATTATCTGAATTAAAGGACCCAAGAAATGCGCTTTCTACCGGATTACTCCATTGCAAGGCCAAACTTAGAAGAGAGCTGCCAATTGATAAATAGCAAATTATTGGTGCCCATTTTGACGCAGTTTTTTCTCCTGCTAAATCTACAAGAAGTGTTCCAACAATACCTAGTAAAATAAAAGCCTCTGGAATAATGGCTTGAGCATTTAAATTAATTGTAAAGATTTCGTTGGGCACTTTATTAAATTGGATTAAATTAGATGTTTGATTGTAAGGGTCTAAGAGTTAATCTTAACTTGATTATAATTTGTGGGTATGATTTTTGAAATTTTCAGAAGAAATTACTTGAAAAAGCTTCAAACAATCATAATATGCCCTAACTGAACAAAAACACCAATTTTTGAAATAAACCTTGGATCACACACTTGTTATTGTTGAAAGTCCCACTAAAGCAAAAACTATAAGAAAGTTTTTGCCTGCTAATTATGAAGTTCTCGCTTCAATGGGACACGTAAGAGATCTTCCAAAAGGAGCTGCTGAAATACCTGCTGCAGTTAAAAAGGAAAAATGGTCAAGGATAGGAGTTAATACAACAGAAGATTTTGAACCACTTTATATAGTTCCAAAAGATAAGAAAAAGGTTGTTAAAGAGTTGAAAGATGCATTGAAAGGTGCGACCCAGCTATTACTGGCAACTGATGAAGATAGAGAGGGTGAGAGTATTAGCTGGCATCTCTTGCAAATACTTAAGCCTAAAATACCAACTAAGAGAATGGTTTTTCATGAAATTACAAAAAAGGCAATTAATAAAGCTTTAGATCAAACAAGAGAAATTGATATGGAACTTGTTCAGGCTCAAGAAACAAGAAGAATCTTGGACAGGCTTTTTGGATATGAATTATCTCCTTTACTTTGGAAGAAGGTAGCCCCCCGATTATCTGCTGGTCGTGTTCAATCAGTTTCTGTAAGACTTCTTGTTAGGAGAGAGAGAGAGAGAAGATCTTTCAAAAAAGCTAGTTACTGGGGGATTAAAGCTTCCCTAGTAAAAGATAATGTTACTTTCGAAACTAAATTATTCAGTTTAAATGGTCAAAGAATTTCTAATGGTTCCGATTTCGATGAACAGACCGGCAAATTAAAAAAAGGAAATAAATCTTTGATAATTGGAGAAGAAAAAGTAAATGATTTATTGAAGACTTTTTCCTCAGAGGATTGGTTAGTTTCAAAAATAGAGAAAAAGCCATCCACTCGTAAGCCAGTTCCTCCATTTACAACTAGCACATTACAACAAGAAGCAAACAGGAAGCTTCGTTTGTCTGCAAGAGAAACTATGAGATGTGCACAAGGGCTATATGAGAGAGGTTTCATAACATATATGAGAACTGATTCGTTTCATCTTTCCGAACAAGCCATTAGAGCTGCTAGAGAATGTGTAAGTTCTATGTATGGAAAAGAATATTTATCTAACTCACCTAGACAATTTAATCAAACTGCAAGAAATGCTCAAGAAGCACACGAAGCGATTAGGCCTGCAGGTGAGTTATTTAAAACACCAAAGGAAACTAATCTAACTGGAAGAGACTTATCTCTTTACGATCTAATTTGGAAAAGAACTGTAGCAAGTCAAATGGCGGAAGCTAGGCTAACAATGATTAATGCTGAAATTAGCGTTGGTGATGGATTATTTAAATCGAGCGGGAAAAGTATTGATTTCCCTGGATTCTTTAGAGCATATGTCGAGGGAAGTGATGACCCAAGCTCATCTCTTGAACAACAAGAAATTATTCTCCCAAACTTAACAACTGGAACATGTCTTGAAGTTACTAAAAAGGAATCTACTTTTCATGAAACTAAACCGCCTGCAAGATATACAGAAGCTGCATTAGTTAAAGTTCTTGAAAAAGAAGGGATTGGAAGACCTTCTACCTATGCAAGCATTATTGGAACAATTGTGGATAGAGGATATGCAAATATATCTTCAAATACTTTGGCTCCAACGTTTACAGCTTTTGCTGTTACCGCTCTCTTGGAAGAACATTTTCCTGATCTAGTTGATACTACTTTTACTGCAAAAATGGAATCTTCATTGGATGAAATATCTTCAGGTAATCTTGAGTGGCTACCATACCTCGAGACTTTCTACAAAGGTAAAAATGGTCTGGAGGTAAAAGTTCAGAAAACAGAGGGTGATATTGATGGCAAAGCTTATAGACAAGTTGATTTTGAAGATCTTCCTTGCGTGGTCAGAATTGGCTCTAACGGTCCTTGGCTAGAGGGTACAAAGATTGATGAATCTGGTAATGAAATTCAGGCGAAAGGAAATCTACCAATGGATATTACTCCTGGAGATTTAGACATAAAGCAAGTTGATCAAATTTTAAGTGGTCCATCAGATCTTGGAACTGATCCTAAAACTGGGGAAAAAGTCTTTTTAAGATTTGGTCCTTATGGACCTTACGTACAATTGGGAAATAATGATCAAGATAAAACTAAACCAAGAAGAGCTTCATTACCCAAAGAGTTGAAAACTGATGATCTAACTCTTGATGAGGCTTTGGTACTTTTAAGTTTGCCAAGATTGTTAGGAGTTCACCCTGAAGGAGGTGTTGTTGAGGCTGATAGAGGAAGATTTGGGCCATATATTAAATGGATTAAAAATGAAAATGAGTCTGAAAATAGATCATTAAAAAAAGAGGATGACGTTTTTAAGGTTGATCTAAAACGAGCATTAGAAATTCTTGCGATGCCAAAAATGGGAAGAGGAGGTCAAGAGGTACTTAAAGACTTTGGAAAACCAAAGGAATTTAAAGAAAAAATTCAAATATTAAATGGAAGATATGGAGTCTATTTAAAATGTGGTAAAACTAATGTTTCGCTTGCCAAAGATACTGATTTAGAAAAATTTTCCATGGATGATGCTGTGCTTCTTCTAGAAGAAAAACTAAAAGATAAAAAAGGATCTATTTCAAAAAAAACAAAAATAAGTAATAAAAAAACTACAAGCA
>QCED01000003.1 GCA_003280725.1 Prochlorococcus sp. AG-355-M18 | reverse complement strand
AACGCTACACCAGTTGCAGTACCAAATGTAAGAAGATTCATAAATTGCCTTCGACCCATTGAAGGGACATCATTGGAACTTAATTGAGTCATTCGCTACTTGGTTCTGTTATTTATTAGTTATTATGGATCAAATTGTTCAATTTCTGTTGCAAATAGATAGGACTTTTAATAATTTAAAGTAAAAGTTTAGAAAGTCTTTATTAATTGATTTAAATGAACCCATTACTTGTAGATGAAGTTATACATTATTTGATTTATCGCTGGGGAAAAAAATATGATTTTAGACTCTTTAGAAGAGGAAAATTTGTGTATTTTCAGATGATGTGGGGATTTCTTGGACAGGAATCATTCCCTTTAAGTGAAGATGAATATAAAAAATCAATAGCTGATAAAATCGAGATTTTAAATAGATGTGGATATTCAGAAGAAGTAAGGGAATGGCTAAAGAAAGTCAATGCTAAACCCAGATTAGGTAGAGCTGTCAGCTTGCAATTAAATCTTAATGAGAAGATGAAAGAGTTTTTGACTTGAGATTTTCTGATAAGTAAGTTAATCCAGTACCCACAAAAAATAAAAACACAATCGATATAGATAGCAATGACATAGTCAATGGGTCCGTTGAAGGAGTAATCACTGCAGATAATATTGCTGATGAAATAACAACTATCTTCCAATTAGAAATCATTTTTTCTGTTGTGATTATTCCTAGAGAACCAAGAATAAATTGTAATACTGGCAATTGAAAAGCTATTGCAGTGCTGGACATTAATAGGAGAACAAAATCAAAATATCTTTCTATAGACCAAGTTGGTTCAACAATATCAGCACCGAAAGAAATAAAGAAATTTATTGCTGCTGGGACTAATATCCACCATGAAAAAATTAATCCTAAAAAAAACAGAAGACCTGAACCAAAAACTGCTGGCAAGATAAGGCTTTTTTCTTGTTTTGTTAAACCAGGGGAAATGAACAATATTACTTGATAAATAATATAAGGAAAAGACACTATTAATCCGCTGTAGCCTGCAACTTTAATAGCTACAAATAAAAACTCTCCTGGAGCAAGTTGTAGTAAATGAATATCACCAGCTGGGATTTCTAAAAAAGATATTAATGGCTTTATGATGAGAAAACTAAAGAATATTGAAATAAGTATTGAGTAAATTGAGTTTAGTATCCTTTGACGAAGCTCTTCTAAATGATCACTAAAAGTCATGGAATCTGATAATTTATTTTCACTTTGACCTGTACCTATCATTATTATTTGATCAAGATTTTGCAAGAAAAAGGTTTAAAATTACCATTGTCAAAGTCCAATTTATTTTTAAATAAGCTTAATTATTTGATTTATTTAGGATTAGTGGGATCTGGTAATAAGAAAGGAGGGGCATCATTCAAGGATGATTCACCATAAGTTTCATATTCTCTATATCCACCCATTTTCCCATTTGTTTTCATTAAAGCGCTTACGAAGGCAAGTAGTAAGAAAACAGTAGGAGCTCCAATTATTAATGCAGCACCAAATAGATATCCAACAATAAATTCTGGAAAACTATGATTTCCTAAAAATTCATGAGTGCCCAAAAGAAAATCAAACATTTAGATTTAAAAATTTTTTTTATTATAAACTAAATTACTGTTTTAAGATTTTTTTTAATGTAATCTTCTCCTCTTGTAGGATTTCCCCAAATAATTTCTCCATTTTTAAAGGAAACGCAACCCGGTCCTCCTTTTTTGATTTTTTGTAAATCTTTAATTTTTACTAAATTAACTGGTACTTTAATGTTTCTTTTTGCCTTGCTAAATAAAGCAGCTAGATCTGCAGCTATTTGAAGATCCTGTTCAGATGCTGCTGAAGATGAAGACTTCAAAACTACATGGCTGCCTGGTGATTCTTGTGCGTGAAACCATAAATCGCCTTTTTTGGAGAACTTAAAGCTTATTAAGTCATTTTGCCTCATATTTCTCCCTACCTGAAGCTTCAATCCTGTGGGAGTGTCAACTTGAATTGGTGAAGATTGTATCTCATATGTACTTTTCTGATCTTCTCTTTGCCTCTTGATATTGATATTAAACTCGTTACAAATTTCTTCCATAATTTCTTCTAGTAGTTTGATTCTCATAAAAAGTTTTTCATGTTTTAAAGAATTCAAATTTTCTAGAAGAATAGTGAATTCTTCCAATCTTTCAATATTTGTTTTGTAAATATTTAATCTTTCTTTTATCAATTCTCTAGATCTCTTAAATTTTTTTGACTTTTTATATAGTTTTTGTCCTTTCATAATATCTCGTTTTGTAATTTCATTTGAAGAGAATATGTTGTCAGCTTTTTCTTTATATATCTCATAGTTCTCTGATTTTGTCAGAAGATCATTTTGAATATTTAAATTTTTTTTCTCTGTATTGGTCTGTTTAAAAATTATCCCTTCAATTTTCTTTTCCAACAATTCAAGTTTTTTTTGTTTCAGATAATAGCTATAATAATTCTCTAAACTGTTGCATAAATCTATATTATTTTCGCAATTAATTTCTTTATCAAAAAACCAAACGCAATAAAAATCATTGTTAAATGTAGAAAACTTAAAGTTATTATTTTTAAACCTATTTATCCAAATCTTCCAATTTTTAAATATTTCCTTTAAATCCGTATCGCTAATGAAATCGATATTTTTTTCCATTATTTGAGGATTATCAGTTTTGCTAATAACCTCTAATTGTTTTGTGAGGATAGGGCTTACTCCCTGATAGGTATTTATTAAACAGTATTTCAAAGACTCAGGGACTATTGAAATTGAGCTTTTCCATGATTGAAAAGACTCATCTTCTCTAGGTTGTTTTTTGAGATTAACTGGAGGGCCAGTATAAATTGATCCTGTTGAAATTGTTCTAAAACTAGATTGACTTGATTTAATTTGTTTACCAACGGCAATTATTTTTTGTTTATTATCCAAATAAAAAATATTGCTATGTTTTCCCATTAATTCAAAAATTAAATACTTATTAATCTCATCTCCAGGTTTTTTCGCAAAACTAAATTTTATAACTCTCTCGAAATCATCTTGATCAATCGAAATTAAAGCCATATACTTTAATCCATATCTTATTTGTTTAGAAAGTGTGCTTTCTCTCCCAATCTTTTCTGGCTTATTTATCTTTAGTATTCTAGGAGAGTCTCCATTCCATGAAACTTCTAACCATGTTTGAGAATTAACTCCTCTGAAACATAATTGAATTGTATTAGGCTCTGGTTGTTGGGCAGTTTCAAACTTTGTAGGTAAGATATTCCTTGTCAAATAATGCAAGACAGATCTAATAGATGTAATGTCCATTATCTGCGGAACGCCTTTTTGCATTATTCCTTCTTAATTCACAAGATGTTTATTTTACTGTAAAAAATTTAATATGAAAAATCAAAAAAAACTTATTATCCTTACTGGACCCAGCGGGGTAGGTAAAGGAACAGTTGTTAAAGAAATAGTAGGTAAAGAAAAAAAAATTTGGCTTTCAATTTCTGCAACTACTAGAGAACCTAGAGAGGGAGAGAAGGAGGGGAAAAATTACTACTTTTTAAATCAAGAAAAGTTTAAAGAAATGATTGAACAAAACCTGTTTCTAGAATGGGCTCAATTCGCTGGAAACTACTATGGAACCCCTTTGTCTTCTGTTAATGAGAAAATAAAAAAGGGATTTATCGTCCTACTTGAAATTGAAGTAGAGGGTGCAAGGCAAATAAAAAATAAGTTTCCTAATTCGCTGTCAATATTTTTACTTCCTCCGGATAAAAAAGAGTTAGAGAGAAGAATAAGAAATAGAGGTACAGAAAAAGAAGAGGCAATTAAAAAAAGGCTCTCAAGGGCTAATTATGAGATTTCTGTATCAAATCAATTTGATTTTGCATTAACAAATCACAATGTTGATGAAACAGCAAAAAAAATAATCAAGTTAATAAAAACTTGATTATTTTCTCTTTATCAGCTCATTGGATGGAATAATAAATCTGGGAAAAATCTATTAAATTCAATAATTATTCCGGCTGTAAGGCTTAGCCAAATTGCTGCTACTACTGGGGCAGATCTGACAAATTTTGTGTTTAGAATTTTGAACATTTGTTTTGTGAAAATTTTTTAAAGATTTTTAACGAGGACCATTAAGGGTAATATTGTTATCTTTCTCTCTTAAATCTCCATTCCTACCTTGCTTATTAGCAAGAAGAGGCCATTGTGCTCCTTTCACAAGACATTTTCTGGCTAAGTCAAGGTCAATAATGATCTCAAGATCAGCTGGGTTCTTAGTCTTTTTTGATTCAATCAGATATTCTCTTCCTGACCAACCTATAATTCCAGCAATATAAATGAACAGTACTCCTGGGATAAGTAAATCTCCTTCATGACCTCTATTTAATAGGGCTCCCCATGGCTCAAGAGGAGGTCCAATTATTAAGTGTGGAAGACCATCATCTCCGCATGATGCTTTTCCATATCTTTCAAATCTTGCGATGTCTTTTTGAGTAGTTGCAGAATTTGCTCTCTCAATGAATTTTGGATTTTCAGAGCATTTTGTAAGGGCTGAAGCAGTATATTCTGTGCTAGCTCTGTCTGCGTTTAAGGCAGGCCCATTAGCTGCTAGAGCAATTGGAGTAATTCCTAGGAACAGAAAAACTGAGGTTATGATTGAAAAAAAGAATTTCATAAGTTGCAATCTTTAATTCCTTATAGTGTGTTAATTAAGAAATTAATATTAAAATAGAACAAGTTGAACCAAAAATGCATAAAGTTTTAGCTATTGAAACAAGTTGTGATGAGACATCTGTCTCAATAGTTTCTAATATTGGCGATACTTTCAAAATACATTCAAATATAATTGCATCTCAAATTGGAGATCATTCAAAATGGGGAGGGGTTGTTCCTGAACTTGCAGCTAGAAAGCACTTAGAATTATTACCTTTTGTTTTAGATAAAGCTTTAGAAGAATCAAAAATAAAAATTGAGGAAGTTGATTATATTGCATCAACTGTAGCTCCTGGATTAGTGGGTTGTTTACGAGTTGGCTCCATAACTGCAAGATCACTTTGCATGTTATATTCAAAGCCATTTTTAGGAATTCATCATTTGGAGGGGCATTTATCTTCAATTCTATTTTCAGAAAACTATCCAAAGAAATCTTTTCTTACCTTACTTGTAAGCGGCGGACATACTGAATTGATAAAGGTTGATGATAAAAGGGTAATGCATAGACTTGGGAAAAGTTTTGATGATGCTGCAGGAGAAGCCTTTGATAAAGTTGGTAGACTATTAGGCTTGAGCTATCCAGGGGGACCGGCAATCGAAAAGATTGCTAAGAATGGAGACTCAATGAAATTTAATTTACCAAAATGTAGGATTTCTGATAAAAAAGGTGGATTTCTTAAATATGATTTCTCTTTTAGTGGTCTAAAAACTGCCGTATTAAGATTAGTTGAGAAAATCAATTTGGATGGGAAGACCATTCCAATTCCTGATATTGCGGCTAGTTTTGAGAAAGTAGTGGCAGAAGTCTTGGTAGAGAGAACAATAAAATGTGCAGAAGATCATAGCTTGGATAACGTTGTTGTAGTTGGAGGAGTGGCTGCTAACGATACATTAAGAAAAATGATGATTAGTGAAGCTAGTAAAAAATCTATTAAAGTTCATTTAGCTCCCCTTAATCTTTGTACAGATAATGCGGCAATGATTGGAGCGGCGGCGTTGTTCAGGATTAAATTTAGGGATCATTCTAGTTCCCTTAAATTAGGTGTCGCAGGAAGACTATCAATTGAACAAGCAAATACCCTTTATGAAGAAAAACCTCCTTTTTAACTTCAATGAACAAACAATCTAAAATCGAGATTAAAGAAACAAAAAACATCGTTGATAAAAAAGAACTGAATTTGTGGAAAAGAGGTTTTACCCCTCAAGCTGAAATATGGAATGGAAGGATGGCGACTGTCGGTATAGGAATTATTTTTATAATTATTGCTTTAATAAGCCAATTTTCTTAATGGAAAAAATATAATTAACTTAAAAGTAGTTTTGAAGGATTTAATAAAAATTAATCTTATTCAGCTAGTTAATTAAATTAAAAAGTATTGTAATTATTGGACTTAAGATAAGATTATTGATTTAATCAAAATAATAAATATTTCTATTATTTATAATTTTTTATGACGCCTGAAAGGCTTGGATTACTTTGGGGAATAACCGTATTTGCAGGTGCTTGTGCTCGATTATTTTCTTCTTTAACAGGTTTCCCCAGTGTAGTTATTTTATTGCTTTCTGGATTACTTATAGGAAGATCAGGTTTAGGGCTGGTTGAGCCTTTAGATCTTGGACAAGGGCTTGAAACTATTGTAGGTCTTCTAGTCTGCTTGGTTCTATTTGAAGGAGGACTAAATTTAAAACTGCCTGAGGGTAATATAAGAAATACTGTTTTGAAAATTTCATTAGTAAGACTTTTTATTTCATTATCAGCTGGAATTTTTATTGCTCATTGGTTGGCAGGCCTATCGTGGCAAGTTGCAGGAATATATAGTGCCATCGTTCTAGCTACTGGACCAACAGTTGTCTCTCCACTAGTAGAACAAATAAAATTAGCTTCCCCTCTCTCGGAAGTTTTAAAAGCTGAGGGGTTGTTGCTTGAACCAATTGGTGCAGTACTGGCATTACTGCTTTTAGAACTGACTTTAGGTGACCTACGTGGGATTAACGATGTATTTATAGCATTAATGCAAAGATTAGGGGGAGGAGTGTTAATCGGATTAAGTGCAGGATGGTTACTATCAGAAATTTTAAAAAAAATAAAAAATGAAGCCTCATTTGGTATCGAGCTTCAAGTTACCCTTGGATTTATTTTCCTTGTGTATGGAATTTGCGAATATTTTCTGCCAGAATCAGGCTTGCCTGCTTCTGTTGCGGCAGGTTTTATTGTAGGCAAAAGAGAAGTTATAGATAAGGAGAGATTGGATAATCTAATAGGTGAATTAGCTCAATTAGCAATAACAGTTCTTTTTCCTCTTTTGGCCGCTGACGTTTCTTGGGGGGAATTAAGTCCGCTTGGCTGGGGAGGAGTTGTTTGCGTTTTTATGTTGATGGTAATTATTCGCCCTATTTCTATATGGATAGCAACAATGGGAAAAGAATTGAATTTAAAAGAAAAAATCTTTTTAGCCTGGTTAGCCCCAAGAGGTATTGTTACTGCAGCGGTAGCTTCTCTTTTTTCTATCAGATTAGAGCAGGCTGGTATACTTGGTGCTGGCCGTCTCCAAGGTTTAGTTTTTCTTACTATATTAATGACAGTAGGAATACAAGGTCTTTCAGCCAAGCCTTTGGCCAATAGGCTTGAATTAGAAAAAAATAATTTAAATTAATTTAAGACATCTTTTTATTCGAGATATATCAGTTTTACTCTCTGAGAAAAGCTCCCAACTTTGAATTAAATCTGGCCCACTGAGAGATCCAAAAAAGGCTACTCTTAATGATTTCATTAATATCCCTTTTTTAACGTTATACATTTTTGAGATTTCGTTTATTATTTCTTTAGCTTTCTCTTTGTCTACTTTTATAGCATTTTGCTCATTTAAATAATTTAAGATTAGTTTTAAAGATGTTTCGCTATCATTTTTTTCCAGAAAATCTTGACCTTCTTTTTGAATTGTAGGTATTAAGAAAAATGGTTTTGATTGATCAATGGCATCTTTTAAAAGAGTAATAGAGTCTCTAAGTAAAATTGCTAATTTAATAGCCCATTCTTTTGATGGTGGTTCCCATCCCATATTATCCCAGTATTTACTTATGAGCTTACATAACTTTCCTGATTCCATATTTTTTATGTATTGAGAATTAATCCAGTTGAGTTTTTCCCAACTGAATTTAGCTCCAGCTTTATTTATATCTGATAAGTCAAAAATTTTAGATATCTCATCAAGTGAAATTATTTCACTTTCGGCAGATTTTGGTGACCAACCTAGAAAGGCCATGTAGTTTGCTAAAGCCTCTGGTAAATACCCCATATCTTTAAATTCGTCGATTGAAGTAACACAATCTCTCTTGGATAACTTTTTCCCTTCGCTATTTAGTATTAGCGGTGCATGAGAAAACGTTGGTAAATTAAAATTTAGTGCTTCATAAATTAGTATTTGTTTTGCTGTGTTAGAAATATGGTCTTCTCCCCTCACTACATGGGTGATATTCATGAAATTATCATCAATTACAACCGCAAGATTATATAAAGGATCTCCAATCTCATATCCTATAGCCCTTCTTGATAGAACTAAATCACCACCTAGGTCTTTCCCTTGCCATTTAATCTCACCCCTTATCTGATCTACCCATTTGATTTGTATCTTTTCATCAATTTTAAACCTTATTACGGAAGTTCTTCCTTGAGATATAAATGATTCTATTTCATCTTTTGAAAGATTTCTGTGCCTATTATCATGCTTTGGAGGCAATCCTTTGTTTTTTTGTTCCTCTCTTAAATCAGAAATCTCATCTTCGGTAGTAAAGCATCTATATGCAGCTCCACATTCCAATAGTTTTTGGATGTATTTTTTGTGAATCGAAATCCTTTCACTTTGTTTTACCGGTTCTTCATCCCATTTAAGTCCAAGCCAATTTAACCCTTCCAATATATTTTTTGTGTATTCAGATTTAGATCGAATAAAGTCTGTATCTTCAATTCTTATAAGGAATTTGCCACCTATTTTCCTAGCGTATAACCAGTTGAATAATGCTGTCCTAGCTGTACCTATATGAAATAAACCGGTTGGACTAGGTGCTAATCTTAAACGTTTCTCCAAATTTCTCTTAGAAAAAACGGGACCGACGGGATTCGAACCCGCAACTTCCGCCGTGACAGGGCGGTGCTCTAACCAGTTGAACTACGGTCCCAAAATTTTAGTTTTAAATTCAATTAAAACTTCATTCTTAAAATTATCAGATCATAATACTTATTTAATGTTGTTGTAATAAAAAAAATTTTTTATTTTGAGGATTTTAAGAAATAGTTCGTTTATGAGCTATCTAAGTACAAAGAACTATTTATTTTTGAGGCCTAAAGCCAGCAGGTTCTATCAACCTAACTTGGTTACCTCTCGCTGTAAATTCTCTGCCTTGGTCACTCTGTACAACAACTCTTCCACCAGATTTAACTCTGATGACTCTTGCACGAACCCATCCTAAAGCTGCTGATTCTAGGACTTTAACTACGTCCCCGGGTTGAAGATCTAACTCCATTTTATGAAAAATGATTTACAAAAATGTTGATCAAACGCGTCGTGGAGGACTTGAACCCCCGACATCAGGTTTTGGAGACCTGCGTTCTACCAACTGAACTAACGACGCATCAAAATGATTATAAGCGCCTTTGTGAACATTAAACCTGTTACTTTACAAGTTTAACGGTCAAAGCGTTGTTTTACGCGAGTAGCTTTACCTACTCTATCTCTTAAATAGAATAGCTTAGCTCTTCTTACTTTACCTCTGCGTTCAACTTTTAGAGAAGCAACTTGTGGACTATGTAGCATAAATACTCTTTCAACACCAATGCCTTGGAAAATTCTTCTTACTGTAATTGTTTGATTGAGACCTCCGTGTCTTTTTGCTATAACAACACCTTCATAAGGTTGAACTCTTTCTTTGTTACCTTCAGTGATTTTCACACCTACTTTTACGGTGTCTCCGACATAAATTTCAGGTAATTCTTTTTTTATTTGTTCATTTTCAAATTCCTCAATAAGTGTGGAAACACTATTTGATTTTGTCGTTTCAGAAACTAAGTTTTTTTCTTCTTTTTCAACTGTCACATCAATTGATCCTTCAGCTTTAACATCAGTTTCTAATTCATTTTCTTGTTTCTCTTTAGCCATTTTGGTCTTTTTTATCCTACAAGTCTTATATCTTAACCCTTAGACTCGCCTTTAGTAACCTTTTTAGTAATTGAAATTGTTTTTGAAAACATTTGGAATCCTGTTATGAGCATCCATAAAACTCCTAGGGAATTCAATATTACATATATTAATTCTCCATTATCTCCAAGCCATTCGCCCTCGTGGAGGGACATTAACCAATGTACTTGATCTCTAGAGTAACCTAATAAATCTTTTGAAACTCTGTAGAGAAGCCCGGTAATTGAAGATATAAATAATGGAAGAAAAACCCAAGGAGCCAAAGCTTTATGAAATTGCCTAGAATTAGAAAAGAATTTCATTCCGGTTTCCCATTGTTATTGATAAATTAAAGATAGCCAAAACTATTGTGGCTATTTTGATGATATTTATCTATTACTATTTTATTTATTCCAATGAAACATTTTGCAGATCTTTTACTAAATAAAAATAATTCCAAAACTAATGATCAAGTTCCTTTTATACAAAGGAGAAGGGGAATTGAAATAAAGTCTGCACGTGAAATAAATTTGATGAAAAAATCTAGCAGGATAGTTGCAACAGTTTTAAGGGAAATTAATGATCTAATTAAACCAGGAATGAGTACAAAAGAATTAGATGATTTTGCAGAAAAGAGGATAAAAAGTTTTGGAGCTGTGCCAAGTTTTAAGGGCTATCATGGTTTCCCCTCTAGTATTTGCTCTAGTATCAATAATGAGGTTGTCCACGGGATACCAAATAGAAATAAAATAATTAAAAACGGTGACTTAGTTAAGATTGATACAGGAGCGTATTTGGATGGCTTCCACGGAGATAGTTGTATATCAATTTGTGTAGGAGAAGTTAGTTCAAAGGCTCAAAATCTTAGTGATGTAGCTTATAAGGCACTTTATGCTGGACTTTCGAAAATTAAGGCGGGAAATACACTTCTTGATGTCGCTGGGGAAATTGAAGATGTTGTTTTGAAAAATGGGTTCAGTGTTGTTGAAGATTATACAGGACATGGAGTTGGAAGAAATCTTCATGAAGAACCTTCTGTATTTAATTTTCGGACTAATGAATTGCCTAATGTAGTTCTTCGTGAAGGTATGACACTAGCTGTGGAACCGATTGTTAATGAAGGTAGTAAGTTTTGTAAAACATTGAATGATAGATGGACGGTTATAACAAAAGATGGAAAATTATCCGCCCAATGGGAACATACAATTGTTGTTTTAAAAGATGGGATCGAGATATTGACGGATAGAGACTTTTAGTCGCTAGGATTTGTATCTATAGATAATTATGCAATAAAAAAAGTTCAAAAATTCTTTCAAGGGGAAAAGTATATAAGATAATGGATTTGGACTAATTATTATTAGATAACCTTGTGACTTTGCTAGATCATAAATCTTCCTGGAAACAAATTTGGGACTCATAATTCCAATCGGATTTAGTTCAGATTTAAAAGGACCTAAGATGATTTTCTTAATAATTAATTTTTTCTTAGTATCCTTGCTAAGTAGATTTTTTTTGAAAGAAACTAATTCTCCAATAAGGGTTTTACTTATCTCATATGATGGATTAAGGGCAGGTAATATTTCTGCTTCAGATGTGTTTATCCAGACTTCTTTTTTTGTTGATGATTTATTTGTTAAGGCGATTTCTTCAAATAAATTTAGTAATTTGAATTTGCTTAATGCATTTATCTCTATTGATTTTTCATAATTGGAATTTTCTCTACTCAAATCGTAAATTCCGTGGTTCAAAATTAAGATATCTATTTCTTTAAAATGCTTTTTTAATTTTGATTCTTGACCGCATTCCCACTTAATCCATGCATTTGGGGACTCAAGATTTATTTTGGAATTTGTTGTTCGATGAGTAAATCCAAGTACTTTGTATCCTTTCTGACGAAATAATTTTGTTAGTTCTTTGCCTAGGGCACCTGAAGCTCCTGTGATTCCAATAGTTTTTTCTTTATTCATAGCATCTTTAACTCTATTAGATTTTGAGGAAATATTAAATAATTAAAAATAAAATTTTCCTAAAAGAAAAATTTATTTATTTATTTGATTAAAACTCATAAATAAAAATTTGTTTAGTTCTAAAAATAATATTATCTTGGACCTATCAATAAATAATTTAACTAATTATGAGCGATATATTATTAATTGGTTCTTGTGAGCCATTTAGTGGTAAGTCCGCATTGGTTCTGGGGATAGCGAAAAAACTTTTACAAGAGAAAAAAAAAGTACGTATTGGTAAACCACTAGCAACATGTATCGAACTCACTAATTTACCATCAATGTCATATGAAGGATTAATTGATGATGATGTGAAGTTTATTGGATCAACATTGAATATTGAGTTGGAAAATTTGATTTCTTCAGTAGGATTATTGGATAATATATCAGCAGAAAAAAGAATCTTTAATAAAGACTTGCTTCCGGGAAAAGGTTTTGATCAAATTTTGGAATTAGTTAATGATGATTTTGAAGGATTAAACATTTTAGAGGCAGCTGGAAGTCTTCATGAAGGAATGATTTATGGTTTAAGTCTGCCACAATTAGCTGAGAGTCTAGATGCGAAAGTCTTAATTGTAAATTTATGGGAAGATTGTAAAAGCGTAGATGCATTACTTGATGCAAAAAAACAATTAGGAAAGCATTTAGCTGGAGTTGTGCTAAATGCAGTTCCGCCTCAAGAAGTAGAAAAAGTTAAAAATGAAATAATACCATCTCTTAAAGATATGAATATTGAAGTGTTTGGGGTGATGCCTAAATCACCATTGCTCAGAAGTGTAACAGTAGGTGAGCTTGTAAGAAGATTAAATGCCCAAGTAATTTGTTGTCCCGAAAAAGATCAATTACTTGTTGAGACATTAAGTATTGGTGCTATGGGTGTAAATTCTGCAATGGAATTCTTCAGGAGAAGACGAAATATGGCAGTAGTTACAGGAGCAGATAGAACTGACATACAACTTGCGGCGTTGGAAGCCTCTACTCAATGCCTAATCTTAACTGGTTTGGGAGATCCTTTATCACAATTGATTCACAGAGCTGAGGAATTAGAGGTGCCAATTTTAAAAGTAGAATTAGACACTCTCGCTTCAGTAGAAATTATTGAACAAGCTTTTGGTCATGTCAGAATACATGAATCAGTTAAAGCTTCTTACGCATTCCAGTTAGTTCAGGAGCATGTCAATCTAAAAAGAATACTCGAAAAGGTAGATTTTCCCTGCAATTTTCCAGATAAATGCTAATTTCAAATATAGGAACCATTTTATTTTGAGTCGCTCTTTAGATCTACCCGCAACTGAAGGTATTGATACCTTAGCCCAAGAACTTGCAAAACTCCAAGATAACGGGAAAAGGAGAATTGCTTTTTTGGGCAGTAGACATGTACCAGTCGTCGATATCCACTTAATTGAGTTGATAGCAAGGTCGCTAGCAGAGGAGGGACATAATATTCTTACATCTGGATCTCAAGGAGTAAATGCTGCAGTTATTCGAGCTGTTTTAGATGTTAATCCATCATTATTAACTGTTTTATTGCCTCAAAGTCTTGATAGACAAATACCTGAAATAAAGGATCAACTTGAGAAGGTAATGCATTTGGTTGAAAAAAGTGAGAATGATGAATTGCCTTTGCCTCTTGCAAGCAGTCTTTGTAATCAAGAAATTATTACTAGGTGCGATCAATTGATATGTTTCGCCTTTCACGATAGTGAAACTTTATTAAATAGTTGTAGATGTGCGGAAGAAATGGGAAAGTTGGTTAGTTTGTTATTTTTTGATTAATTAAATCCATTTTCCCTTATTTAAATCTTTTTTATGCTAAAAGTAGTCTTGGGTTTAAAAATTCAAGATGGCTGAAAGTTTTTCATTTGATGTGGTTTCTGATTTTGAGAGACAGGAATTAGTTAATAGTTTGGATCAAGTAAAAAGGGAAATTTCTCAACGATATGATTTGAAAGGAACAGATACTACAGTTGATTTAGATAAAGAAAGTATTTTTATAACCACCAACAGTGAATTAACATTAAATGCTGTAAACGACATAATTAGACAAAAATCAATAAAAAGAAACTTGTCTTTAAAAATCTTCGACTACGGTGAGATTGAAATGGTGAGTGGCAATAAAGTTAAACAGACAATTTTATTAAAACAAGGAATTAAACAAGAAATAGCGAAAAAAATCAGTAAAAATATTAGAGATCAAATTAAAAAAATTAATGTCACCATAAATGGGGAAACATTAAGAGTCTCGAGTAAGAGCAAAAATGATCTTCAATTAGCAATTAAACTTATTAGTGAACTTGAAGAGTCTTTGAATATTCCTCTAAAGGCTAATAATTTTAGATAATATTTATAAGAAATTATTTAGAAATATGGCAAATTATTCAGAAACACTAATTAAAGAATTGTTTGTAAAGGTTCAGGAATATCCTCGTTTTTCGAAGGGAGAAATAGAGAAATTTTGTTGGATGGCAGTACATGAATATAAACATGGTGTTTTACCATCTGAATATGACATCAGAGAAATAGATGAAGGCCTTTATTTAAAGCTTTTGGAAGAATTTAAATCAAACATTTAATACAAATAATATTTATATTTCTTTTTACAATTATTAAAAAAATATTTTAATTAAATGCCTTACTAATGCATTAACTAATTTGATTAAATATGATGTGTAAAAAAGAAGAATTTTAATGTCAACATCCTTTAAAAATGTTACTCCAACTGGTCCAGGTGGGACAGCAACGCTATTAATTGTATTGTCTTTTACTGGCTTTCTTTTACTAACACAGTCTCTCTTTGTAGTGCCCTCTGGACAGGTTGCAGTAGTTACGACACTTGGTAAAGTAAGTGGTCCCTCAAGGAGAGCGGGTTTAAATTTTAAACTTCCATTTGTTCAGTCAGTTTATCCATTTGATATTAAAACACAGGTTCAACCTGAGAAATTTGAAACTTTAACTAAAGATCTTCAAGTTATTAGGGCTACAGCTACCGTAAAATATTCAGTAAAGCCTAATGAAGCCGGAAGAATTTTCGCTACTATCGCTAGTAGAAATAGCGATGTTTATCAAAAAATTGTTCAACCCTCTCTACTTAAAGCGCTTAAATCAGTTTTTTCTCAGTACGAGCTAGAGACAATCGCTACTGAATTTGCAGTCATCTCCGAAAAAGTAGGAGATACCGTTGCCAAAGAACTTAATTCATTTGATTATGTCGATGTCAAAAGTTTAGATCTTACTGGATTAGAGATTGCTGAAGAATATAGAGCTGCTATTGAACAAAAACAAATAGCTGGTCAACAGCTGTTAAGAGCAAAAACAGAAGTTGAAATTGCTGAACAAGAGGCTCTCAGATATGAAACATTAAACAAAAGCCTTGACGATCAAGTACTCTTCAAACTTTTTCTAGACAAGTGGGATGGTAGTACTCAAGTTGTACCTGGATTGCCAGGTTCAGAAGGTGGTAGTCCACCTGTGATAGTTGGTGGTAGAAGATAATTAATTAAAATTACTTCTCTATTCATTAGTTTATTTCCATTTTTCTTTTAACAATATTAAAAAAATATCACTTTTTTATAGCGTTAAAGGATTCATCAAATGCCTCGATAGTCTTATCAATTTCTTCTTCACTGTGAGCAAGTGATGTGAATCCAGCTTCAAAAGGACTTGGAGCTAGGTAAATTCCTCGCTGAAGCATTTCTGAATGTAACTTAGCAAATAATTCGGCATCATTCATTTTTGCTTCATCAAAGTTTCTAACTGGCCCATTGCATAAGAAAAATCCAAACATTGCGCTTACACTTCCACCATTAATTGAGATACTATTATTTTCAGCAGACTGAATTATTCCTTCAATTAATCTAGAAGTTATTGAATCTAATTTCTCGTACGTTCCTTCTTGCTTTAAGAGCTCGAGGGTTTTTATTCCAGCAGTCATTGCAAGAGGGTTTCCGCTCAATGTACCTGCTTGATAGACCGGACCTGAGGGAGCTATCATAGACATTATTTCTTTTTTGCCTCCATAAGCTCCAACGGGTAGGCCTCCACCAATTACTTTGCCGAGAGTGGTTAAATCAGGAGTTACACCAAACTTTGCTTGTGCGCCTCCATAACTTATTCTGAATCCAGTCATTACTTCGTCAAAAACTAGTAAGGATCCATTCTCAGATGTTAATTCTCTTAATCCTTCCAGGAATCCAGGTTCCGGAGTAATAAATCCAGCATTACCAACAATAGGCTCAAGGATAACCCCCGAAATGGCATCAGGATTTTCAGAAAATAATTTTTTTACTGCTTCAAGGTCATTGTAGGGAGCAGTAAGTGTGTTGGCAGTTGTCGTCCGTGGAACACCTGGAGAATCTGGTAAACCTAGAGTGGCTACACCTGATCCAGCCTTCACTAAAAACATATCTGCATGACCGTGATAGCAACCGTCAAATTTAATAACTTTATCTCTTCCAGTAAATGCTCGCATAAGTCTCAAAACTGCCATGCATGCTTCAGTTCCACTATTAACAAATCTAACCATTTCCACTGAAGGTACTGCATCTATGACCATTTCAGCAAGTTTGTTCTCTAGAACGCATGGAGCACCAAAGCTCGTGCCTTTCTCAATTGCTTCCTGTAATGCTGTTATAACTTCAGGGTGGGCATGTCCACATATAGCAGGCCCCCAACTACCTATGTAGTCAATATATCTATTACCATCGATATCCCAAGCGAAGGGACCTTTGACTCTATCAAAAACAATTGGCTGGCCTCCTACAGACTTAAAGGCTCTTACTGGAGAGCTTACTCCTCCAGGCATTAGTTGTTGGGCAGCAGAGAAAATTTCTTCTGATTTGGTGTAATTTAATATGTCAGTCACGATTTAGCTAAATGATGTTTTGAGAAAAATCTTGTCATGTTCTAAATTAGAAATAAGTAAAAATTTTGTCAATCAGAATGAAATTCTACATTATGATATTTTTATTGCGATAGTTTGGATTGTAAATTATTAGTTTTAAAGAAATTATTATAAAAATATTATTTCATTTTATATAACTCTTTATTAATAAGCGTTTCCATGGATTCAAGAAGAGATTCAATTTATTTTTTATATTTCGAAAAAATTATCCTCATCCTCAAAAAAATCTTCATTTATATCGTTTAAGTTAAGTTCTATCATTACTGGGGCATGATCACTTGGACGTAAATTACCTCTTGGTAAGCAGTCTATGACACAACTTTTAAGTTTTGATGTCAGTTCTTTGCTTATATATATATGGTCTATTCTCCAACCTTTATTTAATTCAAATGCGTTATTACGGTAATCCCACCAACTCCAATGGCCTGTATTTTGTTCAAAAATCCTGAAAGAATCTATTAATCTTTTTTTCAAAACATTATTTAGTGCATTTCTCTCTATCTCAGATGCCATTATTCCTCCTTCATATTTCTTTGGATCATGAATATCCAAATAAGATGGAGCAACATTAAAATCACCCATTAGACAAATTAATTCACCTTTTTTTTCCTGCTCATCCAAAAATGAAGATAAACAATTTAACCAATTAATTTTGTATTCGAACTTACTAGATTCCAGAGAAGATCCGTTTGGCACATAGACATTTATGATTTTTATACCATTAATATCAGCAGAAATTAATCTTTTTTGATCTAGGAAAATTTCGGAATTTTGATTAGAGTCTGTACAATCTTTGAATCCTTTTTTCACATTTTCTGGCTTTATTTTTGAAATAATAGCCACACCGTTGTATGATTTTTGTCCGTAGACCTCTAATGAATAACCTAATTTTTCAAAAGGTTCAACCGGGAAATTATCATCCACCACTTTTGTTTCTTGCAAACATAGAATATCTGGATTTACTTGATTAATCCAATCTATTATTTGTGAAAGTCTTGTTCTTATTGAGTTAACATTCCAAGTTGCTATTAACAAATTTCTACCAAATTATGTAAAATTAAGTTAGCAGAAAATTTTAGCATTAAAGAATTTTGAAATTAAATAAAATGAAAAATAATTTTTGCAAAAGCCTTTATATACCAACAACTTTTGTAATTTCTTTTATTTTGCTAACTTCCTTAAAAGGTGATTACCTAAATGCACAAGACTTATTTGGAAAATTAGAAATTGATAATTCTACTAAAACAGATGAGGATAGTTCAGTTCTTCCAACCAATCCTTTTGAAATTGTGGAAATGATTCGAAGACAAAATAGTATGAATGATGCGACTAATCCTTCTGATGCTATTGACGATGCGTTAAAGTCTTTTAATAGTTTGGAGGAAAAATAAAAATTTTAATACGATAAACTGTTATTTTCAAAATTTTAATATGTTAAAAAACCCTATACCAAAAGTTACTAACCAATTACAGCAAAGAGCTATAGGTATTATTAATGGTAAATTTACACCTCATGTTAGTGAGCAATTAAACAGAGGCTTTTTAATTGACAATAAAGGCGAAAAAATTGAAACAGTAGTACTAGGTAAAGCATTATCACTGTTAAAAAAACATATTGACTTAAAGAAAAGCTATTATTGGATTGTTTATCCAAAGAATAAAAATACTCAAAACTTACATTTACAAGTCGCAGGAATCTGGGATCCCTATCAACTGAATGATTTCCCAAATGATTCTTCAAAAACTAACTTTTCTAAATTGCTAGAAGAATTAGATCTAAAAGATAATTATTTTTCTGTTAGAGGAGAATTAGTTTTTGTAAACACTCAAAAGAAAGAAATTGTTATTAAAATTTGCTCTCATCTAAAGTCAAAAAAATTAAAAAACAAAAATTTTAAATTAGTCATAAAAGGAGAACTTTCTCTTGAGCTTCTTCATAACTTTGTAAGTTTAGATATCAACAGGGATGGAAATTCTTTGAAATTAATAAATTACGAAGTGATTGAAAAAAGTCTTTCTGAAAAAAAACTAAAATGAAAGTCTGAAATTGAACGCAATTTTACCAGTCAAGAAATCTTTGATTTATGGAAGATGTTTTAATTGAATGTTCTCCCGGTATCTCTGGAGATATGTTGTTAGGAGCTTTTTATGATTTAGGGGTGCCTAAAAAAGTTATTGAACAACCACTTATAGATCTTGGATTAAAGGATTTATATCAAATAGACTTTAAGGAATCAAAAAGTTGTTCAATCCGAGGTATAAAGACAAAGGTTGAGAATATTGATAGTAGTCCTATCAAAAGAACTTGGAAGAGTATTAAGGAACTAATTGTAAAAGGCCACTTAGAAGATAAATTAAAAAAAATAATTTATGGAGTATTTGAATCTTTAGCAATTGCCGAAGGAAAAGTTCATGGCATTAAATCTGAAGATGTTCATTTTCATGAAATTGGAGCTATAGATTCATTGGTGGATATCATTGGAGTATGTGCTGCATTGAATTACTTAAATCCCAAGAGGATTTATTGTAATGAACCAACTTTGGGGAAAGGTTTTGTTCAAACTGAACATGGTAAATTATCTGTACCAGCTCCTGCTGTAATAGAGCTAGTAAGACAAAAAAATATAAAGGTCATATCAGACTGGAACTCGATAGAGGGCGAACTCTCAACACCAACTGGTATTGCTTTACTCGCTAATCTAGTCGACTATCTAGAACCACCTGCAAAATATTCTATTAACTCCTATGGAGTAGGCATTGGGAATCGTAATTTCCCATTCCCTAATTTGGTAAGAGTTTATAAAATTACTTCATTTAATAGTTCTTCTATCAATGATAATGAACAAATTAGTCCAAAGCGTGAAGAGATAATTATTCAAGAAGCATGGATTGATGACCAAACACCCGAAGATATATCTAATTTTGTGGAGAAACTTAGAATCGAGGGAGCTTATGACGTTTCTTATCAAGCTATCAATATGAAAAAAAATAGAATTGGATTTTCTATTCAAGCAATCTTGCCAATAGAGAAAAAAGAATTTTTTAGGGGATTATGGTTTGATTATTCCAATACTATTGGAGTTCGTGAGAGGACTCAGTCAAGGTGGATATTACTTAGACGCAGAGGAGAATGTTCAACGATTTTTGGAAATATAAAAGTTAAACAAACTTTGAAACCAGACGGATCAATAATTATGAAACCAGAAAATGATGAGGTTTTAAGATTAAATTTAAACCATAAAATATCAACTTACGAAATAAGAAAAATAATAAAAGAATCAAGTAAAAAATTTAAAGCATTTGAAAACTGGAAATGAGATTTAATATAGGTAATCAACCAAATTCGAAATTCATAAAAAAAATTAATTTTGGAAATTTAAAGAGTATTTTCTTTATTTCAAGCTTGTTATATTTTTGCATCTATTTTTTTGATAATATTGATCAAATTTCTTTTGATATCAATTTAGAAAGAAATGGAATTAATCTATTTTTATCATTTTTATTTTGTGTTTTAAGTATTTACTTGAACGCTTATGCATGGAAATATATTGTTAAATGGTTCGGGAAAGAATTTAAAAGTAATAATTTAGTTTCCTTCTATGTTTTAACCAATATTCTTAAATATGTTCCAGGAGGGGTTTGGCATTTTATTGAAAGATTTAATTTTATAAAAAAAATAAGTAATTCACAGATTGCTTTATATTCGACGCTTATAGAACCTTATTTTATGTTGAGTGGATCTTTTCTCTTGGCATCAATGGGATTAATTTTTTCACCACTTTATTTTTTTTTAATTTTCCCTTTATTATTCTTAAATAGAAAATTTATTTTTTTGATATTAAAAATATTAGGGTCTCTTAAGGGGAAAGTATTTGAGGTTTTGAGAATTCCAAATTCAAAGGGCCAATTTGAAGAGAGAATAAATATAGTTTCTTTTTTCCCTTCTAGAGCTTTATTTCTTGAAATTGGTTTTGTTTTATCTAAATTTATTGGGTTTTATATTTGCTTAAATACTTTTTATACAAGTAATACCCTGAACATCATATTTTTATTAGTAATTTTTTCTTTGTCATGGTCCATAGGCTTGGTAGTCCCAGCAGCTCCAGGAGGAGTTGGCGTTTTTGAGGCTTGCCTTCTTTTATTTGTTGGCAAAAGTATTCCAGAAAATATAATTCTTATAAGTTTAGTCTATTTTAGGGTTCTATCTACCTCAGCAGATTTGTTGTTAAGCTTACCCTTCTTAATAAGAAAAGTGTCTAAAAGAATTTAGTGTTTTTTTTCTAAACTTGGTATCAATGTCATTGATGCAATAAGGCCTAAAGTCATGATAAGAATGGCCGGTAATATTGCCTCTACCATTCTTTCATCTCCAGCATATTGATATATTCTCACAGATAATGTATCGAAATCGAATGGTCTTAAAATAAAGGTTATGGGTAATTCTTTTATCGTGTCAACAAAAACTAAAAGTGATCCTACGAATATTGGTCCTTGGAGAAGAGGTAGATGAATTCTTTTGATGATCCCCAGCCAATTCTCTCCTAGTCCAAGTGCTGCTTCATCAAGACTAGGAGAAATTCTCTCAAGACTTGAATCAATAGAACCCTTAGAGATGGTTAGAAATCGGACAAGATAACCCCAAATTAGTAAGCAAATAGCAATAAAATTAAATTTTGAAGAAGAAATGCTTATTAAAGATAAAGCTAATACAGTCCCTGGGATTGCGTAACCTATTCCCGCAAGATTTGTTATTAGTCCTAGTAAAAAGCTTTTATTTGGGCGTCTGGCTAAAGAAATTATTAAGGAGAATATTATCGCTATTAATGCAGTTAAAAGTCCTAGACTTATGGTCCTTAATGATAGGCTAAGTAATTCTATAGATAACCCTTTTTGAATTAGATCTATATTGAGTAGAATCCAAAAACATGGAATCCCAAAAGAGAAAATTGGAGGAAATAAAGATATGATTATTGCTAAAAAAGCTCTAGTTTTGTTTAATTCCCATCCTTGAGAATCTTTTGATGCAGGATTTTCACTCCACCTCTTTGATTTCTTTCTTGATAACTTTTCGAAAATGATCAAAGTGAAAATCATTAATAAGGCTACCAAAGATAATCCAATAGCACTTTTTGGATTACCTTCAATTATCCAATTTTCAGCTATACCAGTAGAAATACTTGGTATGTTTAATAATGCAAATGTACCTAACTCATTCATTACTTCCATACACATTAAACTTATTCCTGTTATTAGTGCTGGTAACGCCATTGGGAAAGCGATTTTAAAGAAGCTGCTCCAAGGCCCTACTCCTAATCCTCTACTAGCATTGATTTGATTAACTCCAAATTTATTAAAACTTTCGTTAGCAAGAATGAATACATATGGATAAGTAGAAATTGAAAGTATTAATACCCCCCACCATAAACCAGTTACTTGATACCCAAAAATACTTCCTAAATCCTGCAAAATAGCCGTTATTAGATATGCTGGGGCAGCTAGTGGAACTAGCTGACAAATACGGAGAACTTTTCTGAACTTAAAATCACAATTTGAAAGTAACCATCCATTCAAAGTTCCTAACCCGCCACCAAAAAAACTTGTCAGTATTAAAACTTTTAAAGTTCCTAATACCTCTTCTCCTCCAGCAATACCTAATGAAAAATTTCCACTAATAATATAATCAATTCCCTCTAGAAGAAAATTGGAAATTGGAATTATTACTAAGAGTGAAACAATAAACGAAGTGAAATAGAGAAAATTAAATTCTGTTAATGTTTTTTTAAACCCTTTAATGCGTATTTTCAAAAATTAATTAAATCCTAATATGAATTCTAATCTGAATTAAATCTACATGATGACAGTTGATTTTTAATAGTTTGATGATCTAAGTTTTTCCCAATTAAAACTATTTTGTTAGATTTTTCTTTTGTCCATTCCTCATCATCTAGAGAAAACCGCTTTCCAGATAGGTGAAAAATGTGTTTTCTTTCACTTTCCATAAACCATAATATTCCTTTTGCTCTAAATACATTTTGTGAGATTTGATTATCTAAGAAATATTGAAACTTCCTTAAAGAAAATGGTTCAAATGTCTCATATGAAACTGAGGTAAAACCCTCGATATTATTGATCAAATCGTGGGAATGAGAAGAGTGATCGTGGGAATGAGAAGAGTGATCGTGGGAATGAGAAGAGTGATCGTGGGAATGAGAAGAGTGATCGTGGGAATGAGAAGAGTGATCGTGGGAATGAGGAGAGTGATCGTTTGAATTTTGTGCTATATTTTTTTTATTTTTCTCGAATTCAAAAGTATCCGTCTCAAATAGACCCACGCTCATTATTGTATGTAATGCAACTTCACTATTAGTTGATCTCAAAATCCTTGGTTCTTTTTTTATTTTATTTATAAACTCCTCTATTTTCTTTAATTGTTTTTCGTTTACTAAATCAGATTTATTTAGAAGAAGGATATCTCCGTATAAAATTTGCGAATAGGCGACACTTGTATTATTAATTTCAAAATCAAAATTTTCTCCATCAATGACAGTGATTATCGAATCTAATCTTACTTTTTCTCTTAGATCACCAGCCGCAAAAGTCATGGCTACTGGTAATGGATCTGCTAATCCAGTTGTTTCAACAATCAAATAGTCTAATTTTTCAGCTCTTTCTAAAACTTTGGATACGGTATTTAATAATTCGCCATTGATAGAGCAACATATACATCCATTATTTAATTCGATCATATCTTCTGAGCCTTCTATTATTAAGTCATTATCTATTCCGATCTCTCCAAATTCGTTGACTAAAACAGCTGTTTTAATACCAACTTGATTTTTTAAAATATGATTCAGAAGTGTAGTTTTGCCAGAACCTAAAAATCCACTAATAATAGTAACTGGCAATAAATTTTTAGACATTATGAATAGTTGAAAACAAGTTTATATTTTTATTGATCGAAAATTTTGTTGATTTCCGAAGCTAATGTTTGATCCAGATTCGTAATACCTCCTAGATCATGTGTATTTAATTTAATTATTACTTTTGCATAAACATTCTCCCAGTTAGGATGATGATTATATTTTTCACAGATTAAAGCAACCTTAGTCATAAAAGCAAAGGCCTCAATAAAATTAGCGAAGTTAAATTCTCTTTGGATTTGTTTAGATTTAATTTCCCAGCCAGGTATTTTGACAACTAATTCATTCAATTCTTCATCTTGCAAAATGTAGGGTTCCATTAAATAAGAAATCTAACTTATTTCATTATAAAGAGCTTACTTTTTCTCACCAATTATATGTACATTTATGATTCTTTCCTTTTGATCAAATCGATGTTCCCATAAATAAACTGCTTGCCATGTGCCAAGAATAATTTTCCCATCTTGAAAACTCAAAGATAAACAAGTGTTTGTTAGGGATGTTTTAATATGTGCTGGCATATCGTCAGCCCCTTCTTGATAATGTTTATAGGATATTTCTTCTCTATTTTTTGATAAGGTTAAGTAGGAATCATAGGGAACTATCGATTGCATATATTTTTTTAGGTCCCTCAGTACATTTGGATCTGCGTTTTCATTAATAGTTAAACTGCAACTTGTATGAAGTGAAGTTAAATTTAAAATTCCGGAATGAAAATTATTTTTTTCTACACATAAATTTAAATCATATGTGATATCAATAAAACCCTCGCCATGGGTTATGAATTTTAATTTTGAAAATATTTGTTCCATATAAGTTAAAACTTAATTAATCAATATCCTATTATGGATATTGATGCATGTTTTACTGCAGACATTAAAAATTTTATCTTAAGATAAATTTAATTTCCATTTAAATCTTTGTCTGAAACTCATTGGAATAAGCTGGGTGCTTACCTTAAAGAAACACAAATATTAGGTTCAATCCAAAATACACTTTATTGGGATCAGAATACTGGAATGCCAAAGAAAGGTGCTTATTGGAGGTCTGAACAACTTACTTATATTGCAAAAGTATTGCATGAAAGAAATTCTTCCGAGGAATTTTCTAATTTAATACAATCTGCTAAAAATGAACTAGCAGATATGGAACGAAATTCCGATAATCAACTTTTCATAAAAGACAAAGAAAGAAATATTAGTCTTTTATTGAAGGAATTTAATAGAGAAAGAAATTTAGATCCTAAATTAGTTGAGTCTCTAGCAAAGGCAAAATCTAAAGGGTATGAAAGCTGGCAAGAAGCTAAGGAAAAATCAGATTTTAAAATTTTTCTTCCTTTCTTTGAAGAATTAGTTAAATTGCGAATTGAAGAGGCAAAACAAATATCTATTCAATGTTCACCTTGGGAGACATTAGCCCAACCCTTTGAGCCTGAATTAAATTTGAAATGGTTAAATAAAATTTTTCAACCTTTGAAAGAAACCATCCCAGGCTTGATTAGAGCAATTAACAAGTCCCAAAAAAATCATTGGGATTTAAGTCCAGAATCTCAAAAAAATTTATGTTCTAAATTACTTGACGAGTTTGGAAGAGATAGAGATCTCGTTGTTGTTGGACAATCTCCCCATCCTTTCTCGATTACATTAGGGCCTAATGATTTTAGGATCACTACAAGAATTGTTGAAGGTGAACCATTATCAAGTTTTTTAGCAACTGCGCATGAGTGGGGGCATTCTATTTATGAGCAGGGTTTGCCATCTCAAAGTCATCAATGGTTTGCTTGGCCTTTAGGTCAAGCAACCTCTATGGGTATTCATGAAAGTCAATCTTTATTTTGGGAAAATAGAATAGTTAAATCCAAATCTTTTTCAAAAAGATTTTTTAAAAAATTTGTTACGGCTGGATGTTCTCTTAATAATTATTTAGAACTATGGAAATCTATTAATCATTTGGAAGCAGGATTAAATAGGGTTGAAGCGGATGAATTGACTTATGGCTTACACATATTAATAAGAACCGAACTTGAAATAGATTTAATTGAAAGAGGGTTACCTGCTGAAGATATTCCAACAGAATGGAATAAAAGATATGATGAACTCCTAGGAATTAAACCATCTAATGATTCAGAAGGTTGTCTTCAAGATGTTCATTGGAGTGAAGGGGCGTTTGGATATTTCCCCTCATATTTATTAGGACATGTTATAAGTGCGCAAATATCTTCTCAAATGGAAAGAGACATAGGTTTGATTGACAACTTAATTGAAAATGGTGAATATCAAAAGATCATCTTTTGGTTAAAAAATAATATACATAAATATGGCAGATCAGTTAATTGTATGGAGTTGGTAAGAGCTGTAACCAATGAAGAACTATCGCCAAACTATTTTATTAATCATTTAAGGTCTAAAATAAATGATTTTTGCTGAAACATTACTTTTAAAGAATTTGGTTAGGTGTGAGGATGTAAGATAAATAAAAATAATATCTTGATGGCAAATCTAAATCAGCCCCCAAGCAGGGTTACCCCAAATTTATTGCACATACTAAATGCTTTCACTGATAGCTCAAATACAATAATAAACACTATTGTTGAATTGAACTCTAATACCATAAATAAATATGAATTAATTACAGAAACGGGCCATCTTAAACTTGATAGGGTAGGTTATTCATCACTTGCGTATCCTTTTGCTTATGGATGTATTCCAAGGACATGGGATGAAGATGGAGATCCACTTGATGTAGAAATTGTTGGAGTAACTGAGCCACTGATACCCGGATCTATTGTGGAAGCAAGGATTATTGGGGTGATGAAATTTGATGATGGTGGAGAGGTCGATGATAAGGTAATAGCGGTTCTCGCAGATGATAAAAGAATGGATCATATCTCAAGTTATGAAGACCTTGGAGATCATTGGTTAAAAGAAACAAAGTATTATTGGGAGCACTACAAAGATCTAAAAAAACCAGGAACATGTACTGTTAATGGTTTTTTTGGGATAGAAGAAGCTGTTAAAGTGATTAAAGATTGTGAAGATAGATACAAAAAAGAAATTGATCCTAAATTAGTAAATTAACTAATTTTATTTTTCTCTAAATTTTTCAAATATTTCGCTAAGTATTTCTTCGGCACCTTGCTGCTTTAATTTTTTAGCTAGTTCTTTGCCTACTTCTTCGGGATCATTAATATAGCCAATATATTGATCTTTAATAAGCCTTTCTCCATCAAGAGATGCAACCATACCAGTAAGGCAAAGTTGTTCATTCTGAATTTTACTATTCACACCTATTGGGACTTGGCATCCACCTTCAAGCTCTCTTAAAAAAGCCCTTTCTGCTAGACATCTTTTACTGGTGGGTTTATCTTCTAGGGTATTTATAATTTCTAAAACTTTTTTATCATCAGATTTACATTCAATGCCTAGTGCTCCTTGGCCAACTGCATGAAGGGAAATTTCACTTGGGATAATCTGGTGAATTCTTGATTCAAAGCCTAATCTCTTTAAACCAGCGGCCGCAAGAATTATACAATCAAATTCTCCTGCATCTAATTTTTGAATTCTTGTAATAACATTTCCCCTGATATCTTTGAAAACAAGATGTGGGTACTTATTTCTTAATTGTGCAAGTCTTCTTAGAGAGCTTGTTCCAACAATCGAACCTTCAGGTAAGGTCTCTAATTTATAACAGTCATTTTTTTTGTTTACTACTAAAGCATCTGCAGGATCCTCCCTTTTTGTAATGCATCCTAATTTAAGGCCATTAGGCAAATTGGTTGGTAAATCTTTCAGAGAATGTACTGCTATATCTGCATGGCCTACAAGCATTTGTGCTTCAAGTTCTTTTGTAAATAAGCCTTTGTCGCCTATTTTTGCTAAGGCTACGTCAAGGATTTTGTCACCTTGAGTTGCCATAGCTTCTATCGATACCTCTAAATTAGGAATATTCCTTTCTAGTTGATCTTTAACCCATAAAGTTTGAACCATTGCTAGCTTACTTCTTCTACTAGCTATTTTTAGCTTAAAATTAGTCATTAAATATTATTTTGAGTTTGAATTAAAAATTAAGTTGAATCTATTTTAAGCTATTATTTTGCCAGTTTTTAAAGCTAAATACTATACTTAACTTTTTTTATTTTATATATTCTTTTAAAACCCCATTTCGATTTGGATGTCTAAGTTTTCTTAAGGCTTTTGCCTCTATTTGTCTAATTCTTTCTCTCGTCACGTCAAAAATCTGGCCAATTTCTTCAAGAGTTTTCATTCTTCCATCATCAATTCCATATCTCAATCTGAGAACATCTCTTTCTCTTGGACTAAGAGTGGCTAATACCCCTTCCAAATCTTCTCTTAGTAAAGTTTTAGAAACATCTTGCTCTGGATTTTCTATATCAGCCTCTATAAAGTCTCCTAGTCTTGAGTCTTCTTCTTTCCCTATTGGAGTTTCTAAAGAAATAGGAAGTTGCGCACTTTTAGCTATAAATCTTAATTTTTCGATTGTCATTTCCATACTCTCAGCGATTTCTTCTTCACTAGGTTTCCTGCCAAATTCTTGGCTAAGAACTTTTGTGGTTTTTTTAATTCTGGATATTGTCTCGTATAAGTGAACTGGCAATCTAATAGTTCTACTTTGATCCGCAATTGCTCTTGTAATGGCTTGGCGAATCCACCAAGTGGCATATGTAGAGAACTTATAACCTTTTTCATGGTCGAATTTTTCCGCTGCCCTAATTAGACCCAAACTTCCTTCTTGGATTAAATCTTGAAATGATAATCCTCTATTCATATATTTTTTAGCAATCGAAACGACTAATCTTAAATTTGATTGAACCATTTTTTCTTTAGCTCTTCTCCCTAAAAGAAGCCTTCTCCTGAATTTGGAAAGAGGCATATCTATTAACTCAGCCCATTCTCTAACAGATGGGAAATGGCCCTTTTCTGACTCATATTGAGTCGCCAGTTCTTCTAGTTGGAGTAAATCAGCAATTTTTCGTGCAAGTTCAATTTCTTCATCCGGTCTTAAAAGTCTAATTCTCCCAATTTCTTGTAGGTAGACTCTTATTGAATCTTCGGTGTATATACCTTTAGGGCCAAGCTTAATATTCCCAAGGCCTTTATCTTCATCTTCAGAATCACTAAATTCATTATTGTTTTCTATGCCGCTATCCCTCGGTTCTGAGGATGTCTGTAAACTCTGGCTATTGATATCATTTTTCTCTTCAACTACTGTTTCTAAATTGGTATTAATTTTTTTGTTAATCTTTTTTTTTGAGCTGGGCTTGGAATTCTTTGATTCTGCTGCGACTGGACACATAATTTACTCCTTTCTACGGTGAATTTAACTAGATAAAATTTTATTTAGGGCTAATTTGAACATTTAGTAGTAAAGTCCCTTAATGTTTAAAAAACTTTTTCACAAAATGAGAATAAGAAAAGTTTTCTAAATTGTTGAAAAATTTAAATAGTGCTATAGATTACCTAAAGTAAAAAGTCTTGGGATTTCTCAGACAGGCAGATCATTTTTGAATTTTCACTCAATGATCAGAGCTTCATGTCTCCCTTAAGAGCAGGATACTTACAATGTGCAAAAAACACTTTGTGGAATGTTCAACAATCCAATACTAAGAAAAAGTTTTGAAGCCGGCAAGTAATCAGTTTTTAAATATCTCCTATAAATTGGAAATTTTGCTTGATATAGGTAGTAGTAATGAAAGCTTTTACTATTTAGATGGAAATAATCTTGGAGCAGAAGTTGGAGATATTGTAAGTGTGAGACTAAGGGGGAGATTATTGAATGGGTTGGTGATCTCCAAAAAAGAATTTTCGACAATCAATAATGATGAATCAAATATTACTGGAGGAAAAAGCATAAGATATTTGTTTGTTGAAAGTATTTTGCAGAAAAAAATAATCGATGAATCTTGGAGAGAATTGATAGACTCCCTAGCCTCTTTTTATATGGTTAGTAATTTAAAAATGTTTAAAACTGCATTTCCTCCTGGCTGGATTGGTAAATATAAAAATTTCTCTAAAGGTTTAAAAGATCAAATATGGATTGAAACTAAAAAAGAATTTGATATTAAAAAAAGTCGATTAACAAAAAAAGAATTTTTTTTAATGGATACTTTATCTGAAAAAGGTAATTGGCAAAGTGAATTAATAAAGTCTGGTTTTAATTACAATCTAATTAACTCAATGGTCAGTAAAAATTATCTTGCTAAATCTAAAAGAAAAAAAAATATAAATACTAAATTAAATTCCTTTGTAAAAGATCATATCGCAACGAAAAAACCAAATCTTACAAATGAGCAAAAAATTGCATTTCAAGAATTTCAAACAATGAAACCAGGAGATGCATTACTTCTTTGGGGCGAAACAGGTTCAGGTAAAACAGAAGTGTATATGAGAATTGCTGAAGATCAATTTCTTAAGAAAAAAAGTTGTTTGATACTAGCCCCAGAAATTGGATTAATTCCTCAACTTATTGATAGATTTAGTAGGCGATTTAATAGTGTCGTTTACGAATATCATAGTAATTGTTCTCCCAATCATAGAACTTTAGTTTGGAAGAAAATAATTAATGCTAATGAACCTTTAATAGTAATAGGTACAAGGTCGGCAGTTTTTCTTCCAATCAAAAATCTGGGATTAATAATAATGGATGAAGAACATGATGATTCTTATAAGCAAGATAGTCCTATGCCTTGCTATGACGCGAGAGAGATTGCTATTGAAATAGTAAAAAGGAATTCTGCAAAGTTAATTTTTGGGAGTGCAACCCCATCAATGAAGACTTGGAAAAAGTGCATTTTTGAAAGGAATTTTAAATTGGTAAGAATGATTCAAAGGATATCCAGTAATGAGACTCCTGAAATAAAAATTATTGATATGCGGGATGAGTTCAAGAAAGGAAATATGAAAATTTTTTCCAATGAATTATTACAATTGCTTCCTCAACTACGCTTAAAAAAAGAGCAAGCAATTATTTTGATCCCTAGGAGGGGGCATAGTGGATTTTTAAGTTGCAGAAATTGCGGATATTTAATAAATTGCCCCAACTGTGACGTTCCTTTATCAGTTCATCTCGGATCACAAGGAAAAAAATGGTTAAGGTGTCATTGGTGTGATCATAAATCAAGATTGATCAATCGTTGCCCCGATTGTCATTCAACTGCTTTCAAACCTTTTGGAATTGGTACGCAAAGGGTAATAGAGTTTTTAAATGAAGAATTTCCTGACTTAAGAGTACTTCGCTTTGATAGAGATACAACTTCAGGAAAGGATGGTCATAGAGATATTCTTTCAAAGTTTTCTAAAGGTGATGCTGATATTCTTGTCGGTACTCAGATGTTGGCAAAAGGTATTGACATCCCCAATATTACTCTTTCAGTAGTTATTGCAGCAGATGGGTTGCTTCATCGCCCAGATATTTCAGCAGAAGAAAAATCATTACAATTATTTTTGCAAGTAGCAGGAAGGGCCGGCAGGGCGCAAAAAAAAGGGAAAGTAATTTTTCAAACATATAAACCTAACCACCCGGTAATTTCGTATCTTCAAAAAAGAGATTATGAAAGATTCTTAATTGAAAACTCGAGATTGAGAAAGGATGCTAATTTATTTCCATTTTGCACAATTTGCCTACTTAAATTATCAAGTGAAAATTATGAATTAACTGAGTCAATTGCAATAAAATTAGCAAAATATCTACTCAGTTTTTGTGAGAAAAAGAACTGGAAATTAATTGGTCCTGCCCCTAGTTTAATAGCTAAAGTCGGTAAAAAATTCAGATGGCAGATATTAATACATGGTCCTGAAGGAACAAAGATACCTCTACCTGATAGATCAATATTATGGAAACTTATTCCAAAAAATGTTTTTTTAACAATAGATGTTAATCCAGCAGAGTTGTAATTACTTTGATGGAAGTTGAGGTAAATCTGAACCTAATTTAAATCTATAGAATCTCAATAAATAAGCCAATATTATAATTATTAAAATAATAGATATCCCAATCAAGAGTTTGTTGAGGCTCCAGAAAGAAAATTCAAGACTATTTATCTGCCCTTGATTTAAATCCCAAATTATTAGATTTTTTGTGATTTCTAAATTTGAATTATTTTTATCGGTAAGGATAGCTTTATTAGGGTGAATAATTTTGAAAATGAGTTCTAAATTATCAATGCCTTTAATAGAATTTAGATCCAAATCTAACCTGTAAAAGTATTTTTTAAAAAAAATGAAGTTTTTTTGAGTAGTATTAATTTCTATATTTGTTGATTCTCCCGCTAAATCTCCAGCTGTATTTTGGGTGATTTTAAGAACTTGCTTTGTATCCTCTAAATTGAGATTTTTATGTTTCAAAGAAAAGGTTGATTCGTCTTGTTCAATTTCTGCGTCAGGAAAAATATCTTTCATCTTCTCTTCAAATTTTAATTGCCAAGGAAATTTCTTTATATATTTACTCTCTATCACTATATTATTAGTTATTGAATCAAGATCACTAAGATCAAGGGTATCCTCAATTTTTACGCAGCCACTTAAAAGTGGAATTAATATTAGTAGTATTAAAAAAATGATCAGTGAAAAGCCTTTCTGAAAGGGTTTTGTTTCACCAGTTGGTTTCTCAGTTACATTAATAAATTTTTTTTTCTTTAATACTTCTCTTTTTTTGCGCAGTGAGTTAAGAGATTTTTTATTGAGTGATGGGCCGCTTTCAAACTGTACGTTCCAATTTTCTGGCTTTTTGATGTCAGGAGAGTCTATAACTTCCATCAAATATTTTGCATTTTCTCTCGTCTTATTATCGTAAGATTTTAGAAGTTCTTTACAAAACCTTTTAGCCTCCTCCCTTTTATTGATACCACATAGAGCAGTAATTAAGATTGTTCTTAAATTTACTCCCTCTTTGCTTGATAAAGGAAATGATTCGATTATAGGCAAAAGAAATTCAATGCAATTATGATACTCACCTTTAGCTAAAGCAAGTTCTACTTTTTCTAAAACTTGCTCATAAGTTTTCATGGGTTAGGCGACTATCATTGTACCTATTCCGGAATTTGTAAAAATCTCAAGAAGTAATGAATGTTCTATTCTTCCATCAATTATGTGAGCTGCTTTGACTCCTTGGGCTAAAGCTCTTATACAGCATTCTGTCTTTGGAATCATACCTTCAGTTACAATTTTTTTATGAATAAAATCTCTTGCCTCTTTGAGATTAGTTTTTTCAACAAGACTATTTTTGTTATCTTTTTCTTTTAAAATCCCTTGAGTATCAGTAAGAAGAATAAGTTTTTCTGCATTTATTGCAGCAGCAATTTCTCCAGCAACAAAATCTGCATTAATGTTATGGGAAATACCCTCCAAGGTTGATCCAACGCTAGAAATAATTGGGATGTATCCTTTAGAAATAAGAGGATCTAATATTTCAGGATTGATTTTTGTAACCTCTCCCACTAACCCATGGCTACCATCTCCTAGTTCTCTAGATTGAATTAAGTTGCCATCAAGACCTGATATTCCCACAGCTAAGGATCCAGTTTTATTAATTCCTTTCACAATTTGTTTGTTAACTCTACCCATTAGAACCATCTCGACAATTTCCATTGTTTTTTGATCAGTAATTCTTAATCCATTTTCGAATTTAGGAGATATTTCTAATTTCTTTAACCAATTATTAATCTCTGGTCCACCTCCATGAATTACTATCGGACAAACCCCAACGGTTGATAAAAGTGCAATGTCTCTAAAAAAAGCATTTTTTAAATTATCATTCTCCATAACAGAACCACCATACTTGATAACAATTTTTCTTCCTGAGAAACTTTGTATATATGGAAGTGCTTCGCTTAATATTGATACTCTTTGAGAATCATTCATTATTAAAATTCATTAAAACTTGATTGAATTTAGAAATTAGGTTTTTACAAATATATCCCTATATTCAATAAAAGAGAATAAAATCAAATTCTTTTTTATTATCGTCGATAATAAATTCTGATTCAAGACCTTTGACGAAAAACCTATTTAATCGTTCTTGTTTTTCAATCCATTTTTCTAGAGGGACAGCGTTTAATTCGAAACGCATTCTAAGACCATTTTTTTCTTCTTTTGTAATTTCTTCTATTTCTTTTAATTGAGGGGGGTTATCCTCGTCCCACAAATTTAATGATTCTAATGACGATTCAAGATGAGCTTTTATCCCATACCTCCATCTTGTAACATCCTTAACTAATGCTGTTAGTTCTTTTGGTCTATTAAATTTATTTGTCGCAAAATTTGTCTTGTCAAATAACTCTACAGGAGGTATTTCGGAAGTCTTTAAGCCTAAGCCAATTAGGAAAATAGGTACTCCATAAAAAAAAGTAGGTACACTTAAATTCACTGAGTCTGTAAAATAAGCAGTCATTCCAACAAAAGCTAATATACCCCCAGCGGTTACGATTAAGTTTCCAGGCGATAAGTATTTCTTCATTTTGATTTAGTAGAATGAGGTTTAAATAGGCTAACAAGTATTATGCAAGATCCTAATACTGCAAATCAAGGAGATTTAATTTTTAAACTTGATCAAGATAGAGCATGGCTACTAGAAAATCTTGATAAGGGTAAATGGCCAGAAATCAGAAGCGAACTTGCCGCGCTTGAAAGAAAAATAAGCAAATTAATTATAAGTGTTCAAGAAAATAATGTTGATATTTGATTTAAAAAGGTATTTCGTCCACTTCAGGTACTAAAGGTGAACTATCCCAACTAGATTTTTTGGCGGTCTCTTTATTTTCAAATGACTCATTATTTTCTTTTTGATCAGACTTAATAACATCAACTGGCGATATTTGATGAATTTTTGAAGCTGTTAGTTCTGGTTGTTTTTCTTTCGTTCCGTCTTTTCTAGTGACAGAATTCATCTTCAGACGTCCCTCAATAACAATATTTTGCCCCTCCTTTAATTCTCCTACCATTTCTTGGGCAATATTCCCCCATCCTATGATCTTGAGATCTCTGGTTGGATCTTCACTACGTAATCCTTTAAAATTAACAATCATTTCTGCAATTGGAGTTTGGTTTTCTTTGGTATACCTCATTTGGGGAGCGCTATTAATGACCGCCTGAATTAAACAATGATTCATTACTTACTATTTAATTAAAGACATACTGATGCAGAATCAAGGAAATTGCTATAAAAATGTTTGGATCCTATCAGGAACTTCGGATGGACCTGTAATAGCTAATAGGCTTCTTGAACTTAATTATTCAGTCTTTGCAAGTGTTTTAACTTATAAAGCAGGGCAAGCTTATATTGAAAATCCAAAGTTACATATCATTACGGGGAAATTAAATAATAAAGATCAAATAATTAATTTCATAAATAAAAATAAAATCTCATGCGTTGTCGATGCTACTCATCCGTTTGCCGTAATAATTTCTAAAAATCTTAATAATGCATGTAAAGAAATTAATACACCTCTTTTACTATTTGAGAGGAAATCTCTAATAAAAAACACTAATAATTTTTTTTATATTGATCATTTAAAGGATATAAATAATGTTGATATAGAAAATAAGAATATTCTTCTTGCAATAGGATCAAGATTCCTTAACGATACAGCTAGTTATTATATGAATTGTAAAGCAAATGTATTTACAAGGGTACTTCCAACATATGGCAGTATAACTAAAGCTTTTGGATCATGTATTAAAAATTCAAACATAGCGATACTTGAACCGAGTAAAAATAATAAAAGCATTTTAGAAAAAAAACTTTGTGATTTTTGGGAGATAGATTATGTTCTATGCAGAGAATCTGGAAGTTATTCTCAGAAAAACTGGGAGAGTATAGTTTCAGGAAGTAAGATGAAGTTATTTTTGGTTAAAAGGCCGAAAGTTAAAAATGATTATTCTTACTCTTTTGATCAATATCACAATTTAATAAATCACATAATTAAAAAATATTGACGTTTAATTCATTATGGAAGTATTAGTTATGATCACAACTGAATCAAGTAACGCAAATGCTTTGCGAATGGCTAAATTACTAATACAAAATAAACTTGCAGCTTGTGTTTCGATAAAGCAAATTTTTTCAATTTATAAGTGGGATGATGATATTGAAGAAACTAAAGAGTTTGAAATCACAATAAAAAGTAAACAAGAATTTAAAGATTGTTTAATTGATTTCGTAAATAAAAATTCCACATATGATGTCCCTCAGATTATTTACAAAAAATACCATGCTGAGATGAAATATTATGATTGGTTGAATAGGACTATTTGATTAACCTATCTTATTAACTCTTTAAGATCGATATCCGATCTAGATCCTAATTGCGTAATTATTTGCCCCGCACAAATTGAAGCTATCTCTCCGCATTTTTTGAGGGAACAATTGTTTATTAATCCATGGATAAATCCTCCCGCATAGATATCTCCCGCTCCTGTAGTATCAATAATCTTGCCTTTCGTTATTGACTCAATTATTTCAACATTATTTTTGTTAATTATGAGAGAACCATTGCTTCCAAGAGTTACTATGGCTAATTCACATAAGGAAGATAGGTCTTCTTGGCAGCTTGCTAATTTATCATTTTTAAATAGACTTAACGCCTCGGATTCATTACAAAATACAATATCTACGTATTCATAAATTAATTCCAAGAAACTCTCACGATGTCTATCTACACAAAATGAATCAGACAAAGAAAGGATTATTTTTGTATTAGATTGTTTTGCAATTTGGGCGGCTTTAATAAAAGCTTTTTTAGCTAATTCGCTGTCCCATAAATATCCTTCTAAATATAAGTATTTACTTTCCTTAATTACAGTAAAGTCAATGTCTTTTGGCTCAAACTCTACAGATGTACCGAGGTGAGTGCACATAGTTCTTTGGGCATCAGGTGTAACTAAAATGATTGAATGAGCTGTTGGAGCACCTTTTATAGTTGGTGGAGTATTAAATATAGTCTTACTTTTTTTTATATCGTCAGAAAAGAAATTCCCAAATTGATCATTTTTCACTCTCCCTATAAACTGCACATGATTGCCTAATTCTGCTAAAGAAACAACGGTATTTGCTGAGGACCCACCTGAAATTTGTTTGATCACTTTGCAATTTTCTAACAATCTCTGAGATTCATCAGAATTTACTAGATTCATTGAACCTTTAACTAGATTATTTATCTCAAGAAACTCATCTTCAATATTTACAATAATATCCACTATTGCGTTGCCCAGACCAATTAGATCAATTTTTTTATGTTCAAAATGTCTAAAGGATTCCTTCATTAATTTGGAACTAAATTACCTTAGCAGTGCTCTTTTAGGACCATGTATTGGGTCTTCAATTACTATTGTTTGATCTCTATTTGCCCCCAACGAGACAATGGCAATTGGAACCTCCATTAATTCAGCTAAAAATCTTAGATAATTCATAGCATTTTCTGGGAGATCAGATAGTTTTCTGCAATCTGCAGTTGAACATTGCCAACCTTTTAATTTTTTGAAGATTGGCTTACATTTTTTTAAATCATCTGAATTTGTAGGAAAGTAGTCTATTTCCTCTCCATCGAGATCATATGCAATGCAAACTTGAATCTCATCTAATTCATCTAACACATCAAGTTTCGTAACGGCTAAACAATCAAGACCATTCACAGATACAGCATATTTACCAATAACTCCATCAAACCACCCACATCTTCTCCTTCTCCCAGTAGTGGTTCCAAATTCACTGCCTCTATCACAGAGTTGATCATTAATACTTCCTTGTAATTCAGTTGGGAATGGCCCTTCACCTACTCTTGTGGTATAAGCTTTTGCGACACCTATGACTCTATCAATTAAAGTTGGACCTACTCCAGCCCCAATACATGCCCCTCCTGATATAGGGTTTGATGAGGTAACAAAGGGATAAGTCCCATGATCTAAGTCAAGTAGAGTCCCTTGAGCACCTTCGAAAAGAATATTCTTCTTGTTTTTTGAGGCTGCATGGATAGTCCTCGTACAGTCAACAACGTGCTTTGATAATCTTTCACCATAGTCAAGATATTCTTCAACAATATCTTCTAATTGAAGTGGTTTAATGCCATAGATTTTTTCTAGCAGACCGTTTTTTTCTCTTAATGGAATTTCGATCACATCACTTAGCCTTTCCTTATTGAGCAAGTCTCTTATCCTAATGCCATTTCTTTGTGATTTATCCGCATAAGTTGGGCCAATCCCACGACCTGTTGTCCCTATTTTGTTTGAACCTCTATCAGCCTCCATCGCTTCATCTAATATTCGGTGGTAGGGCATTGTTACATGTGATGTTGATGAAATTTTTAATCCTGATATGTCAATTCCATTATCAATTAACATATCAATTTCTTTAAGCAAGATTTTTGGATCTACAACAGTTCCTGAACCAATTAGACAAGAAGTATTTTTATAAAGTATCCCTGAGGGAATTAAATGTAATTTTAAGACTTTATCATCTACGACTATAGTATGACCTGCATTTACTCCCCCTTGATAGCGAACGACAACATCTGCCGAACGACTAAGTAAATCAGTTATTTTACCTTTTCCTTCGTCACCCCATTGGGCTCCGATTACAACAACATTGGCCAATTTTAGAAGAGCATTATTTTTGTGCGAATATTTAATATATTCAAAAATCTTGGTTTACTTTTAAAAAGTAAATGAATTGTATCAACTTTCTCTTAGAACCATTTTTTCAGCAAGAGAAAATTCTTTGGTTAAACGCTCTTTAAGTTTATCTGGTAAAGGTCTACTTGCAAAGTTTTTGTAATGACCTGCCATAGCATTTAATGCTGTTTGCATTGTGGTAAATGATTGCGTTTTATTAACCATCCCTCTATTTCTATATCTGGAAATATAGTCAGTTATGAGTGTAAGAGCCTCACTTCTTACTTCATCTTTATTTGGAGAATCTTTTGGAGTATCAACAGCTGTTTGTAATGTTTTAACAACTGAAATTGTATCCTTTGTATAGTCACCTGTCATAGCGGTTTTTGCAGCTATGGAGGGAGAACTAAATAGTGTGAAAGCAACAATTAAGGATATTGCAAAAGATATAGCTTTGGTAAGATTCTTAAAAAATAATTTTGATGTCCATTTCAGTAACATAACTTAGCTCCCAAAAAAAAATAAGCTTCAAGACTTTTTATTGTACATTATTTCAGATTCGGAAATAAATGTTTCTAACAATTTATCAGTACTAATTTTAAGCTTAGTATTATTTACTCTGCATAAAAGTTCTACTTCTTTATTAATAGAATCTCTGCCAATAATTATCTGAAAAGGAATACCAATTAAATCCGCATCTTTAAATTTCACTCCTGCTCTATCGTTTCTATCATCAAGAAGGACATCAATTTTATTAATTAAAAAGTTGTTATAGATTTGCTCAGTAAGATCAATTTGAATAGGATCTTTTAGATTTGTTGGGATTAATATAACTTCAAAAGGAGAAATCTGGATAGGCCAACAAATTCCTTTTTGATCATGATTCTGTTCAATAGCAGCTTGAGCTATTCTTGTCACTCCTATTCCGTAACAACCCATCCATAAATTTTTTAACTGACCGTCCTTATCAGAGAACTTTGCATTTAATTTTTCACTATATTTCTGACCTAGTTGAAAAATATGTCCAATTTCGATACCTTTTTTTTCTTTAAGTTCTTCATCATCATAAATACTTATTTTATCTCCTTTTTTGGCATTCCTGATATCCCCAATTAGATAGTCTTTCGAATCAAAAGAAAATTCTTGAAAAACTTTATGGAAATTAACTTTATTCCCACCACTTATAAACTTTGAAAGGTCACTTGCAGAATAGTCAATTATTCTTGTCCAATTTTTTTCCCAATTAGAACTAGCTTTAATAGTTTTATTATCTAAATCTGGTCCAATAAAACCTAAGGGTAAATCAACTAGATTTTTTTCGATAGTATTTTTGTCTTCAATCTTTTTAAGATTAAGGAGATTGAATTGATGAAGTTTATTGATTAAGTTAAAAAGCTTTACTTCATTAATGTGTTGATCACCTCTTATGCATGCAAGAATTGGGACATTAAATTCACTTTCGAACTGAGCAAGGAATATTACTACTTTAATAATCTGACTTGGGTCTAAATTATTTTTATCGCAAACTTCTAGGATTGTTTTTTGATGAGGTGTTTCCAACCACTCTGAAATATTATCTTTTAGTGGAATAGGTTGAGAGGGTAGAGAAACAGCTTTTTCGATATTGGCAGCATAAGAACCACTTTGAGTGAACAAAATGGAATCTTCTCCAGCATCAGCAGTGACCATAAATTCTTTAGATGAAGCACCGCCAATTGCTCCACTATCAGCTTCAACCCCTACTGTCTCCAGTCCACAAGATTTAAAAATATTTTCATAAGCATTGCCCACCTTTTCATAGAAAGAAGCTAGATCGTTTTCTGAAGAATGAAAAGAATAACCATCTTTCATTATGAATTCTCTACTTCTCATCAATCCAAACCTTGGCCTTATTTCATCTCTAAATTTTGTCTGAATTTGGTAAAAACATTGAGGTAATTGCTTATAGGAGTTGATGGTCTCTGATGCAATACTCGTGATCACCTCTTCGTGAGTTGGTGCTAAACCAAATTCTTTACCTTGTCTATCTTTGAGATTAAACATTATTCCTTCCCCTGCAGTATATCCTTCCCATCTTTCACTTTTTTTCCATAAATCTGCAGGATGAAGTTGGGGTAATAGTAATTTTGTACAACCAATACTATTAAGTTCTCTCTCAATTATTGCGGATATTTTTTCAATAACTCGAAGCATTATTGGCATGTATGCATAAATACCGCTGTTAACTCTGCGTATATATCCAGCTTTTAAAAGTAATTGATGTGAAATAATCTCAGCTTCAGAAGGTGTGTCACGAAGTGTCCCCAGAGGAAATGAGGTGGTTACGCGCATACAAAATATCCTTAATAATTACTAATTTTATCAATTAAGTTGAAAAAAAAATTGAAAGTGTCTTGAGTCCCTCAACGCAGCTAGTCTAGGAATATGCTTTCTGCTAGTTTCTTCAGTAATGAAGTCTAAACTTTTTTCAAAATTCATTATTTCTAAAACATTTTCTTAAGTTTATGGAAAATATAAATTCCAATATCTCTAGCGAAGAGGAATTAGTAGGTATTGATGAAGTTCAAAAATTCTTAAACAGATCTAGAGCTTCTGTTTATAGATATACAAATACTGACTTAAGAAATCTAAATCCTAGCTTTAATCCAAGGAAACTAAATCCCGAATTTAGAACTGATCAAAAAGATCCCTTGCAATTCCATCCTAATGAAGTAGCTAGATTTGCAAAAGATATTTTAAGAATAAAAGAAGTAACTGTAGAGGTATTTAATACTCCTTCTTCGGCAGCTCAAAACATACTTTTACAAATATTAGACGAACTAAAATTAATTAGGACTTTATTAGAAAAGAAAAATTAAAAAATTAGTCAAGAATGTTTTGATTTATTGACACTTAGATTGTAGGATATTGATGTTCAATTACCTCCTTAACATTTTCCTATTAAGAGCTCTTGAGTTATACAAAATCAAAGCATTCTGTAAAGAGTAGAATAGGCGAAGAAATCTCTCTGGATTCTGATTTGACTGATTATGAAAGAGATGATGATGACCCTTTAAGTATAAGGAGTTTATCAATAACATCTTTGGGTATTATTTTTGCGTTTTTGACATTTTTATTACCCTCAATCAGTATTTTAATTGGAAGACCTTTCTCTCAAGGAAATGAGGTAATTTTTAGTAAAGATTTTAAAAAAGATGGATCTTAGTTCAATACCTCCATCTCCAATGAAGGGAATAGTTAATTTAGTTGTTGAAATACCAGCAGGTAGTAGGAATAAATATGAATATTGTTCTGAGGCAGGAATTATGGCGTTAGATAGAGTATTGCATTCTTCAGTGAGGTATCCTTTTGATTACGGTTTTATCCCAAACACCCTTGCAGATGATGGTGCTCCTCTTGATGCAATGGTGATAATGGATGAGCCTACTTTCGCGGGTTGTTTAATAAAAGCTAGACCCATTGGAGTTTTGGATATGCATGATTGTGGTGCATATGATGGAAAACTTTTATGTGTGCCGATGGCTAATCCTAGACAGGCAAACATAATAAGCATTAATCAAATTGCTCCAAATCAGCTTGAGGATGTAGCTGAATTTTTTAGAACTAGCAAAGGTCTTGACGGAAGAAATGTTCAAATTGATGGTTGGAGAGATTTTGATGTCGTTGAAAATCTATTAAAAAATTGCACCCCTCCTAAAAAGAAAAAATTTAAGGTGCTTAAGAAATCAACCATAAGTAAAGCAAATTGAAAAAAATAATTTTTTATAGTTATTTAAAATGCTCAACTTGCAGAAAAGCTGCAAAGTGGCTTGAAAAAAAAGATTTAAAATATCAGTTTATTGATATTTTAAAAGAACCTCCATTATCAAATTACTTAAATCTAGCTTTAGAACAATACTCTGGAGATAAAAAGAAGATATTTAATACTAGAGGTAAATTTTTTAAATCAATTAATCTTGATATTAACTCTTTATCAAGGGAAGAAATTATTAAACTTCTTTTGAGTAATGGCAAATTAATAAAAAGACCATTTTTAGTTTTTGAAGAAAAAAAAGTAATATTGGGCTTCAATGAAAGTGAATATGAAAAACAGATTATTTAAGGATAAAAAATCAAGCCTCTAAAAAATTATGCATGCTTTTGTTAAAAGTTTTTTAAAAGAATGGGGTTTACTAATCCTACTAACTTTTTTTGTATCTTCTTGTAGATCTTTTTTCGCAGAACCTCGTTATATTCCTTCCGGTTCTATGCTCCCAGAATTACAAATAAACGATAGGTTAATAATTGAAAAAATTTCTCTGAGGAAATCTTTACCAAAAAGAGGTGATATTGTAGTTTTTAAATCTCCTTTTTCATTTGATGAAAAACTAATTTCATTGAGAACTAAACCATTACCCAAAAAAACATATTGTTTTTTCATGAGTTTTCCACCAATTTCTTTTATTCCTGGGTTGAGGGATCAGGCTTGCGATGCATATATTAAGAGAGTAGTGGCACTACCTGGAGAAATTGTAAGTGTAAATAATAAAGGTGAAGTAATAGTAAATAATAAATTAATTGCTGAACCTTATGTAACTTATAAATGCTCATTGTCCATTTTCAATAAGTGTGGTGAATTTGAAAATATAAAAGTTCCAGAAGATCATTTTTTAGTTCTAGGAGATAATAGATCAAATAGTTGGGATGGGAGATATTGGCCTGGAAGCAAATTTCTTCATAAAAAAGAGATCATTGGAAGAGCTTATTTAAGATTTTGGCCTCTTGATAAATTTGGATTTTTTGATAATCAAACTCTTCCTGCTGAATGAGCCTATTAGAAAAAATTTTTTACAATCGTTTTTTATCTAAAGTGCCCCGGAAGCAGTTGAATCAATTATCCCTCCAAGATGTGTTGTGATGTTGAGAGCACTAATAACATTGGGTTTACTAGGATCATCAAAGAGGTCAATTACCGTTATACCACCATTGCCTTGCTTTATCATCCAAATATTTGAATAATTAATTCCAAAGATATTGCAAATTAGAGTTTTATTTACTGCATCATGAGCAACTAGAAGGGTAAGATCATTTTCTTGTTGAGATAAACAAATTTTTTCGAAAGCTTCTATGGATCTTTCTGAGACATCTTTAATAGATTCTCCTTCGGGCATCATTACATCTTCAGGCTTGTCGTGCCAACTCTTTAATAATCTAGGCCACTTTTCTCTAATTTCTTCTTCTAGTTTGCCCTCCCATAATCCGTGGCTAATTTCCATAAGTGAATCTATTTTTTTTATTTCTAAATCCTTGTTTTGCTGAAGAATTATTTGTGCAGTCTCGAAAGGCCTATTCATTGAACTTGAGAATGCCTTATTGAAAGAAATATTTCTCAAATATTCAAAAGTTTTTCTTGCTTGATCTTTACCATTGTCGTTTAGAGGTATATCAATTTGGCCTTGAAATCTTCCTTCTTTATTCCAGTCTGTTTCGCCATGCCTGATTAGAAATATTCTTGAATCTCCAATTTGACTAGGAATATTTTTATTTAGATGAGATGTTTGATTTAAACACTCAATTTGCGTTTTAAAATAATTACCATGAATTGAAATATTGAGAATTGAGAAAGAAGCATTATCTAATCTTATTTTTCTAAAACCTTGGTAAGGTTTTCCCAATAACAAAAGAATTAAACATCTAAGAATTGCATTATGTCCAATTATTAAAATATTTGCACTATCTTCGTCTGAATAATTGTTCAAAATATCTTTTATAAAATCAGTTGCTTGATTAAATAAATCTTGAATTGGTTTATAAGTTTCATTGTTACTTCTTTTCAAAATTAGATTTTCGGGATCATTTTTCCATATAGGGTAAATTTCTGGAAATTTATTTTTTATTTCATCAATTGTCAGACCAGACCATTCACTAAGGTCGACCTCTAACAAATTCTTATCAAATATAATCTCTTTTTCTTCTTTGAAGCTCTTTTTAATTGTTTTTGCAGTTTCTGCAGCTCTCACAAGTGGGGATGAATAGATCTTATCGAATTTTATTTTTGATAACTCTTTTCCAGCTTTTATGGCTTGTTCGTATCCTTCATCAGTTAATAATGATTCATCTGTCCTCCCTTGAATCAACCCTTTTGCATTGAAGCTACTGAGTCCATGTCTAACTAAAACTAATCTTATAGTCATTATATGAATTTGAGAATGATGATAATTTAATCATCTCATGGCGTGATAAAAATAGGTATATAAATATTAGAAATTTCAATTATAACCAAGTTCAGTTTTCAACTTTATAATAAATTATGATCTTTAAAAATATTTCTAAGACAAAACTTTTATTAGCTTTAATTTCTTTATTCATAACTATTTTTGTATGGCAACAAGGCTTGAAAGATAGTTTGAACAGACCCTCTGTTTCATTTGATATAAGTCAAAAAGAGCAAGAAATTGCTGAATTAGCGATCCAATCAATCCCAACAAATTTTAAAAAATTTTTTATCACAAATGATCCCGTTGATGATATAAGTAATGCACTCTCTCAGGTCTCATTTAATGAACTTTCAGAAAGAAATAAATTAATTAGTGTAATCATTTCTGATTCGGATGAATCTAGAATAGATAAAAAAATATACAAAGATTTTAAAAATAAAAACTATAAATTACTAATTGAAGAGATAGAAAAAAAATCAAATGATAATTCTTATGAACCTAATTTAAATAGGTTTGATTTTTTTAAGGATGATAGGTTTTTGTATCACATTTTGAGTCGAAAATTTGATTTTGATGATAGTTCATTAATAACAAAATCTTTTTCAAGCAAAATGTTTTTAAAAATATTAGCCCTCAGATTAATACCACTTATAACTATATTGCTTGGCTCAATTGTGGCATTAAAAACTTTGTGGAGAGCTATATCTTTGAGAAAGTTAGGGTGGAAAGAAATTCAAACTTTAGACTTAGAATTAATAGATATGGTTTTATTAATTGCAGGTGGATTTGTTGTCTTGGGAGAAGTTGTTTCACCTTTATTTTCGATAAGTTTAGTTGAACTTTTTTCTAAAAACATATCTGAAGAATTATCTCAATCTCTAAAAATATTTTTTGGATATCTCTTTATGGCTATTCCTCCATTGTGGATAGTTTTTTACCAAATTAAATCTTTAAATGGTGAATTTATTTTAAGAAAAGATTATTTTCAGTTCAATTTCCTGCCTATAAAAGATGCAATTATTCAGGGAATCAAAGGTTGGTTAACTGTTGTCCCATTTGTCTTTTTGATTTCTTTAATTATGAATAGTTTGATAGAGAATCAGAATGGTAGTAACCCTTTACTTGAAATTGTTCTTAATAATAATAATTACCTGTCATTTTCCCTTTTATTTTTAACAACAACATTTTTGGCTCCTTTCTTTGAGGAGATAATATTCCGCGGTATTCTACTCCCAACTCTTTCAAGGGATTTTGGAATTATTTGGGGAATTATAATTTCAGCATTTATCTTTGCTTTGGCTCATTTAAGTTTGGGAGAAATGCCGCCATTATTCGTTCTAGGAATAGGATTAGGAATTACAAGAATTTCTTCAGGGAGTTTGCTTTCTTCTGTAATTATGCATTCTTTATGGAATGGATTGACCTTCCTAAATTTGTTCTTATTAAGAACATAAAGAATTTAATTTTATTACTTGCGTAGCAAACTAAAAAATGTTTATTTGATTAATAATAGTTCTTTCATTTTAAGAATAAATAATATATGAAACCTTTTGGAAATATACTTTTTTTAAAAAAAGGTTCATATGATTCTAAAAACAGTTCAGAAAAAATATTTAAAAGGAATATTAAATTAATACATCAAGTATTCGACACCATAAATATTTCTTTTTTAGTATTAATTTCCACATTATTTTTCCTATCTTTTGATAGCCAAAGGAAATGGTCAAATACATATAAAACACTATCTAAAACAAAGGCAATTAATGCTAATCTCATTGATTATATTTCCAAAACTGAAGAATTTTATATTAATGAACTTGAGTCTCTCAATACCTATAGGAAAACCAAACCTAAAGATTTAATTTATTTAAATAGAATTGAGGTAAAGAAAGAAAGTTTATTCAAGAAATACTTTAAAAACTTTATTGAGGGCTTTAATGATAGCAACTACCAAAGAGGATATTAATGAAAAAATTTAAAAGAATTGTTCGTATTTTACCTCTTGATCAAAGAAGATTTAAAGTAATTTATATCTTTAGTTTACTTATAATATTTGGTTTATTTGGCCGGTTAGTTAAATTGCAAGTCTTTAGTTCCTCTGATTTGCAAAAGAAAGCGAGATTAATACAATCATCGAGAACTACCTCTTTTAAAAAGAGGAGATCAATTGTCGACAGAAATAATAGATTGATTGCTTATGATAAAACACTTTATAAATTATGGGCACATCCAAAATACTTTAACTTCCCAGGTGATTCAAATAAAAGAGTTCGTAGTATTGAAGAAGTAGTAAAGAAATTGTCACCTATTGTAGATATAAAAGAAGAAATTCTTATGGAAAAATTCAATAACAATAAGAACGGGATCAAGCTTTTGGATAAGATTTCTGAAGAAAAAGCAGAAAAGATCAAAAATCTTAAAATAAGTGGACTAGATTTATTTAAATATTCGCAGCGGTACTATCCTCAAGGGGAAATCTACTCAAATCTTATTGGTTTCGTTAATGATGATAATAAAGGCTCTGCAGGTTTGGAGCTTCATTTAGAGAATATTATTAATGTAATCAACAAAAGTAATTTAATAAAAAGAGGAGGAGACGGAACTCCTCTACCTGACAATTCAGCTCCTGGAGATTTTATTCCTGATTACAAGAATATAGGCTTAACTATAGATTCAAAATTGCAGAAAGCGTCATTCAATGCCTTAACAAAGCAAGTAAAAAAATGGAAAGCAAAGAAAGGATTCGCAATAGTTATGGATGTAAATAATGGACAGATCCTTTCCTTGGTAACAGTCCCTTCATATGACCCTAATAAATTTTGGCAGTATGATGCTGAACTCTTCAAGGGTTGGTATTCTCAAGATTTGTTTGAGCCTGGTTCAACTTTTAAACCTATTAATCTTGCCTTAGCTTTAGAGGAAAAAGTAATCCAGAAAGATGGAGTAGTTGAAGATATTGGAAAGATTAATGTTGGAGGATGGACACTTTCTAATTGGGATAAAAAAGGTAATGGATACATTGACTATCCAAAAGTTTTGCAGGTTTCAAGTAATGTTGGGATGGTAAAAATAATGCAAAATTTAGACCCTACAATTTATTGGGATTGGCTAAAAAATTTAGGCATAAATAAAAATTTAGAGACTGACTTATTTGAATCAACTGCTGGCCAACTAAAGAGAAAAGATTTATTTGTAAATCAATCAATTGAGCCTGCTGTAACTTCTTTTGGTAAAGGTTTCTCAATCTCGCCACTTAAATTAATTCAACTTCATGCGGCTCTAGCAAATGGTGGTTTTGAAGTAACTCCTCATGTAACCTCAACTTTCAAAGAAAGATTTAATAAAAATCCAAAAAAACAATTTTTTTCACACGAAGTCTCTAGAACTGTTCTTGAATGGATGGAAAGCGTAGTTGATAAAGGTAGTGGATCTGGAGTGAAAATCGAGGGTTATAGGATAGCGGGGAAAACGGGCACTTCCCAAAAAGCCTTAAATGGTTCCTATACAAGTAAAAAAGTTTGCAGTTTTGTGGCGATCTTACCAGTTAATGATCCGAAATATGCTGTCCTCGTAGTCGTTGATGAGCCATCTAAATCTTATGCATATGGTTCAACTGTTGCTGTACCAGTTGCTAAAGAAATTATCGAGAGTTTGATAGTAATTGAAAAAATACCTCCCAAGATTAAAGATCATGGAATGATTGTTAAAAAACCCTAAAATTTTCTAATTTTATAAATATTTAGTTCATTATTTGATGATTTCATCAGGAATAAAAGCTAGTTTAGGTATATGTAATGATTATCTAGATATGAAATCAATTTTAGAACAATTGTCCTCAATGACCGTAGTTGTTGCTGATACAGGAGATTTAGATTCAATAAAAAAATTTAAACCAAGGGACGCCACCACCAATCCGTCGCTAATTCTTGCTGCTGCTAAGAACCCTGATTATGTGAAATTAATTGATAAAGCTTTAGAAAGTTCAGAAAATGCTTTGCCCCAAGGATTCTCCGAAATTGAATTAATCAAAGAAACTGTTGACCAAGTTTCAGTATTTTTTGGAAAAGAAATATTGAAGATTATTTCAGGGCGCGTATCTACAGAAGTTGATGCAAGACTGAGCTTTGACTCCGAAGCTACGGTAGAAAAAGCGAGAAAATTGATCAATCTTTACAAAAATTTTGGAATTAAAAAGGAAAGAATTTTGATCAAGATTGCTGCAACTTGGGAGGGAATTAAAGCAGCTGAAATTTTGGAAAAAGAGGGTATTAAGTGCAACTTAACTCTACTTTTTAACTTCTGCCAAGCCGTAACTTGTGCCAATGCAAAGATAACTCTAATTTCTCCGTTCGTTGGCCGTATATTGGATTGGCATAAAGCAAAAACTGGTAAAACTAGTTTTGTTGGTGCTGAAGACCCTGGTGTTATTTCGGTTACACAAATATACAAGTATTTTAAAGAAAAGGGATTCAAAACAGAAGTAATGGGAGCGAGTTTTAGAAATCTTGATGAAATAAAAGAATTAGCAGGTTGCGATCTTTTAACAATCGCACCAAAATTTCTTGAGGAACTGAAAAAAGAAAAAGGAGAGTTAGTTAGAAAATTAGATGTAAGTACCAAAATAAATAATTCTATTGACTACGAATTTGAAGAAAAAGATTTCAGATTAAGTATGTTAGAAGATCAAATGGCAAGTGAAAAGCTTAGTGAAGGTATTACTGGATTCAGTAAGGCTATAGAAGAATTGGAAGAGCTGCTACTAAAGAGATATTCAGAGATTAAAAATCATAAATTGATTTCTGCTAACTAAATTTAAGTTTGAATTGAAAAGGATTAAGGCCCACTTTTTGTTAAAAGTCTTCTGATAACCCTTTTCGCAATATCTTCATAACTCATTTCTCCTGATAATATTTGAGCAATACGTTTAGGTGCTGTTTTTCTTTTGACACCTAATTGATATCCAGTTCTGGGAAATCTATAAAATACTTGGGCTATTCTCCTCCCCCAAGCCATTGATTTCCCCCAAATGTTGTTAATTTTTTTCGTATAAAGATTTAAATCATCTACTTTTCCTGATAGGCACTGATCTATGTATTCTGCAGCAAAAAAACTGCTAATTAAAGATGGTCTAATTCCTTCAGCTAAAAATGGGTCACATAGAGATGCTGCATCTCCAACCGCTAATACTTTGTCACCATTAATTGAGTGGAATCCATTCCATATTCTCAGTTTCTTGCTAATTGTTTTATGAGGGAAATCATCAAAACCAAAGCTTCTGATTACTTGTTTATTTATAGTCTGATTTTCTAGAAGACCATTATTTATAAAAGTACCTAAACCAATATTTAAGCTTTCTCTTAGGGGGAATGCCCATGCAAAACCATATTTTATAAATCCAAACTCAAATCTAACTGCATCTCTAGGTATTTCTCCTAATCCTTTCAACCTTAATGAGATTGTGTTTGCAAATTTTGGTTTTTTTGGCCCTAAATTGAAATAACTTGCCCATTTCGATTGGGACCCATCTGCAATTACAAGAAATTCTGCAATATATTTTATTTTGTTATTGCAAGTAATTTCCCATTTATCATTTTTTTTGTTGATTTTTTCAATCAATATTGGTTTTATTATCTGAGCTCCGTTGCTCAAGGATTCATTAAGTAATAATTGATCTAGTTTTTCTCTTTTAACAATCCAAAATGGCGATTCACCAGTCAGGTCAGCAGTTACATCATCTGCAGCCTTCCATCTGAATTCAACATTCTTAATTTTCGATTCTATGCAATCTTCTATATTTAAAGGAAGAAATCTTTGCATTGAAGATGCCATCCCACCTGCACATGGTTTGTAATCTTGAGATTTTTCTTTTTCAATAATTAAAACTGAATATCCTTTTTTTGATAGGTTAAGAGCGGTGGAAGATCCTGATAAACCTCCACCAATTATTACAACGTCAAATCCTATCAAACTTTAAGTATTTCCTTCTCTTTCTCAGATAATTTAGTTTCTATTAAAGCAATATATTTATCAGTAATTTTCTGAATTTCAGATTGATTATCTCTCGATTCGTCAATAGAAATAAGGCCATCTTTTTCTTCTTTTTTTTCTTTATCAACAGCATCTCTTCTGATATTTCTCAAAGCTACTTTTCCTTCCTCTGCATATTTAGAGGCTAATTTACAAAATTCTTTTCTTCTTTCTTCTGTTAAAGGTGGAACATTTATTCTTATTACTTTTCCATCATTATTTGGAGTAATACCTAAATCACTCATAGAAATAGATTTCTCTATCGCTTGCAAGCATGAAATATCGAAAGGTTGTATTGAAATTGTTTGCGAATCAACAGTGCTTATAGTGGCAAGCGATTTGATTGGTGTTTCTACTCCATAGTACTCAACACTTACTCTGTCTAACAAGGAAGCATTAGCTCTACCTGTCCTTATTGTATTAAAGTTTCTTTGCGTGGCTTCAATACTTTTATTCATATTTTCTTGAATTTCTTTTTCTTTCATAATTAAAAAATAAATGATCTTTAACTAATTAAAGAGCCTATTGGCTCACCAGCAACAGCTTTAGAAATGTTCCCTTTTTTGAATATATCAAAAACCATAATTGGGATATTATTATCTTTGCAAAGTGCAATCGCAGTACTGTCCATTACTGCAATTTCATCACTGAGAACTTGTTGATAACTTAGAGAGGAATATTTTTTTGCATCTTTAAATTGATTAGGATCACGATCGTATACCCCATCAACTTTAGTAGCCTTCATAACAACTTCAGCATTTATCTCCGCTGCTCTCAGAGCCGCTGTAGTGTCAGTTGTAAAAAATGGATTTCCACATCCACCTCCGAAGACAACAACTCTTCCTTTCTCAAGGTGTCTCATAGCTCGTCTTCTGATATAGGGTTCCGCAATTTCCTGCATTTCTATTGCAGTTTGAACTCTGGTCGCAACTCCTACTCTTTCTAAACCATCTTGAAGTGAAATAGCATTCATTACTGTTGCGAGCATCCCAACGTAATCAGCGGTCGCTCTATCCATCCCATCTGCAGACCCTTTAAGTCCCCTAAAAATGTTTCCGCCCCCAACAACTATTGCAAGTTGCACATTATTTTCGACTACTTTTGAAACATCCTCTGCAATTGACTGAACTATAGCAGGATCAATACCATAAGGTTTTTCACCCATTAGTGCTTCACCACTAAGTTTTAAGAGAACTCTTTTGTAAGTCATTCAATAATTGTACTTTTAAGACATTAGCAAGTAAATGCACCAAATTTATTTTTTGTTCAGATATTGCTTGCGTCTTTAAACATTTCTAAACCTGCCTAACGAAAATTTAAATAATAATTTACTTCAACTAAAATTCAACACACTTTTGCGCTTTTATTCCTTGTTCTTTAAATGGATGTCTTATTAGTTTCATTTCTGTAACTAAATCTGCGTAATTGATAATTGAATCAGATGCCCCCCTCCCAGTTAAAACAATATGATTTTTTCTATTATTTAAGCTTTTTAAAAAAGTGATTATTTCTTCGGTTGCAAGATAACCAAGTTTTGTCGCAATATTAATTTCATCAAGAATTATAAGTTTATAAGATTCGTTTTGTATGTATTTTTTGGCTAGTTGCCACGCCTCTTGAACTAATTTTTCATCTCTTATTCGGTCTTGTGTTTCCCAAGTAAATCCCTCTCCTAATGAATGCCAAGAGATGTTTGAAGACAAGTTTTTAAGTGCTTTTTCTTCTCCAGTGGTCCAGCCTCCTTTGATGAATTGAATTATTGCTACTTTATAGCCATGACCTATCGTTCTTAAAGCCATTCCTAAAGATGCAGTTGTTTTGCCCTTGCCATTTCCTGTAAAAACAATCAATAATCCTTTTTTTGTTTTTCTAATTTGTAGTCTTTCGGCTTGAATATCTTTTCTTTGCTGCATTCTTTTTTTATATGATCTCTCATCGCTATCCGGTGATAATTTACCTCCCATTCCAAGTTCATTTGCTTGATTATCGAGGTTAAATACTTTCTCGGAAGATGAAGGTTTTTCTTGCATATGCCCCTTATTTGTATTTAATTATTATAAATCTTTAAATATTTTTAACTCTTTTAACTTTTAAAAGTGCATTATTTACTGCCTGTTGTTGATCTCTTTTAGTAATCCAATGGTGATAAGTGTGAGTATGTAGGCTAACTGAATGTCCCATCATTCTGGCAGCCACTGTATCAGGTAAATCATAAAAAATTGTTCTTACTGCCCAAGCATGTCTTAGGTCATAAGGTTTGATTTGTAGAGAATAACGCTTAAACTGGTCTGTAATTTTTTTTCCAATATTCTGTAAGGTTGTAAATTTAAGGTCTCTATTAATATCTGGCAGTAGTTCTGGATTTTCACCAAGTTGTAATAATTCGAACTTTTCTACCCATTCAGGATGGAATGGCCAAACTTGATGTTCGCCTGTTTTAGTTGTAGGCAAAACTCTAATAATTTTATCTCCAAAATTAGTTAATGAGCTTAAATCACAAAAAAATACTTCATGATTTCTTAATCCATATGTAGCCATTAAACCAAAAACAAATCTCCAAGATTTGTTTGGTATCCTCTCCCAAAGCTTTTCAATTAATTCGTCTTTAGGGAGATCTCTAAATCCTGCTTTATTCAGACCATATCCTCTAGAATTTAATTTCCAATCTTCTGGAAGTTGAATATCCAAGTACTTAGCCAAAACATTTAAAGAAGTAGCGCATTGTTTTCTACTTCTGCTCCCTTTTTGGTAGCTTTCAAGTGTTTTTTGAAATATTTTATCTAAAGCTTCATTTTTATGAGCATTATAGATATCAAGTATTCTTTTCATATAGGGCTTGTAAGAACTTCTCCAAGTGGTTTTTCTAGTGCTGCTTCGAAATTCACTCTTGCTTTCTTTAAAAAAAAATTCCTCAAATTGATTTAATTGATTTGGAAATTCAAAATCATTTTTTGCTAGCTTTTTATTTGGGTTGCTTATCCAATTAATCCAATCAAATTGATTTAATTCTAGTTGCAAGTTGATTAATTGTAATTTTTTTTTAGCTTCTTCTAATCCATAAATATCAGCCTTAATCCCAAGAGATATTCTTTGAATTTTGAAGTTGTTTTTATCTTCTTTAGAGGGTAGAGAACCTCTAATATTTAATTTCTCTCCCCTTTTTTCAATTCTAAGCTTGCTGCCTTGAGTAGCAAATTTATCATTGATATTATTAATTTCCTGAATTACGTTCATTTACTTCTATAATTGACCTTATAATGACGTTTTAAATGTTGATTTTCAATCTCCATATATTTTAAATGGATAAAATAGGGGTCTTACTAATGAATTTAGGAGGGCCTGAACGCATTACTGATGTAGGCCCATTCTTATATAATCTTTTTTCTGATCCAGAGATAATCAGGACCCCATTCCCTGCTTTTCAAAAGCCTTTAGCTTGGTTAATAAGCACACTTAGAAGTACTACTTCACAACAGGCCTACCTTTCTATAGGTGGAGGTTCCCCGATAAGAAGGATCACTGAACAACAAGCAAGAGAATTACAATCTAATTTAAGGGATAAAGGGTTAAATGCTACTACCTATATAGCTATGAGGTATTGGCATCCTTTTACTGAATCAGCTATTGCTGATATGAAAGCAGATGGTATAGATCAAATTGTTGTCTTGCCTTTGTATCCACATTTCTCAATAAGTACAAGCGGTTCGAGCTTTAGGGAATTAAAAAAATTACGAGATTCTGATAATGATTTTAAGAAGATTCCAATGAGATGTGTAAGGAGTTGGTTCAGTCAATCAGGTTATCTAAAGTCTATGGTTGAATTAATTTCTGAACAAATTTCACTTTGCGAATCACCTTCAAATGCTCACATATTTTTTACTGCTCACGGAGTTCCCAAGAGTTACGTAGAAGAAGCTGGCGATCCTTACAAACAACAAATTGAAGATTGTTCTTTGTTGATAATAAATGAGCTCGAAAAATTTCTAGGGCACAGTAACCCTTATACACTTTCTTATCAAAGCAGAGTTGGCCCAGTTGAATGGTTGAAACCTTATACAGAAGAAGTGTTAGCTGATCTTGGGAGGTCAAACGTTAATGATCTGGTTGTTGTTCCCATAAGTTTTGTTGGAGAGCACATTGAAACTTTGCAAGAAATTGATATTGAATACAAAGAAATTGCTGAAAAGGCTGGGATTAAAAACTTTCGAAGAGTAAGGGCTTTAAATACGCATCCTACTTTTATTGAGGGCCTTAGTGATTTAGTAGTTACTTGTTTAGAAGGACCCCTTATTAACATTGAGGAAGCTTCACAATTGCCCGAAAAAGTTAAACTTTATCCACAAGAGAAATGGCAATGGGGTTGGAATAATAGCTCTGAGGTTTGGAATGGAAGAGTTGCAATGATTGTTTTTCTTATACTTTTTATTGAACTTATTTCAGGATCTGGCCCCTTACATAAGCTAGGGATTTTATAAAGATCAATATATATTTATTTAATATTTTTAAATTGATTGAAAGATTTTTTTGAATAGTTTTCTGACATTACATTTCTAAATGAGGCAAAAGTATTTAATTGAGTTTAATATTTATATTAAATATTGAATTTCTTTTGTGACTCTTACTTCGAGATCCTTGTCAAAGGGTAGTTCAAAAAATAATAAACCAGTTTGGATTACAGGTGCAGATGCATTAATGGATTCTCTGAAAATTCATGGGGTAAAGGTTATATTTGGATATCCTGGTGGAGCAATATTACCAATTTATGACGCTGTTCATAAGGCAGAACAAGATGGTTGGTTAAAGCATTATATGGTGAGGCATGAACAAGGAGGTTCTCATGCGGCTGATGGATATGCAAGATCTACTGGTGAAGTGGGAGTATGTTTTGGGACCTCAGGTCCAGGCGCAACAAATTTGGTAACCGGAATTGCAACTGCTCAAATGGATTCTGTTCCTCTTGTAGTAGTTACTGGCCAAGTCCCAAGACCTGCCATAGGGACAGATGCTTTCCAAGAAACTGATATTTTTGGTATAACCCTGCCAATAGTTAAACATTCTTGGGTTATAAGAGATCCTTCAGATATAGCCAAAGTAGTTTCAGAAGCTTTTTTTATAGCATCTTCTGGAAGACCTGGCCCTGTTTTAATTGATATACCCAAGGATGTAGGTCAAGAATTCTTTAATTACCAAAGAGTTTTTCCTGGTGAGATTATTCCTAAGGGATTTAAAAGAAATGGAAATATAAATGAATGTGATGTAAAAAAAGCTATTAAATTGATAGAAAAATCGGAAAGACCTCTTCTCTACGTTGGCGGTGGTGCAATATCCTCAGGGGCTCATGATGAAGTAAAAACTTTGGCAAAAAATTATCAAATACCGGTTACTACAACATTAATGGGGAAAGGAGCTTTTGATGAAAAAGATAATTTATCAGTGGGAATGCTGGGAATGCACGGAACTGCTTACGCGAACTTTGCAGTAACAGAATGTGATCTCTTGATAGCTGTTGGGGCTAGATTTGATGATAGAGTTACGGGTAAATTAGATACTTTTGCACCTAATGCAAAGGTCATTCATATAGATATAGATCCGGCAGAAGTTAATAAAAATAGACGTGTAGATGTTGCAATTGTCTCTGACGTCTCAAAAGCTGTTCGCAAAATTAATGAAATATCTTTTGAAAACAAATTCTCTTGTAAGACGAAGAACTGGCTAGAAAAAATTGATTTTTGGAAAAATAAACATCCTTTGTATAATCCGCCTAAAGAAGGAGAAATTTTCCCTCAGGAAGTGCTCTTGAAAGTTAGGGAACTTTCACCTGAAGCTTATGTAACTACAGATGTAGGACAACATCAAATGTGGGCTGCTCAATATCTTAGGAATTCTCCAAGAAAATGGATTAGTAGTGCAGGCTTAGGAACTATGGGTTTTGGATTGCCAGCGGCAATTGGAGTTAAGGCAGCTTTACCTAATTCAGATGTAATTTGCATTGCAGGGGATGCAAGTGTCTTAATGAATATTCAAGAATTAGGAACTTTATCTCAATATGGTCTAAAGGTGAAATTGATTATTATTAATAATCGCTGGCAAGGGATGGTAAGACAATGGCAGGAAAGTTTTTACGATGAAAGATATTCTTCATCTGATATGAGTTGTGGTGAACCTGATTTTGTAAAACTTGCTGAGTCTTTTGGAGTTAAAGGATACTTAATTTCTGATAGAAAAAAATTACAGAATGAATTAAAGAATGCGCTTGATCATGAGGGCCCTGCATTGATTAATATCCTTGTCAGAAGAGGTGAAAATTGCTATCCAATGGTTCCTCCTGGTAAAAGTAATGCTCAAATGGTTGGATATGTTAATTGTGAAGACTAATTTTTTTTAATTCGTCATTTAAACAAATTAACTTTAAGATAATTTAAAAACTTAGATAACTCTAAATTGAAAAAATTATCAAAAATTTTAATTATAGTATGCTTGATTGTTCTTAATCCTGTAATAGTTAACTCGGCTGAAATTCTTCAAATTAAAAGTTCAAATACTATTTTGGTGGGTGATCAAAATAGGAATTTAACTATTGGATTATTTTGTGTAGATGTAAATGAAAATGATGAGATCGAAGCAACTAATTTACTTAAGAGTGAATTCCCAAGGGGGAGCAAAGTGAAAATAAAGCCTTTTGGTTTTAAAGAGAATGTTTTGTTAGCTAAAGTTTTTAATATTAAAGGTACTAAGGAGATGACGGAATTATTGGTCGCTAAAAACTTAAGTAGTGAAATTTGTCCAGGTTAATTATTTTTATGAGCAAATAAGATTCCATTGTCTCGAGATTGTTTTGCTCCTTCTCCAGGAATAAAATTCATTGTTGAATTTGTATGTGCATAAATTTGAGATGTCTATATTTCTATGAGGGATGTTCTCATTAAAAAGTTGTCTATAGGCAGATCTTTTTAGATCAAGTTGATTTAAGTTTTGCTCTCTGAAGTGATTTGAATCACTAAAAGAAAGATCTTTTTTAGTGTTATTCAATTTGATAGCTATGTTTTTGTTTTCGGCCTTATTGTAAAATTCTTTGAGTGTTATTTTATCAACTAGATAATGTTCCTTAGAAATCGCTGGTCCTATTGCAACAAGTAAGTCATCTCTAGATGTCCCAAAAGTATCGAAAATTTTTACCATATTTTTTATTATTTTTTTTTCTAAACCTTTTCTTCCACAATGTAAGGTTGCTACATTTCTTGTCCTTTTATCTGCAAAAAATATCGGCATACAATCAGCTGTGTAAACCCATAAGTTTTGACTGCTTTTATTGCCAACAAGACCATCTGCATCAGTCTTGGTTCCTTTTTGTGAATTAGATCCAAACACTATCACATTACTGTGAATTTGATTGGAAACACAATTTATGGAATTTTCATTAAAGTGATTCCCTAATAATTGAAGAAATTTCTCAGAGCAAGACTTCGTGAAGTATGCGTGTTTGAAATTATTTTGACTAAGAATAGGTGATGAATAATACTCAAATTTTTTGTTTTGAATATGAATTTCATCTTTTGAGAAATATGTTTCTTTGTAAGGAATAGTTCCTGCTCCTAAACTGAATTTATGAAATTAATTCAATATCTCTTAAGATCCAGAATCCTGCAAATTTTTCGATATACGGCGTTGACTGTATGGAAATAAATTGATAACCAAAAGATTTTTTTTTATTCTCTAAAAACTTTGTATTCAAAACGTTTGCATCTTTTTCTGATAGATCAGTTACCAGCCACTTATCATCTTCTGAAGCTTCAAGTATGAGTTGGTTCTTATTTACGACTAATTTAATAGGTTCTAAACAACTAAACCATGCAGAAAGTGCCAAAGATCTATCTTTGCTGAAAAGTCTTAATCCTGGAACTAAATGATTATCATTTAAATCTTGCTGAATTGGGAAAATATCTCCAAATTCCATAGGAAAATTATCTGCTGACTTTAATTCGCCAATTGATATTTCAGAGATAGTTAGAGCATCTCCCCTCACTGCTTCTGGTAAAGGTTTAGGGAGATTTTCAATTTTGGAAGTAAAAGTAGGAGCTAATACCCCTCTTACATAACCTTTTTCCTTTGAATAAATCTCTTTTTCAAGAAATTCGATCCTATCGAATAAATCGTAAGTTCTTCTGCTAACAAGAGCCTCAATATTTTTTGCCTCAAGAGATTTCTTAATTATCGATTTCATTGACGATCTCCAAAATCTTACTTTTGAGGGTTTTGCCCAGCCTTCTTTTTTTGCATCATTAATTGCTTCATTTAATGCCTTTGTAAGCCATACTGAATTAACTTCATTGGCAGGGCATTTTTTATTCCAAAGAAAAATATCTTCTGTCTTATAAGTTTTGGTAGAGCAAATAATTAACTCCCACCTTTTTTTTCCATTGGATTCAATAATTGGTCGTGAATAAAAGTCTAATTCCCAATCTGCTATTTTTAATCCAAGACTTGGTTCTGTTTTATTATTGGTGTTCATCTATCTTGTTCTTTTTTATCGAAGAGTGCTTTAGTTTTTATTGCCCTCTCGGTGGCCTCTTGCATAACTTTTTGCTTATCAATAATTAATTCTCCTGCAGAATTCTCTAAGAGAGCAGTATTGAGACCTATGCGCCCTTTTTCGAGGTCTATTTCAGATATTAAAGCTTTTACAATTTCTCCTTCTCTAAAAATTTCTCGCAAAGAACGAATCGATCCATTTGTTAATGAGGATTGATGAAGAAGTCCACTTGCTCCACCTAAATCAATAAAGAAGCCATATGGTTTTACTGCTAAAACTTCTCCTTCAATTAATTGACCCAATTCTAAACTTGTAAGTTTAGAGACTAATGATGCTTTCTTCTCAGAGAGAACTAATTTTCTGGATTCTGGATTTACCTCAAGAAAGGCAACTTTTAGAGTTTTGCCAACAAAAGATTGATGATCTTTGCCATTTTCAAGTTGAGATCTTGGGATGAATCCTCTCAATCCATCTACATCACACGTAAGCCCACCTCTATTAAACCCATTAATTAAAACATTAATTAATTCTCCATTTTTTGCGGAAAATGATACTTTCTCCCAACTTTGCCTGAGAATTAATGCTCGAGCGCTCACTGTTACCATCCCATCAGCATTTTGTTCTTTGATAACTAAAACTTCCATTTCAAGGCCTATGGAAAATTTTTCTTTAAAATTAGTTATGACACCCAAACCACATTCTTTTTTTGGCATATAACCTGGTGCTTTCCCACCAATGTCAACATATAGTCCATCACTTTCGATTGCTATAACCTTCCCAGAAATTGTTTCCCCTTTAGCCCCAATTGGCTCATTTGCATTTAAAGCCTCCAAAAAAGCACTTTCATCAAAATCGAATTCATCAACTGTTCTTTCTAATTGAAAATCTGTACTTTGATCAGAAAAATTAAGGGGTCTATTTAGGTTTTGTTGTGGACTATGAAAAGATTTAGTGTTTTCATCACTCTCCTCGATTTCTTTGGCTGATTCATCTTCAAGTATTTGAGGTTTGATTACGATATTTTCTTTTTTAATTTCTTCTTGCGAATTGGTTTGCTCATTCTGTATTTCTTGAGTATCTTTCTTGCTTATGTGAAGCACCTGAAGAGGTTTTTTTAAATCTTTTTTATTGCCCTTTGGTTGGATATTATTGTGGGCATTTTTATTACTGACTCCCATCGTAGGTAAAATAAGAATAATTAATTAATAACATACTCTAAATGTTAGTACTCAAAATTAAAATTAATGAACTTTAAACCAATACCTAATAAATTTGAATATTTAAATTGGCAAGAAATTGAGAGTATTGCAAAAGACAAAAGATCAACATTGATTTGGCCGTTCGGTGCTGTTGAGCAACATGGACCGCATTTGCCTCTTGCTACTGATAGTATTTTTGTTGATGAAATCATTAGCGAAGTTTTAAAATTATTCTCTCCCGATATTCCATTAAAAAAACTTCCAACTCAATATATTGGTTTTTCTCCAGAACATAAGGGTTTTGCTGGGACAATTTCACTTTCTTCAAATTTAATAATCTCAATGATTAAGGAAGTAGGGGGCCAATTATCTGAAATGGGTTTTAAAAGATTGATATTGGTTAACGGACATGGAGGTCAAATCTCACTACTCAATACAGCATCAAGAGAGCTAAGAAGTTTCGCACCTGAGATGGCAGTTTTCCCTTGTTTCTTGTGGAGTGGTGTTAATGGATTAAATGAATTATTAACAAAAACTGAGATCGAGGATGGGCTTCATGCTTCTCTAGCCGAAACAAGTTTGATGCTCGCTTTAAAACCTGAATTGGTAGGTGATGAACGCCCAAATGAGAGCTTTAAAGGGCAGATCCCAGAAGGGTGGAGCTTAGAAGGGAATGCGCCAATAGCCTGGCTAACTGACGACTTAAGTCAATCAGGTGTTATTGGTGATAGCAGAGGAGCAAATGAGTCTTTAGGAAAAAATATAAGGGAACTATTGATTAATCATTGGTTCAAATTGATAATGAATCTGATGCAATCAGATTGGCCAAATAATTCTTAAATAAATTTAAGTAAAAAATGTGACTTAACAATTGAAACTATTTTCATGATATTTAAATAAAAATACTATAATCATGTAATATTCATGCATAATGAACTAAAGATTACTGACATGCAAACTCTAGAATCAAATAAAAAAACTACTGAAGAATCGACTAATCCGATTTCTTTAAATTTGCCTGACTTTACTACAGATTCTTATAAGGATGCATATAGCAGAATAAATGCAATTGTTATAGAGGGAGAGCAAGAGGCTCATGATAATTACCTTTCAATAGCAACTTTAATACCAAATGAGTTAGATGAGTTAACTAAATTGGCCAGAATGGAAATGAAACATAAAAGAGGCTTCACTGCATGTGGAAGAAATTTAGGCGTAGTCGCAGATATGGAATTTGCTAAAAAGTTTTTTTCTAAATTACATGGTAATTTTCAAATTGCTCTTGAGAAAGGAAATTTAACAACTTGTCTTTTAATACAAGCTATTTTAATCGAAGCATTTGCAATCTCTGCTTATAACGTATACATACGAGTTGCAGATCCTTTTGCTAAAAAAATAACAGAGGGAGTAGTTAAAGATGAATATCTTCATTTAAATTATGGTCAAGAGTGGCTTAAAGAGAATTTGTCTAAATGTAAAGAGGAATTAATGGAAGCAAATAAGGTGAACCTTCCCTTAATTAAAAAGATGTTAGATGAAGTAGCAGAAGACGCATCAGTTTTAGCCATGGATAAAGAAGAATTAATGGAAGAATTTATGATTGCTTACCAAGATACCCTTATGGAAATAGGTTTAGATAATAGAGAAATTGCAAGAATGGCTATGGCAGCTATCGTTTAATTATATTTATTCATTAATAAAGCATTTTCGTAATTAATCTTTCTATTTAAGTAGTTACCTCTGTGCTATTCTTCATAACATCATATAGAAACCATAAATAAATCTTAAATGTTTGGGTTAATAGGCCACTCAACTAGCTTTGAAGACGCAAAAAGGAAAGCTTCGTTACTTGGCTTTGATCACATTGCAGATGGCGACTTGGATGTTTGGTGTACAGCTCCTCCTCAATTGGTTGAAAATGTAGAAGTTAAGAGTGCTACTGGAATAACTATCGAAGGTTCTTATATAGATTCTTGCTTTGTTCCTGAAATGCTTTCTAGGTTTAAAACGGCTAGAAGAAAAGTATTAAATGCTATGGAACTAGCTCAGAAAAAAGGAATTAACATTACCGCTTTAGGCGGATTTACTTCTATTATTTTCGAGAATTTTAATCTTCTACAACATAAAAAAATTAGAAATACTTCATTAGAATGGGAAAGGTTTACTACTGGTAATACTCATACCGCATGGGTTATATGTAAGCAACTCGAAATAAATGCACCTCTAATTGGGATAGACCTTAAAAAAGCAACTGTTGCTGTAATTGGTGCTACAGGTGATATTGGCAGTGCAGTTTGTAGATGGCTTATCAACAAAACTGGGATTTCTGAGCTTCTTATGGTAGCAAGACAACAAGAACCATTAGCCCTTTTACAAAAAGAATTGAATGGTGGCATTATAACAAGTTTAGATGAAGCATTACCTCAGTCAGATATTGTTGTATGGGTTGCAAGTATGCCTAAAACTATTGAAATTGACACTAATAACTTAAAAAAACCATGTTTAATGATTGATGGTGGATACCCCAAAAATCTTGATGAGAAATTTCAAGGTGAAAATATTCATGTTTTAAAAGGAGGTATAGTAGAGTTTTTCAATGATATTGGTTGGAATATGATGGAACTTGCGGAAATGCAAAACCCCCAGCGGGAGATGTTTGCCTGCTTTGCAGAAGCTATGATTTTAGAATTTGAAAAGTGTCATACAAACTTTAGTTGGGGAAGAAATAACATTTCCCTTGAAAAGATGGAATTTATTGGAGCAGCTTCTTTAAAGCATGGTTTCTCTGCGATTGGACTTGATAAGCAGCCTAAAGTGTTAACTGTCTAAATTATGGCTAAACGTTACCTCCTTGATTTTGAAAAGCCTCTAGTTGAACTTGAGAAACAGATAGAGCAAATTAAAGAATTAGCTAGAGATTCAGAAGTAGATGTTAGTCAACAGCTTTTGCAGCTTGAAACCTTAGCTGCTAGGAGAAGAGAAGAAATATTTAAATCTCTCACTCCTGCGCAAAAGATTCAGGTAGCTAGACATCCTCAAAGGCCTAGCACTTTGGACTTTGTTCAAATGTTTTGTGATGACTGGATCGAATTACATGGAGACAGAAATGGCGGCGATGATATGGCACTAATTGGGGGGATTGGTTCGATAGGTAATAGACCAGTCTTAATGTTAGGCCATCAGAAAGGAAGAGATACAAAAGAAAATGTAGTAAGAAACTTTGGGATGGCAAAGCCTGGAGGTTACAGAAAAGCTCTTAGGTTAATGAAGCATGCTGATAGATTTTCTTTGCCAATTCTTACATTTATCGATACTCCTGGAGCTTATGCAGGTTTAACAGCTGAAGAACAAGGACAAGGAGAAGCGATCGCAAGAAACTTAAGGGAGATGTTTGGCTTCAAAGTCCCCATTGTGGCTACTGTCATTGGAGAAGGTGGTTCTGGAGGTGCACTTGGAATAGGTGTTGCTGATAGGTTACTAATGTTTGAACACAGTGTTTATACAGTTGCTAGTCCTGAAGCATGTGCCTCAATATTGTGGAGAGATGCTGCAAAGGCCCCAGAAGCTGCATCAGCACTTAAAATTACAGGTAAAGATTTACTTAAATTGGGGATAATAGATGAAGTATTACCAGAACCCTCTGGTGGAAACAATTGGGCTCCTTTAGATGCTGGCAATACACTAAAAGAGGCTATTGAGAAACACCTTAATGATCTATTGCAAATGCCAGAAGATGAATTAATTGAGGAAAGATACAAAAAGTTTAGGGTTTTAGGTAAATTTATCGAAGCAAATAATATTGAAGAGATTTATAGTGAAATACCCCAAAAAACTGAATAAATTGAAACTAGCTTTTATCACAGGTGCTACGAAAGGTATTGGAAGATCTACCGCTATTACATTTGCTAATGCTGGCTGGGATTTAATTTTACTTTCCAGGAGCAAGGATTTAATGGAGAAACTAAAGAGCGAACTGTTGAATACTAAATCAAAAATTAGCCTGGTTAAATGTGATTTATCTAATTCTCAAGAAATACAGCATTGCGTCAAAGAAGCAATTGAGAAGTATGGGTGCCCTTCTGTCTTGATAAATAATGCCGGTTGTGCATTTAATGGGTCTTTAGTTGAAATGGATTTAGATCAATGGGAGAAAACTATTCAAATAAACCTCACAAGTGTTTTTCAAATTTGTAGTTCAATTATCCCTCAAATGAGAAAAAATGGTGGTTTAGTCATTAATGTTAGTAGTCATGCGTCTTATAATGCATTTCCCAAATGGGGAGCTTATTGCATTTCAAAATCTGCGCTAGCAATGTTTACTAAATGCTTGAGGGAAGAGGAGAGATCTAATTCAATAAGAGCGTGCACAATAACTCTAGGTTCAGTCAATACACCTCTTTGGGACTCCGAATCAATTAATTCTGATTTTGATAGAACTTCTATGCTCTCTTCTGGCGAGGTAGCAGATACTATTCTATATATGGCTCAAAGACCTGAATCACAACTGATTGAAGACTTGACGTTGATGCCTTCTGGAGGAGCATTTTAAACATTCTGTTTATTTACTTACTCATAAATAAAGTGATTTTTATTAGGCCTATTCGAACCCGATTGAACAATAGAATGTGATATAGTGTATGAGCAATTAAGCTTTTAGAAGATACAGTTAATTAAGTTGCATACAAATTTTCTGTTTAGAATTTTATGACCTCTACATTACCCAACGATAATATTAGAAACTTTGACGATCAGATTACTAATAAACTCATCTCTGAAATTATAAGAGACAGAATTAAGAGTTCTGGAACAAGATATAGTGCTAACGATAATATTTCAGATTTCATTAATCCAGGAGAATTAGAAATTTTAGAAAAAGAAGTAGCTTCAAGAATCAAAGACTTACTTAAATCTCTTGTAATAGATGTAGAAAATGATCATAATACCCAAGAAACTGCTGAAAGAGTCTCAAAGATGTATTTAAATGAGGTTTTTAAAGGTAGATATCATGAGCAACCAAAAGTTACAAGTTTCCCTAATGATAAGAACCTTGATGAGATTTATACAGTTGGCCCTATCTCTGTAAGATCAGCATGCTCACACCATTTAGTTCCAATTCTAGGAGAGTGCTGGATAGGTATTAAACCTGGGAATAAGGTCATAGGACTTTCAAAATTTGCTAGAGTTGCTGACTGGGTTTTTTCAAGACCTCATATTCAGGAAGAAGCTGTAATGATTCTTGCAGATGAAATTGAAAAATTATGTGAACCTAAAGGCCTAGGAATTATTGTAAAAGCCCAGCATTATTGTATGAAATGGAGGGGAGTTAAAGAACCAAACACAAGTATGATTAATTCTATAGTGAGAGGCGATTTTAGACATGATTTAAGTTTAAAACAAGAATTTTTTGAGCTCGTAAAACAACAATCTGCTACAAATAATTACTAACTCTTTTTTATAAAATTAATTAGAGCTTCTGTTTTCTTTATATCTTTTAAACCTGGAGCTATCTCAATGCTGCTAGAAATATCTATTCCGTCTGGTTTGATCTCTGTCAAGATTTCATCAATCCATTCTATTGATATGCCGCCAGCTAACCACCAAGGTTTCTTAAATTTTAATTTCTTTAAATAAATAGATTTTATTTTTTCCCCTGAACCTCCATAGGTTTCTTTATTCCAAGAATCAAGTAATATAGCATCTACAAAATCTTCAAAAGGTTCTATTTGATCTAAGTCCTTTTTTGTTTTTATTCTGAAAGCCTTCCATAGGCCAATATTTGGAATTTTTTCCCTTATTTTTTTGCAGTAATCAATATCTTCATCTCCATGTAATTGAATGATATTTTCACTTGGGCTGCCTAAGAAATTTTTAATAATTAAATCTATGGGACAATTTTGAACAACTGATACCCTTTGGACTTCTGGATACAAACTTTCTAAGGTTTTAAAAATTTTTTTCTTGATTTCAGCTGATACATATCTTGGTGACTCTTCAACTGAAATAATGCCGATAGCATGTGCTCCTAATTCTGCAATCTGAAGAGCTTGTTGTTCTGAGGTTAGTCCACAAATTTTCACTAAAGTATTAGTCTTGGTCATATTATTATCCTGTATGTAAAATTAATATTATTGATAAATATAGCGGAGATTATTTTTGAGAAGTTGGCAAATTTTTAAAATATGGGGTATTCCCTTCAAAATTCATCCTTATTGGTTTGCAATTCTCTTTTTATTCTCTTGGAGTATAAGTAATCAGGTTAATTTAACCTCAGGTGATACCTACAATACCAAAGAAGCTTGGATTATAGGGTTTTCAAGTTCTTTTTTCTTGTTATCATCCATTATTTCTCATGAGGTTTTACATACTTTTGTTTCCTTAAATCAGGGTGTAAAAATAAAAAAAATTACTTTTTATTTTCTCGGAGCAATTTTACAAATAGATAAGTACTGTCAAACTGCTTTAGGTAATATAAAAATCGCAATTGTTAGACCTTTACTATGTTTTGTAACAGCATCTATCCTTCTTTTAATTAGTAGTTATGGTACATCACAAGAAATAATATTCATCAATATTATTTCTAGGGTAGGAGTATTAAATTTATTCTTAGGGTTCTTAAATTTGCTTCCAATTGGTTCTTTAGATGGAGGGAATTTATTAAAAAGTCTTATTTGGTATTTCTCAGGGAGTAAAAACAAAGGAAGAAATTTTCTAAATAAAGTAAATTTATCTTTATCTTTTTTAGTTCTAATATTTGGGATAGTTTGTTTATTTAGATTTAACTTTTACTATGGTTTTATCCTTTCTTTCTTAGGCTTGTTTGGAGTTAATTCTTCAAAGTCAGAAAGTCAGTTTTTAAAAATTGAAAACATACTTAAATTTAGTAAAGTTTCTGAGCTTAAATTAAAGCCATTAAGAAAAATTGAATTTGATTCTAATTTCATAGAGTTTAATACATTATTAAAAAATAAAAAAGATGAAGCAGATAAATATTTTTTTGTTGCAAATAATGGTAGATGGACTGGTTTTGTTGACGAGGATATTTTGAAAACTGTCTCCATAAAAAAATGGGGACGAACTTTTGTTGGAGATTTTAAGAAACCAATCAATATTTTTGCAAGTTTATATGGTAAAGACAAATTATGGAGAGTTATAGAGAGACTTGAAGAAACGAGTGAAGGATTTATTGTGGTATTGAATAATGCAGATATCCCCCTAGGGATAATTGATAGGACCAAGATTGGATACTTTGTATTTAATAAATTAGGTTTTAATTTGCCCCCAGAGATTGTTAATGTATTTAAAAATAAAAATCTATATCCTTTTGGCATTGAATTACCAAGAATAGTTAATTCTATGAAGAAGAAAGGAGATCTTTAGAAATCTGTATCAAAAAATTTTTCAATATCATTAACATCTATGGAAACATTTTTGATCCTTAGATTTGTTTTATTCTCTAAGAATGAATTTCTTAAATGTTGAACTATTTCATCATTTGTGAGATCTAAATTTATTTTTGGTGGAGCTTCTTCTTTAAATAATTTGAACCACAAATCTTTTGAAGGATTTGTTTGGATCTCACCATGTTGAAGAAAGGCACCTTTTTTACGAAATTGGGCACTTCCTATCCTCTTAAACCCATCCTGATCAACTAAATCAGAAATTAATGAAGTACCAAAACAATTTGCTTTAATGCTTGATTTTTGTGAATTTCCATTTTGCAAGTTGAGACCTAATTCTCTAAAACTTTTAATTAGCCAATTATTAACCATTTCATAACTTAGGATTTTATAGTAAGTTTTTTTAAATGTTAATGCATATGTTATTCCTCCTGAATGCAAAACAGCTCCCCCTCCAGAAGGACGTCTAACAATGTTAATTTCCCCATTAGATAATAATTTTTCCCAATGATGAGGAATTTCCTTTTGGTGATAGCCAATTGAAAGCCAATCCCCAGTCCAATAGTAGAATCTCAATGTGAGAAGTACTTCAGGATTGGAAATAGTCTGATTTAAAGAATTTAAATCGAAAGCCATTTGATCAAACCCAGGTAAATTGTTTGTCGAAAAAATTAAAGCTTGATTTCCTATTCCCAAAATTAACTTTATAGGTCTATTTATAATAATTTTTAGTAAAAATATTTCTTTTGATTTATTAATTACGTAACATCATTTTGTAATAGTGTGTCAAATTTCCTCTTTTGGGTGGAGAATATAGGTAATAAATTTTTTTACTATGGAGCCAACTCAAACGATAAATTTAATTGCACTAAGCTTAATAGTTGTTATTCATGCGGGTGTTTTAGCACTAAGGCTAGGAATTAGTTTAGGTAGAAATTAAAATTTATTTAAATATATACTTTAAAGGTATTACTATTGTAAAACTGAATTACATGATTCAATAAGATAATTACGATTAAATTCGTAAAAAATTTTTATTAAAGTACTATTTTGTATAACAATTATCTTGGTTCTGCATTTATAAAGAAGCAACAGAAACAGGAATATTTTTTGTCTTTAGTTTTTCTAACTATAAAAATATGCTTTTCATTTTTAGCAATAGTAAGCTTGTTTAAACTTGGTTATAGTTCCAAAGTTAGATTAACCAGATTAAGGGAAATTCAAAACTCTTTTTCATACGAAAAATATAGATTTAATGCTTTGACAAGTAGGTTTGATGATTTATTTTCTTCTGAGGGTCAGCAAAGATTTATGAAGGATCAGGATCAAATAATTTCTAGGGACATTATCAGAGTAATATGGCGATGATAAGGGTGATCTAGGATCATTTTACTTATCATTTTTTATCAACTTTATTTCTAGTGACTAAGAACATTAAAGGTTTAGTACTAATAACAGGAACCACTTCAGGGGTTGGACTGAATACCCTAAAACCTCTTTTAAGATTTGGCTGGGAAATTATAGCTGTTAATAGATCAAATAAAAAAGCCATAACAATAGCTGAGGAATTCTTGACAAAAGATGAAATTAAAAATGTTCACTTCGTTGAAATAGATCTTTCTAACTTGGATGATGTAAGAAAAGGTTGCCATGAAATATTGGAAAGGTTTAAATATCCAATAAATTCTCTTATTTGTAATGCAGCTGTCTATAAGCCGAGACTAAAGAAACCTGAAAGATCTCCACAAGGTTTTGAAAACTCAATGGCTGTTAATCATTTTGGGCATTTTCTTTTGATAAACCTGCTTATGGAAAATATATTATCTTCAGAAAGAAAAATCGTTCTGAATGGTAAATCTACTGTATTTAAGCCAAGAATTACAATATTAGGAACTGTCACGGCTAATTTTTCAGAACTTGGAGGAAGGATACCAATTCCTGCCCCAGCTGATCTAGGAGATTTATCTGGATTTAAAAATGGTTTTTTATCTCCAATAAGTATGGCAAATGGAAAGAAATTTAAACCTGGTAAGGCTTACAAAGATAGTAAACTTTGTAATATGGTGACCGTTCAGGAATTATCAAAAAGATATAGTGCAGAGAAAATTATTGTAAATTCTCTATATCCTGGATGTGTTGCTGATACAAAACTTTTTAGAGACACTCCTTGGTTATTTAGATTTCTTTTCCCGATATTTCAAAAATTTATAACAAGAGGATATGTTTCACAAAGATTAGCAGGAGAGAGGGTCGCTCAAGTGGCAACCTACAGAAAGTTTGCTAAACCATCAGTTCATTGGAGTTGGGGAAATCGTCAAAAAACTGGCAGGAAAGCTTTTTCGCAAAAGTTGTCAAAAAGAATAATTGATAAAAATACCTCTAAACAAACTTATGATTTAACAAAAAAATTGGTTGGATTAGATTAATTAAGACTAATCAAATCCTAATAAATCAAAAATTTCTCTATCTTTAAGTGGATTTCCTTCTAAAGGTTCTACGTTTTCAAGCATATTTTTGGCAAGAGATAAATATTCATTTTGAACTTCAATTACGTCTTCAGTTGGATCCATTTCAAAAATGGTGCATTTTTTTAGTCTTGATCTTCTTATGGCATCTACATCTTTAAAATGAGCCATAGTTTTCAAACCTGTTCTTTCGTTGAATTTATCAATTTGGTCTGTATCTTTTGATCTATTTGCTACTACCCCACCTAATCTGACTTTATAATTTTTTGCTTTTGCCTTGATAGCAGAGACTATTCTATTCATGGCAAAAATTGAATCGAAGTCATTAGCCGTTACAATTAGACAATAATTTGCATGTTGCAATGGAGCTGCAAAGCCCCCGCAAACGACATCTCCAAGGACATCAAAAATAACAACATCAGTATCTTCTAATAAATGATGTTCTTTTAATAGCTTAACTGTCTGGCCAGTTACATATCCCCCGCATCCTGTGCCAGCAGGAGGGCCTCCACTCTCAACGCACATTACGCCATTAAAACCTTCAAACATGAAATCGGTTGGCCTCAATTCTTCGCTATGAAAATCAACCTCTTCGAGAATATCGATAACTGTAGGAACCATTTTGTGTGTCAAAGTAAAAGTGCTATCGTGTTTTGGATCACATCCAATTTGTAGAACCTTTTTACCTAATTTTGAGAATGCTGCAGAAAGGTTTGATGATGTGGTTGATTTTCCGATACCACCTTTCCCGTATACGGCAATAACTAAAGCCCCTTCTTCGATATTTATTTTTGGATCTTGCTTTACTTGAACACTTCCTTCTCCATCAAGAGGCTTATTTATGGTACTTGTCATTTAAAGCTTAAAACACATTATTATTTATATTCTTGCAGCGTAAATACACATGAAATATGTTTCTAAACAAATATTTATTTAATTGTATTAAAAGTAGGAAATATGTTCTTATAACTGAATTTTCAGGATTAGATTTTTCTAATTATGAGTGTAAATACTCATGTCTTAATTATAATTTATTAGTAGGAATTAACTGAAATAGGCTTTTGCGTCGTACAGGGTCTCATCACTTATTTCTAGAATTCCTCTCAAGATTGCGTATTTTTCAGTATTCGTTTTAACTTTACCTCTTACAAAAAATGGAACTTTTGTTAATTCAGCTCTTCCAGATTCAGTCCAGATAATTTCCTCTTTAATATTTTTATCGTTTTTCTCGTCAGTATTATTTAAATCCTTTATTTTGGTTGCTGTGTGTCCCAAATGGCTTTGATGACCGTCAATAAATTCGAAGTCATGTTTAAACATGTCAATAAGATGCTCTTCTAAGCCCATCATTAAAGGATGTACCCAGTCATCAAAAATCACATTTGCTCCTTCCCACCCCATTTGTGGGCTATATCTTGCAGGAACATCTTGAACATGCATAGGGGTACTTATTACTGAGCATGGAATACCGAGTCTTTTGGCACTATGCCTTTCCATTTGGGTTCCTAAAACTAGTTCAGGAGCGGCTTTTTTTATGGCATCTTCTACTTCTAGATAATTGTTGGTTATCAGAGCTTCTACATTTAGATCTTTTGCAGTAGCTCTTACTTGCCTCGCCATCTCCCTACTGTATGTGCCAAGACCAACCACTTCAAAACCTAATTCCTCTTTCGCAATTTTTGCAGCCGCGATTGCATGTGTTCCATCACCAAAAATAAAAACCCTCTTGCCAGTTAAATAATTTGAGTCAACTGATTTTGAGTACCATGGAAGTTTTGACTTGTGTTCTAATTCTTCTTTATTAGTCAAAGGGAGATCCAACTTATTATGAACTTCATTTATAAATTCAATTGTATTTTTTATTCCAATTGGAATAGTAGTTGTATATTCCATTCCAAAGTTCCGTCTAAGCCATTCACATGATGCTTCAGCAATTTCTTGATAAAGGCAAATATTTATTTCAGCATCAATTAATCTCTCAATATCAACTGAACTAGCACCTAATGGAGCAACAACGTTCGTATCAATTCCCTGTTCTGAGAGTATACGTTGGATTTCAATAACATCATCTCTACATCTAAATCCTAGTAATGAAGGGCCAAGTATATTTACTTTTGGTCTGCGACCTAATTCCTTCCACCTTAGAGGACTTATTTTTTCTGAAGAACTTACTTTCTCTTTTAAAAGAGTTCTTGTTAATTGATAAAAAGTTTCTGAAGCTCCCCAATTTTCTTTCTTGCTATAAGCAGGTAATTCAAGATTTACAATTGGCATATCAAACCCCATTCCTTTAGCAAGAGCTCCAGGTTGGTCTTGGATAAGTTCTGCTGTACAACTTTCTCCGACTAAAAGAGTTTTTGGTTTAAATCGTTCTACAGCTTCCTTAATATTTTTCTTCACTAATTCAGCTGTATCTCCTCCTAGGTCTCTAGCCTGGAAGGTTGTATAAGTAACTGGGGGCCTCTTCCCTCGCCTCTCAATCATTGTAAAAAGAAGATCCGCATATGTATCTCCTTGGGGTGCATGAAGAACATAATGTATGTCTTTCATTGAAGAGGCAATTCTCATCGCACCAACATGTGGTGGTCCTTCATATGTCCATAAAGTTAATTCCATTTTCTTTTAATGCGTTACTAAAGTTTTTGAAGTTAGTATTTGATTCCTTCTTAAGGGTTTTGAGAAGAGACCTGCCAAATCTGCGGCTTGATCAATACCATGAATTGGACTAAATACCATTTCTATCGACCACTTAGTGCTAATTCCTTCAGCCTCTAGTGGGTTAGCTAAACCCATTCCACAAACTACTAAGTCTGGATTAGATTCTCTTACTCGATCTAATTGTTTTTCTACATGTTGCCCTTCTACAATTTTTGTATTGTCAGGTAATAAATTAATTTCCTCTTTCATTAAATCCTTATTTAGATAGGGAGTGCCTACTTCTATAAGATCCATTTCGCATTCATTATGTAAAAATCTTGCCAAAGATATCTCAAGTTGAGATTCAGGAAGAAGAAATAATCTTTTCCCCTTTAGTATTTTTTTGTGAGATTCAATAGCAAGTTTTGCTCTATTGATTAAAGGCGAAATAATTTCGTGAACTTTAAGTTCACTAATTTTGAAAGCTTTCGCTGCGGCTAAAAACCATTTAGTACTTCCTTCAATACCAAGAGGAAATGGAGCCGAAATTATTTCACAACCACGATGTTTGAGGTCTCTAACCGTATCACTTAAGTAAGGCTGAGTTAATAATACTTTTGTATTTT
>QCED01000002.1 GCA_003280725.1 Prochlorococcus sp. AG-355-M18 | reverse complement strand
TGGTTTGGTTACCATTGGCCAAGTTGTTGATTCTTCTGCAATAGAAAGTGCACCTTGGAAGTGTTGGAAGAGTACATGATTAGCCTGTTGAAGAAATTTAACGGCTTCTATATTTTCATTCCCACCATTTTCATTGGGGATCCATTCTCCATCTGGGCGTAGATAATCTCTGTAAAGCATTGAAGCCACAGCATCTACGCGTATGCCATCAATGTGAAATTCTTCAAACCAATATACGAGGTTAGCTACTAAGAAATTTCTTACTTCATTTCTGCTGTAATTAAATATTAGGGTTCCCCATTCTTTGTGTTCACCAATGCGTGAATCTCCATGTTCATAAAGATGACAACCATCAAAAAATGCTAAACCATGCTTATCTTTTGGGAAATGACCAGGCACCCAATCAAGAATTACGCCTATACCCTCTTCATGACATTTATTTACAAACTCTCTAAATTCATTTGGGGTGCCAAATCTACTTGTTGGTGCATACCAGCCTGTAACCTGGTATCCCCATGAACCATCGAAAGGATGTTCAGATATTGGCATTAGTTCAATATGAGTGAATCCTCTCTCTTTTACATAAGGGATGAGTTTCTTGGTTAATTCTGGATAAGTTAATAATCTGGTTCCAGGTTTTAAATCGGCTGCAGGCACTGGGTCTCTTGGTTCACCATTGTCCTCCAGATATTTATTATCTGTTGATTCATGGAGCCAACTCCCTAAATGCATTTCATAAACTGAAATTGGCTTGTTAATTTGACTAGAAGAATCTCTATTTGAAATCCAAGAACTATCATTCCAATTAAAGTTTTTCAATTTTGAAACTATTGAACCATTTTGAGGTCTAATTTCATGAAGGAAACCATATGGATCAGCTTTCTCATAAATATGACCTTGCTGCGTTCTTATTTCATATTTATATATGTCTCCCTCTTTCATTATTGGCATGAATAGTTCCCAAATTCCCCCTAATCTTTTTTGCATTGGATGATGTCTTCCATCCCAAGAATTTATATCTCCAATTATCGAGATTGATTTTGCATTTGGAGCCCAAAGGCAAAACATGACACCTTTTTGGTCCTTTTCTTCAATGAGATGTGCTCCCATTTTTTCCCAAATATGATGATGATTGCCTTCTGCGAAAAGATGTCTATCAACTTCTCCCATCCACTCTTCTCTATATGACCAAGGGTCATGTTGTGTATTTGTGATCCCTCCTCGTGAAATATTTATTTGGTAATTAAAATTTGGATTTTCCGGTAGGATAGCTTCAAAAAGCCATTTATGGTTTATGGTTTCCGCCTTATAGGTATTGTTTTTAAAATTTACTTTAACTTCGTCCGCCTCAGGCATCCATACCCTTACAACCCATTGTTCTTCATAAAAATGAGGACCTAATATTTTTAATGGATTATCATTGCAACAATTTTCTAGGTTGATAGCTTCTGATTTAATCCAGTCTGCTTGAATTGTCTCGATCATGACTGGTAGATATTAAGGATTAATAATATCAAATGATTAACCAAAAAAATAATTATTTAAGAAAAAAAGGGGTCATTTTCATAAATGTTCTTTTAAGGCTAAAACTGAGAGTAATAACTCTATGCCCTGCTGATGGGGCTCCAATATTTCCCTCCTCAAATCCAGGATTAACACCAATAGCGGGATAAGCTGCTGCAGATATAGATAAGCGAAGCTTGCTCTCTTTAATCAAACAAATATTTGTTGGCTGCATTGTTATTTGATAAATGCATTCTTCACTTATTTTGGAGTTTTTAACCCTTAAGAATCCTGTTGAGAATTGATTCACCTTCTCATCACCTTCTTCAACTAGAGATAAAGCAAGGCAGATATCAAAATTGGGCTGATCACTTTTTACTTGGATTTCTAAAGTGGGAACTCCTCTTAAATACTGATCTTCTTCAAAAGAATTGGTTTGAAAAACACCTACATCCAGTCGTTCATCAATAATATTTCTATTAAACTTTCCTGGATTTGGACCTAAATGACCACCGTCAGATGGAGCAGGTCTCCATGGGTCATTAACAATTGTGAACCATCCTGATCCTCTTGAATTTATGGTCAGACTTCCATCTTCAACCTCTATATTTGCTGTGCCATCGCTTTTGAGTCCAAAAATAAATTCAGGGTGAAATTTATTATCTAATTCTTCCCATTTATTTAATGAAATATTCCATATTTTTTTCTCGTCTTTTAAATTCTTAGAATTCAATTTTTCATCTGATTTTAAATGTTTATCAAAAAATTTTAATAAAGATTCTTGTGATCCCTCCCACCAATTTAGATGTGTCGCATTCCCAATAATAATCTCTGGGTTTCCACCAGCTTCTTTAGATTTTTTATAAAGATCAAAGGCGCCTTTTAAATGTGGATCCCAAAGTCCTCCAATAATTAACATAGGTTGTTTAATCCATGTTGAAATTGGTTTAAATTCTTCAAATGGGCGAGCATTATTTAAATTTTTAAGCCATTTCAAAACAAAGCTATTAGGATCATATTTTTTTAAAGTATCAATTCCTTCCCATAAATAACTTTTATTTTCTAAGGCTAATCTTATCTTTTCCCACTCAAGTAATTTATTTTCTCTTTTCATTTTAAGTGCTGCGATTTGAAGTCCCCATGCAATATTGTTATGCCACCAATATGCTCCTCCATCTGAGCACCAATGATCCTTAATATTCATCCCAGTCATTGCTGGAGATAAACAATCGGGCGGCTTTGAATTTAATTCACCTGTTAGTTGAGTAAATCCTTGATATGAAAAACCATATAAGCCAAGTTTCCCATTACATTCTTTTAGAGACCTTACCCATTCATGTGTTTCTGAAGTATCGCTAGCTTCTTGAGAAAAACCATTGAAAATTCCTTCAGAAGAACCCATACCTCTAACATCTTGAATTATTACCATATACCCTTTGGAAGCCCACCATTCTGGGTGAGAATAGGTAACAGTTGAAGCTATTTCCCTGCCATATGGTTGTCTCATCAATAATGCAGGCCATGGCCCATTATTATTAGGTAGCCAAATCCTGGATATAAGTCTTACTCCATCTCTAAGTACTAGAGACTTGTCAAACCATCTTGAACCAGACATCTAGGCTTTAGATAATATCTGGACAGTGCAGTCCTATGACGTAAATAGAAAAGATCTCTGCGTTAACAGGAGTTAACTTATTTTTTTTTGATACATACTTTATAGCTTTATCTGAATTGGCGGAAATACCCTTTGAATTAAACTCTTTAAACTTATTGCATATCTTGATAGCTTCACCTGGATTCTTTTTTACACTTTCTAATAGGTTCGATTGACTAAAAATAGGGTGTAAAGAGTTAGAAAACAAAAATAAGAAAAATAAAAAAAATTTCATTATCACTACTTTTCCTTAATTCTACATTAAAAAATTTTTTTAACCAATATTTTAAATAGATTTACAGATTTGCTTTGCTCTTTCAATCCATTTATTTAAGAGAGCAAAAGTTATATTTGTCTTGGTTTTTACTCTGAGTATTCTTTCTAATCTGCTAATTTTGCCTTCTAGTTCGTAGGGCGCCGATAGTGATAATGATTTAATGGATCCAATGCCACAATGTAAAAGTAGATATGCTTCAGGAGGAGAAATTGAAATTTCTTTTGTAAAAATTGCTATAGTTCTAATTTTCTTTAAATTATTTAATGTACATAATTGAGATTTTCTTTGAATCTCATTTATGTCTGAGTCTGAGAGATTGATTAGTTTTTCCAAGTCAAATAGATTTTGTTGAATAAAAAAAGATTTCTCATGCCTAAAGTTAGTTGGCAAAAAATCTAAAAACTTTTTAATTTCCATTTTTCAGAGACTAATTCATTTTGACATTTTTTTGCACTTCTCCAATTACTACAGGTTTACTAACATCATTTGAAATTTTTTCAAGTTTCCTTATTTTTATTTTTACGTTTGCACCAGATCGGCTACCTTTCCTTAAGTTTTTTGATAATTGTTCTAAAGTTGGCTCAATAGATTCTATTGGAAAGTTATCATCTGCTTTAGCAATGATCAAATCGAACCCATTGTCATAAACAATAGGAAGATATTTTGCATTCTCTATTACTACTTTATCAGAGTAACTTTGTATAAATGCCCAACTACTTAAAGATAGTAATAACGAGAAAATGGTTGCTCCAACTATTCGGAATTTGAAACCAAAATTAAATATAAACGCTATTACTGTACAGATAAAAAGAAATATTCCAAAGAATCCAAAGATTTTGGGCGTGTTATCTAATAGTTCAAAAAAAGACATTTAGTGGCTTTGACCTAATTAATTTCTTATATTTTGTAAGCCTACTCTATTTTTGGGCTCTAACTTGAAAAAAATTAGATCTCTAAATTTAAATATTAAGATTCTTTTGCTAGGGATGCTTTTCCCCTTAAGTTTTTTTGGCACTTTTTTATTAAATAATTTTTTAAAAGAAACTTATAGTTCTAGGAAATTAGAACTAGAAGAAAGTATTGAGAATCTTTTAGATAAAAATGTTGATTTAGGTGATTATATCGGAATTAGATTTCTGGGGATTTCTTTGGGTAATTCAAAAATTAATGATAGAAAAAATATAGATTCTGAAATTAAAGCTAAAAATGTATATGTGGGCATTATGCCTTTTAGATCTTTATTGAAACAAAAATGGATAGTAAAAATAAGGCCTGATCAAGCTGAAATAAATATTGATAGAGATTTTTTTAGAAGAGATAAACCTTATAAAAAAGATATAAGTACAAAAAATTCAAAATTAAAATATGACTTGAATTTTAACTTCAATAAATATTCAATTCTAAATCTTAAAAATTCAGGATTAGAAACAAAAGTAAAAGGGGATGTTATTTATAAGTCCAGTAATAGAGAAATTCTTGCAAATGTAAAATCAAATTTTGATGGTAAAGGTCTTATAAAATTAAAATTTAATACAAAATTAAATAAAGACTTCTTATATATGGAGTTATTTTCTAGAGGATTAGATCTTGAGAGTACTGGATATAGTATTGGGAAGAGAAAAATTAGCATCAAAAAAGGTAACTTTAAATCTGACTTTATATTTTATAAATCATCAATACAAACATTTTGTAAAGGAAGTTTTTCATTTAATGATTTAAAAATAAAACCAGAAGAGTTATCAGAGAATATAAATTCAGATTCAACTAGGTTTTTTTGTAAAGATAATAATTTAATAGGAAATTCCGAAAACTTAAATTACGGAACTTTGAACTCAAATTTTAATCTAAATATTCCATTAAATAAAGGTTTCAAAAAAATTAATCTAAAAGGAAGCGTTGGATATATTAACAGTCTCAATCCAGATATTGAACTATCGGCGAATATTCCCTATTCGTTTGATAGGGGCGGGTTCAATTTTGGGGATGTCATTTCTAGTTTCAAAATAAACAGAACGCAATTATCTAATTTAAATATTTTCCGAAATAATGATATTAGGGGTTTCGTTACTGCTAAAGGCGAATTAAAGGGAAAAATTAGTGATCCTGAAATTTCAATAAAGTTTAATGTTGATTATCCTCAGTTTAAAGGGATTCGGATCAGAGAAACATGGGAGGGAGATATTAAAAATAAAAATGATAAATTCCTCTTAAATATAAAAAATAAATATTCTCCTATTCCTTCATTTCTCTCAATAAAGTTTGATTCTAATTTTAAATTAGATAATGTATCTTTTAGTAGAATTTTTAATTCTAATAAAGGAAGCCTAGAATTATTTAAAGAGAATGATAGTTATATTTGGAGAGCTAATAATTTTACTCTTGATGAACTTGAATTATCAATAGGAAGCAATCAATTCGATAGAATTAATGGAATTATTAATGGTGAGGGATCAATATCTTCGGACATGTCAAAACTTGATGGTCGACTTGCTTGGAGTTTAGGAAAATATAGAAATATTAAGCTAGCAAATTCAATATTTGACTTCAGCATCAAAAATAATTCTTTTTATGTAGATTCTTCTTTATATCCAATTGATGGAGGAATAATTGAAATCGAATATGATTCAAATAATAATAATTTAATTAATTCAGAATTTACAAATATAAGTACTAGTTGGACAATTCAGACCGCTGTTGATATTTTCAATTTTGATAATAAAAAAGTTATTCCAACAACAAAATCTAATATATTGAATGATTTTGAAATAAACAAAGATAACAAATCTTTTAAAGAGAGGATAGATTTTATAAAAAACTTTATTGAAAATAATAATTCGCAAGATGAAAATTTTAAATTGCAAAAATATTTTAATAAATTCACTAGTAGATATAACGCAAAAGTATCTATTCTGGGCGATAGGCCGAGCAACTATAAAATAAATGCAGAATTAAATGGATATCTTGATATCTCTAAAGTTGATAACAAAAATAAAAAAGAAGAATTTTCTATTGAGTTAAAAGGTGGATTATTAAAGGGTAAAGGTTCTTTAAGAATTAAAAAACTACCATTAAGTACTGCAAATATTTTTTTAAATAAACCAAGAGATTTTATGGGAGGATTGGATATAAATTTGTTTTACAATCTTGATAAAAAATCTTTATCTAGTGTGATTTCATCCAACAATTCATCAATAAAAAATAAACAAATAATTTTTGATAAAGGACTAATTGAATTTAATAATTCTATTTTTAATATTGATTTTTCCTTGTTAGTAAATGAATCCAAAATTCCTATTAATATTAAAGGCTCTATACCTTTAAATAAATCAGATCCCTTAGATCTTAGATTAGTTGGTAATGAGAAATTTATTGAGTTAGTTGATATTTTTGCCTATGAATACTTTAAATTTAAAAATGGTGACTTAAATCTTAGAATGATTATAAAAGGAACCTTAAATAAACCTATATTAAATGGATTTGTAGTAATTAAAGATTCTGAAATTGATTTTTATAATAATACGCTTAAAGATATTAATAGCTTGATAATTTTTGACTTTGATTCTTTAAATATCAAGAATCTAAAAGCAAACTCACAAGATTCTGGAAATATTTTGATAAAAGGATCTTTACCTTTTTATAGTCACAATAAATCTAAGAAGTCAGGGATTAATTTAATCACAAATAGATTTACCATAAAGGCAGAAAATTTTAATTTTTTAGTAGATTCAGATATTGATTTAATTGGATCATTTGAAAATCCTATTTTAGGAGGAAATCTATCTCTCAATAATGGATTTATTAATTTCAATATAACCAACCAAAAAAATAAAATTGAGAAAAATATTAAACAAAAAGACGATAAAAAAAATTGGCCAGAACTTTATTGGAATAACAAAAAGAATATTGAAATAATTTCAAATGAAACAATTTTAAATTCTGTTTTTTTAGGAGAAACTTTGCCTAGTTTTTTGGATAATTTGAGTTTTAATAATTTTAAATTAAAACTTGGACCAGAATTTAAACTTCAATATGCACAGATTGTTAAAGCTTATTTAGATACTAAATTAGATATTAATATAAATGGGGCGGTTGGCAAAGATTTAAATGCTCGAGGTCTAATTTATCTAAAAAAAGGAAGAGCTAATTTATATACTACTCCTTTTAAACTAGATAAAAATAAAGATAACTATATTTTATTTGCATCAAGAAGTGGTGTCGTTCCATTTATTAATTTTTCTTTAGTTAGCAAGGTCCCAGATTCGCTAATACCTATAAGTGAAAACAATCAGGATTCTAATATCTCTGGAGATCTTGATGCAGATGAGATTTCAAGTAGTTTTGGAGCATTTGGTATAGGTAATACAAGACTGATAAGAATTGAAGCTTCTTATGAAGGATTTTTAGATCAATTATCTTTTGAAGATGAAAATAAAAGAATCCAACTAAGGAGTACTCCAAGTTATAGCAGATCACAAATAATTGGTTTAATTGGGGGGAACTCTGCAAATTTAGTAAATAGAGCATTTATTTCTCAAATTAATAATGCCGAAGCTTTTAGTGAAAGATTTCAGTTATATTTATATCCAGCATTAATAGAAAATAATGATTCTTTAAATAATATTTTTTCTAATGAAAGTTTAGATTTAGAAAATGATGAACGGTCATCTTCTAATCAAGAATTTTCTTCTCAAGCTTGGGTCGCTGAATTAGGTCTTGATATTACGGATGCAATAAATTTTGCTTTTCAAGCTGTTCCAGGTAGAGATGACCTTCCACCTACTGGAATTTTGACTTTCCAGGCTAATCCAAATTTAGAATTTTTAGGTTCTTATGATTCTGATGGAGATTGGAAGAGTCAAATTCAATTGTTTTTTAGATATTAAGTCCCAAGTCAAGTTAGTTTAAAGAATCTTCAATTTGAATTATTATGAAATTAACTAGAAATTTTTATGGCTAATATCTTTGAAGTACCTCAACCAGGTAATGATCTTTTAGAAAAAGCTGATCAAGTTCGTTTGGCATCAATAAGAATAAGTCAGACTGAAAATCAAAATAGAATTAAAGCCTTAAATTTTATGGCTGATTATCTAGAAATAAATAGTAAAGAGATTTTAGAGGCTAATAATGAGGACTATAAAAAAGCTGAAAAAACAGGAATTTCAAAGGCTCTACTCTCTAGATTAAAATTATCAAAAGAAAAATTAAATTCAGGAATTGAGGGAGTAAGAAAAGTTGGAGACTTGGCTGACCCTGTAAATCAAATTCAAATCAAAAGAGAGCTTTCCAAAGGATTGATACTAAAAAGAAAAACTGTGCCTATAGGAGTTTTAGGGGTTATTTTTGAATCTAGACCTGATGCTGTTATGCAGATTAGTTCTTTAGCAATAAGATCAGGTAATGGAGTAATGCTGAAGGGCGGTAGTGAAGCTAATTTAACAAATACTGCAATAGTCAATGCCCTACAAGAGGGACTATATCAATCAGGCCTCGATAAAAATGCAATATGCTTACTTACAAGCAGAAAAGATAGTATGTCGATGTTAAATCTCGATAACTATATCAATTTAATAATTCCAAGAGGAAGTAATGAATTAGTTAAATTTATTCAGGAGAATACGAGAATTCCTGTGCTAGGCCATGCTGATGGAATTTGTCATTTGTTTATAGATAATGAGGCAAATCTTGAAATGGCGTTATCAGTCGCTTTGGACAGCAAAATTCAATATCCTGCAGCATGTAATGCTATCGAAACTTTATTAATACATAAAGATATCGCATCAGCTTTTTTAGAGAAGGCTATCCCTTTATTTAATTCTAATGATGTTAAATTAATTGGAGATAAAAGATCAGTTGAATTAGGGTTAAAGTATGAGGCCAGTCTGGAAGATTGGAAAACTGAATATTTGGATTTAATTTTATCGATAAAAATTGTTGATGATCTTGAGGAAGCAATCACACATATTCAAAAATATAGTTCAAAACATACAGATGGAATAATTACTGAAAATTCAAATACTGCCAATAGATTTATGAATGTAGTTGATAGTGCAGGTGTTTTTCATAATTGCTCTACTAGGTTTGCAGATGGTTTTAGATATGGATTCGGAGCTGAAGTTGGTATATCTACACAAACTCTTCCACCAAGGGGACCTGTAGGTCTAGAAGGTTTGGTAACTTATAAATATTTCCTAAAAGGTGATGGGAATATAGTTGATGATTTTTCATCAGGAAAAGCCTTCTATACACATAAAGATCTTTAAAACTTTTAAAGATGGAAACTTTTTTAAAAATTGAGAATATTAAACTTTGGGCTAGGGTTGGCGTTCTTGAAAAAGAGAGAGAATTAGGACAACTATTTATTTTAGATATATTTTTATGGACTGATTTTGAAAAATGTACAGTAAATGATGATATAAAAAAAACAGTTGACTATTCAAAATTAGTTGAAATTTTAAAGGAACAATCAAAGAAAATATATTGCTTCACAATCGAAAAATATTCAAACTCAATTTTAGAAATCATTGATCAGGAATTTAAGCTTTCTAAAATTAAAATTATTTTGACAAAATGCAATCCTCCAATCACAGGTTTCGATGGGAAGGTGTCAATAGTAAGAATTCTTGAAAATAATTAAAGTATTGGAAAAAAGAAATCCCATTATATTGATTCATGGTCTTTGGAATACTTCAAGAATTTTTTCTTCTATTACATCAAAACTTGATGATATTGGCATTGAATATTTTGCACCAACTCTTGAGCATTCATTTGGAATGACCTCAATTCTGGATTTGACTAATAAATTAAACGAATTAATTTTAGAGAAATATGGTTTAGAAAAAGAAATAGACATTTTGGGATTTTCTATGGGAGGAATAATTGGGAGGCACTGGCTTCAAAAATTTAATGGGTGTAAAAGAACAAGAAGATTAATATCTATTGGTTCCCCTCACAAAGGAACTTTGATGGCTCAATTAATACCTAAATACCCTTTTAGAGGAATATCAGAAATGAAAATAAATAGTAAGTTTTTAAGGGAACTCGCAAATAATGATTTTTTACTTGATGGTGTTGAGTGTATAAATTTCTTTACTTATTGGGATATTATGGTTTTTCCTGGCTGGTGGACAAATTTAAAATTTGGGAAAAAAATATCAGTAAAAGTTTATAAACATCGAAATCTAGTAAGAAACAAATCTGTGGTTGACAAAATAATCGATGAAATTATTATCTAGCCCCAGATAAACCTAAGTGTCTTATTAGGGAATCTGTTTGTGGCTCTCTTCCCCTGAATAGTTTAAATATGTCTAATGGAGGTAAGCTTCCTCCCAAACTAAGTATTGTATCTTTAAATTTCTTTCCTATAAACTTTAAATTTTCAGAGCTTTCTAGATCAGCTTCTTCAAACATTGAAAATGCATCAGCACTTAGAACTTCAGCCCATTTATATGAGTAATATCCTGCAGAATATCCTCCTGCAAATATATGACTGAAACTACAAAGAAATTGATCTTCTTGAATTGGTTCAATAACGGTAGTTTGTTCTGCAATTTCTCTTCTTATTTCATCTGCTGTTCTTCCTTCGTTATTATAAATATTACTGTGCAATCTGAGGTCTGTAATTGCAAAATGTAGTTGTCTAAGAGTAGTCATACCACAGTTAAAAGTTCTATTCTTAAGAAGCTTTTCAAAATTCTCATCGGATAATTTCTCTCCTGTTTTGTAGTGCTTAGCAATATTCATAAGTGTATTTTTATGGAAACACCAGTTTTCCATAAATTGACTTGGAAGTTCCACTGCATCCCATTCAACGTTGTTGATACCTGCTGCTTGAGGAAGATTTACAGTAGTAAGCATGTGTTGAAGACCATGACCAAATTCATGGAACAGTGTCTGAACTTCTTCAAAACTCATCAAACTAGGTTTATCTTTTGATGGTGGAGTCTGATTACAAACGAGATAAGCTACAGGGAGGGTCTTTTTGCCAATATTATTTTTAATTAGACATTCATCCATCCAAGCCCCTCCTCTCTTTGATTTAGGCCTCGAATATGGATCTAGATAAAAGGATGCTATTTTCTTTTCTTCTTTATTAAGGATATTAAAAAATAAAACGTCATCATTCCAAAGAGGTGCCTTATCAGTTGCCTCAACTACTTTAATTTCAAAAAGCTTTTCACTTAATTTAAATAAACCTTTCAAAACATCATTTAGAGGGAACCAAGGTCTCAAGGACTCTTGATCCAAATTGAGCTTTTCCTTTCTAAGAAGTTCTGACCAATAACTTATATCCCATGGCTCGATATTCTGTGATTCTGAAAACCCATTAGCTTTAGAAAACTTATCGAGCATTTCTAATTCAATTTTTGCGGTTTTGAATGCTGGTGCTCTCAATTCTTCTAAAAGGTTTTCAACATTTTTAATTTCTTTCGCCATTTTTGTTGACAAACTTAGTTCTGCCCAACTTTTATAACCGAGTAGATTAGCCTGTTTAGTTCTAAGAGATAATATCTCTTCAATGATTTGAGAATTATTATTTTCTCCTTGAGATGCCCTACCAACGAATGCCTTATATAGTTTCTCTCTAAGATTACGATCGGTGGCATGCGTCATAAATGAAGTATAAGTTGGTATATCTAGACTTAATTTCCAAGGACCATTTTTTATATCGACTTCTTCATCTTTTTTTAAGTGGTTGTGTGCAGAAATTGCCATTAATTCAAGTACTCGTTCAGGAAGACCATCGACTTCAGATTTTTTATTTAATATCAAAAACCATTTATTTGTGGCATCAAGAATATTGTTACTGAAGTCTGTTGATAACTTTCCAAGCTTTTCTGAAATATTGTTGAATTTTTCTTGATCATTTTTTTGTAGTGAAATGCCTCTATGTTGCATCTCAAGAATTTCTTTATCTAAGATTCTGTTTCTGATTTGATCAAAATTATTTGTTTCTTTAAGCTTGACTAAAGAATTGTAAATTATTTTACTTTGTCCGAATTTATTACTCAAGCTAATAATCTCGGGAAGAAATTTTGAATAAATTTCTCTAAGACTTTCAGAATTTTTTACAGCATTAAGATGGCTTATTACACCCCAACTCCATCTAAGAATTTCATTGACTTCATTTAATGGATTTATAACCTTATCCCAATTTAAATCATTTTGAATCAAATGATTAGATAAATTTTTCTCAATGTTTTTAAAGTCTTTAGTTACTTTATCTAGTATTAAAGGAAATTGTTCACTTATGTTTTCGGGAGTAAATTTTTTAAATTCTGGTAATTCTCCATATTTAAAAATTGAGGTATCCATTTATTTAAGCAAATTAAACTTAACTAATGTTTGAAATTAACCCTACTAATTTAGCTAATGTAAGCTTTTGACTGAGAGCATTGGTAGAAGATTCATATAAATTTATGGCAATTTTTGGCCAAAAACCAATTACTAAAGTTGGCAATAACAGGCTAAAACCAATTGTCAATTCTCTACCATTCATTTCTTTGACAGTTGCTAGTGCAGGAATTCTAGGACCAAAAAAGACCCTTCTACACATAGATAGTAGATATATTGGAGTTAAGACTAGTCCGATAGCTGCAATAAGAATTGTGATTGATCTAAATAGAGAACTGAAGCCTTCTTGACTAGTGATACCTAGAAAAACAGTTATTTCGCTGATGAAACCGCTCATGCCAGGTAATGCTAAAGAAGCTAAAGAGCTTGCTAAGAAAAAAGCAAAAGTTATTGGTAATACCTTTGCTAAACCACCCATATTGGGAATTGAAAGAGTATTGGTTCTTTCATAAAATGATCCCGTAACGAAAAACATAGCTGCTGCAATAAGGCCGTGACTTATCATCTGGAGCATTGCTCCGCTAATTCCTAATGCATCTACAGCTCCAATCCCTAGAAGAACGAAGCCCATATGACTCACTGAGCTACACGCAATTCTCCTTTTGACGTTATCTTGAGCGAATGCATTTAATGCCCCGTATATTATATTTATTATTCCAAGAATAATTAACGCTGGCGCAATTTGTAGATGTACCTCTGGTAAAATTTGGACATTGAATCTTAAGAGTGCATAGCCCCCCATTTTTAAAAGTATTCCTGCAAGTAGCATTGATACTGGAGCATTAGCTTCTCCATGCGCATCAGGTAACCAAGTATGCAGTGGGAAAATTGGTAGTTTTACTCCAAAACCTACTAAAAATCCTAGATAGGATAATAATGCTAGGCTACCTGTTACATGTTTGTTAGTTAAGTCGGTTATATTTAAAGTAAAATAATCACCACTCAACGCAAGAGCTAATCCACTTATTAGAATTAGCAAAGAAGCTAAAGCTGTATAAAGTATAAATTTTGTGGCTGCGTATAATTTCTTTTTTCCTCCCCAAATTGCAATAAGGAGATATACAGGAACCAACTCAAGTTCCCAAGCCAAGAAAAATAATAGGAAATCTTGAGAAAGGAAAACTAGTGCTTGAGCTGATGCTTGGACTAATAAAAGAGCAAAATATAAATTAGATTTTTTCTTTATTTTCCAACTCGCAGCAGCTGATAAAAATGTAATTAACCCACTCAAAGCTACTAGAGGCGCAGATAAACCATCTACACCAAGCGACCATTCTAAACCTATGGAAGGCAACCAAGTAGTTCTTTCTACAAGTTGCAAGGAACTTTCCGTGGGATTAAATCTTTGGAAAAGTACTCCCAGTATTAGTAAAAAGTCAATGAATAAAAAACTTAATGAGGTATTCCTAGGGAGTGTATTATCTTCTTCTTCCTTAGAATTCAAAAAAGGCATTATTAATGCCCCAATTAATGGCAGTAAAACAATAGAAGATAGCCAAGGAAAAGATTCTAAATTCATTTATGTAATGAATAATTTTTTTATTCTAGTTGAAGTTGTACTAGCTTGAGACTATAACATTAAAAATGCCTAAGTAAAACTACTTACCGGAGATAATGCTAAATCGACTGCCTTTTGTTTGAACATTCAAAAACGGCGCTCTACTTGCTACACCTAACTTCTCCCATGCTTTTACCATCGCTTGACTGATGAGTTTGCCGTTTTCCTTTTTACACAAAGCCAAGATACTTGGTCCCGCCCCACTAATTGCGCATCCTAAAGCACCTGCCTGTAATGCTGCCTCCTTGACTTCCAGTCCTCCTTTAATAAGTTTCCATCGATATGGTTCATGAAGCCTATCAAACATTCCTTCTTTTATTAGTTCATCATTTCCCGCTTTTAAACCGTTTAGTAATAAAGTAAGTGCCCCCATATTAGTCACTGCATCAGATATTGGAACATTATTAGGCATTACTTTCCTCGCTTCACTTGTGCTTAAACGAATAGCAGGTATTGCTACAACAGCTTTAATGGAATCGTGCCAATCACACCTTATAATTCTCCATCTCTGAGATGATGAACGGGCTGTCAAACAAAGCCCCCCCCAATAGAGAGGGGACTACATTATCAGGATGACCTTCAATATCAATGGCAAGTTCTAAAAGTTTTTCTGTGGGCAAGGGGGAATTCATTATTGCATTTGCTCCAATTAGTCCGGCAACTATTGCTGTCGCACTACTTCCCAGTCCTCGTGCAGGAGGAACCGCCAGTTTAACTCTTGCTTCAAGAGCAAAAGGCTTTTTATTAGAACTCTCCCATACTTTCTGAGCCGCCCTAAAAACTAAGTTTTCAGGTCCTCCTCTTAAATGATTACCATCTGTACTTTCCATTATTAAATCAAATCTATCTCCACCACCTTCAATTCTTGTAAAAATAAACTCATTATATAAATCTAATGCTGCACCTAGACAATCGAATCCTGGGCCTAAATTGGCAGTTGTAGAAGGAACTGTTACTCTTATTTTTTTACCTACTTCAGGAATAGACATCTCTTGTTACTTATTTTTTAAAAGCATTTTTGCTCTGCAGGCTGCACTAAAAAGTCCAAACTCTTCATCTAAAATTACTTTCAAAGGTATTGCTTTAAGAATATCTTTTAATCTTCCTTTATCAAAAAATTGTTTCATAAATAAATCTGATTTAAAGTTTTTGAAATGTTTTGGAGCAGTCCCTCCAGAAATCCATAACCCTCCAAAGCATAATTCTTGAAGAGCAACATCGCCCAATAATGAGGCATAAGCACCCAACCAAATACTCTCAACTTCAATCATTAGATGATCGCCTTCTTTAGAAAGATTACAAATTTTTTCAGGTAGTTCTTTTCTTGCAGCATCAGAAATCTTAATTTCTTTTAAACATTTTTGAAGAGGATGGTTTTGAGCATCAGGTTTGCTTAGTCTCCATTCGGCAATTCTTGATAAACCAGTACCGCTAATAATTCTTTCACAAGATATTCTCTCAACTTTTAGGTAATTCTTAAGCCAAATTTTTAGTTCCCATTCTGATTTTGACTTTGGCGAATACTCAACATGACCCCCTTCACTAGCTAAAACTTTTACCTTTCCCTCTGATATTATTCCTCTTGCAATACCCAAACCAGTTCCCGCTCCAACAATGGCATGAAAATCATTATTAGAACCTTCAGAAAGGGATCCATTTTGGATAGTAGAGTATTGATTACTTTTTAAATATGGTATTCCATAAATTTGGACTGCAAAATCATTTATTAGCTCGCAGCTTTTAAAATTAAATTTGTTCTGTAAAGCATTTCCAGAAATATTCCATGACAAGTTAACGATTTTTGATTGATTGTTAGATAATGGGCCAGCTACGGCAAAACAAGCAGAAGAAGGATGAGTAAATTTTTTGCATTCATTTTTGAGAAAATCTTCTAGGATCAGTTCAAAAGAATCCCAATCAGAAGATATGTATTTTTTTTTGAATAATAACTTAGGCGAATCATCATTTATTACTTTTTCAAATATTCCCAATAGAACCTTTGTACCTCCTAAATCACAAGCGAGAAAATTCATATACTGAAATTATTCTGTTCTCCCTTTTTTTTCTATTAATTCATCCATTAATTTATAAAGGTTAGCTAAATTGAAAATTCCTAAATCTCTTCCATTCAAAGCTCTTAAGGCGACTGAATCAATCTCCTCCTCTTTATCTCCAATAACTGCAATTAAGGGAACTCTCCCAAGAGTTGCCTCTCTTATTTTATATCCTATTTTTTCATTCCTAATATCAACTTTTGATCGGTAACCATTGTTATTTATTAATTCATTAAATTTTAAACACTTTTCAATATTTCTATCAGTAATGCTCAATAAAATTATTTGATAAGGTGCAAGCCAAATTGGAAATTTTGCCTCATATTGTTCAATCAAGATTCCTATAAATCTTTCAAAGGATCCTAAAATTGCTCTATGAAGCATAACTGGATTTCTTTTTTCATTATCAATATCTACATAAGTTGCATCTAATCTGATAGGCATTGAGAAATCAACTTGAATTGTTCCGCATTGCCATACTCTATTAAGACAATCTTTTAACGAGAATTCTATTTTTGGACCATAAAAAGCACCTTCTCCAGGTTGTAATTCCCACTTTAGATTCTTATTATCGAGAGCTTTGGTAAGAGCCTTTTCTGATTTATCCCAAATCTCTTCACTACCTACCCTTTTTTCGGGACGAGTTGATAATTTGATAATGATTTCATCAAAACCAAAAGTTTTATAAACCTCGAAAACAAGTTCTATAAAAGTAGATACCTCTTCTTGAATTTGCTCTTCTGTACAGAATATATGTGCATCATCTTGAGTAAAGTTTCTGACTCTCATTAAGCCGTGTAGTGCGCCAGAAGGCTCATTTCTGTGACAAGAACCAAATTCAGCAAGACGAATAGGTAAATCCTTATAACTTTTTAAACCTTGATTAAATACTTGAATATGGCATGGACAATTCATTGGTTTAATTGCATAAGTTCGATTCTCTGATGCAGTAGTGAACATATCGTCTCTAAATTTTTCCCAATGACCAGATTTTTCCCAAAGAGATTTATCAACAGCTTGTGGGGTTTTAATTTCTAAATAATCATTTTTTTTAAGTATTCCTCTTATGTATTTTTCCAAGACCTGGTAGATTGTCCATCCATTTGGATGCCAAAAAATCATGCCTGGAGATTCTTCTTGTATATGAAATAGTGAATGTTTTTTCCCCAGTTTTCTATGATCTCTTTTTTCCGCCTCTTCAATTCTTGTTAAATAATCTTTGAGTTCTTTTTCTTTAGCCCATGCAGTTCCATATATTCTCTGTAATGATTCATTCTCACTATTACCTCTCCAGTATGAACCTGATAACTTAAGTAATTTAAAGTGTCTCAAATGTCTTGTGTTGGGTACATGAGGCCCTCTACACATGTCGATATATTCTTCGTGCTTGTATAAATTAATGAGACCTTCTTCAGGAATTTCTTCAATTATTCTTAATTTAAAAGTCTCATCTCTTTCTTTAAAAGTTTTAATTGCCTCATCTTTAGAAACTTGTAAAATCTCGACGTCATAGTTTGTTTTTATTAGTTTATTAATTCTATTTTCGATTTTTATTAAGTCTTCAGGAGTAAATCTGTATTCAGAAAAAACATCATAATAAAAACCATCTTCAATAACAGGCCCAATTGCCATTTTAATATTAGGATAAATTTGCTTAACTGCATGACCAATAAGGTGGGCAAATGAATGTCTTATTATTTCAATTCCTTCTTTATCTTTTGAGGTGATAATTACAACTTTGGAATCTTTATTTATAGGAATAGTTGCATCAAGAAGAACATCATTTACTTTCCCAGCAATTGTTGCTTTAGCTAATCCAGCTCCTACACTCTGGGCAATTTCTAGAATAGTTACAGATTTTTCGAAAACTTTTTTTGAACCATCAGGTAAGGTAATTATTGGCATAATTTATTTCTCCATTTCAAAGAATCCTAATTTTGATTTAACTCTTTTTAAAGTCTTATTTGCTAGATCTTCAGCTTTTTCCCTCCCTTCGTCGAGGATTTTATTTAATTGATAGGGATCATTAATTAATAATTTGTATTTTTTCTGAATAGGTTCTAGTGATTCAATAAGTTGTTCAGTAATTAATTTTTTAAATGTCCCCCATCCAGTCTCTGAGAATTCATTTTCACATTGAGAAATTTCTTTGCCAGACAATATTGAATAAATCATCAATAGATTTTTAGATTCTGGCCGCTCATGGTTGTTAAATTCAATTCCAATAGAACTGTCACTTTTTGCTCTTTTTATTTTTTTTGTGATTATTTCAGGACTATCTAATAAGTTAATGCGACTGCCCTCATTAGGATCACTTTTGCTCATCTTTTTTGAACCATCAATTAAACTCATTATTTTTGACCCATTCTTCATGATTATTGGTTGAGGGATTTTTAAGATATTTTTATCCTTACTAAATCTGGCATTAATTCTTTGTTGTGCAATATCTCTGGCAAGTTCAAGATGTTGTTTTTGATCCTCACCTACTGGTACAAAGTCAGCATCATATAGAAGAATGTCTGCAGCCATTAGGATCGGATAGTCAAATAATCCAATGGATACATTATTTCCCTGTTGTATGGATTTTTCTTTGAATTGAATCATTCTTTCCATCCAATTTATAGGAGTCATGCAATTTAATATCCAACAAAGTTCTGAATGCGCAGAAATCTGACTCTGGACAAAAATCGAGCATATTTTGGGATCTATCCCACAAGCGACATACAAAGCCGCAGTTGAAATAGTGTTTTTAGATAATTCTTTGGGATTATATGAAGCTGTGATTGCGTGCAAATCAACTACACATAGAAATGTTTCATATTGCTCTTGAAGCGTAACCCAATTATTTATGGCCCCAAGCCAATTACCAATATGTAAATCACCGGTTGGTTGAACTCCCGAAAGAATTCTTTTTTTATTTGCCATCCTCTTCTACTTCGCTAGATTGAATTTCTTCAGTTGATTGAGTTTTTACTGGTCTTGCAAAGGGGTCAGGAACTTTTGTTTTCCCTTCATAAGGATTTTGTGATTGTCTATTCGGAGAAGAGTTTTTGTTATTTTTTGCATATTCTGTGATTGATTCAATCAATTTTTCGTCTTTGATCATTTCACTAAGTGTTCTAACAGAGAAACCCAGAACTGCTACTGTAGACCTTAATTGAAAGGTCTCTTGTATTGATTTAACAGCTTTCATTTCGTTATCACTCAATCTTATGCGGAATCCTCCTCCATCTCTTCTGCCGCCGGATCTATCTCTGAAATTGGATCTTTCATTATTAGAACGACCTCTGTAATTTTCTTGTCCAGGATTATTGCTGAAATTTGAATTAGACATCTTGATGTTTCTTAAATTATTTAAATAGTCTATTAACTTAGCATCTTGTCATGCAACAAGTCTTTTTAAAAGCCTTAAAATTTTATCTTTTGATTAACGACTTATGTAATTTCGCTTTTCTCATTCACAACTTGCATTAAAATAAAATTAGAGAAATAAAGCATCTTGTTTGATATTAGTAAAGACAACCCTTTAAAGGATTTCATAAAGTTTCCAAAAAAAAATATTCTTTTTATATTATTATTATTAGGTTTTGGGGAATGGATTGTTAGTGACCTAATTCATTTTGCAGGCGGCTCAATTGGATTTTTTGCGTTGTGTTTGGGTGGATATTTTTACTTGAAGAATGATAAGCCTAAATTTAATGAGCCAAATAATTTAGATGGTTGGATAAATCTATGTAATGAAGATTTAAATTTTTTTGAAGAACTTGAAGCAACAAATGAATTAGAGAAACATAATTCAAAAAGACAAAAAATACTTGAAGCGATTCTTAATAGATGCGAAAAAGAAAAAATAAGTTGCATTGGACAGAAAAATTATCAAAGTTGTCAGGATGTTTTGAAAAGTTTTTTTAAAGCAGATAAGTTTGATTTTGATTTATTTGAAAAACTGCCAAAATACAATTCTTCTGAAATTATTCCAGAAGAGGCTTTAAAAAGTGATGCAATTTTGTATTTTATAAACTTGCCTTTGTCGGCAAATGATTTTTTGTGGCTGGAAAAGTTTCCTAAAAATATGCCAATCTGGTTGGTGGCTTTAACTTCCAATGAAATAGAAGCCAAAAATCAGATAGAAGACCTAAAGTCTCAAATTTCTGTTGACTTAATAAATAAAATTATTACTTTTGATGTGAATAAGAATGAAATAACAAATATACCTTTTTCTTTAAGGAAGTTTTTCATAAGCTCATCTAAAAATATTGAAAATACAAAAAAAAGGCTCTTGAAAGAACTACATGTTGCCTGGCAATCTGAAATTGAAGGAATAAGAAGAATCCAGTTAAAAGAAATACAAAGAAAAAATCAAATTCTTGTAGCAACTACTGTTTTCTTATCTCCGATCCCATCAATTGATGTTATGGCAATGACAGTACTAAACTCTTTAATGATTAAAGATATTAAATCTATATGGGGATGTAATTGGTCTCCCGAAATTTTAGATAAAGTATCTAAAGAAATTTTAAAGACTGCAATTGCTCAGGGAGTTATTGAATGGAGTGGACAGACATTAATTGGCATAACAAAATTACATGGCCCAAATTGGCTTGTCTCTGGGACATTTCAGGCCGTCAGTGCTGCTTACTTAACAAGAGTAGTATCAAGTTCTTTAGCTGATTTTATGGCAATAACAAAAGGAGTAGGCGAACCTGATTTGGACTTTATCAAGAAAAATTCTGAGAAAATTGTTGAAAAAGCTTTTGAAAAAGAAAAGATAAATTGGAAAGGATTTATTTATGATCTTAGAAAACCACTTATGAAACTATCTTTTGGGTCATAATCTGTAAGATGAATTTTAAATATGGGAAAAATATTCTTTTTTTTGGTTTGGTAATTCTGATTTCTTTCGCTTCAAGCTCCTGTCAGAGAATATCAAATAAAAATAAAAATAAAAATGAAAATAAAGAGGTAATACTCGCTAGTTTTACTGTTTTGGCGGACATTATTAAAAATGTTGCTAAAGATGAATTTATTGTAAGATCAATAACAAAACCTGGAGTGGAAGTTCATGGTTACCAACCAACTCCAAGCGATTTGGTGAAAGCCTCTACTGCTTTTGTTTTTATTGACAATGGATTTGGTTTTGAATTATGGGCAGAAAAATTTGTTTCTAATTTAAAAGTTCTAAGAATTACTGTTGCCGAAGATTTAGATCCTATTTTTATTAGCGAAGATCTTTATAAAGGGAAACCCAATCCTCATGCTTGGATTTCACCAAAAAGAGGGATGATATACGTTGACACTATAGTGGAATCTTTATCAGAATTGAGGCCTTCGAAAAGGGGGGTTTTTGAAGAAAATGGCAGATTTTATAAAGAGAGACTCTCTAAAATGGATAAAGAATTCTCACTTTTTATTAATAACTTAAATAAAGACAGGAGGTATCTAGTAAGTTGTGAAGGGGCTTTTTCATATCTAACAAATGATTATGGATTAGAGGAAGTTTATTTATGGCCAGTTAATGCTGAGAGTCAAATTACTCCCAAAAGAATGGCAAGAACAATCTCACTAGTTAAAGATAAAAATGTCCCAACTGTATTTTGCGAAAGTACTGTGAGTAACGAATCTCAAATGGTTGTTGTAAATGAAACTGGGGCAAATTTTGGAGGAAATCTTTTTGTTGATTCATTATCTGATGATAGCGGTCCCGCCAATTCTTATATAAAAATGCTAGAGCATAATTTGGAACTGATTAAAAAAGGGCTTTTTTGAATTATGGATACAACTAATTATCAAAACTTTAGGATTGATGCAGAGAATATTTGCGTAGATTACAACGGTAAGGTGGCTTTGTATGATGCCAATCTAAGATTAAAACCTGGCCAAATTTGTGGGTTAGTAGGGATGAACGGGGCTGGTAAAACTACTTTTTTTAATGCTTTGACTGGTTTTGTAAATATTTCGAAGGGCAAAATCAGAATAAATGGAGAGTCTGTAAGATCTGCTCAAAAAGATCAGACAATTGCCTATGTTCCTCAAAATGAAGGCATTGATAGTCAATTTCCAGTAAATGTTTGGGACGTAGTGATGATGGGAAGATATGGTTCGATGAATATTTTTAGGTGTCCTAGAGAGTCTGATATTCAGGCGGTTAAAGATGCTATTGAGAGAGTTGATCTAACTGATCATTTATCTACACCTATTGGAAACTTATCTGGAGGTCAGAGAAAACGAACTTTTTTAGCTAGAGCAATAGCTCAAAGGGCGTCAATATTGCTTCTTGATGAACCTTTTTCAGGTGTTGATATAAGAACTGAGAAACTTATCTCGGAATTATTTATTCAATTTAAAAATGAGGGGAAAACTATATTATTATCAACTCACGATATGATTCATGTCCGTGAATTTTGTGATTTGGTTCTTTTAATAAATAAAACTGTTGTAGCTTATGGCGAGACCTCTGAAGTATTTACCCCTGAAAATATTACAACTACTTTTGGAGGAATCTCACCTGATTTCTTGTTTGGACCTGAATCCTAAATTTTAAATTATATGGAGCTCTGTTCTTTTTTAACTTTAGATTCATTCATAACAGATCCCTTAACTCATGACTTTATGAGAAAAGCACTTCTTATGAGTTCATTAGTGGCAGCTGTTTGTGGTTTCCTATCTAGTTATTTAACTCTTAAAGGATGGGCTTTAATGGGAGATGCAGTGTCACATTCAGTAATGCCTGGAGTTGTGGTTGCTTATGCATTAGGTCTTCCTTTTTCATTAGGGGCATTTATTTTCGGAGTTGGTTCTGTTGCATTGATAGGATTTATTAAGCAGAAATCTAGGGTTAAGGAAGATACTGTTATTGGGTTGGTATTTACTGGATTTTTCGCTCTTGGAATTGTATTGGTTTCTAAGATTAAAAGTAATATTGATCTGCATTCTATCCTTTTTGGAAGTCCATTAGGAATATCACTTTCAGATGTAAAACAAACCATATTCATTTCTTTATTGGTAGTAATCCTTTTATCAATTTTTAGAAAAGATTTAATGCTTTACTGTTTTGATCCTAGGCATGCAAAAACAGTTGGAATTAATGTATTTTTTCTTCACTATTTACTCCTCACATGCTTATCTTTGGCAGCAGTTGTGGGCTTGCAGTCTGTTGGAATTATTTTGGTAGTTGCGATGTTGATTACACCAGGGGCTACAGCATATTTACTTACGGATAAGTTCGATAATATGACAATAATTTCAGTATTAAGTGCAATTATCTCCAGCCTAATGGGAATCTACATTAGTTTTTGGTTTGATCTTGAAACAGGCGGATCAATTGTCTTGGCACAAACTTTTATATTTTTATTCGCTTTTTTATTCGCTCCAAGATACGGAATATTTAAGTTAAAGAAATTTTTTGCTGGTTATAAATGATTGTGGTGAAAGAAACTTTAAATAAAAAGTGGTATTGGTGGCCATTATTTCCCTTATATCCTTATGGGAAAAAGAAAACAATTTTAAGAGAATTAATTCCTGATCAAATATGGTCCTTGGAGCAAATACAGGGACTTTATTATGTTGCGGTTCCAATAAGAATGACAGTTATAAAGGTTGATAATGGATTAATGCTAATAAACCCACTGCCTCCGACAAAAGAATTAATAAATGAGTTAGAAAAATTAATTGCGATTCACGGCAAAGTAAAAACAATAATTCTCCCAAGTGCCTCCGGACTAGAACATAAAATCGGACTGCCAGCTCTTTCAAGAGTTTTTAAAGATGCAGAAATTTGGCTTTGTCCTGGACAGTGGAGTTTCCCAATTAATCTTCCACTAGATTTTTTAGGAATTCCATCAAAAAGATCAAGAATACTGTTTGAGGAAGGTACTCCACATACAAACTCCTTTAAATGGTCTTCGTTAGGTCCACTGAATTTAGGACTTGGAAGATATCAGGAGATAAGCTGTTTCCATTATTCTACGAAAACTCTTCATGTAACAGACGCAATAGTTGGAATAGACTCCACTCCACCTGAGATATTTAATTTTGATCCAACTCCACTTCTTTTTCATTCTAGAGAGAGAGGAGATGAACCTTTGATTGACTCCATTGAACAAAGAAAAAAAGGCTGGAAAAGATTAGTCTTGTTTTCATCTTTTTTAAAACCAGGTAAATTAAATATTCCACCTTTAAAAGAAATATTTAAGTATTCGTTCAAAAAAGATCTTAGAAATTGGAGATCTCATTTCGGAATATACCCCTTTTTATGGGACGAAGATTGGGAATCCTCTCTTGATGAAATAATGGGTGAAGATACTCCTAAGATTCAAGTGGCACCAGTTCTACAAAAACTAATTTTTCCCCGTTCAAAAGAAGTGTTACTTAAATGGCTAGATAATATAAAGTCTTTTGAAGAAATGGAATATTTAATTCCAGCTCATTTTACGGCACCTATAAAGTTTACAATAGAAGATTGTCAAAAATTAATTAATGAAATTAATTCCAAAAAGTGGGACAAACTTCCGGAGGATAATAAATTTTTGATGGGTTTATATAAAAAGTTGTTTGAACTAGGAATAATTCCAGAAGAAGTAAATCTTTAAAACTATTATTCTTCAATAGACATGTTTTCATCATTTTTAAGAGTTTGTTCCAGCTCTTTTCTTTGCTCCATTTGTCTTAAAAAATATCCTGTCATCATCGCAGAAGATAATAAATTAGCAATGTTGTCTTTTGAAGATGTTATTTTTACATCAAATTGATCTGAAGGAAGCATTCCAAGAAGACCTTGAACATTATGTCTAATAATTTCTTGAATATCTTCACTAGCTGATTTTGCTACTCTTTGCAAAACTTCAGGAGATTGTTTTTGTAAGTATTGAATTAAGTCATTCTCATCATTTGGATCATTATTTTCAGTAGCAAGAAATTCTGGATTAAACATTTCTACAACTTCAAGATATAAAAACCCTACAACATCAAGTACCCATTAATCTAAATTATTAAGGGCATGGAACCGAATAGGTCCAATTTTATTAAACGGCCAATATCTAAAAATAGCTTTACCGATAACCTTTTCATAGGGTAAAAATCCCCAAATATGTGAGTCCATACTGTTATTTCTATTATCTCCCATCACCCATAATGACTCTTCTGGGACAATAAAAGGCCCTATAGAATAATTTATATTTTTGTCAAAAACGTAATTTTTTTGAGCGATATCATTTAAGTAAAGGTTCCCGTCTCTTACTTCTACTTTGTCTCCAGGTATTCCAATTACTCTTTTTATTAGTGCAGTATCTGCTTCATAACCAGCATTAATTAATTGTTCAGGAACGTTAAAAACAACTATTTTATTTTTTAATTTTGAAAGATTTGATTTGGATGTGATTTTGGGTGTTACTTTTTCAACAAGAATTTTATCTTGTATTTGAAGAGTTGGAAGCATTGAACCGGATGGGATCCATCTTGGCTCTATAACCTGCCATCGTATAATTAAAGCAATAGATATCCAGATTAAAAGATTTTTTAAATCCTTTAGTATTGAATTTCTTTTTTCTTGTGTTGTAGGCATGTTTTATTTAATTCAGTTATAAGGAAAATCCCAAAGAATTTATATAAATTATGACATCATCTATTGAATGCAAAAATTTTCTTAGAAGTTTACAACTTTTGAATCTTCTCATAAAAATAGGAGTTAAAAATTTAATACTATGTCCCGGTAGTAGATCAGCACCTTTAGCAATAGCTGCTGGAGAATTAAATAAATTAGGACTGGTAAATATTTATAATTCAATAGATGAGAGATCTGCGGGATTTCACTCTCTTGGAATTTCTGCTGCATCAGGCAATCTTTCTCTAGTTATTACCACTTCAGGGACTGCCGTAAGTAACTTATTACCGTCAGCAGTTGAGGCAGATCGATCTTTTAAAGGCATTATATTTCTTACTGCTGATAGACCCTTAAGATTAAAAGATTGTGGCGCTAATCAAACAGTAAATCAAGAAGATTTTTTGAGTTCAGCCTGCAGAATAGTTTTAAGTACAAATCTAAATGGACTTCATGAAACACAAGAAAATGAAATCTTAAATTTAGTTCGAATTATTGAGAAACAAATATCAACTTTCCCCGGTCCTATTCATTTAAACATTCCTATTGATAAGCCTTTAGGTATTTCATTATTGAATAAAAAGAATGTTTTAGAGGTTTTTGAGAGAATTTATTTAAAGAAAAAATACATATTTCAGGAAGTTGAAATAAAGTCTGATAAAAATAAATTCTTAGAAATTTCAAAAAGATTAAATTTAGATGAATCCGGCATTATTTTGGTAGGTCCCTATCAAGGTTCTATAAATGATTTAACTTCTTTCAATAAATCTTTAGAGCAATTACAAGATATTACTGGGTGGCCAGTATTTGCTGATCCTGTTTCCGGCGTTTATTCTGATTTGAGAGGTTTAGTTGTTAATTGGGAATTAGTCTTAAGAAAAAATAAAAATTTAGTAAATTGTCATCAACTTTTGAGGCTTGGCCCTATGTCATCCTCAATTGATTTGGAGAAGTTTTTAACAACCTTCGAAGGGATTCAAATTCTTATAAAAGAAAAAAACTATAGAAAATTGGACCCTATAAAAAAATCATTTGAATATGATTTTGGGCTATCAAATTTTACTACTCTTTTGTTAGAAGAATTATCAATTAACGAAAAAAACAAAAAGTCTCTTACTCCGATGGCTATAGATTTAATACAGAAAGGCGAGCAAATTAAAGAAATTTTAAAAGAGAAAATTACTCAAGATAATCAAATTACTGAGTATATGCTTGCAAATCTTGTTCCAAAACTTTGGCCAGCTGAAAATCCTATAATGCTCGCCGCGAGTAGCCCGATAAGAGATTGGCTTACATTTTCTGAAAATGGTACTTTAACAAGAAATTGTTTCAGCTTTAGAGGTGCTTCCGGCATAGACGGTACTTTATCTCTTGCATTAGGTATTTCTAGAATTAAAAATCCTCTACTTCTTGTGACTGGAGATTTGGCTTTTATTCATGATATAAACGGCTGGCTGATTGAAAATTCAATCGACTTGAATTTAACAATTCTTTTGATAAATAATAATGGTGGAAATATATTTAATCGTATTTATAAAGAAAATTTAAAAGAAGATGAATTAAAAAAACTTTTTCTTATGCCAAAAGAAATAAACTGGTCAAAAATTGCAGAGGGCTATCAAGTAAAATTTAAGAGTGTGGCAAATTTTAAAAAATTACGAGAGGCATTCGATTGGAGCATTTCTATCCAGAAATCTGTAATAATTAAAGTTGATGTTGATCCAGAAAGTGAAATTTGTGAAAAAAATGCCCTGCTAGAAAAAATAATTGGCATTTAAATTTATCATTTTCTATTTTTGAATAATTAGGTTTCATGAAAGTATTACCAGGTAAAAAAACTTTAAGTTGGTCAGAATGCAAATCTTATGAAGATATATTGTTTCACAAATCAGATGAAGGAATTGCGAGAATTGCAATTAATCGGCCTGAAAAAAGAAATGCATTTAGGCCACAAACTGTAGATGAACTAATTAACGCATTTAATATCGTAAGAAATGATGAAACTATTGGCGTAGTTCTCTTCACAGGGGCGGGACCTGACAAGAAAGGTATTTATTCTTTTTGCTCTGGAGGTGATCAGAGTGTAAGGGGTGAAAATGGATATAAAAATGATGAAGGGAAGCAAAGATTAAATGTACTTGAACTTCAAAGATTAATAAGAAGCTTGCCTAAAGTGGTTATTGCCTTAGTTCCTGGTTTCGCAATTGGAGGAGGCCAGGTACTTCATTTAATTTGTGATCTCAGTATCGCCTCTGAAAATGCAATATTTGGTCAAACAGGTCCAAGAGTTGGTAGTTTTGATGCTGGTTTTGGATCTAGTTATTTAGCAAGACTTGTTGGGCAAAGAAAAGCAAAAGAAATTTGGTTTTTATGTAGAAAATATAATTCTAAGGAAGCTCTTAAGATGGGCTTGATAAATGCAATTACAAAGATTGAAGAATTAGAAGCTGAGGGTGTAATCTGGGCAAGAGAGATTTTACGAAATAGTCCAACTGCTATTCGTATTCTTAAAGCTTCATTCAATGCGGAGAATGATGGGATTGCAGGTATTCAAGAATTATCTGGATACACAACTCAATTATTCTATTCGACTGAAGAAGCTCAAGAAGGTAGAGATGCCTTTCTTGAAAAGCGTCCACCAGACTTTTCTGACTATAAGTGGACACCCTAGTTTATTTTCAAAAGAACTTTTTTAAATAATTATCAATGAGAATTCTTCTTGCCGCTGCTGAATGTGCTCCAATGATCAAAGTTGGAGGTATGGGAGATGTGGTTGGTTCGTTACCTCCATCTTTGATAAAACTTGGTCACGATGTAAGGGTAATAATTCCAGGGTATGGAAAATTGTGGAGTCTTTTAGAGGTGTCGAATGAACCAGTCTTTAGAGCAAATACAATGGGAACTGATTTCGCCGTATATGAAGCAAAACATCCTATTCATAATTTTGTGATTTACCTTGTGGGTCATCCAACATTTGACTCTGAGCAAATATATGGAGGCGAAAACGAGGACTGGCGCTTTACGTTTTTTGCTAGTGCCACTGCTGAATTTGCCTGGAATTGTTGGAAACCTCAAGTTCTCCATTGCCATGATTGGCACACTGGAATGATTCCTGTGTGGATGCATCAGGATCCCGAAATTAGTACTGTTTTCACAATTCATAATTTAAAATACCAAGGCCCTTGGAGGTGGAAACTTGAAAAAATGACTTGGTGTCCTTGGTATATGCATGGAGACCACACTATGGCTGCGGCAATGTTGTATGCAGATAGGGTCAATGCTGTTTCTCCGACTTATGCAGATGAAATTAAAACTCATGAATACGGGGAAAGTCTTGAAGGATTACTTAATTACATTTCAGGTAAATTAAGGGGAATTCTTAATGGCATAGATCTTGATGAATGGAATCCAGCCAAAGATCCAGTTTTACCAGCAAAATTCAGTATTAAGAATTTAGAAAATAGACTAGAAAATAAAAAAATCCTGCAGAGAGAAATGGGTCTTGAAGTTGATTCTAAAAAATATCTTTTAGGTATGGTCAGTAGGTTAGTTGATCAGAAAGGGGTTGACTTGCTTTTACAAGTTTCAAGAAGACTATTAGCTTATACAGATTCTCAAATTGCTGTTTTAGGGACTGGAGATAGATATTTAGAGTCTGGATTATGGCAACTGGCATTAGATTACCCAGGAAGATTCTCAGTATTTCTTACCTATGACGATTCTTTATCAAGGCTTATCTATGGTGGCTCAGATGCATTTCTAATGCCAAGTAGATTTGAACCTTGTGGTATTAGTCAACTTCTCGCTATGAGATATGGCTCTATTCCAATAGTTAGGCGAGTTGGAGGTTTAGTTGATACAGTTTTACCTCATGACCCAGAAAATAATAATGGTACGGGATTTTGCTTTGATCGATTTGAACCTATAGATTTCTATACTTCTTTAGTAAGGTCTTGGGAAGCATTTAGGCATAAAGATAGTTGGCAATTACTGCAAAAAAGAGCCATGAGCCAAGAGTTTAGTTGGCAAAGATCAGCTCTTGAATACGAAGTTATGTATAAGGATGTTTGCGGAATAAAAGAACCATCGCCAGATGTTGCTGAAGTTGAAAAATTTTCTTACGGACAATCAGCTGATCCATCTTTAAAAAAAAGTATGACTTAATTTTTTAATGGAATTCTCTTTATCAGAATTAAATGATGTTTTGGGGGATATTAGAAATCTGAGCGAGGGGAAAAGAGATTTTTTAAATTTTAAGAATATAAGTATTGATAGTAGAACTTTATTAAAAAATGATCTTTTTATAGCTATCAAGGGTAAAAATTTTGATGGACATAGTTTTCTTCCAGAGGTTTTAAATAAAGGAGTTAAATCTGTAGTAATTAAAAAAGGGATGCAGAGATTACTACCTAGTAATTTTCCTTATTGGGTTGTAAATGACACAACGGAGGCATTTCAAAAATTAGCATTGCTAAAAAGAAAAAAATTAAATATTCCTACAGTTGCAATAACTGGCTCAGTAGGTAAAACAACAACAAAAGAAATGATTGGTGGAGTTTTAAATAAACTTGGAAGAATTAAATTATCTCATGCAAATTTCAATAATGAGATTGGAGTTGGTCTCACTATTCTTGCTACAGATATAGAAGATAAAGTTTTAGTTCTTGAGATGGGGATGAGAGGTCTTGGACAGATCGAGAATTTATCAAAATATAGTGAACCCGATATTGCAGTTATTACTAACATTGGCACAGCTCATATTGGCTTGTTAGGCTCGAAAAAAAATATTACTCATGCAAAGTGTGAAATTAGTAAATTTTTAAATCCCAAAGGAGTTGTAATAATCCCAGCAAATGATGAACTTCTTGAAGAAATTTTAAAAGAATACTGGAAAGGTAGGGTAATAAAAGTAGAGCTGTTAAATATAGAAAATCAAAAGGAGAATTTTAATAGAGATGATAATTTGAGAGGGTTTTATAATCCTTCAAATAAAACAATTTTAATTGAAGAAAATACCTTTGAAATTTCATTTGAGGGATTTCACAATGCTTCGAATTTCTTATTTGCATATGCAGTTGCTAAAGAGTTAGGTATTGATTTTGCAAGTTTTAATAAATTTGATTTTGTAAGTTTAGGCGGAAGGAATAAAATTCTTAAATCATTAAAAACAACAATATATGATGAATCATATAATGCTTCGCCAGAGTCAGTAAAAGCATGTATTGAAAACCTGCTTGAAAAACCGAGAAATAAATTTTTCATATTTGGAAGTATGCAAGAATTGGGAAAAGAATCTGAAAAATATCACAAGGAAATATTCAACCTAATAAATAATTCAGATATAGAAAAATGTTTATTTATTTGCGATAAAAAAAATGTAAAAATTTACTCCAATTATTTAAAAGATAAGAAAAAATTCTTAGTTTTAAATCATATTAAAGATATACCTCAAGAGATAAACAAATCTACAAAAAAAGGTGATTCTATCCTTATTAAAGGGAGCAGATGTTGGCAACTTGAAAAAATTATTGAATTAATTAACTAGATTAGGATTTCTTTCTTTCCCAATTTTCTATATTTACTTGTTTAGTTCTTGAGATTGCTAATGAATTATCTTTGGAGTCTTTTGTGATCACTGAACCAGCTCCTGTTGTAACTGATTCCCCGAGATTTATTGGCGCTACAAAAACTGTATTTGCACCAATACTAGAATTTTTACCAATTTTTGTTTTATGCTTTTTCTGACCATCAAAATTTGCAGTAATAGTACCTGCTCCAATATTTGTAGATCTTCCAATAATAGAATCGCCAATATAACTTAAATGGTTTACTTTAGATTCTTCCTCTAATTGGCTATTTTTGATTTCAACAAAATTACCTATTTTGCTAAAGGAAGATATTTTGGACTTAGGTCTTATATGGCTGTAGGGACCAATCTTTATATGATCTATTATTTGCGAATCATAAACGGTGGAATTGGAGATTTCACAATGTAATCCCACATTAGAATTCTCAATAAAAGTATTTGGTCCGATGATGCAATGACTATTTATTTTCGTATTTCCTCTTATATGTGTATTAGCCTCTATTATTACATCCTTTCCAATTTCAGCTTCTTCACTAATTGAACAACTTGCTTTATTTATAAAAGTTACACCATTAAGCATATGCTTTTCTTTAATTGAATTCTGAATACTCTCCTCGCACTCTGATAATTGAATTCTGTTGTTAATTCCTTGAAGCTCTCCATTATCTTCTATCTCCAAGCTTAGGGAGTTTTTTAGCAAAGATATTGTATCTGTTAAGTAAATCTCTTTTTGATTATTATTGCTTTGCAAGGTATTAATTATTTTTGACAAGTTACCCCAGTTAAAACAGTAAACCCCTGCATTTATTAATGGATTTTCTCTTTCTAGATCATTGCAATCTTTTTCTTCAACAATTCTTTCGATAAGATCCTTCTTCAAAAAAACTCTGCCATACCCATAAGGATTTTTTTTCTTAGTGGTTATTAAAGAAACATCTGCATTTTTTGAATCATGTAAATTTAGAAGTTTATTTAGAGTCTCAGGCTTGATGAGAGGCACATCCCCATTAAGTACTAAAAGTTTCCCTTCATTTTTTTTTACTGCTTTACAAAGTATTTGGATAGCATGACCAGTTCCTGATTGGGGATCTTGGATAACAAATTGGATCTTTTTATTTTCTTTTATTGACTCTTGTACTTCTATTGATTTGTGTCCAGTAATTACAAAAATCTGATCAGGATTTAATTCAACACATGAATCAATCACTCTCTGCAAAAGACTTTTCCCAGAAATTTTATGTAAAACTTTAGGCAATGAGCTTTCCATCCTAGTGCCCTTACCTGCAGCCAATATCGCAACACTTAACATATTTTTTTGAATATATATATATAAATTTAACTCTTAAAGGACGACTTCGTCATTCCCCATTTCTTTCTCCATTTATTTGTAGATAATAGATTTGAGAATAATTGCTCGTTTAATCTTCTCTTAATTATATCGTCTTTACTTGAGTTCAAATCTTCATCTCTATATGGAATACTAGCTTTAGTTAAGAGATGTTCTTCTTCCATTAAAGATAACTTTTCAAAATTGAAATTAGGTTTCAATTTATTATTATCAAATTTTGATATTGCAACAGTTCCCTGACTCCAAAAAGTTCTGTTTTTAAAACTTGGCTTAATAGTAAAAATTTCTAATCCAAGATTTCTTAAGGTTTTCCTCACTGCCGCTGATGAAGAATAAGTTATCAAATAACCCTGAGGATTAAGATTTTCTTTGAGTTTGGATAAAAATTCAATTGTCCATAATTGTGGGCATTTTTGAGGAGAAAAACCATCTAAATAAATCAGATCGAATTTGAGAGAGGAAGGAACAATATTGATTTTTTCTCTAGCATCACCCCACAAAATACTGCATTTAAAAAATTGATCCTCGAAGTAATCTTTTCGATGAAGTGATTCAAATATTTTTTTGATTTTTGGATCCCATAATTTCAGGAAAGATTCATTTCTAAGCGAATATTCAAGAGGCTTCTTATCAATCTCCAATGCATACAAATTTAAATATGATTTTTGTTTAATTAATTCATCTAATAAAGAAGCGGAATTGTATCCTAAACCAAAACATATATCCAAAACATTAAGAGATTTGCCTTTAAATCTTTGCAAATTAGAAGTAGCTGTAAACTTTGACTTTGTTTCCTCCAATGCGCCCAATGAACTATGGAAGTTCTCTTGAAAAAGCACACTTCTTAATGAGTAACTACCATCTTTAGTTAAAACTTTTAATAATTCAGACAAAAACTTTTTAAGCTAGTTAGTTAGTTTGGCCAGCTCTTCCCAAAAAGTGGGATAAGAGACGCTGGCAGCATCAGATCTCATGATTTTTGAGGTACCGTTAGCAAGAAGTGAAGCAATTGCAAGACTCATTGCTACTCGATGATCTGTCTCACTATCTACCTCCGCAGAATGAAATTTTGATTGCCCATTAATAATTAACCCATCCTCTTTTTCGGTTATTTCAGCACCGAATTTTTGTAACTGTCGTGCCATGACTTTTAATCGATCTGTCTCCTTAACTCTTAATTCTTGTGCATCCTTAATTTCAGAAACTCCATTACAAAAACAGGCAGCCACAGTAAGGATAGGAATTTCATCTATAAGTTTTGGGAGAATATCCCCTTCAATAGTGAATGATCTTAAATTATTTGTGGTCTTTACTTTAATTGATCCAATAGGTTCTCCTGCAATAGTCGATTTATCTAAAATCTCATAATTGCACCCCATTGAATCCATCACATTTAAAATCCCTGTTCTAGTGGGATTTAATCCGACATTCTGAATTAAAACCTCTGAATTTGGAACAATAGATGCAGCAATCATCCAAAAAGAAGCAGAGCTTATGTCTCCAGGAATCAATATTCTCTGGCCAATTAAGTTACCCCCTGACTTGATAACTACATTCCTTCCTAATTCGCCTCTGATACTGATGTCTGCTCCAAATGCTTTTAACATTCTTTCAGTATGATCTCTTGAAGAGGCTGGTTCAATAACAGAAGTAGTTCCAGTAGCATTGAGGCCTGCCAATAATATTGCCGATTTCACCTGAGCACTTGCCACTGGAGTTCCAATAACACATCCCTTAAGTTTTTCCCCATCAATTGAGATTGGAGCTTTGTTACCGCCTTCCCTTCCAGAAATTTTGCCACCCATCATAGATAACGGTTTGCCAACTCTCCCCATTGGCCTTTCGTTAAGAGAAGCGTCCCCGGTTAAGATGAAATTTTTACCTTCTTGTGCGGCTAATAAACCCATTAATAACCTCATAGTGGTTCCTGAATTTCCACAATTGAGAATTTCTTTTGGCTCTTTTAATCCCTCAAGACCCATCCCTGAAATCGTAAAAGGCTCATCTTTTATTATTTTTGGAATATTTACACCTAATTTCCTAAGACAATCAGCAGTTGAAAGTGGATCTTCAGAATATAAAAACCCCTCGATAGTCGTCTCACCCTTAGCAATACTTCCTATTATTAAGGCTCTATGAGATATAGATTTATCTCCAGGTACTTTTACTTTTCCTTTTAAATTAACTCCGCCTTTTATTGTGCGGATATTATTCATTTTCAAATTAAATACTTGATAAGATTTCTGTAAAAACAAATTATTTATATATTATCAATAAGTTTGTTTTTAAAAAAAAAATAATCAAATTAAGTAACTGTTTTCTATAATACAAACAGAAAAAAGGGCTTAACTATTAATCTTACTTATTATCACGTTGCAAAGGATGTTCCAGAGATAAGTCCAGATGTTGCAGTAGTGATTGATGTCTTAAGAGCTACAACTACAATTTCTTGGGCTTTAAAAAATGGAGCTGATTCAATACAAGTTTTTGCAGATTTAGATTTATTAAAAGAATCTGCAATTAAATGGCAAGCTGAAAAGAGACTAATGCTTGGAGAAAGAGGTGGAAAGAAGATTGAGGGCTTTGATTTAGGAAATTCTCCATTATCAGTTACAAAAAAAGTTGTTAATGGTAAAAGACTATTTATGAGTACTACTAATGGGACTAAATCATTGCAAAAAGTTCAAAATGCTAAGTATTTATTTGCTATGAGTCTCCCTAATAGGAAAGCAGTTGCCGAAAAAATCATTACATTAAAAAGTGAAAATGTTTTAATACTAGGCAGTGGTTGGGAAGGCTCTTATTCGCTTGAGGATTCTTTGGCTGCTGGTGCTTTGGCCTCATACCTAAAACAGAACTGTGATTTCGAAATTAATATTCTGAATGACGAATTACAAGCTGCTTTGGCACTTTGGGAATTTTGGAAAGATGATATTTTGAAATGTTTAAAAACAGCAACCCATGGCAAAAGATTGACAAGTCTTGGAGATTATGAGGATGATTTTAAATGTTGCTCTGAACTTGATTGCTTAGATATTGTTCCAGCTCAAGTTGAAAGAGGTGTGATTCGTGCCTCATGATTTACGAATTAGTTCACTAGGAGTAAAGTCTTGACTGATTTTTTGGTAGCTGCATTGCAAATTACAAGTACTTCGAATGTTGAAGCAAATTTTGCTGAAGCTGAAGAACAGATTGAATTGGCCTCTAGACGAGGTGCCGAATTAATTGGATTGCCAGAGAATTTTGCTTTTTTAGGAGAAGATGATGAAAAACTTAGATTAGCTTCTGAATTGTCAGAGAAGTGTGCAAATTTTCTAAAAACCATGTCACAAAGATATCAAGTATTTCTTTTAGGAGGAGGATATCCTGTACCTGCTGGTGATGACAGTCATACTTTTAATAGATCAGCCTTATTTGGGAAAGATGGACAGATTTTGGCAAAATACGACAAGATTCACTTGTTTGATGTTGATTTACCAGATGGGAATTTATACAAAGAATCATCTACTATTTTGTCTGGTGAAGAGTATCCACCTGTTGTAGATGTCCCAGATTTATGCAAAATAGGATTATCGATTTGTTACGATGTTAGATTTCCTGAACTCTATAGATATTTGTCTTCTAATGGTGCAGAGCTAATTATGATTCCCGCAGCTTTTACGGCATTTACTGGAAAAGATCATTGGCAAATTCTATTACAAGCAAGAGCAATCGAGAATACAGCATATGTAGTCGCTCCAGCTCAAACTGGGATTCATTATGGGAGAAGGCAAAGTCATGGACATGCAATGGTAATTGATCCTTGGGGTACAGTCTTATCTGATGCAGGAAAAACTCAGGGAGCTGCAATAGCACCTGCTGATAAAGAAAGAGTAAAAAAAATTAGGGAGCAGATGCCAAGCCTTAAACATAGAAAAAATAAATTGTTTTCAAACTAATGATAAAGTTTCTAGATAATAAACTTTTTCGTTATTTATCCGTTTTTTTATTTTTAAATTTTTCAATCCTCCCAGTTAAATCTTCAAGTGCTCTGGCGGCGTGGACCCTAAACACCAATGGGGTTTTGAAATTAAGAACCAAATCAAATACAAATTTAAAAGCATACTTTCAGAAGGCTAACCAAATATCTGGAGATAGATTTTGGGTAGATTTTCCAGGAGAATTAAAAAATCCCAGAACAATAAAAGGTAATGGTCCAATAAAAGAAATTAGATTAGGTAAACCAACTCAGGGTAAAACAAGACTAGTAATTGAATTTAAAGAAGAGACTTATTTGAAACCTTTGACTTGGCGCTTGGTTGGCTTAGATCAAAATAGGTGGAAAATCAAACTATTTGAACCAAAATATAACTTTAAGAAGATTAGTGAAGGTCAAATTGTTATTAGAAAAAGAAATATTAAAAAAAATCAAAAATCAATTTATACGAAAAAAAGTGATTATCAATACTTCAAATTACCAGACGTAAAACAAAATAAATTTTTGGTTGTTATTGATCCAGGGCATGGAGGCCCTGATCCAGGAGCAATAGGTATTGGTGGTATAAGAGAAACAGATGTTGTACTAGAGGTTTCTAAACTAGTTCAAAAATTATTATCTGAGAAAGGTGTAAAAGTAAAATTAACTAGAAAGAATGAAGTCGATTTGGATTTATCTCCAAGAGTCTCCTTCGCCAATAATACTGATGCGGATATATTTGTAAGTATTCATGCAAATGCCTCAAGAGGGAAGAGAAGAGATATTAATGGGTTAGAAACCTTCTACTATAGAGGGTGGAGAGGTCGATTACTCGCTAAAAGAATTCAAAAAGAAATTCTAAGAGTTTCTCCAGGGAGCCCTGATAGAGGAGTTAAGCAAGGTAGATTTTACGTAATTAAAAATACAAATATGCCAGCTGTTCTTGTGGAAATTGGATTTTTAACAGGAAGATTGGATGCAAGAAGATTAGAAAAACCTAATCACCGTAAAAGATTAGCTTATGCTATCGCGAAGGGCATACTTGAATATCTTTCTAAAATAGGGTGAAGTTTAAAGTAGGGATATTTGACAGTGGAATAGGTGGGTTTACTATCCTTAATTCCTTACTAAAGACACGTAAAGATGTTGAGGTTTTTTATTTGGCCGATACAGAAAAAATCCCTTTTGGTAATAAAAACTTTAAAGAGATAAGAATAATTGCAAAAGAGATTTGCACTTTTTTTGAAGATAAGAATTTGGACGCACTTTTAATAGCTTGTAATACCACAAATGCATGCGCACTTGATATTCTAGAAAATAACTTAAAAATCCCTTGTTTTGACCTTATCAATTCAGTATCGGAAGTACTTGAAAAACAAAGAATAGGAGTATTGGCAACACAATCAACAGTAAAATCACTTTATTACATAAAAGCTTTATCTTCTAAAAAAGAGAATCTAAAAATATTTCAGCAAGAATGTCCAGAGTTTGTATCAGAAATTGAAAAAGAAAAGATCAATTTTAATAAGTTAAACTATCTTGCTGAATTGTATTTAAGACCACTAATAAAAAGAAATATTGAAGAATTAATACTTGGATGTAGTCATTACCCTTTGATTTATGACTTATTAAGAAAAAAAATAGACTCAAATATAAATATTATTGATCCGTCGGCAGCGTTAATAAAAAAATTTAATAAATCTTTTAATATTCTAAAAAATAACCGCTATGAGAGTCTTTCTTACGAAAATGTAAAATTCTTTGTCACCTCAGAAAAAGATGTATTTTTCAAAAAAGTAAAATTTTGGTTTGAAATTAATAAAGAAATTAGGTTAGTGAACCTCCGAAGCAATGTTTGATTCTTTAATATATATATGAGGTCAATCATGAATACAGTAACAGAACTACTACAACCAGTTGAAAATGATCTTGATGATCTTATTCTCGAACTGAAAAATCTCATAGGTGCTGGTCATCCAATTCTTCAAGCAGCAGCAGAGCACCTTTTTAGTGCTGGAGGTAAAAGACTTAGACCAGGTATAGTTTTATTAATTTCAAAAGCAATATCACCCAGTTTTAGTTTAACTAGTAAACATAAAAGGCTTGCTGAAATAACTGAAATGATTCATACCGCATCTCTAGTTCATGATGATGTGGTTGATGAGGCTTCAACTAGAAGGGGAGTGGATACAGTTCATAGCAGATTTAATACTAGAGTAGCTGTTTTGGCTGGGGATTTTTTATTCGCTCAAGCAAGTTGGCACTTGGCAAATCTTGATAATGTAAGTGTAGTTAAATTACTAAGTAGAGTAATAATGGATTTAGCAGAAGGTGAAATAAAACAAAATTTAAATAGATTTGATTCGGCACAATCTTTTTCTAAATATATAAATAAGAGCTATTGCAAAACAGCATCATTAATAGCTAATAGTTGTAAAGCGGCTGGAGTTTTAAGTAATCTAAATGACGATAAATTAAATTCGTTGTACAATTTCGGCAAAAATATTGGTCTAGCTTTTCAAGTAGTAGATGACATTCTTGATTTTACTGGAAATGACAAACAACTTGGAAAACCTGCTGTAAGTGATCTTGCTAGTGGTTATCTTACAGCACCTGTTTTATATGCCTTAGAAGAGAACAAGAAACTGTCTGTTCTTATAAACAGAGAACTTGCTGAAGAAGATGATTTAGATGTTGCTCTTAGCATTATTATGAATTCTAAAGCTATAGAAAGTTCCAGAAAACTAGCTGAGGATTTTGCAATGCTCTCTAAAGAAGCCATAGTTTGGCTACCTGACACGGAATATAAGAGAGCATTGTTGGCACTTCCAGAATTTGTTCTCAGTCGTATTTATTAGATGTATTAAAAAATTTTTCTATCTAAATAATATTAATATTTTTGAAAACTATAATTTTTTCGACTAAATTTATTAAGCATAGATTTATTTAATGTCATTAGATAAAAAAAATTCAATAAATAACATCCTCGAAGAAAAGAGAATTTTCCATCCATCAAAAAAATTTGTAGAAAACTCAAATATTAGTTCTCAAGAAGAATTACTAAGTTTAAAAAAACAAGCCTCAGACAATCAAATTCAATTTTGGGAATCTTTTGCAAAATCTGAATTAGATTGGTTTGAGCCATTTCAAACCGTACTAGATGGTGAAAATGCACCATTTTTTAAATGGTTCAAAGAAGGAAAACTCAATATTACACATAACTGCTTAGATAGACATATTAATAGAGGACTTGGAGGCAAAACTGCACTTATATGGGAAGGTGAACCTGGAGATAGAAAAAAATATACTTACGAAGAACTTCTTAAAGAGGTATGTAAAGCTTCTAATGCATTAAAAAATATTGGAGTAAAAAAAGGAGACTTGGTATGTATTTATATGCCAATGATTCCTGAGGCAATGTTTGCGATGTTAGCTTGTGCAAGAATTGGAGCGCCTCATTCGGTTGTCTTTGGAGGATTTTCTTCAGAAGCGTTAAAAGATAGATTAATTGATGGAAATGCAAGATTTGTTATCACTGCAGATGGTGGCTTTAGAAAAGATAAGGTAATTGAGCTTAAGAATGCCGTTGATGCAGCAATTGACAGTGGGGCCGATAAAGTTGTTGAAAAAGTAATTGTTGTTCAAAGAACTAAAAAAAATATTTCTATGGTTGATGATAGAGATTTTTGGTGGCACGAATTATTAAAAGATCAAAAAGATGAGTGTGAACCAGAAATAATGAATAGCGAAGATAGGCTTTTTATTCTTTATACTTCAGGCTCCACTGGAAAACCTAAAGGTGTGGTCCACACTACAGGTGGTTATAATCTTTGGTCCCATTTGACATTTAAGTGGATTTTTGATTTAAAAGACGATGATATTTATTGGTGTACTGCCGATGTTGGCTGGATTACAGGACATAGTTATATAGTTTATGGTCCCCTTTCCAATGGCGCTACCACCTTAATGTATGAGGGGGTTCCCAGACCCACTAATTTAGGAGCTTTTTGGGAAATTGTTGAGAGATATAAGGTCTCAATTTTTTACACTGCTCCAACAGCAATAAGAGCTTTTATGAAGTCAGGACGTGAAATACCTGACAAATTTAATTTAGATAGTCTTAGACTTTTGGGAACTGTTGGAGAACCAATCAATCCTGAAGCATGGATGTGGTACAGAGAAGTTATTGGAAAAAATAAATGCCCTATAGTTGATACTTGGTGGCAAACTGAGACTGGTGGTGTGATGATAAGTCCTTTGCCTGGAGTTGTTCCGACAAAGCCAGGATCGGCTACTTTCCCTCTGCCAGGAATCGAAGTTGAAATCGTAGATAAGAATGGAGATAAGGTTAAGGAGAACGAGGGTGGTTATTTAATTATTAAGAAACCATGGCCAGGAATGATGAGAACAATTCACGGAAACTCAGAGAGATATTTGGAGAGTTATTGGGAATATATTTCCTTAAAAGGAGAGAAAAATGTATATTTTGCTGGAGATGGAGCACGCATTGATGAAGATGGATATATATGGATTATGGGAAGAGTTGATGATGTCATAAGTGTTTCCGGTCATAGGTTAGGAACAATGGAAATAGAATCTGCTTTGGTAAGTCATAAATCAGTTGCAGAGTCAGCAGTCGTTGGAAGAAAAGATGACTTAAAAGGTGAAGTTATAGTAGCTTTTGTATCTCTAGAGAAAGACGTGAACAATTCTTCAGAATTAGTAGAGAATTTGAAGAAACATGTTGTTAATGAAATTGGAATTATCGCTAAGCCTGAAAAAATTATAATTTCTGACTCTCTTCCGAAAACACGTAGTGGAAAAATTATGAGGCGAATTTTAAGATCTTTGGCTGCTGGCGAAAAAATTAGTGGTGATATAAGCACTCTTGAAGATAGTTCAGTTTTAGAAAAGCTGAAAGAATTATCCTAATCAGATTCATCAATTAAATTGGAAATTTTTTTTATGGTGTTTCTTTTGAATTCATCATCGGCCCAGTCTCCCAAAAAATTTTTTCTTAGTCCTGAGCTTGCAATTATAGTGTGTGTACCTTTTAACATTACCCCCTTAGAATTATCTTCTTTTCTTGCTTTCAGACAAGAAAATAATTTATCTGTTTGATCTAATTCGTCTGACTTAAATTTTATTAGGAAGTTATTTTTTTGATTGTATGTTTTTTCAATTAATCGCAAAGTTCTTTCAGGGCTTGGGCTGAATTCACTATTGAATTCTAATCTTTGAGAAATTTGTTTCAACAACGGAATTGATTTTTTAGCACTGAAGTTATTAAAACTAATTGATATGAATTTTTCGCAATTTCTTCCACCATCAGGGGAAATTAGATGAAGTTTACATCCCAGACTATGACCAATTCTTATTGAAGGAATTGATGCTCCTATTCTCTCTGATAAAGATATTCGGCAATTCTTAAAATCCCTCCATGCTTTAATAGCAAGTTGTTGATGATCAAATTGAGGAGTATATTTATACGCGTGTACTGCATAGTTTTTATTAATTAAACTATTTATGAATCTTCTATAAGTTAAATCTGGTTTAGAAGCTAGATAACTTCCTCCAATAAATTCCACAATTTTTTTAGGATTTGAAGGCCAATAACAAAAATTATTAAATTGATATTTTGTAAAAGTCATCTTTTATAAATTAAGAATGTTTAAAAAATTATTTTCTTATCGTGTTTTTTAATTTATATTAATTTAAGAGAAATTTTTATTAAATGCGTCAAGATAAATAAAAGTGTTTTCAGCTAATTGGAACTATCTAACAAAAAAGAATTAAATCAGTTGGATATTCTTCAGGATCAAGTTATCAGTTACCCCTCTGAAGAAGGTTTTGCTAATCAAAATAAAAAAATTGAAAAAATTTTAATTCTTGATACAGAAACAACAGGTTTAGACGAAAATAAAGATGAAGTGATAGAGATAGGTTGCATTTTGTTTGATGTATCTTTTAAATGCGTGCTTTCACAAGTTTCATTTTTGTTCCCAGTTAATAATAATGAAGCCGAACATGTAAATGGTATATCTGCTGAAGTAACTAATATCTCTCAACCATGGGAAGATGGATTAAATTTCTTTCTTAAACTTGTTGATTGTTCGGATTTCATTGTTGCGCATAATGTAGAGTTTGATAAGAAATGGTTCGGCAAAGGAAGATTGCCTAAGCTTAATAAAAAATGGATATGTAGTTTAGAGGATATTAATTGGTCTTTTAAAAAATCTCTAAAAACAAGACCTTCAGTAACTGATCTAGCACTATCTTTTTCAATACCAGTTTGGAATTTACATAGAGCTTTGTCTGACTGTTTTTATATTTCTGAGGTCTTCAAAAAATGCGATAATTTAGAGGAAGTTTTACTTAAAGCTACTGAACCGCGGTTTTTATACAAGGCCTTAGTTAGTTACGAAGATAGATCTTTAGCTAAAAATGCTGGCTTTAGATGGAATAATCCTGTTCAAGGAGCTTGGGCAAGAAAATTAACTACTGATGAGGCAAAGAATCTTGGTTTTAGAGTAGAGATTTTGAATTAATATTTTATAAATTTTTGACTAAGAAAATATTTAGTGCATTTTACAAGGCATCCATTTATCACCCATTTTATGAGCTCCAATACATCCATATTTTGAGGCAGCCTGTTCAGCTTCTTATTTAGTTTTAAATAAATCTGTCATCATATTTTCCTTATTTGAATTTGAAAAATGTTTGGAATGATTATGTGGATTTTTTTGAAAATTAGGTGAATACTCCCATATCCCCATAGTAGTAACCCCAGCAGAGATAATGCCCATTCCAACTACTGATAAATTCACTATTCCCATTGCTACTGCACCAAAAGAGAATACACCCATTGGAACTACTCCAATACTTATTACTCCCATTGGCACTATTCCTACTGAAACTATACCAAGGGGTGCGATTCCAAAAGCAATTTTTTTTGGTTTTGTACCGCAATGCAGGTTCTCTTTGTTTTTAGTAATTTCCAATAGTTTTTCTAAATGTTAGATTAAAATTGTCCCACAAAACAACCAATTAAAGATTAACTTCTTCTTGAATTAAAAATTTTGAATTATTTTCTAGAACCTTGAATAACTTAAAAAATCTTAGAGGAACGGTAGATTTGCTGCCTGATCAATTAATAAAGTGGCAAAACGTTGAGAAAATTGTATTAGAGCAGCTTGCAAGAGCATCTATTAATGAAATAAGAACGCCAATACTTGAAATGACCGAATTATTCATAAGAGGAATTGGTGAAGGAACAGATGTTGTCAGTAAGGAAATGTATACATTTATTGATAGAGGGGAGAGATCCTGCACTCTTAGGCCTGAAGGAACCGCCTCCGTTGCAAGAGCGTTAATACAAAATGGAATATTGTCCAATCATCCTCTTCAGAAACTTTGGTACATGGGGCCTATGTTTCGATATGAAAGACCGCAAGCAGGTAGGCAAAGACAGTTTCATCAGTTAGGTGTTGAGTTTTTAGGATACGATTCAGTTAGAAGTGATGTTGAGATTATTGCTTTAGCTTGGGATATCTTGGGTAAATTAGGAATAAAAGAACTTAATCTTGAAATAAATACTTTGGGAGATCTTAATGATAGATTAAATTTTCAAAAATCCTTTTTAAAATGGCTAGAAATAAATAAAAATTCTCTGGATTTAGATTCTCAGAACAGGATTACTAAAAATCCCTTAAGGATTTTGGACTCTAAGAATATTCAAACACAAAAAGCTCTAGAGAATGCCCCAAAATTATTTAATTTTTTATCTGAAAAAAATCATAAAAGATATTCAAACTTAAAAAAAAATTTAGAGTTCTTAAAAATACCTTATGTAGAAAATTTTAATCTTGTGAGAGGTTTAGATTACTACACCCATACAGCTTTTGAAATTACTAGTGGGGCTCTAGGCTCCCAAGCTACAGTTTGCGGAGGAGGAAGATACGACGATTTAATTAAACAAATGGGAGGGCCAAATACCCCTGCAATTGGTTTCGCTATTGGTTTAGAAAGATTAATTTTACTCGCAGGAAAAGAGCTTGAAACTCCAAGAAATACTGATATTTATATCATTAATCAAGGCTTAATTGCTGAAACATTAGCAATGGATTTATCAAGAAAATTAAGAAATTATGATTTGTTAGTTGAGTTAGATTTAAGCGGAGCCTCATTCTCTAAACAATTTAGAAAGGCAAATAAACTAAAATCTAAGAGTATAATTGTTATTGGTGATGATGAGGCAGTTAATGGAGAATTTATTATTAGGCTCTTTGATCAATCAGGTAATGGGAATGAAGAAGAGGTTATATCTTTTGAGAATGATATTAAATTAGAAAAGTGGATAAACAATAACTTACTTTTAAAGTGATGTTCTTCAAGATAGCGATAATTTTTGTTTTAATGTTTATTTTTTTTTATTTAAGAAATTTTCTTAAATTAAATAGAAAACAAAAAGTTTTTAAGCCTAAAAAAATAACAACTTTCAATAAGAAGAATCTTAATAATTGGATGAATTTAACTAAAAAGGAAAGATATAACTTATCAAAACAAGATTCTGTTAACTATATGGATAGAAGAAAAATTTTATTAGAAGAAATTAGAAAAGAATATAAAAAGATATCAAGAGAAAATTTTCAAGAGAACATTAAGAAAAAATAATTATGGAAAATTACTGGACTTCTATTAAACCTATAAACGGATTAAGACATTTTGTTTTGGTAAATGAGACTAAAGAAAAAGGACATATTATTTTTTTGATGGTTTCTGTACTTGATTCTGAGATTAACTTAACAGCTACGTACGAAGAATTAATAAATAGTGGAAATTGGTGCGAGGGGTGGATCAATCTTCCAAAGCTTCAATCGATTACTGAAGATTATTTTGACTATAAATCCAGCAAGAAAGAAGAAGGTATTGATGAGATATTCATTAATGAAGATTCTTTATTTAACATTTCTTAATTTGATATGAATCTTTCAAATCTCTTTTCCTTATAAATACTTGGATTTTGTTACTTAATAATTATTTAAAAGTTTTACCCCTTTCAAAAAAATAAAATTAACGTTATCAAGGATTAATAATATTTACTTAATTCAATGTTAGGGGTTGAATGGAGCTCATCTGAGTTGACCGCTGAAAAATTAGGAATAACTGAAATCAAACTCTCTTTTTTACGTGAAAATGGAATACTAAAGCCTGGAATTCATTGGAAAAGTTCTCCACTAGGTCAGAAAAAACCTTGGAACCCTAAAGCGCTTTATAATATAAAAATGTGTAGAAAAATAATCAATAAATTTTATTTTGAAGAAAAATATAATATTGCAGCTTAAAAAAGATATATTTTTTTTGAAGATTATATTTAAAAAATTTATAATGTCCCTATTCGATTAGATTCTCATCCTTACAATCAATCAGAGTGTTTTGCAAAGTTGGATATAAGTTAATCATATTTATATATTGTTTTGATTTTCTGTAGGATTTTGCCGCCTTTTTGTAATGAACTTCAGATTTCATTTCTAGTGAAAATTTTCTAGAAGAATCTTGATAAGTAGTCATAATATAAGATGTCTTATTCTATATTTAATAATTGTTTGAAAATGAGGCAACAACCATCGTGGTTTAATGAAACAAAAAATCGTTTAATGTCAGCAAAATGAAATTTATTTAACTTTTTTGAATCTAAAAATACTGGTTTATTTGACATAGCCTATATCTCTAAGAATAATTTTTCTTTATTAAATCTACCTTTTTTGCTATTGGATTGCCTTATGAAGATTTCTTGTTTGGTAATAATTAGGATTACTAACCTTTACAATTTTGTTATGAATTCAACTGTTTGGTGAAATATAAAGTATTCTCAAAACGTTTAAGCTAATCAATTCCTAAATGCAAACCTATGGAAATCCAGATACTACCTACGGATGGTGGGCTGGTAATTCAGGTGTAGCAAATCGCTCAGGAAAATTCATTGCTGCTCATGTAGCTCATGCAGGATTAATTGTTTTCTGGGCGGGTGCATTCACCCTTTTTGAACTTTCACGATTTGACCCCAGCGTCCCAATGGGTCATCAACCTTTAATCGTTCTTCCTCATTTAGCAACTCTTGGAATAGGGTTTGATGCTAATGGCGTTGCGATGGGAGATACTAAACCTGTTCTAGCGATAGCAATAGTTCACTTAGTTTCTTCTATGGTTTTAGCAGCAGGCGGACTTTTACACTCTTTACTTCTTCCCGGAAATCTAGAAGACTCTGATATAGCAAGAGCTAGAAAATTCAATATTGAATGGGATAATCCAGACAAATTGACATTTATTCTTGGTCACCATCTAATTATTCTTGGTTTTGCAGTTATCGCTTTTGTTGAATGGGCAAGGGTTCATGGAATTTATGATCCAGCTATTGGTTCTGTAAGACAGGTTGAGTATGAATTAAATTTGGCCAAAATTTGGAATCACCAAACAGACTTTTTGACTATTGATAGTCTTGAAGAAGTGATGGGGGGTCATGCTTTTCTTGCTTTCGTTGAGATCACTGGTGGTGCTTGGCATATTGCTACTAAGCAAGTTGGTGAATATACCAAATTTAAAGGTAAAGGACTTCTCTCGGCAGAAGCTGTTCTTTCATGGTCACTAGCTGGAATAGGCTGGATGGCTATTATTGCAGCCTTCTGGAGTGCAGCTAACACAACAGTTTATCCAACTGAATTTTTCGGTGAACCACTTGAACTGAAGTTCAGTATTTCTCCTTATTGGGTAGATACTGTTGATCTTCCTGATGGTGAGTACACCTCAAGGGCATGGTTAGCTAATGTTCATTACTATTTTGGATTCTTCTTCATTCAAGGTCATCTATGGCACGCTTTAAGAGCACTAGGCTTTGATTTCAAGAGAGTTACAAATGCTATCAGTAATATTGATAGTGCAACAGTTACTCTTAAAGATTAATTTTCAAATTTTATTACCAATATCAAAAGGCTCTTGTTATAAGAGCCTTTTTTATTTGAAAAATTTTGTTTATTAATTTAGATTTAGAATTATATGTTTTTGAAATCATTGAATATTTTTTCGATACAGAATAAAGATATTTTTTCAAATTCTCTATTCATAAGTTTTTTGGGATTATTAATTATATTTTTTTTGTTGATTTTTGGGAGAAAATTTAAACTAGCTGTTCAACTCGAGAGATTTGGATTACCGATAGCAGTTATATCAGGAATTTTAGGTATATCTATAGGTCCATTTGGAGCAATACACTTTTTGCCAAAAGAAACAATCAATGTTTGGAGTAATTTTCCAACTCCTCTTTTATCATTAGTCTTCGCAACTTTAATGATGGGGAGACCTATCCCAAATATAAATGGTTTAGTTAAACCAATTTTTAATCAATTTCTATTAGCTCTTTCATTAGGCTTCGGACAATTTTTTGTCGGTGGCCTTGTTGTTAAATATTTTCTGCCTCCATCTATGGATGCAAATCCTCTAATGGGATGTTTAATAGAGGTAGGTTTTGAGGGTGGTCATGGAGCTGCATCAATAATCGGTGAAAGTTTTAATAAACTAGGTTTCCCAAATGGTTTAGATCTTGGTTTAGCAATGGCAACAATGGGTCTTTTATCCTCTTCAATATTGGGTAGCATATTTATTTTTCTTGGTAGAACTTTAGGTCTTTCAGATACTGAGGAAATTCTTGAACAAAAAGATACTCTTAAGGAAAAAAATAAGATAGGAATTTTATCAGATATAAGAATTTTTATGTTAAATCTTGGATTCTCCGGTTTGGCAATTTCTTTTGGTGTTTTGCTACTAAAATTTTTAAGGTATATTTCAAGTTCTTTTGGTGATTTTTCAAAGGAAATTATTTTTTCACTACCAGTATTCCCTTTTATCCTTATAGGTTCGCTCCTTATTAGATATATTTTAGAGAAAACTAAAAATACAGAATTTATTTCAAATATTTTGCAAAGGGAGATTGGTATTTTATCCACAGACTTATTGATTTTTACAGCTATGGCGAGTTTAGATATTGCAGTTGTTTTTGATAATTGGATACTTATTTTAGTTTTTACTATTTTTGGTTTATTTTGGAATTTAATCTGCATTGCTTATTTTGCATACTTTATTTTTGATGATTATTGGTTTGAAAAAAGTTTGATAGAGTTTGGCAATTCTACAGGTGTAGTAGCTTCTGGCTTACTTCTTTTAAGGCTTGCAGATCCTAAAAATATTTCTAAGACATTACCAATTTTTACTTCAAAACAGCTATTCGCTCAGTTAATTCTTTCTGGGGGACTATTCACAGTTCTTGCACCATTAATGATTTCTAAAATTGGTTTAGATTATTGGACAGAAATTTGTGCCCTAATTACATTCGCAATTTTTTTTATTGCATTGATTTTTAATAAAGTAGAGATGAAAAAGTTTCAATAATAACCCTAGAATGGTAAAAGCTTAAATTTTATTTTAATGTCATTTACTCCCTACGATATTCCACCTCAAGAGAATAAAGGCAAGTGGTTTAGGAGTCATTTACTCGGAAGGGAAATCGAACTTGGAGAATTGTATAGCCTTGGATCAAATGATTTAGATTTGCTTATGGCGGAGACTGCAGAGATCAGAAGCGATCTTGATTTTAAGGAAAAAAATATAGGCAAATTTAGAACTGCAGGATATTTTTTAGAGTTAGCAAGAATAATTGAGAAAAGGAAGTTGTTAGAAAGTTAATTAGATGGGAAATAATTCTTTCTAGAATATGGTTCCCATAATTCGTATTTATACATCAAGGATTTAAATTCTCTAGTTTTCTCAAAAGAATCTAACCAGTTTTTTATTGAAGATTCAAAATAATTTTTTCTTTTTTGACTTTCACATGCGATTTTAAATTGTCTTACAAAAGGCCAAATAGACCAATCAGCGATTGTGGGGCTATCTCCAAAAAAGTATTTGTTTTCTGCTAGAAGTTCGTTCCATCTTTTTATAAATTTAATCGCATTTGTGAAATGAAATTCTTCATCACTATTCTGATATCTTGTGGCATATTTAAATCGATCTAAATGATATTTGAATTCATTATCGTTTTCATTAATTATTTTAAAAATATCGACCTTTTTGTTCTCAGGAAAACAAATTAATTTGATGTTTTCCTTTTTTGACTCTGAGCAAGCCCACAGGATAATATCAAGACTTTCTTCAATAACTTCACTATTTTTTTTTATGAGTATTGGAACCGTTTTAGTCTTTGAATTATTTAAAAAATCTAGAGGTTTATTTTTTAACTCAATTTCTCTTATCTCAACTTTTATTTCACAAATTAATAGGGCCCATCTTGCACGCATTGCATATGGACATCTTCGAAATGAATATAAAATATCGTTTTTCATATTGTAAAAACTTTTAATTTCCTTAATTCTTTTAGTATTATCTAAGTAGGAACAGTATTAATTTTACAACGCAAATGTCGGGATATGTTTACCTTATTAGAGTAGGAGACCTTTATAGGATTGGGAAAACGGATAATCTTGAAAAGAAAATTAAGAAATTAAAGCCAGATGAATTATTAACATCAATTATGACAAAGGAGCCAGAAACTCTTGAAGCAAGATTACTAAGAAAATATAAGTCGCAAAGAATTCCCGAAACTGGCTATTTAAAGCTTTCTAATAGACAAATTAGAGAATGTAAAAAGCAATTTGAATTAAAGGGAAGCTTACCTCACACTTTAGATGCTGAAGTTTCCATTACTCTATTTGCATCTTTTTTATTGTTTTCATTAAGTTCCTTTATTTTTAATTATTTAAATTTTGGATTTGTAAAATCTATATCTTATTCTTTCGGAATGGCATCTCTACCAATGGTTATATTATTTATTACAGGTAGTTTTGGCGGATACTTTTCTGAAGATTTATCTCTTTTTTCATTGTTAACTAATCGAATAAAAGGTTTATTTATTGCAATTGCAATGCTTTCAATGGCTTACTTGATTTTCAATTTAGATTAAATTTCATAATTACAATTTAAGGCAATTTCAAATGGAACTGATTGGGTAGGTAACTTCAGAATAGTTGAGCAGATTTCAGCAATATCTTCAGGTTGTGTCATGCTTGATTTGTCTAAGGAAGAGATATTTTGGGCCATTTTTGTATTAACCCAACTTGGGCAAATTGCTGAAACCCTTATATTTTTATCCCAACCTTTATTTTTCATCGTTTGGCATAATCCCATCAAAGCAAACTTTGAAGAAGAATAAGCAGCTAAATCGCCTTTAGATCTTTTCCCACTCATTGAAACTAAAACAATAATTCTTCCTCTGCCTGAGTTAGATAAATGATTCCAAGAAAGCCTACATAAATTCCAAATTGCCAAAAAATTGATATTTAATGTATTTAAAATATCTTCTTCATCACCATCTTTGTATAGGAAAGGAACTTTTGATAATACTCCAGAACAATTTATTACTGAATCAAATCCCCCAAATTCATCTAAGGTATTTTTTATCCAATTTTCGGCTGTAACTTTCTTTAATGCATCATAGTGATTGATTATAATTTTCCCTTCTGGCCATTTTCTTGGATCAATAGCGCTTCCTTTTAATGATTCTAAATCTCTTATGCCAACACTAATTCTATTGCCTTCTTTTAATTCTTTATGTGCAATATTTAGTCCAATACCTCTACTGGCTCCACTTATTAATATGGTTCTCATTTTTAACTAAAAGTTTGGAAATATTATCCTAAGTAACATTTTAAATTCTCTACCATGCATAATCATAAGACCTTTCTTTACACTCCACGGAGCCTTTATAAACATTACGCACATCGCATATACAATCTCTTTTAAAGAAAGAGTATCAGTTAGAAAACCATACCATTGATTTTTAGGTAGTTGGAAAAAACTGCCAAAAAATTCTCTCAATAGTTTCTCGTCAAACCTCATGAGTTTTTCTAATCCAAATTGGTAAAGTGATTTCTTCCTAATTAATTCTTTTGACCATAAAGTTTCCCAACCTCTTCTAGCAATATGATAGGTACTTAGATTTTTGTTTTTAATTGCTTCTGAGACTGCCTTGGCGACGAGTGGAGCTCTTCTTAAAACATTACCAATTAAATATCCAGATGCAGGATGTACCATTGAAGCAGCACCACCATATCCAAGTATTTGTTGTTTGAAATCTGGGATTGGCATATTCATAGGAAGAAATAAGCCAAGCTCTTCGTGCTGCATGCTTGTGATTGATATATTTCGATAAGAAAGCCTCTTCTCTAGTCTCTCTTTTAAATTTTCCATTGTTAGAGGATTTACCAAACCAAGAGATGTCTCTTCAAGAAAATATTTCCCATTCCCCATATCCATGGCATAAAGAAAAGTTGGCGGTTCTTTTTTTTGCTCATCGTTGAGATGATCATTTCTATAGTCCATTAATACAAACTGCCCTTTCTTTAGTGGAGGTTTACTAAAATTACCTACTATCCCATAACAAGTTTGGACTGCTAAGGGGCCACAGGATTTTAATTTAAGAAAAACAGGATCATACCCTGTTGCATCTACTACTAATCTTGCAGAGTAAGTTTTGCCATCTTTTGTAGTTACTGTACTTTTGTATTTTTCAAAATGTATTTTGTTTGCAAAGCCTTGATGCCATTTAATAAAAGACTTATTGCATTCGTTAAACCAATAATTGTGGAGTTTCTTCTTATCAAATAGTCCATAATCGAGTGAATGTTCCGTGGCTTTATTCTCGTCGTCCTGCTCTTCTAAAGCGCCATGCCCAAAAAAACTTACTGTATTCTTCCATCTATATTCAAGTAAATCCTGAAGCCCAAGTTGATCAACTTCTTTCCCCCAAATGCCATATGTATTTGGCCAAGGTTCATCTGGTCCATTTGGAGAAAGCACTTCAACATCTAATTTTTCCTTCCCTAAAGCTGAGGCAATAGCCATGCCTGCAGGCCCTGCACCCAAAACAAGAACATCTGGCATATTTTCTTTTGACATTAAATATAAATCTTATGATTAAAGAAATTTATGGAACAAATTATTACTTCTGAGCCTAGAATTATATTTTTCATCCAATACTTATAATGAGAGTAGATTAATAATAATCAAATTACTCAAATACTAGTGACTAAGTTTTCAGTGTTTTAACAATAATTTATAAGATTACAAAAAAAAAAAAACTGTATTTATTTTTTTATCATAAAAAAAATATAGGAATTTAAATGATTAAAAATAAAAATATTTTAATTACTGGAGGTAATTCAGGAATAGGGTTTTTTTCCATTATTAATTTACTGAAGACGAAAAATATTTTATATGTTGTAATAAAAAACGAACTTAGAAAGAATGAATTTCTCAGGAAAATCGAGAAATATTTTGATAAAAATTACCTTAGTAAATTTTTAAATATTATTGAAAATTGTGATCTTTCAGATCTAGAGAATATTAAAAAAATTAAAGATTACTTAATTAGTAAAAAGATTTTTTTAGATGTTCTTGTTTTAAATGCAGGATTGCAATATACAGGCTCTTTTTACCCTAAAGTATCAAAGCAAGGAATAGAACTAACTTTTGCAGTAAATCATCTTGCACATTTTTACTTGGTAAATGTCCTAAAAGGTTTTATTAGAGATAAAGAAGAATCTAGAATCATTATTACATCATCAGATGTACACGACCCCAAAAGTTCAGGTGGCAATATAGGAAAGAAAGCGGGACTTAATAACCTAGTTAATTTAAGAAAAAAAGTAACTGGACAATTTTTAAATTTTAATGCTGATGTAGCTTATAAAAATAGTAAGTTATGTAATATTTTGTTTGCTAAAGAACTTGAAAAAAAATTACAAATTTCCTCTAGTAAAATTTCTGTAATTACTTGGGCTCCTGGTCTAGTAATACCAAATGATGATCTTGGTTTTTTTAGATACAGTAAGCGTTTTAATCTCTTTGGATATTTAATTTTTTCTAAAGCTGCAAAAAATATTTTAGGAATTTCTGAAAGTATAGAAAATGCTGGTAGGATACTTTGTGAAATTGTTTTAGATTCAAATTTAAATAATATTGGTTACGTTCATTTAAGTAATAAACTTATATCTTTTAAGAAACATAAATTAGTTGAAAGTAAGGTTAGTGATGAGGCAAATAATTCTGAGTTAGCTTCAAAGCTCTGGATTTTAAGTGAAGAGATTTGTAGATCATTTGGCTTTGTTACTTTCAATATTTAAGGTTTGTGTTGGGAATGCAAACTCTATATTATTAACCGTAAATTCCTCAATAATTCTTAAATTTATAGATTGTTGAGCTTCCATTGCGGCGAGGTAATTATTTGTTGGGATGTAATAAACAAGTTCGAAATTAAGACTGAAGTCGCCGAAATCTGTGAAATGACATCTATCAAAAGATGCATCTTTTGTCTCCTCAACTATTTTTTTAATTATTATTGGAATCAATTTCATAAGTTTTGGAGAGGTTTCATAAACAACTCCCAATTTATGCACTAACCTTCTTTTTTCCATTTGTGCGTAATTTGAAATTATTCCATTTGTTAGGGCGCTATTGCTCATTACTATTACTTCTCCATTAATACTTCTTATCCTTGATGATCGTACTCCCACTCTCTCAACCATTCCGAGGACTCCATCAGATTTTATAAACTCACCCTTTTGAAAAGGTTTATCAAGCAAAATTGTTATGTATTCAAAGAACTCCTGAACTGGATCTTTCAAAGCTAATCCTGCTCCAATACCACCTGCACTTAGTAAAGCCCAAATAGCAGTCATTTGAACACCTATATTTTGTAAGAAAAAAATTGAGCCAATAGTCCATGTTAATGCTTTTATTAATGGAGTTAGTGAAGATACCATCGAACTAATTGAGGAATCATTAATTTTCGAGGTCGATTCTGTTAAAGATCTTATTAAAAGTTTGTTGAGAGCTTTTATGATGATTATTAATATAAATAATTTCAAAATATTCAATAAGACAGAGATGAAAGTTGTTTCATTAGCAAAAAAATAGTCAATTGAAAAATAAAATGATAGTAGGAAACCTATAGGTTTTATAATTCCAGAGATCACCTCAAAAATAAAATCATCGAAATTTGTTTTTGTTCTTTTGGAAATCTTTTTAAAAAATATTTTTGAAACTTTTGAAATTATTATCGAAAATAAAGTTCCAATAAAAAAAATAGATATTGCCAGAAGGAAGTTTTCAGTAACAAATTTCATATTCAAATAAACCCTTAAAATTTATCTCTAATAAAATTTTAAATTATCTCAAAACAACAAACCAGTCTTTTTTTCTTTAACTCAATATTATTTTTCTAATTTCTTTAAATTCTTCTCTATCCGCAGTTTTGCATAATTCAAAAATTATTGATTCAGTTGTTGTTAAGATCGCCCCACTCTGTGACATTCTTTGTAATGCTATTTCATGATCCACCCTATTTCGACTTCCCAGGGAATCTGATATGAGAATAACTTCAAATCCTTTTTGTAAACAATCTAAGACTGTTTGTTGAATACAAATATGCGTTTCGATCCCACAAACTATCAAATTAGTAATTTTCTTATCTTTAAGTTCTTTTAAAAAATCTTCTAATTTAGCTAGGCTGAATTCCATTTTTTCAAATTTTCTAAATTCTGCTATGGGTGATAATTCAGGTATTGTTACTCCCAATTTGAGTGGGTTCTGTTCAGATATAAATATGTTTTCTTCTAAAATTTGGTAAGCATTTATTAGCTTTTTAATGTTTTTGATTATTGAATCCTTATTAAAAATTGGTCTTATTATTTTTTCTTGAATATCAATAATTATCAAGGCGTTTACTTTCGATGATAATTTATCAGAAGAGATTTCTTGATCATTCATCATTAACATATAAAGTTACATTTAACATAATATTTTGAAGAACTTTAGTAAACATTTTAAATAAATAAGTTGTTTTACTCTCATCTAGAGTTATTATTGAGAATAGCCAAGGGTTAATTTTGTCATTATCCTCTCAATACAAAGTAATCAGATCTCCTCTTGGTGATGGATTACATAAAGATGGGAAGAGATTAACTCCTCAGAGGTTAAAGGTTCTTAATTTATTTGAAAATATTGGCTCTGGAAAGCATCTTAGTGCTGAAGAGGTTCATGAAAAGTTAGTTAAAACAAGCTCCAAAGTTTCACTAGCAACAATTTATAGAACTTTAAGACTTTTAGTACAAATGGGTTTGCTTCATGAATTAGAACTCAGTGAGGGCGGACACAGATATGAATTGCTTAGTAACGACACACCGGATCATCATCATTTGATTTGCATTAGGTGTGGAAGAACAGAAGAATTTGAAAATGATGAGGTTTTAGAGGCAGGCAAAGTTGCAGCAAAAGTTAATGGTTTTAAACTAATTGAATCCTCTTTAAATGTAAGAGCAATTTGTCCTAATTGCATTTAGCAGGTTTTAACTTAAAGTCCCTCCACAACTTGACCCTGCACCTGCAGTGCAAGCAAAACAATGATCTTTTACAGCTACCCCGTAGTCAAAAGTAAATGATTCATCCAACAGATCAGACAGTGTCTTTGGTCCTTTATTCTCTCGGAAATTTATCTGTTGGTTAAAGTCACAATCATAAATTTCTCCTAACCAATTTACGCTAATTGTCTTTTTGCACATTAGATTCTCTAAATTTTTTTCATTAAAATTTTCTTTTAGTAATTTGTAATAAGTATTTAGTTTCCCTTCTCTTCTAAGAGATTCTTCATATCTATTTATTGGCATATTAGTTATTGTGTATAAATTATTAAAAACGATATTGTATTTTTTGAATAGAATTTTTTTATAATCCTTCTCCAATATTTCCTGAGAAGGAGGAAGAATTGAGCTTACAGGATTGTAAACAAGGTTTAATTGTAATCCATTTTCTTTCTTTCCATAGCCTAGATCATTAAGAATTTTTATGGCATTAATACTTTTTTCAAAAACGCCAAAACCCCTTTGAAAATCAACATTATTTTTTTCATAACATGGTAGCGAAGCAGTAACTATCACTTTATTTTTTGCAAGAAATTGAGGAAGATCTTCATAACCTTCTTCAAAAAAAATTGTCAAATTGCACCTATCAATAATATCAACTTGTTTTGTGTTCAAGCTGGTTATTAGGTTTTTAAATTTTGGGTGAAGTTCTGGCGCACCACCTGTAATATCTAAAGTCTTGATTTTGTATTTTTCAATTATCTTTGGGATAAGAGATATCATTTCATTGGACATCTGTTCAGTCCTTAGAGGACTTGAATTGACATGACAATGCTTACAAGCCTGATTGCATTTATAACCTATGTTAATTTGCAATGTTTCTATAGGTTCTTTATATATTGAGGGGAATTTTTCTTTCATGAATCTATTATTTATAAATTGTCATTCGAAAATAAAAAAAGTCAACTATTTTTTTTAAAGTTTGATCTCTCGTTAGCAAGTTCAATAAACCAACTTATGTATTCTTTGGGACCATTTTTAAAAACTATGTCAAATTTTAAATTGTCATGAACATCACTGATCCCTATTAAACCAGTTTTTTTTGTAGAGGGTCTTTCAACTTCACCAGAACTACTATCTACAAAAATTATTTTATTCTCAATCCCAAATTCATTACCTAATATTTGTATTAATTCTAGAAAAGACCTGTCACTTCCTCCTCTTGAATAACTTTTTTCATTATTATTTTTTTTTGATGTGACTGTGTCACCAACTCCTACAATCAAAGGCATATCTTCTTTTTGAATAGTTCTTTTGCATAAATCAATTTTTTCCGTAACAGAATTTGGAGAGTTTCTAAAATTAAAATTTCTTCCAAAAGGAGCTTTACCAGTTTTATCCGCAATAAATTTATTTAAAAGAAATAAAACTCCAGAATCTTTTACTGCTCCTTTAATAAGTAATTGGATGTCTGTTGATCCGATATCGTCTTGAGAAGAAAGTTTAATTTTTTCTCTACCATTTTTATTACCTAAGTTTGGTGAAATATGAAGGAAAAATGAGTTTTTGAGGCCTTCGGATTCAGCTTTTAAAATGATTTCATTCATCATTTTTTCAAAACTAATTTGAATAAGCTTTCTTTTATCAGAATCTTCATGAACTAAATCAAATAGACTATTGAAATTAATCGTTGGCGAGAAGCGTGTTTCACAAATTGATTTTACTGCGTGAAAATTGATATCCTCTTGGCTAAGTTCAGGAAAAATATTCTTAACTATATAATTAAATTTTGGTCTTATTAAACTAGGTACTTTAGATAAAAAACTTAGTTCTTTTTTTGAGACTCCTTCAAAACTTGTTTCACCATTACTGTCTTGATACTCTACTCCACAGGCAGCTAAACCTCTTAAATATAGTTCTTTGTGTTTAGGCTCAGTAGTGCTCCTTAAACTCCTCTCTATTATTCTGTTAACTCCTCTTGGACCTTCATGTTCCCCGCAAGTTAATACAAAGAATTCCTCGGCAAATTCTTTAACCGCATAGATATATTTTGATTCTAATTCTCTAGTCATTGGATCCTTAACTAAAGGGATACAAACTCCGTCAATGTCTTGAATAAATAAGATATTTTTAGAAGAAATTAATTGTTTTTGTTCATTTAAATTACTTGCCATATATTCCATATGTATAATTATTTTTCTTTTAATTTCCACTTTCTCAGAAATTATAAATTAAAAAACTCAATATTTTCAATAAATAATTTGCTATGGTCAAAAATTGCTTTAATGTAGAAAAATGTTGGCATGGGTAAGAAATTAAACAAATTATCAAGAGTTTCCAAAAATGAAGAATAATTTCGTAGAAAACATCAAAGATGAAAAATATTTTTATTCATTGATTGAAGATATAGAGAATAGCAAAGTTGGATTTTACAGTGTTGGTTTATATCCTGCATCACTAGCATACAACTGTGCTATGCATGGAAAATCAAATAATATTCTCTTGGCTCCTAGGGGAGATAGAGATTTGTTAGGTGCTTTCTCAAATGATGTTATTTCTGATATGGATAATGAGATTATTGAAAAGATTAAGAGAATGGGAAATTATTCTTCAGAGGGAAAGATAAAGTCTTTTGATCTAAAAGATCTTATATTGAAATGTGATATAGTTATTCTTGCTTCAAATAGTAATCACATTCAAGATGATGTTAAAAATGCTTTAGAACTCAGAAAAAATTTAAAAAGAGAAAATGTGGTTCTTGGCTGTCTAGTCGGTTCTTTTTGTATTGATAATAAAAATAAAAACCCTTTTATTCTTTGTAATAAATATCCAAATTTAGCTTTTTTTACAGGATTTCATCGTCACGGAGCTTTACGAAATCCTAATGACAGTTTTACTGCAAATTTCTGCCATCCTGATGCGCTAACAGCATTAATAGGAGCACGCATTTTGAATCAATTATCACCGAAAATTCAAGTTTCTCCTGGAGTTCATAATATTGAATGTCAATATATTAAATCAATAAAAAATATCTCATCAATATTTGCAGGTTTTGTAAATAACTTTCATTCCGATAAGCCAGGAATGCTCCCTACCATTAATACAATTTTGTTAACTCAATGTTTAGATCAGGCCGCATCAGTATCAATAAAAGTTAGAAAAGAAAATAAATTAGAGAATAAATATCTTTCATTAAAAGAACTTGGTTATGGTGAAGAAATAATTAGTGCAAGGGAAATAATTAATGATAAATTTTGTGAAAAAGGAGATTATACTTTTTCTCAATTAAATGCTGTTAAGGCTGATGTCTTAGGGAGTATGACTCTACCAACTGAAGGAAAACCAACACGGAATTTTCAAGCAGGACAAGTTTTATCAGATATGCTTTTGCAACTCAACAGATGTCCAAAAGATGTCTCAGAATTTGTAAATTGGTGTAATAAATACTATCTAAGTCAAGGAGGTTTAGAAGGTCTAAAATCTTTAAAATTTTGGCCAGACATTTATAAAGAATTCAAAATTAAAAATAACAATTGTTCAATGATTAATCTGATTTATTTATGCTTTAATGCTAATTCAGAAGAAAAAAAAGAAATTTATAAGGTTTTAATTAGTTCAGAAGAAATCACTAATTTTTGCCAAGAATCTGTGAAATCTCAATTATCTTTGGAACTAAATGAAAAATTAAAAGGGGATAATCTTTTTGATGATATTGAAAACTTTTATAAGAAATTATTTATTGAAAAAGAGCAAAACGCCCTTAAAACAAATAAATATAGTAATCAAATTTCTAAAAAAAATCCTAGTTATATCAATGTATTGAAAATTATTAATAAATATTTTAATAATTGATTATTTTTCTAATTTTTAAAAAGCAAAGTTCTTAATTTATTTACTAATCTTGATCGCAGGGTTAGAATTATTATGGTTTAAAAGGTTTTTTTTGAAAAAGGAATTAACTCATCGTTCTCATGAACTTAAAGCTCTTGGTTGGAATCAAGAAGACTTAACAAGATACGAAGATTTATGGGACTATAGTCAGAGATGGGGATTAATAAATTTAGAAAGAGAAGACAGACAGTTTTTGAAGAAGGCAGAAAAGTTACTCCCAAAGATCCAAAATAAAAAGATATCAGTTAAAAAAACTATTGAAGAAAAATCTTATTATCTATGGTTAAATTTTTACCTCGATGAAATTAATATTTTTAGTAATTCTAATCTTCCAAAAAATAAATATGGTGTTTGGACACTCTTAATTGAAGAGGAAATAAAACTTCTCAAGGAATTACAACCAGTTATGGGTCTTCCAGATACTTTAAAAGCTAAGAATCTATTCGAAAATAGAAAAGAGCTTATAAATAAAGCTTTTAGCCAATTTGATGCTAAGAACAATGATAAGTGTTTCAATTTTGATGAGGTTCTTAACAACTCTGAAAAAGATGTAGTTAAGAATTGGAAATCAATTACTGAAAAAGATCCTGAGGCTAATAAAACTTTTCCCATAATTGATTTTGCAAATATTGAGAATCTTAGATCTGCGATAAAAGAAGATTTTAGTTCATATATGAAAGATAATTACCCCTCATTAAAAAAGGATTTATAAATATTTATCTTTTTTTTGTTTTTTTTTGGGACTTTTTTAAGTTAAATAGATAATAGGATTATTTTAAAATTTTGAGCAACCAAAAGTTCGAGACTCTTCAGTTACATGCAGGTCAAGTGCCTGATCCAACTACAAATTCTAGAGCAGTACCCATTTATCAAACTAGTTCCTATGTCTTTGATAATGCCGAGCATGGAGCTAATCTGTTTGGATTAAAAGAATTTGGAAATATTTATACTCGACTTATGAACCCCACCACAGATGTCTTCGAAAAAAGAATGGCAGCTTTGGAGGGAGGTATGGCAGCACTTGCAACTTCATCAGGTCAAGCTGCTCAATTCTTGGCAATCGTGAACTGCATGACAGCAGGGGATAATTTTGTCTCCACATCTTTTCTATATGGTGGGACCTACAATCAATTTAAAGTACAATTTCCGAGATTAGGAATAGAAGTTAAATTTGCAGATGGTGATAGTATCGATAGTTTTAGAAATAAAATTGATGATCAAACAAAAGCAATATATGTCGAATCAATGGGAAATCCAAAGTTCAACATTCCAGATTTTGAGGGACTCTCCGCTTTGGCGAAGGAGAATGGAATTCCTCTAATAGTGGATAATACCCTTGGTGCTGGTGGTGCTTTAATAAGACCAATTGATTTTGGAGCCGATGTTGTTGTAGAAAGTGCAACAAAATGGATCGGTGGACATGGAACAAGCATCGGTGGGGTTATTGTTGATGCAGGAACCTTTGATTGGGGAAATGGTAAATTCCCATTAATGAGTGAGCCAAGCGCTGCTTATCATGGGCTGGTTCATTGGGATGCTTTTGGTTTCGGTAGTGATATCTGCAAATCTTTGGGAGTACCTGATAACAGAAATATAGCTTTTGCGTTAAGAGCAAGACTTGAATGCCTCAGAGACTGGGGGTCCGCTCAAAGTCCTTTTAATTCTTTCTTACTATTGCAGGGTTTGGAAACTCTAAGTTTAAGAATAGAAAGACAAACTTCTAATGCTCTTGAATTAGCAAAATGGTTAGATTCTAATTCTAATGTAAGTAGTGTTAATTATCCTGGCCTAGAATCTGATCCATATTACTCTAGTGCCAAAAAATATACTACTGGAAGGGGAATGGGCTGCATGCTTATGTTCTCCCTAAATGGGGGTTATGAAAATGCAGTAAAATTTATTGATTCCTTAAAATTGGCGAGCCACCTTGCTAACGTGGGTGATTCAAAAACATTAGTAATTCATCCTGCTTCAACAACTCATCAGCAATTATCTGAAGAAGAACAATTATCTGCAGGTGTGACTCCTACGATGGTAAGAGTTTCTGTAGGAATTGAACATATTGATGATATAAAAGCAGATTTCGAACAAGCACTTTCACAAATCACATAGGAAAGGAGATTTATTGGCTTTAATAATTCCTAGTAACTATCACAAGATCAGTGATGTTGAGAAAAATCATATATCTTGGATTGAACCAGAATTGGCAAAAAGACAGGATATACGTCCTCTTAGGATTGGTATTTTAAATATAATGCCTCTTGGGAAGCAGTATGAATTTAACTTACTGCATCCACTTGGATTATCTCCTCTTCAAATTGAGCCAGTTTGGATAAAGCTTAAAACTCACTCTTATAAAACATGGGATCTTAATCATCTGAATAATCTATACATTACTTGGGAAGAAGCAAATAATCCAGAACCGTTAGATGGAATCATTATTACTGGAGCACCTATTGAGCACTTAGCCTTTGAGGAGGTTAAGTATTGGGATGAATTTGTGAAAATTGTAAATGAAGCCAGAAATTCTTGTGCGAGTACTCTTGGATTATGTTGGGCTGGCTTTGCGCTGGCTTATTTGGCAGGGATCGATAAGAAAGTTTTTGATAGGAAATTATTTGGGGTATTCCCCTTAAAAAGTCTTGTTCCTGGTCACCCTTTGATGGGTACACAAGATGATGAATTTATTTGTCCTCAAAGTAGATTTGCTGGATTACCAGATTTGGAAATGGAGAAGGCCCAAAAAAACGGGAAATTGAATTTGTTGGCTTATGGAGAAAATGTTGGATATACAATATTTGAATCTAATGATCAAAAACAACTTATGCATTTAGGTCATCCTGAATATACGGTGCACAGAATTATTAGTGAAATTGAAAGAGACAAAGAAAAGGGAGATGTTCCTCCTCCTGAAAATTTTGATATAAATAGTTCAAAAACCGCTTGGAGATCTCATAGGAATTTGCTTTTTCAGCAATGGCTATGGTTTTGTTATCAACAAGTTAGTCTTAATTAACTTTTTTAATGAGCGCTTTCCATACCACCTAGTCTTTCAAATAAGTTAAGACTTTCTTTATTTAATCCTACAATTTCAACTTTAGAACCGCCATTCTGGAATTTTCTAATAATTTGCTCAAGAGCAACAACTCCACTTTGATCCCAAATATGAGCTAAAGACATGTCAATTACAATATTTTCTGGATGTTCATGAATATCAAATCCTTGTAAAAAATAAATTTTACTTACAAAAAATAATTGTCCTTTTACTTTGTAGGTAGTCAAATTATTTTCTTTCGCCCTTGAGACAGTTATAACTTTTGCGACTTTTCTGCTGAAAAGTATTGCAGCTAATGCAACTCCTCCGATAACTCCAAGTGCAAGATTATGAGGTTTTGTAAGCATTGTAACGGCAAAAGTCATAAGCATTACTGCAGTATCGCTTTTAGGTATCTTTCTAATATTTTTTAATCCATTTATATCTGCTGTACTTATTGCGATCGTTATCATGATTGCTACTAAAGCAGCCATTGGTATTGCCCCAATCCAAGACTTCAAGAGGATGATCATAATTAGTAGAGATATACCTGAGGAAAGGGTTGATAATCTAGATTTACCACCATTTTCAGTATTCATAACAGATTGCCCAACTAAGGCACATCCTGCCATTCCACCAAATAAGGATGCGACAATATTGGCGATTCCCTGTCCTCTTGCTTCTTTATTTTTATTAGAACTTGTATCAGTTACATCGTCTAAAATATCTTGAGTTAAAAAGGTTTCCATTAAACCTACGAGAGATATTGCAAGTGACGTCGGTAAAATTATCCCTAATGTTTCAAGACTAAAAGGTACTTTTCCATTTTCTATTGATCCAAAAGGAAGCGAAATACTTGGTAATCCATCGGGTAATTTACCTAAATCGCTAACTGTTGGGACATCTAGATTAAAGAATATGCTTATAAGAGTAATTACTATTATTGCTATAAGTTGAGATGGAACTACTTTTGTGATTTTTGGAAGTCCATAAATAATTACTAATCCTAGGATTACAAGAATCCAAACTACTGGAATCTGAGAGTTAACTGGATATTGACTTATAGTTTGTTCAACTAATCCTTTTGATTCTTTAATACCTATTCCTAACTGAGGTAGTTGTGCTTGAAATATTAACAGTGCTAGTGCATTTACAAATCCACTTAATACTCCTGTCGGCACGAATCGCATTTGGTAGGCAAGTCTTAAATATCCCCAAAGAATTTGGAATATTCCAGTTAATATTCCAGCTGCAATAAGATATGGGACACCTAATCCAGGAGCTTGTGATTCACCATAAGCAACAAGTCCAGTCATTAAAAGAGCTGTTGAACCTGTGGCTGAAGTGATCATACCCCTTCTTCCTCCAACGATCGCAATTGTTATGGATAAACAAAATGCACCAAAAAGGCCAACTTTAGGATCTACTCCAGCTATACCTGAAAAAGCAATTGCTTCTGGGATCATTGCAAAAGCAACAACTAAACCAGAGAGAATATTTGACTTTGGATCATCTAACCAATTTTTAGATAAATATCTTGAGAAATTTGACATTTTAAGTTTCTTTATAATTAAGAAGTTACTTCATAAAGGAGGCAAAATACCTTGTGGATCAAAAATATTCTTTAAAGTTTTTAATTCATTCATTCTATTTCCAAAGGCTAATGTAATTTCTTCCTCATGAAAATTTAAATGATTATGCAATTGGGCTAAGTGAATATTTGGATAAAACCTTTTTAGCTTGCTCCACGATTTATACATCCATTCCAACGCAACTTCTTTTTCTTGAAGATCATTTTTTTTCCATGATCCATATATCCATGGTTTCCAAGTACTTTTTCTATGAACAAAAAAGCTTGAGCCATGATTTAACTTTTTAGTTTTGCAACCTAATTGTTGAGAAGCAACATAACAGGAATTATTAGGTTTATTGTCCATTATTTCATTCAAACATTCTATAAAAATTGGGATATCATTTTTTAAATCTTCTCCAAGAAGACTAATTACCTCAGAATGGTTATTTGCATTTAGCTCATATAAATTCAATCCCTTTGGGAAGAAATTTATTTCGTTAAAGTTCTCATGGAAATGTTTTTCTAGAGTAGGAAATTTGTCTAGAAGCATTAAGTATTCTTCTGTTCTTTTATCCTCTAAATTACTTTTGAGTTCAGCAAAAATATATAAGTAAATTTTTTGGGCATAAATCCATTGAAGACTAATATTTTCTGGAAATTCCTCTGATAGTTTTATTATTTCTGAAAGTTCATTTAGATTTACAAATCCTTCAATAACCTTAATTGGATTAGATTGAATAGTCTTAAGTTCTATTTCAGTAATAATTGAAAAGAATGGTGCTGCTCCTTTAATTGCTTCCCAAATCAATTGTTCTTCTGGATTTATTTGATTTTTTTTTAAAGAGACAAATTTGCCATTACCTAAGAAACCTTTTATTGATTCAATATTATCAATGGCTAATCCGTAGGCTCTACTGAGTGGGCTTACTCCACCAGTAAGTATATAGCCTGCTCCGGGAAGTTTAGAAAGTCCGATTGGAAAACTTCGATTATGTTTTTGTAAATAATTTACTAGATCTCCCATTAGTACCCCACCTCCAATTGTTACTAAATTACTTTCTCTATCAAGGTGAATTTTGCTGTGATTTTTTCTTAGATCAAGAGTTGAAAACCCATTTTTTGCACAGCTAGAGGTTGTTCCTCCACTACATACGCAAAGGTATTCCAAATGTTCCTTAGAATAATTATCCTTACTAAATAAGGAAACATTCACGTCATAAATTAATTTTTTTAATTTTGCATCCTTTGAGTTGATATTTGGAACTTCAAGCAAGTTATTATTATTTTTCACTACATGATCTTGTTCTTTACTATTATGGTATAAGTAATACCTTGAATTTGGATAATTTAGATTCGAAGTTAAATAATCAATTTGCGATACTTATCTGTGGACACGGGAGTAGAAATAAACTAGCCATTACTGAATTTCAAGAATTAACTAATTTCATCCAAAAAAGATATCCAAAATTTTTAGTTGAATATGGTTTTTTGGAATTCGCTAAACCTTCACTTGTTGATGCTCTAGACAAGTTAAAAGATCTTTCTATAAAAAAAGTAATTGCAATACCAGCAATGCTTTTCGCTGCTGGCCATGTAAAAAATGATATACCTAGCTTGCTTATGAATTATTCAAGTAAAACAGGTATTGAAATAATTTATGGAAGAGAATTAGGTATTAATAATTTAATGATTAGTGCAGCTTGTGAAAGAGTAAAAGATGTATTTAGGCAAAATAATACTCTTAAACCTGAAGAATCATTATTAGTTGTTGTTGGTAGAGGCTCTTCTGACCCAGATGCTAATTCTAATGTTTCAAAAATTACGAGAATGATCGTAGAGGGTATTGGTTTAGGGTGGGGGGAAACAGTTTTTTCTGGAGTAACTTTCCCTCTTGTTGAACCTGGCTTGAAAAATGTTGTGAGACTTGGTTATAAAAATATAATTATTTTCCCTTATTTCCTTTTCTCAGGCGTTCTTGTCACAAGAATAAAAAGGCAAAGTGATTTAGTTGCGACTAATAATCCAAACATTTCATTTATACATGCAAAATATCTTTCATCACAGTCTTATGTGGTCGACACTTTTGTAGAAAGGATTGAAGAGATTCTTAATAACGAGGGTAAGAATTTTATGAATTGCTCAACTTGTAAATATAGATCAAATTTATTTGGCTTTGAGAAAGAAGTTGGAATGGTACAAGAAAGTCATCATGACCATGTAGAGGGCTTGGGGATCAGCTGTGATTTATGTGATTCTGAATGTAATGGTGCTTGTGAAATACAAAATCAAATCCCAACTCATAATCAAGAAAAATCAAATCTTGGAGATGGTGATTACTTAGAACATGAACATGTCCAGGCTTATCAACATGAACATAATCACCATCATCATCACCATAGTATTTATCCAAATTCCAAACATCCTTTGGGACCTGTCACGCTTCGCTTGCCTAATAAAGATCAAATCTTAAGAAAATCCGTTGAAAATAACTGAATCATCTGTCTCTTTCTCGACTGAGTCTTAATAGACTCAGTGTATATAAGTATTCCTAATATAAAACCTTAAAAGTATATTGAGTTATATTTTCCACAATTAACAGGTTGTTTTCCACGTCCAAATCCACATTGGAATAGAAATTCCAGCAGTTTTTTAAAAAAACAGGACTTCAACATTATTGTTGACTTTTCTTTAAGATCTAATCAATTTCCTTATTTAAAAAGTATTTTTTTTAAAAACAAACATATAACATGAGTCTCATTTGATAATTTGAAAAGTTTACATACAGCTTTTTTTTGATATTTTTAACAAAAAATATCATTATATTGTTGTACGAAAATTTAGATTTATGGAACAAAGCAGCCAAACAAATTTCACTGATAATAAACTTGTAGAGTGCTCATCAAATAAAGTCTCTTTAGAAACAGAGCTCTCAGAAACTCTTTATAAGACTATGAAAGATTTTGTATTAAGTAACCCAACTTGGGATCAATATAAACTTATAAATTCAGCATTAGCTACTTTTCTCGTTCAAAACGGATGTACAGATAATTCTGTCTCAGAGATTTATTTAAATCAATTATTCACACCTTCTAAGTCTTTTTAATATTTAAGCAAGCTCTTCTACTCAAGGCCATCATTGTAAGTGTTGGGCTTTGCCAAGATGATGTAGGCCAGCATGCTCCATCTAGTACAAGTACATTCTTGCATCTCCATAATCTATTGAATTTATCAACTACGCTATTTTCATCATTAGTTCCCATTGGTGCACCTCCTACTTCATGTATGTAATATCCAGGGGGAGGGGGACTATCTGAAAGTGCGATCAAATTTTTTGTAAATAAACTCCCTAATGGGATATTCATTATTTCATTAATATTTTTTATTTCTCCATTTGCAGCTTTTATTGATTTTCGTATTATTTTTTCCATGTGTTTTGCCATATTTAGCTCATTTTCGCTCCATTCGAATTCAATGTAGGGAATTGGGATACCCCATTCATCTGTTTTTTTTGAGAGAGAAACTGAGTTTTTTTCTCTAGGAAGGACTTCGCCATGGGCGATAAGAAAGCCAATGGATTTGTTTTTGTCTTTTTGCAAAAATTTAGGTATTCCTAATCTATCAATTGCCCCCCAGATCCCATAACCTCTATAGAAATTTATGTCTTCAATTTTTGGTAAATTTGAACCAAATGGAATAAAGAAGCTACCTGCTCCAGAAAGATCGGGAGGATTATCTAATAATTTATCTGAGTTTTTTGTTTTTGGAACTGAAAAAAATCTACAGATAGATATGTGATCCATGAGGTATTTACCTAATTTTCCAGAATTATCTTTAAACCCTGAGGAATTTGATTTATATTCTGAGTTCAGTAGTATTCTCAGCGTTGAAATTGTTGATGCGCAAAGAAGAATTAAATCACAATTCAATACTTCTTTGTGTCCATTTTCTAGGTTTACGATCGTTAGTTTTGAGGCAAGCTCTGTTATCTTGTTAATCTCAAAAGACTCTACTAGGTGATTAGAGATTACTTGTACATTTCCAGTATCTAAAGCTTTTTTTAAAGAGCTTCCTACGCTAGAGGAATTGGGCCATTTTTTATCTTTTACTGATGAATTACAGTCAAATCCTCTTGATTGGATAAATGGAAAGTTTAATTTTGATTTAACATTGCTGCCAAAAACATTTTCGTTTTCTGTAAGAGGAATTTCACCAATATATTTACCGTTTGGGACTTCCTTAATATCATCTTTTCGTCCATAAATTCCACAAAAATTTTCAATGAAATCATAGTGAGGGTTAAGGTCTTCGTATGAAATAGGCCAGTTTGGTCCAAATCCGTCTTTTTTAGCTGGATGAAAATCTTCTGAGGAAAGTCTTAATGTTATGCCTCCCCAAGTTAATGACCTCCCCCCATATTGTTTTCCTTGAGTCCAAAGGAAGGGCTTTTTGTTTGGGAAGTCATAAGGATGCTTCAATTCATTTGAATATAAATCAGGATTATTTTTCCAATAACCAGGATGTTGGCATTGATTGGTATGTTTTTTTGTTAAAACTCCTGATAATCTTTTAAATGTACTTTTTGGCTCATAATTACTAGCCTCAAACCTTTTGATTTTTGGTCCAGCTTCTATAACTAAAACTTTCAGGCCCTGTTCCGCTAATGTAAGTGCTGCGATTCCTCCCGTAGCTCCAGAACCAACAACAATTGCATCATAAGGACTTATATACAAAACCTATTTCGTGATTTGTTATTTCAATAAATATAGCATTCAGTAAATAATTAATTTTTAGATTTCAGCCTAAGAAGTTAGAATTTATTGAAATACTACTCAAAAAAATGAGATTTATAATTCTAACTGTTTTGATAATCGTTTTAACACTCCCTTCTAGAAGCTTAGCTGCATTGGATTATGGTAAACAATCATTGGTAGGAGCAGATTTTTCTGGATCTGACTTAAAAGGAGCAACTTTCTATTTGACTGATTTACAAGATGCGAATTTATCAGGATGTGAACTCCAAAATGCTACTCTTTATGGAGCAAAATTGAAAGATACTAATTTAAGTAACTCCAATTTAAGAGAAGTAACTTTAGATTCGGCTGTTTTAGATGGAACAGATTTATCAAATACTAACTTGGAGGATTCTTTTGCTTATAGCACACAGTTTGAAAATGTAAAAATCGAAGGTGCAGACTTTACAAATGTTTTTTTGCCAAAAGATATTGTTAGGAAATTTTGTGAAAGTGCTTCTGGTACTAATCCATTCACTAATAGAGATACCAGAGATACTTTAGAGTGCGATTACATATAAATTTATGTACATAAAAGTTCTTTTTTAATTTTTCTTTGTTTATAAAGTGATCTCCCAATTGGCCAAGCTAAAGTAGATAGATGTCTCATCAAAGAACTTGAGTATTTAAAATCTAGATTGTCTGAATATTTGATACCAAGTTCTTTTAGAGTAGTTATTAACAAAAATAGATCTTTCTTATTGCCTTTTTTCATATCCAATAAAATTAATGCCTTATTTGATAATTTTTTTTCTAAAACCTTATCATTTTCAGCAAAACCAACTTTAAGTGAATTAAATTCATCAGAATAAAGAGTGTAAATTATTCCATCTTTTAACGTATCAGAAGAATTATCTACATTAAAACTTGAAGATTTTAATGTTTTGTATCCTTTTATGATTTTTCTTTTATTCATGATTATTTGATTTCATTCTGTGCTAATTCGTATTTCTCCAATAGATTGTTTACTTCTGCTAGTGCAATCCTTTTTTGACAGGCCGAGTCATATCTATTTACTGCTACTGAAGGTATTGAACCTTTACTTTTCATTTCCCTTATGCCAGTTTCTAAACACTGAAAAGCAACACTTGATAGATCGCGACCCTCAGCTGCGGCCCAAACTTTCAAAAGATACGTAAGATTTGATGGTACTGAGATTTGTACTTTGTTTGAGTTTGAAGTATTCAACGCAATATCATCAAGACTAATTTCTTTCGAGGAAATTGTTTCTTTAACTTTTTTCTTCAAAATTTTTACTTGACTTATAGCGTCCTCTTTGTTTTTGATTTTTTGTTCTATTTCAAATAACTCTTCTTCAGAATTAATTAAAGCTTCTAGTGCCCATTTAGCATCATCTTTTGCAATGGCGGTTCTACTAAGCCATTCATCTCTTATTTTTGACCAATTACTAGGCATAAGCTTTATGCGATAATTATATATTAGATAATTCTAAATAGATTGTCTACAGAATTTGTTTGGATTTAATATAGATTATATAAAGTTTAAATTCTCCACTCATATTTGAGGCAGTGTTATTTAGAAATTAAAACTTAAGGATCTGTCCAATATGCTTTTTAGATTTTTTTTAATTGCAAATGATTTATTAGATAATTCAATCTTATTTTTTAACTTCACTAATTTGTTTATTTAATTAAAAACCTCCGAGTTTTTAATCTCTTTCAATTAGTTCAATTTTATATCCATCAGGATCCTCAACAAAAGCCAAGACAGTCGTACTGTTTTTCATCTTTTTAGGTTTGGTTGTTACTTTACAACCATTATTTTCTAACCCTTGGCAAATAAAATAAATATCTTTTACTCCAATAGCTATATGACCATATTTATTTCCAAGTTCATAGTCTTCTGACTTTTTGTACCAGTTATAAGTTAATTCAATTACAGAGTTCTCTTTTTCTGAGCCATAACCAACAAATGCCAAAGTGAATTTTCCATGAGGGTAATCCTTTTTTCTTAATAAATTCATTCCTAATTTATTGACGTAGAAATCTATGGACTTATCTAAATCTCCAACTCTCAACATTGTATGAAGGATACGCATTTTGAATTTTGAACGTAAATCAATTATCTAATATTTGGTATCCATCTGCCAAAGTTTATATTATCGATGCTAAGTCTTTAATTACGTTTAGAAAAATTAGGTTAAAATACTAATACTAAATTTCAACAATATATTGAATCAGGTATTCCAGAGACTCTCATCAGTATTTTTGTATACTTTACCTTTAAAGGCATCTATACCTTTTGGATATTATTTGTTTTATAAATTTTCTTTTTTGAAAATACTATTCTTACTAATTTTTCCAATAGAAATAATTGAAAAGTCTTTGCCTTTTGGTAGTTTTTTGTTATTTATAATTTTGTTTGCTGGATTAGCAAGAAATCCAAAAGTCCCTTATTTCGTTAGATATAACGCATGCCAAGCATTACTTATTGATATTGCTTTGATAATAATTTCATATCTCTTAAGAATATTTCCCATAGTTGAATTAGGCTCAATTATTTTTATATTTACACTATGTATTTTTATTTATTCGATTTCTCAATGTATTTCTGGAGTTGAACCTGAAATACCCTTAATTAGTAAATCTGTAAGAATGCAAATTTGAAAAGATTTATGGAATTACTGACTTTCATCAACATTTATTCATAATAGATTCCCATCTTTGTTGACTTGCTTTTATTGCTTGCATTGGTGGATTAGCTCCCTCTATTTGAAAAGCTTTAATTAATGATTTATTAGCTAATAGTCCTAATCTTGCGGCCTCCCTTTGCCTAGAGCATACGTTTTTTCTTGATCCCTCTTTTAGACTTTTTTCGACTTCTTTAAGGATCTGGCTAGCTTCATTCGATTTAGAATAAAAATCATTCATATAAACGTCAAGTGCCGAATCAGCAAAAATTTCAACTGGAGATATTATTGTGAATAAGAACACTATAAAACTTGTAAATACAAATATTTTCATAAGAATCTCAAGTAAATTTTTTGTCCGATCTCTTTAAAACTAAATAAAAGGTAAGAACACTAATTGTTCCAGATGGGCCTATTAAAACATGCCACAATTGATTACCACTAATTGAGAGCCTTGTTCCAAAGAAAGTAGTAAAAAAAATACCAAATATTGGGTAAAGGATAAAAAGCCAATCTTTAAAAACTTTTTGCCAATTAATTATTAGAAAGATACTTATGATTACTTGAAAGAGAAGAGCTATAGTTTTATCAAATAAAAAATATGAGATTATTGAACATAAAGTAATGCAAAAGTTAGTTGTTTGAATAAATTTATTTTTGATAACTGATATTGATAAACATGTTAGGCCTAAAGATAGGAAAGAATAAAATAACCAATTAAATAAAGAGGAATGATCTACATAAATCCAAGATGTTTGGGTATGATCTAACATCTCAGAAATAGATGCTAATCCTAAAAAAATAAAACCGAAAGGTATAAATTTGTTTTTGTATATATGTTTAAATTTATTGACTGATCTAATACCTAAAAAAATTGGGATGATCGCTGCTTGAAAATGGACTAATAATAAAATTGAAAAAAACAAAATAAATTCTCAAACTCAATAAATCTAAAATTTAAATAAAAAAACCTAGTTTCAGGTTACCTTAGTAGAGAAAGATACCATTGTCCAATAACTATAATTAATATGGTAAGAACAAAAGGAAAAGCAGGATATCTTGTTTGAAAGTTAGCAGGAGGCCAAGGAGACCAAGATATTAATCTACCTTGAGGTTCAATGTTCAAAATCTTTTTTTTGGATTTTTGTGATACAGAAGTATTTTTGGCGAATCCTTTACTCATAACCAATTAAATTAATATTTTAACAAGAACATAATAAAAGGGTGTTTTTATTTGATGAACTTTAAATCTCTATTAATTAAAGCGGAGGGGGCGAACTTTGAAAGAAGTTTATGAGACAAAAACAAATAATCTCTCACATTGATATTTCCTAGTAAATATTAAATTCCCCCAAAATTTTCCCAAAAACTTTTAAATTCTGCTAGATCTAAATAAATTTTTATTGAATTATGGACAAGGAAACTCTTATCAGATTAGCAACTCCTGCATCTATATTCCTCTTAGCATTATCAATCTTTTCTCTACCTTTAACTGTAAGAGCATATGGAGATAGCATCAGAATTCAAGGAACAGTAGATGTATTTTGCCAATATGGAAGTTGTGGGACCTAATAAATGAATTTTACAATCGAACCCATAGCCCAAACACCTTTCCTAAAATAAACAGAAAGTAAAATACGCAAGATCATGAAGTATAGAATTCATTCAAAAAAATTCTTTTCGAAAAGACTTGGATTATCCCTAATATCATCCGTTTTTTTCCTTGCACCAAATTATGTTTTAGCAGAAAAAATAAATTCCTTTTATTGGAGTGGAAGTCTCGCTGCCGTCTGTAACTTATATACCTCTGGAAAAATAAGTGATATAGACGCAAAATCTTATATTAGGAGAGTTTTTTCCTATATTGATGAAATGCCTAATGAACAAAAAAGTATAGTTTATGATTGGTTCAATGAACTTAATAGTGGAAAATGTAGGAGACTTGGTGGATAAGTTTTAATTTACTTAACGAGGCTGCAAATTTTTTTGTTAAAAAGGGAGAAAATTTTAATAAATATGGATGTTCAAAACTTATAAAGTAAGTAATCTATTAAGAAAAAATTCGGATCCTAAATCCAACCCATTCCCCCAACATTTCCCCCAACACTCTTAAATTCTGCTAGTAATTTAAAAAGTTTTCTTTAAAATTATGAATAAAAAATTTTTGATTCAATTAGCAACCCCTGCTTCAATTTCTCTTCTAGCAATATCAATTTTTTCAGTCCCTAAAATTTTAAATGCAGATGTTTGCAATAAGAATTCCTATGTAGGAGAAAACAGAAGAACCCCTGTTTTTGTAGAAATCACCAATCCTTATGAAATTGGACAATAAACAATTAAAAAGTAAAGACATAGAATTTATGATTTCGTAACGCAACCCATTCCCCCAACACTCTCAAAATTCCCCCAACATTTCCCCCAACACTTTTAGACTTCTTAAAGAATGGATAAAAATCATTTAATTATGTAAAAATAAATTAAATTCTAAAAAGAGATATGAAAATATTTAAATTATTTTTAATTTCATTTTGTCTTTTGAGTTTATCAAATCCAGCAATAGCAGAATTTGATGATGAATCTTATCATTACGGATATTTAAGAGGATGGTTATCGAGCACTTGTTTTAATTATAAAAAAGGTCATTTGACTGAAGAAAGAGCAAAAAGAAGTTTTAAAACAGCAATTTCTTTAATTGATGAACTTATAAAAAATAATGCCTATAAAAATAAACTTCTTGAATATGGGGATAGTCCTCGAAACTCAGAATGTAAAAAATTAATGCTCTAATATTTTAGAAATTCTATATTTTAAAAATTGAACCCATTCCCCCAACATTCTCAAAATTCCCCCAACATTTCCCCCAACACTTTTAATCAAAATACTGATAATGGAAGACATACTCTGTCAATAAGGGAACCAGTTTTTTAAGAAAAAGATGGATTATTTTTAGAAAATACTTATATTTTGAAAATTTTGACACTCTCTGAACACAGCAGACACTATCAGAGACGATTATTTGAACGGAGGGGGTGGAGTTAGAGTCGGTGCAGTATGAACAGACCTGAACTGACCTGAACAAGAATAATAGCAGAAAAGTCATATTATCCCAAACACAACCCAAACACAACAACAAATAATTACCTAGGAATCAAGAAATACAAGTTAAAAAATTTTCAGTTTTTTTAAAATTATCTATTTCCAATCTTTACATAAGAATTTAAAACTATCTTCTGCTTCTCTAGTCCATGCCGATGCCCTATTATTCATTCCCATTGAATCTACATAAATCCAATTATTTTTACTTACCCTTTTAGAAATCATTGTATTTTCAAAATTAAAAATCCCTTCTTTACAGTTAATTGTTATTCCATAAATTGTCCCAGAATTGCCATCTTTGATGTATTTCATATTTGCATATCTCCGAAATCCATTTTTTACGATTGATTTAACATCAATCAATCTTTTGTAGTGACTATCCTTTTCATAAAATTGTGTAACAGTAATCCAAGTTTCTGAAAAAACTGGAGAAGAGTGAAAAAAGAGAAATATTAAAGGAAAAAAAATTTTCTTCATTGATAACCACTTCTATTTACTAAATGATAGTGGTTTATTAATTAATAAATATTTAATTTCTTGAGTTTCAATAAATACTATCAAAACTTTATTAAATCATCCCAAACACACCCCAAACACAACCCAAACACATTTCAAAAAAATGTGATTAAATTTGAACTGATATGAACTACATTTTCTGCTAAAAATCTTCCTCTATGCCCACTATATGGGTGTAGATGTTCAATATGACTATGAATGAACTTATCTGATTAGTTTAATGAACGGAGGGGGTGGGATTCGAACCCACGGTGCCCTTGCAGACACGCTAGTTTTCAAGACCAGCAGTATTCTAGTCATAGCATGTGTTTTGATACTCCTTAAGGAACAGAGTTCACCGAAAGTTCACCATTTTTTCTGATTTCTACCCTAAGTACATTTAACTTTTGTAATTAATTGAAAACCTAGTTGTTTTTTACATACTTAACTTTAATTTTTTCTATTTCTTAAAGTTAATACCCTATCTCTAAATATTAAAAATGAAACTAAGCTAGGTACAACTCCTAACAACCAACCAGTTGCATAAGCAGAATTATCTGAAACTATAATGCCGCTGTAGGCTAAAATTACAATTATTACAACCAAGAATAAGAAAATAGGAAGTATAAATAATGTTGGTTTCCAATATTTGTAATATAAGCCATAACCTACTGAGGTAATTAAAGTTCCTAATGTTCCTAAAAATGCTGAGATAGCATACAGACAAGCCATTAATACTAAATTGCAATTAGCAAGTTTATTATCTGAATTATATTTATCTACTTGAGTCATTAATTTAAATGAAAATTGTACGGAGGGGGTGGGATTCGAACCCACGGTGCCCTTGCAGACACGCTAGTTTTCAAGACTAGAGCCTTAAACCACTCGACCACCCCTCCAGAGGGTTATTCAGTTGTTTCCGAACTTGTTATTTATATCATAAGAAGTCAGTCATAGTCAAGCAATTTACCTAATTGCAATGCTTCTCAGGAGTTGTAAAATGAAAACATTTTTTGGTTGACAGAATATAGGTGTACTTGCATCTATTTGTATATATTGGCTAGAATAAGGCCACCGAGACAAGGCCACCGCAGACTCTAGTCTTAAGAACTACCGAACAATGGCAAATTCACAACAAATATTAGAGATAAAGCTAGATGCTAGAAATAGACTTTTGAAAAGTGAGAGGAGAGGAGTAACTATACAAATTAGAAAAGATGGTTTTACTCTTAGAGCTTATTTACCAAGTAAAAGTAATCCAGAATCTGATCAGACTATCCAGCAAAGAGTTCCAATAAATTTAAAAGCAGATATTAAAAATCTTGATGAGGCTGAAAGATTAGCTAAAAGATTAAGTGATGAAAAAATAGCAGGTTCTTTTAAATGGGATAACTGGTTAAAAAATGAAGAGGAAGAAACTATTGAACTTTTAAAAGAAAGTAGAAAAGTTGGAGATATTATCAAAAGATTTGAAAAGGACTTTTGGAGTGCTGAAGATAAGGACAGAAATAATAATCAAAATATGGCTGGGTGGAAACAGATTGAAGGTTATCTCTTACAGATGGAAAAACATAAAATTCTAAATTATGAAAATATTGTTGAACTTGCTAATAAAGCACCAACTGGATCAAAGAAAAAAGCGGATACTGCAAAACATTTTTTAAGGCTGGCTAAGTTTGCAGAAATTCCTAACTTGAAGAAATTACAGGAATGGTCAACAGCTACTCAAAAAGCCTATAAAGATGACGCCAAAAAAAGATCCAGAAAAAGATTAAAAGATGAGGAATATTTATACCATGCACGATTATTGAGAGAAGATCCAACATGGGGTTGGGCTTTAGCTGCTCAATTAGTTTTTGGTACAAGAACCTCAGAAGTATGGAGCATTAAACCATTTGAGGAATCTGGAAAGATTATGGCTGAAGTATTAACAGTACCCAAGAGTGAAGAGCCATCAGAATGGAGAATTACACCAGCATTAAAACAAGAGTGGGCAAAGTCGTTAGACATTATGAATGTATATAAGGAATTTAGTATTGATAAAACTGAGGATTATGATTCTGCATTTTTAAAATCATTTAACAGAAGATATACCAAATGGCTTGCTAAAAAAACTAATCAAGCTTTTCAAGCTTATGACCTAAGACACGCTTATGGTTATCGAACTGCAAACATGAATATCAATACAGCATCAGCTTCAAAATTTATGGGTCATTCAGAGGCTATCCATACAGCAACTTATCAAAAAGGATATGACAAACAAGATGTTTTACAGACTTTAAATTTATTAGACCAACAACAACAGCAACAACAATAGTTAGTAATTGACAGTCGATCTACAATAAGGGGCAATTAGCTCCTTTTAAATTGAAATTTTTTCTAACAATAATAATTTCTATTTTTATTTTTCCTCAATATTTATTATCAAGCCAATTTGGGTTAAATATGGGAGAGACAAAGGAAGATATATCTAATAAAGGTGTTTCTCTCAAAGATGATGGAAATTATTGGTATACGACAAAGGATCTTCCAAAAGGCAACTCTAAATTAACTAAATATGATTTATTAATAACCCCAAAATCAGGCCTTTGTAAAATTATCAGTTATACAGATGTTATTTATTCAAATTCCTTTGGAAATCAACTCAAAAGCGAATTTGAATTTTTTGAAAAAGCATTAACAAAAAAATATGGTGAAAATGAAAAATATGATTTTGTTCAAAGTGGCAGTATCTGGAATGATACTCAATATTGGATGATGGGATTATTAAAAAAAGAAAGATACCTTACAGCTTTTTGGAGCAAAAAAAATGGCTCAAATCTCCCTCAAAATAATATTAAAAACATAAGAGTTAACGCATCCGCAACTAGTAATGATGAAGGATACATCTATATAGCTTATGAGTTTTTAAATATCAAAGAATGTATGTCTGAATATAGAGAGTCTCAAACAGACAATATCTAAAAATTAAATGAAACGCTTACTACTCCCGTTACTAGCTGCCCTCGCTTTACCTACTGCTGTTAATGCTGAAGTCGTATATGAAACTCCGAAGATTGCTTGGAATGAATGCATAAGTTGGATGAAGGAAGGAGGTGAGTTTTATATACAAGAAGGAAGTGACTACGAGATGGTTACTAGGTGGGTTCCTAGAAGACACTGCTTCTACAACGAAGACAAGATGGAAATGGTTGGTCAAGAACTAATTCAAATAAAAGAAGGAGACAAGTTCTTGGCGGAGAATTTTCCTGATATAGGTAAAGGTATAGCTACACCTGTTACTCAAAAAACTTTTAAATTTCAAGACCCTATTCCATAATAAATATGAAGCGATTACTACTTGCACCGCTTTTACTAACTTTCCTTTTTGGTTTTAGAAATAAACCAGATATTATTACTTTGGTATGTGATTTAGATGAAATTAGTTATGACAATAGGAACTATATTTATAATCAATTCATGAAACGTGATTATAAAATAACCGTAAATACAAAAACTGAAGAAGCAAATTGGTACTCAGTATGGCTTACGGACTCGCCGCCACAAGAATTTGAGAATGTTGTAATAACATCTAAATTAATTAAGGTTAAAAGAAAATCTAGTGGAATAAATGATAGAAAGGAGCCATATTTTCTTTCTGATTATTCTTATACAATAAATAGAATTAATGGAGAAATAATTAATAAAATAGTAACTTGATATTTTGATAAAAATTACAAGCCTACTAATAAAAAAGAATTATGGATAAGAGGAGAATGTATTGTCTCTGATGATGTAGAGACTCTCTTTTAAATTTAATTCTTACTAATTGCACCGCTATATTAAATACGATTGACAGTCGATATAGAAATTATAAAAATTAAATATTTCAGTAGATCGGAAGAAGAAAGCAAAAATATTACATCCTTTACTTACTTTTAACCTTGATATGTTTTAAATAAATTTAATTGATTATTTCTATGGAAAAATTTTCCCAAAATCTTCTTAGGCTTTCTCTTTCAATATTATTTTTAAGTTTTCCTATTGGTTTTTTATTCGCAGGTTTTGAATATTTAAATACCAAAAAGTTTTTATCATCAAAATATGATGAATTAAATGAAAAGATAGAAGACTATATTGAGGATATGGAAAAAACTTATCCTGAAACTATAAAATATTTTCCTTCAACTAAATTGGCAGATAAATCTCCTCTTGCAACATTACTTTTAACAAAATCAACTATGAAATTATTTCAAGTTTCCGAATATCTAAAATATAAAAATTCTATTTTGAATACTACTGACGAGATATCAAAGACCGTTGATGCATTTATAGAAGAATTAAGAATTGAATATCCCGAATTAAATAGAATACTTCCTAGATGAAACGCTTACTACTTGGATAAAAAAAGAGGGTAAAGCTGCACCAAATTGTTATATCGCTTCATATTTTAATTGGTTTACCTGTAGATATTAGTACATAAAAGTTGACTAAAAACATAGACAAAACCCAGTAGCTACAGTAGAAGTGGCATCTTTGTGTAGCCATTGAACTGCCTTTCCTGGGACTCAGGAATGTCCCTTTAAAGTTTTGTTTTTAAGAATTTAATAAAAATTCAATTTTGCAAAATTCATATTTTCTTGAAATAAACCAAATAAGTTGTTCCCAACTATTGCAGCAATTATTAAAACAAAGGCAACTATAGCGAAAAGAGCACTTACATCTTTTATGTCATAAGGTGCTTTAAATAGCGGTTTTTGGTCTGCCATTGTTAACAAATTTATAAATGTAATTAAATAATATTAGTTTAATGCTTGTGAGAAGTATTAAGTGATCTTTAGTTTGAGATTAGAAAATAAAAAAGCCACTAAAAGTGGCTTTTTTTATTTATTGGATAATTGAACTAGCTTGTATAAGCTTTGCCTCTGTAAGTTAGTTCTTTGTGCTGCTTCTTAGCTGCTTCTTTGTTCTGGACGTACTTTTGTCCTCTGTAAATTAGAGTCATTTTTTAGCTCCGGTTTCGCTTAAGTCCCCGTTCCATGGCTTAAGTCGATTTGCGGCTTGCTATACGCAAGTTGAACGTTTTGGTAGCGGTTGCTACAAATTTATAATAACATCCTGGAAAATTATTTGTCTAGCTTTTTAATAAATAAACTTTATATATTAATGATAGATTAGGTTTCTACTGAAAATATTTATACATTATCTCTATGTAATTTCTTGCAGGTTACATTTTGTTCGTTTTTGAGAAGTATTTTTTATTTAATGAACTTTTAAATGTAAAATTCTTAAGATTATAAAATTTGTTTTATGTTTTCAAGAAGCAAAAAACCTACAGTAAAAAAATCTGCAATAGTTGAAGAGACTCCATTATTTGCTCAATTACTACCATTCGCAAACAAAATGAATGATAAGGTTCAATTGGTAAATGCTTTGGCTTTTACTTTTATTATGGGATTCTCAATTTTTGGAATTGCTCTGTGGAAACTTTCAGCGCTTACTTAATTATTTAATTTTTGCAAAGCATTAATTTTTGATTCTTTGTTTTTGATTATTGTTGCTAACCATTTAGAGGCAAGTCCCCTGGATATTGATCTATTTTTTAGAAATCTACATATATAAATGTGTAGATTTTTTTCATTTTTGGAGTTAAATTTTTCTTCAAAGTCTAATATTTCTTGTTCTGAGGTCCTTTTCCTTAGCTCATCCACTAAAGCATGACTAGAGGAATCATTAAATAAGTTCCCTATATTTAAGCTTAATGTCATAAAAAATTTATGTCTCTATTTAAGAGTTAGCCATAAATTATATTTTTAAAAACTAATTTATATTTTTTATTTACAAATAATTGAAAACTTAATCTTTCGGTTTGGCCAGAGGAAGAAGGCACTTATCTGAATCGCACCCAGCTGGTCCAGCTTCAGATAGTTCTCCAACATCATATTTATTGAGAGCATTAAAGAAATCATTATTAACTTTCCTCTCTATTACTTTGTTTTGCATTGATATAAATTCCTCTTTACTTATTGGTTCAAAAGGTAATCTCGGGAAAGTTGCGTTGGCACTAAATCGAGCTAGTAAAGCTGCCGAAATATATCCTTCATTATTTTCTATTGCATTATGAATAGCTTTCGCAAGATCCTCGATTTCGTTTTCTCTAAATTCTACGGTTGCAGAAGTGTTATGCTCTGTATAAAATTTCTGTACCTGCATATAAAAATCAAATTGGGCTAATGCTGAGAAATTATTGATGTCTATTTGGTCTGCGCCCTCAATATTTGCCCAGCTAACTTCTGTAGGGATTTCAACTAACCATTCTGTACATCTTGGATCAAATGGATTATCAAGTAAGCAGCCATTTTCATCTTTATCAGATTGAGATGGAACTACTGAGTAACCATAATCCATGCAAGCTAAAGCGATTGGATCATTTTTCCTGAAAGTTATTCTTCTGATGAATCTTTGAGCTTTTGGAGGATGCCATCCAGGAGCTGCTCCTGTTAGAAGACTTTTAGTTCCAGCTGGTTGCACAGTTGTACATCGATTTGGTCTTCTTAGATTATGTTTATCACAATATTCCCAGACAGTTTCTTTTACTATTTTTCTCCAGGAATCTAGGAATTTTGCTTCCTTCTCCTTGAAATCTTTTCCTTCTTCCGTATTTGGCCTGCCTGCTTCCCACCACTTCAACCATGGCGTCCCAAAAGCATGGACACAAAAATCAAATAATCCAGTAAAACTTACCCCTACAATAGGATCATATTCTCTACTTTTTCTGTAACGCTCAACTTCAAATTCATGGTTAAGTAAGCATGCTACAGAAAGAGCCGCTGCTTTAAAAGCTTTTTTTTGCTCTTCAAAATTTCCTGGATCAATTTGATTTAAATGGACTTCAGCCAAATTGCAGTGGAAATCATTTCCCAAGATCTCTCCACAAGGGTTAAGTCCATATCGGCTCATTCTGTGGTCTAACTCTTCTTCAGAAAATGGCCCATAACTACTGTTTATCCAATTTCTCGCTTCATCCTTACCTTGTTCTGAGTAGATTTCAATAAATTCCTTTCTCAATTCATCATCTTTGAGAATATCAGCATTTGACCTTGCGATTGCTTCTGGAGCAAATTGAATAGCCCCCTCACCTGAATGGAATTGTTTTGTTACAGCATCCAAAACAGTTTGGTAAGTGGGTTTTGTATGGTAAACCCTAGTATGATTAGCCATCCTGAGAGCATCTTTTTCAGGATCTATTCTCCAATTACCTTTCTCATCTTGACTCCATAAATTTTCTTTTGCCGATGCCGCTTCTTTATCATCTGAAGCAAATTGTCTCATTCCAGCACTTCTTCTTATATTCCCAGCAACTATGGTTACTGCTGCTTCATCAATTAATAAACAACACTCTACTGTACTTAGTTTCCTGCCAATTGCCTTCCCAAGCAGTGATGCGACTCTGGAGTATAGATCTTTCAATTTAATAGGATTTGCCATGCCACCAAAACCTTTTAATGATTCTCCGGCAGGCCTAATATCTTCCAAATTAATATAAATATCAATTTCTCTTTCAAGACTTTCGTTACTTGATGCCTCAAGAAGATATTTATAACTATCTACCCACCCTCTTCTGCTATCTCCAACTTTGATATGAAGATCTTTACCTTTTATTACTAATGATGATTTTTCTTCTCTTTGATCTTTGGGAGTTATTCCAACTTCACTAACTGATTTAATATTTATTTTGTTAATTACCGTAGGTAGATTATTTATAAAATGAGGCTCAATTATCGCACCTGTTCCACAGCCCATCATTGCTAAGTCCATCATTAATGCGAAGGCTTCCCAATCAATTAAGTTTGTTGAGGTACAGTTATATGCTCCTGAGAAATTTTGATTTTTGTTAATCCAAGGGGTTCCGCCTATCCATAACCATCTTCCTGAAGGTTGGGCTTTTTGGTTACTTTGCATCTCTCTCATTAGGATCAATTCTTCATCAGAAAGTTTTCCTAATTCTTTTAATCCCGATAAATTCCTTTCGCCTACTTCGCTCCAGTTCTCCCTTTTGCCGGATGAAGTTTTTCTGCTGTAAGATCTGAAAAAAACTGGATAAGCAGCTGGCGCAGTCTTTGGAAAATCATCTTTTTTAAGATTATTGGAATTGCTCTCTGAAGAAGCTTTATTTGGTGCAACAGTCACGATAAAAAACGTATGAAAATAACCCGTACTGGCAGAATAACTCTACCTGTGGCGTCTGCAACTATTCTTACCACTATTTAACGGTTTGTGTAGAATTATGTTTAATATGAAATCTTTGTTTCAATAAAAAACATGAAAAGAACCCCTGAACCTGAATTAATGGAAGAAAAAGAGCAGGTCATTTCTTATGACGAAGCTGATTTTTCAGAAGGGGAAGTTAAGCTAATTAATCAAATAAATCATTATCTTTTGAGAAAAAACATTTCTCTAGGTGAAAAAGATTTAATAGTTGATTTAGGATGCGGCCCAGGAAATATTTCTGAGAAGTTAGCAATAAAATGGCCTAATACTGAAGTAGTTGGAATAGATGGTTCTAAAGAAATGATTTCGAGAGCAGAATATAATAAAAATATTTCTACTAATAAAAATAAATTAAAAAATTTACACTACATTTGTTCTGATATCAAACACATTAAATCTAATAATTTTTTACTAAAAAAAAGAATTAGTTTACTCGTAAGTAACAGTTTGATCCATCACATTACCAATCTAGAAGATTTCTTCAACACCATAAGAAGTTTGTCTAGTAATAGTACTGTTAATTTTCACAAGGACTTAAAAAGGCCATTTGATGAAAATTCCGCTCTAGAACTCAAAGCACAATGTTCAAGTAAATATAATGAAATTTTAACTAATGATTATTATGCATCTTTAAAAGCTTCTTATACTTTTAAAGAGTTAAAACATTTCACTTTGGAGAATGACCTATCTTCTTTAGAAGTGTTTGAAGACGGCGATAAATATTTAATAGTCTATGGTAATGTTTAAGAACTAAGTGAAAAGCCCTTTAAATTATATAAATGAATTTAACTACTAAAATTTTAAATAATAAAGAAATATTGGAGGCTGTAAATAAAAGAAGGAATTTTGCTATTATTTCACATCCTGATGCTGGGAAAACTACTCTTACTGAGAAGCTTCTTTTATATGGAGGTGCGATTCAACAGGCAGGAGCAGTAAAGGCTAGGGGTAATCAGAGAAAAGCTACGTCAGACTGGATGGAACTTGAGAAACAAAGAGGTATTTCTATTACATCAACTGTATTACAATTTGAATATGAAAGATCAGTAATCAATTTATTAGATACCCCAGGACATCAGGATTTCTCAGAAGATACCTATAGAACATTAGCTGCTGCAGATAATGCGGTTATGTTGGAAGATGCTGCTAAGGGATTAGAGCCTCAAACTAGAAAATTGTTTGAAGTTTGCAAGATGCGAAAAATACCAATATTTACTTTCATAAATAAAATGGATAGACCAGGAAGAGAGCCATTTTCTTTACTTGATGAAATTGAATCAGAACTTGGATTAAATACTTTACCTATTAACTGGCCAATTGGGAGTGGCGAGGAATTTAGAGGAGTTATTGATAGATTTTCGAGAGAGGTGATTTTATTCGATAAAGCCCTGAGAGGGAGACAATCAAATGAGAAAAGATTAAGTCTTGAAGATAAAGAACTATCAAAATACGTAGAGAGAGATTTACTTGAAAACTCTCTTGAAGAATTGGACGTTCTTGATGAGGCAGGATCGAAATTTGAAAAAGAAAAAGTTTTTAATGGCTCTTTAACCCCAGTTTTCTTTGGATCTGCCATGACTAATTTTGGTGTAAGACCATTTTTAGATAGTTTTTTAAAAATGGCTCAAAAGCCAACTTCAAGAAATAGTAATAAAGGGGATATTGAACCTGCAATCGATGAATTTAGTGGGTTTGTTTTTAAGCTTCAGGCAAATATGGATCCAAGGCACAGAGATAGGGTTGCTTTTATAAGAGTTTGTAGTGGAAAATTTGAAAAGGATATGTCAGTTAAACATTCCAGAACTGGAAAAACAATCAGATTATCAAGGCCACAAAAAATATTTGGGCAAGATAGAGAAGTAGTTGATGATGCCTATCCTGGAGATGTTATTGGCTTGAATAATCCAGGTATGTTTTCTATTGGAGATACTCTTTATACTGGTACACATCTGGAGTACGAAGGTATACCATCCTTTAGTCCCGAAATATTCAGCTGGCTAAGAAATCCAAATCCCTCAGCATTTAAAAACTTTAGAAAGGGCGTTAATGAACTTCGTGAAGAAGGAGCTGTTCAGATTCTTTATGACTTTGATGAGAGCAAAAGAGACCCCATACTCGCAGCTGTTGGTCAATTGCAGTTGGAAGTAGTAACTCACAGGTTAAAAAGTGAATATGGTGTAGATGCAAATCTTGAATCAATGCCATATCAATTGGCTAGATGGGTTTCTGATGGATGGCCAGCTATTGAAAAACTAGGCAGAATATTCAATTGTAAAATAGTTAAAGATTGTTGGAATAGACCAGTTATTCTGTTCAAAAATGAGTGGAATCTAAATCAATTTGTTGAAGACAATAATCAATTAAATTTAAACAAAGTTGCTCCTGTTGTTAGTGGAGTCGAACCAATTGTTTTATAAATCCTTAATGGATTATAAAATTGGTTAATCTATTAATGTTGGGAAAAAATTTTGGATTCAAACAGTAATAAAAACAATAGTGAAAAATCACCTTATGAAATTTTAGGTGTAAAAGAAGGTACTCCTTTTGAGGATATCCAGAGAGCTAGAGATCTTAAAGTTGAAGAGGCTGGTGAAGACTTAATTTTGAAAGCAAAAATAGAATCCTCCTACGACCAATTACTGATGGGAAGTTTGAAAGCCAGGCAATCCGGAAATGTAAGCTATGAAGCTGTGAGTGCCTCAAAAAAAGAAAAACAAATTAATCAATTTACCAACAATAATTTCCCACTGCTTTCTAAGATAAAAAATTTAAATAATTCTAAGAACTCAAGTCAGTATAGTTTGCCAAAAATAACGCCCCCCTCATTTGATAATCTTTCAATAAAAATATCTGTTGGGCTATTATTTTTAATTTTGTTATTTATCAGCCCTGACTCCAATAATAGACTTCTACTTTCTATCTCAACATTAATACTTACCTATACTCAAATTAAATCGGGGAAAAGATTTATAGGTTCTCTAGGTTGGAGTGTTACCTTTCTTTCTATAGGATTAATATTCGGCGGATTACTTGAAACTAATTCTCTTATTCAGGAAATATCAAACAATTCTTTATCAATACAAAAAATTCAGAGTATTCCAGCCATGCTTATTTTATGGCTGGGTGTAATTTTCTTATAATTAATTTTCTATCATCGATTTAATTTCTTCATAATTTATTAGATATTTATTCTTACAAAATTCACAAACCAATTCTGCTTTGCCATCTTTCTTTAGGATGTCCTCCAACTCGCTCTCATCAAGCATTTTCATTGCATTTAAACTTCTTTGTTTGGAACACTTGCATTTGAAACTAACTTCTTGGGAACGAGCTTTTTCAGATATTGATTTATCGTCAATATCGGGAAAAATATTTCTTATTAACGAAAGAAGATTATCTTTTGACTGAAATAGGTCTTCGCTAAAAGAATTAATTTCTTTACATCTTTCTTCAAGTAGTGAGACTAGTAAAGGGTCAGTATCTTTTTTAGGTAAAACTTGAGCTAAAAAGCCACCACTACAAATAACACCTTTATTTTGAATTTTTTCTCCGATGAATACAGCAGAAGGAGTTTGTTCTGAATGATATAAATATGAAGCTAAGTCTTCTGCAATATTCCCATTTACTAATTCAACTGTGCTTGTATATGGTTCTCCAATTCCGCTATCTCTAATAACATTTAAATATCCAGTCCCTAATGCTTTTGTGAAATCAAAAGAATATTTATTACTATCTATTTTGACTAGATCTAATTCTAAATCGGGATTTCCTACATAACCTCTGACTTTACCGTCTCTACCTGCATCAACCAGCAATCCCTTCAAAGGCCCATCAGACCTAACTCTTAAAGTTACTCTCCCATGCATTATCTTCATTGAGCTTGCTAAAAGCAATGAAGCACTAAATGCTCTTCCTAAGATACAGGTGGTTAAATAAGAAAGATCGTGTCTTTTTTTTGCTTCTAGAGAGGATTCGGTTGTTAAAACCGCAACTAATCTTATCCCTCCATTTGCTGCAGTAGCTCGTACTATCCTATCTTTCATGATTTTCTTTCATAAGATTTTTGATTTTCCCTTTTTCCAGAATTAATATCCTAGACGGAATGCCATCAAATAAGGAAGGTTCATGAGTAACAATAATAATTGTATTTTTATTTTTTAGATCAAGAATTAAATTCTTCACATCATTTTTCATTGAATAGTCTAATCCAGCAGTTGGCTCATCAAGTAAAAGAATTGAAGGGTTTCTAAGTAGCTGAACTGCTACAGCTAACCTTCTTTGTTGTCCGCCACTTAGTTGTTCTGGTGGTTGGGTCAGATTAATTTTTTTCAAACCAACCTTATTTAAAACTACTTCTATATTTTTCTCTCTTAATGATTTATAGCCTATTTTTAATTCTTTCCCAATGGTTGTACCTATAAAGTATCTTTCAGGAAATTGGAATACTACTCCGCAAAACCATCTCCTTTGTCTAGAGGATAAAATTTTATTCTTCCAAGAAATTTTTCCTTTTTGTGGTTTTGTTAATCCGCTTATTATTTCAAGAAGGGTTGTTTTCCCAGAACCACTACTCCCGCAAATTAAAATAATTTCATTTTCATGAACTTTTAAATTAAGTTTGTCTATTATTTTTCTTTCACCAGTTTGAGGTTGATAAGATATTTCTCTTAAATCAAGCATTATTAATTAAGTTATGGGTATGAATTTTAATCTGGTAATAACTTACTTATAATAGATATAGATTAAAAAAGCTATTAGACAATATGAATATTATTTTTAGAGAAGTTGATCCTTTTAATTGTTGGATATGGATAAAGTTTTCAGAAGTACCAACTCAAGATGAAAAAAATTATTTGGATGGAGTTTTTGATAGTTGGTACGTTATAGGAAGGTTAGGGGGATTTAATTCTGAAAATTTGCAAACTCATGAAGAAGGTTCGGATCTCAATTGGATGTCCTACGATAATGACCAAAAAAACGCATCTCTTCCAGCCTTAATGCATAATTTAGGAATTATGGAATATCAAAACCTGTGGGGTAGATGTTGGGTTGATTTTGGGACTTCAGATTCACTTTCAATAGATATCTTAATTAATTCTTTGAATGAGATATCAAATAATTACGTAAAAATTGAAGAGTTAATTATTGGTGGTGAAAATGATGATTGGGCTATTGAAGAACATGAAGATTTAGTTTTCAAAGATTAATTATTTTAGATGGAAGACTTAACAAGATTAATTATTTCCCATGAAAGAATTGTAAATATTAAGAACAATAATTTAGAACTGACTAACGAAGAAGCTCATTATATAAATAAAGTGATGAGGATAAAAAATGGTAAAGAAATATTTATAGCTAACGGAGAAGGTTCATTATGGAAAGCCGTAAAAGTTAAAAATGATTGTTTAGAAATAACTCAATTAAAAAAACCTCACATATTTCAAGAAAAAGAAATTTACTTATTGGGAATAGCTGTTGTTATACCCAAAAGTGGTTTTGATGATATTTTAAAAATGTGTACTGAGATAGGAATTGATTTTATACAACCGTTATTTTCAGAAAGACAGGTAAACAAAAATTTAAATTTTTCGAGAAAACTTTTGAGATGGAATTCAATTATCAAAGAAGCAGTTGAGCAAAGTGAGAGATTATGGAAACCATCTATTTTAAATGGTATGGATATTATTGAATGGCTAAAAAGTAGAGATAATCAAGAAAAAGTTTCAATATCTATTACTAGAGAAAATCCCAATTATGACTTAAATCAATGGTTAAGAAAACAGCAAGAATTTGTAAATAAAAAAGGGGGTATTTTCTGGAATGTTATTGGCCCTGAAGGAGGTTGGTCTTCTAAAGAAATTGATTTTTTTAATAAAAACAATAATACCTTTGTTAAACTCTCTGACACTATCTTAAGAACTTCAACAGCTAGTATTAACGCATCATCAATTCTAAATCAGTGGAGAATTGATTTGAAGTTAATTAATTAGATAAAAATGAGTTTGATTACAAATCAATTTTTTATAGGTTTTGGCATTAATTTTATTTTGATTTCTATTTTTTGTAAGATTCCTTTGATGACAAAAAGTGGTTGGATAAGTGCAGGTATTTTAGGCACAATTTTGTGGGGATGTTTGTCATGGCAGGGTTGGATGGCAGTTGTGATTTATTTATTATTTGGATCTCTTGTAACTAAAGTTGGTTATAAATTTAAAAAAGAACAGGGAATAGCTGAAAAGAGAGGTGGGAGAAGAGGACCTGAAAATGTATGGGGCTCTGCAGCTTCAGGATTATTTTTGGCTATGATGGCCAAATTTAATTCAGCCAACGTACTTTTGTTTAAATTAGGTTTTGCAGCAAGTTTTGCTGCAAAGTTGGCAGATACTTTTGGTAGTGAAATTGGGAAAAGGTTTGGAAAAGATACATATTTAATTACTTCATTTAAAAAGGTTGAGAGAGGAACTGAAGGAGGAATAAGTTTAGAAGGAACCTTAGCAAGTATCCTGGGATCAATATTTATGACTTTTGTAATGTTTAGTCTATCGATTATTTCTACAAAATCTCAATTCATAACTGTTTCAGTTTCTGGATTTTTGGCAACACTTTCTGAAAGTATAATTGGTGCAAAATTTCAGAATAAATATAAATTAAGCAATGAATTGGTAAATGCTATTCAGACAAGTATTGCTTCTGTTTTCGCGATCTTTGCTCTTATTTTATATTCATATTTTTAAATTAAAAAAATTTGTAGAGACCTAGGATTCCTTCCATTTTGTAAGAATCTCCCAGCTCTTCAGTCTTTGGAAAATCCAGAAATGACCTTCGGAATTTAAATGAATTCCATCATGCGTAATCCAATTTTTACTCCTTTTATCAGAGTACATTTCTCTAAAAGTAGGTAGAAATGGGACATTCTGATTGAGACATACTTCCTCCATTCTCCTTTCATAAGAATTACAAAAATCATTTGAGTACCATAAACATCCTGCGAAAGGCATTTTGGTTTCGTCAACAGGTGTCAAACCAATAACAAAGACATTTGTTTGAGAGTTCATTTCATTAATAAGTCTCTCTAATCCATATTCAAATCCATCTATATCTAATTGATGTCTTCCGTTTTTCTGACCAATTGCGGCAGTGTCGTTAAGTCCCACATTTAGTAGGATTGCTTTAGGTTTATTTCTTCTAGTTTCTCCTCTAGATGACCATTCTTTTTCCCATCTAGATGAAACTTTTTCTATCCCATCTCCCCTTACGCCAAGTTGATAAATTACTGGCCCATTGTTGTTATTGCACCAATCTTTTCTAAGCCTTTCACACCATCCACCGCCTTCATTATCTCCCCATCCATAAACTGAACTGTCTCCAATTACAACTAGCTGTTTTGGAAGACTAATCACTATAACCGAAAAAAAATAATTACTTGATTCAACAAATTATTCTTACAAATCAAGTTAAACTATTTTTGATTTTACCATTTATTAATTCGCCAACTATTGCAATGGAGCTATAAGCTATCAAAATTATTGTAACTTCTTGCCATGCGAAGGAACTTAGAGATTCTTGCAATCGCCAACCTAGACCAACACTTCCAATTAACCCGACAATTGCAGTTTCTCTAATAATAATGTCAGATCTATAAGCGCAATATGCTAAGTAACTTTTTGCTTGCTGAGAAAATAAACCTAAAAGCCAACTAGTCTTTTTTGAGATTCCTAGAGATTTCATTGCAATGTAATTTCTCCTGTCTTGGCCTTCTAGATTTGTAAAAAGTAATTTGCTTGTAATACCAGCGTTGTGAAGACCTAATGTTAAAGCTGCTAAAGATAAAGAAGGATTATTAAAAGTTAATAGAATTAGAAGTATTACAGGTGTAGGTATTAAACGTAATAAAAATGCAAAAGTTTTTATAAAAAATTTAGAAGTATTGCTGTTAAAAATTCCTATTACTAATGGAGGTAAACTAATTGCGATTCCTGTTGATAAGAGACTTAAAATTATTGTTTCTAATATAAGTTTTAAGAAATCAAATAATCCTAATTCTGAGCTTGATTTAAATAAAGAACTAAGGGAATTAAAATTTTCAAAATTATTATTAAAAATAAAATAAAGAAAATATGAAAAAGAAAATAAAATTGTTATAAAAAAAACTGTAATAAAAAAAATAGATAGGATTTTATTTGTATTATTAAATTTTATTTTTTTGAATATAAATCCAGAAAGAATTATCAAAATTGCTAAGGACCACAAATAAGTCCATAACTCCCTAAAATTCAAAGTTTGGAAAGATAAAAAGATACTAGTACCTATTCCTCCAATCCCAAAAAGTCCTAAAATCACTGTACTTCTTATTGAACACTCTAATCGATATAAACCAAAGTTTTTAAATGTATTTATTATTGGATTCCATACTATAGTTAATAAAGAAGAAAATTTAGGTGCATTAATTTGATTTATAGATTCAAATCTTTTGTAGTCAATAGTTTCTAATTGTTCAGCAAAAACTTTTGAATTTACAGCAATATAAGGGATACATATAGCTATTATTCCCATTGAAAAATTTATGCCATATATTTGCATTAATAATATTCCCCAAACCACTTCATGAATTGATCTGATTATTGTTAGAAAAAACCTTATTATGCGGTAGAAAAAATTTGGAATATTAAAGATTTTATAAAAAATATTTGAGGATATTATTCCAAAAATTGCTCCAAAAATAATACTTATTAACCAACTAAGAAAACCAATTAAGATAGTTTCATTTAATCGATTAATTACGGTAATAATAATTTCATTATCGATCTTGGGATTAAATGCAGAAATTAAGAATTCTTGGAATAATTTAAATCCTCCAAAATGAATATTGTTTATTAATTGATACCCTAGAGGTATGCAAACCAAAATTGGAAGAAAAGATAATGAGGTATAGTTTAATTTTAATTTATTCAACTAATTAATATATTTTGTCCAAATGAAGCTTCTTTAATTTAGTTCTTTTGATAGTGAAAAAAATCTTACCATCCTTTATTCCAATAACTTTATCGAAATCCTTCAGCAAATCTAATCTATGTAATGCAACCAATGCCGTCTTTGGGGATTTTTTTGTATTATTTTTATCTACATTTTTTAGCAGCAGGTTTTTAATTGTTGTTATCAATTTGGGATCTAAATAATTAAAAGGCTCATCTGCAAGTAATATATTTGATCCTTGAATTAATGATCTAGCTATAGCCACCCTTTGTTTTTGACCCCCGGATAGTTTTCTGATATTTTTGTCGTAAACAGAGTTATGAAGTCTACATAATTGCATATATTTATGCGCCTTCTTAAAAGAACTTATATTTAGCAAATTTTTAAAAGCGAAATAAAAATTGTTTTCCGCTAGTAGTCCACAATTAACATTTTGTTCTGCAGAGAGATCTTCTATTAATCTTAAATCTTGCCAAATAGTTGTTATCTGACTTTTCTGCTTTCTATCTAATTCCTCAAAACCTTTATTGAATAATTTAACCTCGCCTTGAGTTGGCTTTATAGTGCCATTAAGTACTGATATGAGTGTAGTTTTTCCTGAACCACTTTTACCTAAAAGTGCAATTTTCTCCCCTGAATTTATTTTTAAATTTATTTTATTTAAAATCAGATTATTTTTGTATTTATAAGATATATTTTTTAATTCTAAGAGAGTATTATTCATCTAATTTTATTTAATTTCCTCCCGATTTCCTCTATATTTTTATACTGTTTTGCTTCTGCATTTATAAATCTTTTTGCATTGAACATATCTAAAATCTGTTTATGTGATTTTTGCTTTATATCTAAATTTAGAATTACTGATTTAAGTTCGTTTGTAAACCCTTCCCCGAATCTTTTTTCAAGATCCCCTTGAGCAACCCAATGATAGTCTACATATTCTGGTGTGATCCAGAATAATTCTAAATTACTTGTTCTTTTGGGATTATTTTTAAGATTGTTTTCCCAAACTTGTTTATTTAAAGCTCCAGCATCAAATGCCCCACTATTAACTAAAGCTATAGTGGCATCATGACTCCCACTGAAACCTGCTTTTTTTCCTTTAAAGTGTTTAATTTCTACCCCTGCTCGATTTAAAAAATATTCTGGCATTAATCTTCCAGAAGTTGAGTTTTCAGAGCCAAAAGTAAATCTCAAATTTTTTAATTTTTTAAGTCCTTTAATGTTTGAAATTGGGTTAATTTCTAAATTTTTGTTTACTATAAAAACACTTTTAAATTCCTTATCGATATCTCTTTGAGCTATGACAATTGAATTAGGATTTTGTAGTCTGGCTTGAACTCCTGATAAACCGCCAAACCAAACTAAATCTAAATCTTTAGTTCTAAATCCAGTGACTGCTGCAACATAATTAATAACAGGAATGTATTTAACTTCTACATCAAGTTGTTTGGATAATTCTTTTGAAAATAAATTAAATCTTTTGTCCAAAACATTTTGGTTTTGATCAGGTATTGCTCCAATTTTTAAAACTTTGGGATTTGAAAATACAGGTGATGAAAAAATAGAAAATAATAGAGAAGAACTTAGTAAGAAATTTTTTAGCTTAAACATAACTTAGTTAAAATTAATAGTATTCAGATATTGCTTTTTCAATTCTTTGTAGTCCATCTTTTATTTTAACTTCTGAAGCTGCACAAGATATTCTTATACATTGATCAGCCCCAAAAGCTCTTCCAGGTACAATAACTAATCCGTAATCTTGAAGAACTTTATTGCAGAAATCAACAGAAGTAATTGAGGTGTTAGGTAATTTTGGAAATGCGTAAAATGCTCCTTTAGGTTCTTCAAGATAAATCCCATTTATATTATTAAGGCCTTCATAGAGAAGTCTTCTTCTTTGGTCATAATGTCTGTTTATCATTGAGAAAAACTCATTATCAATTTTTAAAGCCTCTAAAGCACCTTTTTGAACAAAAGAGCAAACATTACTTGTACTTTGACTTTGTAATGCTGAGGATGCTTTGATTACATTTTTGGGACCTACTAAATAACCTATCCTCCAGCCAGTCATAGCCCATCCTTTCGCAAACCCATTTATTATGAAAATCCTATCTTTTAAGTCATTTGCTAAAGAAGATAAGCTGTAGTGTTTAAATTCTTTTTTAAGTATTAGTTCGTAAATCTCATCAGAAAGAATATTGATATTTGGATTGTCTCTAACTAAATCGGCAATTTGTAATAATTCTTCCTTTGACATAACATTTCCAGTAGGGTTATTAGGAGAATTGATAATTATAAATTTAGTTTTTGAAGAGATTTTAGACTTCAAATCTTCTATATTTATTTTGAATCCATCTTTTGCAGAAGAATTTGTAAAAATTGGCTTCCCACCCGCCAATCTAACCATCTGGGGATAACTTAACCAATATGGAGAAGGAATAATAACTTCGTCTCCAGTATTTAACAAGACTTGGAAAAGATTATATATTGCTTGCTTAGCACCATTTGTGACCATTACATTTTCAAATTCATAATTTAAATCGTTTTGAATTTGAAGTTTATTTGCAATTGCTTCTCGGAGATCTAAATTCCCTGCTGCGGGCCCATACTTTGTGAATCCATCAAATATAGCTTTACTTGTAGCCTCTATTACTTCTTTTGGGGCATCAAAATCAGGTTCTCCTGCACTTAAATTGCAAATATCTACTCCTTCTGCAGATAATTGATTTGCTTTGGCACTTATCTGCAATGTAAGAGAAGGCTCAATTGAAAGTGCCCGATCAGATAAATTAACTTGACTCATTGACTTATGACTTTTCAAATATGACTTTTAAAAATGACAAATGCATAAATTAAGAATAAATAAAACTATCACACTATGGTTTAATTTAGTTCATTTTCTTAATCTATTTTATTTTCATGTTTTGAGTTCTTAAGATAAATATATTTAAAGTTTTATTTTCGGTGAAAAGGTTAGTAATTGGGAGAGGAAGTGTATTTGCAGATTTGTTAATAATTGGTGAGGCACCAGGAGCACAGGAAGATTTAGAAGGAAAACCTTATGTAGGTAAATCTGGTAAGCTATTAAACGAATTATTAATACAAGCTGGAATTGACTATAAGAAGGATGTTTATTTTTGTAATGTAATTAAATGTCGTCCACCAAATAATAGAAAACCCACTGCTAGAGAAATTAATATTCATAAACCTTGGTTATTAAAGCAAATAAAGCTAGTTGATCCAAAATTTATATTACTTACAGGTTCTACTGCTATGAGAGCTATTTTAAAAGTTAAAGATCCTATAAGTAATTTAAGAGGTCAATGGATTAAAAAAGATGGGAGAGAAATTATGGTAATTTTTCATCCATCTTATTTGTTGAGATTTCCTTCAAAAGAAATCAATAAACCTTACCATCTAACTTTGAAAGACCTGGAGAATGTAAGTGGTAAACTATATGCCGTATAATTTAGTGAAATCCTTTTTGAATATCAAGAATTTTAATGTCATTAACTCAATCAAGAGAGGTTAATAGTCTCTCCAAAAGATATTCAACTCATATTGAGAGAAGGATAACTAGAACAGTAATGGTGGGTGATGTTGCTATTGGAAGTGATTATCCAGTAAGAGTTCAATCGATGATAAATGAAGATACGATGGATGTCGAAAATGCTTACTTGGCTATCAAAAGACTTCATGATGTGGGTTGTGAAATAGTAAGGTTAACTGTCCCTTCCTTAGCACATGCCAAAGCAGTAGGAGATATAAAGGCTAAATTACTAGAAAATAATATCAATACCCCTTTGGTGGCTGATGTTCATCATAATGGTATGAAAATTGCAATGGAAGTTGCAAAACATGTTGATAAAGTAAGAATTAATCCTGGATTGTTTGTTTTTGAAAAAGCAGACCCTACAAGAACTGAATATACAGATGAGGAATTTGAAACTATCAAGCAAACAATACTTAAAAGATTTACCCCTTTAGTTGAAGTTTTAAAGGCTGAAAACAAAGCTCTAAGGATTGGAGTTAATCATGGGTCTCTATCTGAGAGGATGCTTTTTACTTATGGAGATACGCCATTAGGAATGACAGAATCTGCGATGGAGTTCGTCAAAATTTGTGATGAGCTTGATTTTCATAACATAATTATTTCTATGAAAGCTTCTAGGGCTCCAGTCATGATGGCAGCTTACAGAATGATTGCAGATAGGCTTGACTCAGAAGGATATAACTATCCCTTACATTTAGGAGTGACCGAAGCTGGTGATGGTGATTATGGAAGGATTAAAAGTACTGCTGGAATTGGAACGCTTTTGGCAGAGGGATTAGGAGATACCATCAGGGTTTCTTTAACAGAAGCTCCAGAAAAGGAAATACCAGTGTGCTACTCAATTTTGCAATCTTTAGGATTAAGAAAAACAATGGTTGAATACATCAGTTGTCCTAGTTGCGGTAGAACACTTTTCAATCTAGAAGAAGTTGTAGATAAAGTTAGGAACGCCACCTCACATTTAACGGGTCTAGATATAGCAATAATGGGATGTATTGTTAATGGACCAGGAGAAATGGCAGATGCTGATTATGGTTATGTTGGGAAAGGTAAAGGAACTATTGCCTTATATAGAAGGAAAGAAGAGATAAAAAGAGTACCTGAAGATGAGGGGGTTAATGCTTTAATCCAACTTATTAAGGATGATGGGAAGTGGATTGATCCTTAAGGATTTGTCAAAATTTTGAATTATAAATAAATTCTTTTTATAATAAAAAATATCAAATTATTTGAAGATTAGAAAATTGCTTAAAAAAAAATTTATATTTCTGTTTGCCACAACCTTTTCTGGGATATTTTTTAATAATTTTGCAGAAGCAACTATTTTAAATAATAGTTATAAAGAAGTAATTGATCATGTATGGCAAATTGTTTATAGAGATTTTCTTGATTCAAGTGGAAAATTCCAAAAGTCTAATTGGATTAAGATAAGAAAAGAATTTTTATCAAAAACGTACTCAGACAGCAATGAAGCATATGATGCGATCAGAGATATGCTATCTAACTTGGATGATTCTTATACAAGATTTTTAGAACCTAGGGAATTTAATCAAATGAGAATAGATACTTCTGGAGAATTAACTGGGGTTGGTATTCAAATTTTAAAAGATAAAGAATCTGATGATCTAGTTATTGTTTCTCCTATAGAGGACACTCCTGCTTTTGATGCTGGAATTAAGGCTAGAGACAAAATTTTATCTATAGATAATATTTCTACGAAAGGGATGAATATAGAGGATGCCGTGAAATTAATAAGAGGACAAAGAGGTACTAAAGTAAAGCTTGAACTTCTTAGAGGTTCTAAATCTTTTTTTAAGGTTTTATTAAGAAAAAAGATTGCAATCAAATCTGTCTCAAGTAAAGTTAACCAAACCAAAAACGGTTTATTAATTGGCTACGTAAGAATTAAACAATTTAACGCAAATGCATCAAAAGAGACGAAAGATGCTATTGAGGATTTAGAATCAAAAAAAGTCGCAGGATATGTTCTTGATTTAAGAAGTAATCCTGGAGGTTTATTAGAATCAAGCATTGATATCTCTAGGCACTTCATTAACAAAGGAATAATAGTAAGTACCTTAAGTAAAGATGGTTTAAAAGAAATAAAAAGAGGAAACGGTCAAGCTCTAACCAAAAAACCTTTAGTTGTATTAGTTAACGAGGGTTCTGCTAGTGCTAGTGAAATAGTTTCTGGTGCAATAAAGGATAATAAAAGAGGGAAATTAGTTGGAAAGAAAACTTTTGGCAAAGGTCTAGTTCAATCTATGAGAACTTTAGTTGATGGTTCAGGGTTAACTGTTACAGTTGCTAAGTATTTAACTCCGAACGGTACTGATATAAACAAATTTGGAATTGTTCCAGACATTGAAGTAAAAATGAATATTAACCCTATCCCTCAAACAGAGATTGGGACTAGAAAAGATAAACAATATAAAGCAGGTGAAAAAGAGCTAATAAATATAATTAAAATGAAAAATCAGATTAGCCAGTTTAACCCAGCCACTACAAACCTGAATGCATCCCTAAAAATTAAAAAGGAAAATAAAGTATTTTTATTAAATTAATTACTCATATCCAACATTCTCTTAATTGGTACATAGGCTTTTCTTATGATTTCTGAATCAAGTTCGATAGAGGGATAATTATTTTTCAAACAATCTAGGATTTTTTCTAAAGTATTTAATTTCATATATGGACACTCGTTACATTTACAACCTTCTATGTCTGGAACCTCAATAAAAATTTTATTAGGTTCTTTCTTTTTCATTTGATGAATTATTCCGGGTTCAGTTAGTACCATGTAAGTTTTAGATGGATCTTTACTTACGAAATCAAGCAGCTTACTTGTTGATCCTATAAAGTCTGAGAGAATTAGTAAATTTTGACTACATTCAGGATGAGCAATTACTTTTGATCCTGGATTTTGATATTTTAATTTTAGAAGTGCTTCTTCACTAAATGATTCATGAACAATGCAGCTGCCAGGCCATAATTTAAGATCTCTTCCTGAATTTTTCTGTACCCATCTCCCAAGGTTCTGATCTGGCGCAAATATTATCTTTTTATCTTCAGGTATCTTTTTAATTAATGAGACTGCATTACTGCTTGTACATATAAGATCACTTTGAGCTTTTACTTCTGCAGTGCAATTTATATAACTTACGACATAGTGATCTGGATTTTCTTCCCTGAATTTTTGAAATTTATCTGAAGGACAATCGTCTGCTAATGAGCATCCTGCATCAATATCCGGTAATAGGACTGTTTTATTAGGGCTAAGTATTTTTGCGGTTTCGGCCATAAAGTGCACACCGCAAAAAATTATTATATCTGCGTCATTATTTGCAGCTTTTCTAGATAGATCTAAAGAATCGCCAATAAAATCTGCAATTTCCTGAATCTCTGGAGCTTGATAATAGTGCGCAAGAATAATTGCATTAGCTTTTTTGCAACGCTCCTTTATTTCAGAAATCAAATCCTCTTCGTTTTGAACTGATTTCTGTTTTGCAGTAGAAGTTATACTGGTCAGGATTTAGAATATCTCTAAATAGATTATATGCCTTTAAACAGAAAAAATTCTGACAAATTTAAAAATTGCTATTGTTGGTGACTGTCATGGTCAATGGTCTGAATTAGACTTGAAAGTTTTATCGATTATCAAACCTAATATTGTTTTATTTGTTGGTGATATTTCTGATGGAAGTGTCAAAATAATTAAAAAAATCAATGAGATCAAAATTCCTACTTTTGTGATTTTAGGAAATCATGATAGAGGAAAAGATTCTACAGGCGAAACTCTCTCAAAGCAGATACGTGTTCTTGGTGAAAAATATTTTGCATGGGATTTGAAAGTTTTTAATAATCAAATAAATTTATTGTCTGCTAGACCATGTAGTTCTGGCGGCGGGTATTATCTTTCAAAAGAAGTTAAAGGCGTTTATGGACCTATAACCGAACAAGATTCAATAAATAAAATTATCAAATGTTCAGAAGAGACTGTTGAAGAAATACCTCTAATAATTATGTCTCATGCTGGCCCTTCGGGTTTAGGTTCAGAACCTAAAAGCATTTGTGGGAAAGACTGGAAATTACCCTCTTTAGATTGGGGAGATAGAGATTTGTCTGCTGCTATTTCTCAAATACAAAAGAGAAGAAAAGTCGATCTTGTAATTTTTGGTCATATGCACAACCGGCTTAAAAGAAATCTTGGTTTAAGAGAGATGTTTAAAATTGATAGCAAAGGAACAATTTATTTCAACACTGCTGTGGTACCAAGATATAAAACTGATGAAGATGGGAAATTGCTAATTAACTTTTCATGGATTGAGTTTGAAAATAAGGAATTAAGGCATGTTTCTCATCGATGGTATTCAGAGTCTGGTGTAATTCGTGAAGAAGATAAATTTTTTTAGGATTAAATATCTCTGATCATATTTTAAGTATTTTTGGGCTTTTCATATCTTGAAAATAATGTTTGAGATAAGATATAACCCGCAATTCCTGCGGCTGTAAAAGCTAAACCATTTTTAAATAAAGGTAATAAATCATTTGTTCTGGATATTATCGGTGCCAAACCAAAAATTCCAAATAACATTCCCCATAAAGGAGAAAGAAGAGCTAAAAATCCAATTGATATGACTTGACCTTCTTTTCTTGGGGCAGATGCGAAACCTGCTACTAAACCTCCAAGAATCGATGTACATAAAGTCCATATATATTGTTCTTTGGGTAGGCCAGGGACAACTTGGCATCCTCCTCTTTCGAGGCAAATCTTTACTGAATCAATTGTATCTAATACTGCACCATCCTCACCATGATCTTTAACATAGTATTGGTTGCCAAATCTTGTTTGAAGTTCAACCCAAAATAACCTTGGCATAAAATTAAAATAAGCCTCTCCAACGTTAAAGTTCAGCAAATTTCCCCCTCTAGGATCCGCAACTATCAACAAACTTGTCTCATCTAAATCCCAATAGTCTTTTATTGCACTACCAGGAGAACTTTCAAACTGAGATAAATATTTAATTTTCCACCCACTTTCAATTTCTAGATTGTTGAGCTTTTCCTCTAAAGATTTTTTCTGATTAGGGCTTAATGTTTTAGCTAAATCAATTACTGGTGTTTTTTCTTTTGGTAAGAGATTTGGATTATTTATAGCGAAAACGGGTTTATGTGAAATTAAAACTAAAATAGATAGAAATATTCCTAATAAATAGTTAATCTTTGAAGGCATAAATAAGTTTTGTCTCTTTATATTTTCGCCTATGAATAGCTTACCCGCGAATAATCCAGATTGGTTAGAAAAAAAAATAATAAAAATGGGTGGGACTATAAGTTTTTATGACTTTATGAATTTTGCATTAAATGATCCTATTAATGGTTATTACGGCAGCGGTAAAGCTGAGTTAGGCGTTCGAGGAGATTTTGTCACATCACCATCTTTATCTGATGATTTTGCTTTTTTGGTTGGTAAACAAATAGAAGATTGGTTGATTCAGTTCAAAAGTAGTTTTTTATCTAATGAGACATTATCTGTAACTGAATTTGGAGCTGGAGATGGAAGCTTTATGAGTGGATTAATTAAATATTTTTTAGAAAACAGCAAGAATTTTTTAGAAGGAGTTTCTTTTGTAATTATTGAACCTAATGAAGGGATGGTAGAAAAACAAAAAAATAAATTGGAGGAATTTTTGAACTTAGGTATTGATATTTTATGGAAAGGTTTGGATGAAGTAGAGGAAAATAATATAAATGGAATAGTTCTAGCAAATGAGGTTTTGGATGCTTTGCCAGTAGAAAGAATAACATTCTCAAAGGGAAAACTAATTCGACAAGCAGTTTCTATAGACAAAAAATCTCATAAATTATTTTTTGATAAAATACCAATTACACGTGAATTGGAAAAAAGTTTTGAACTTGCTAAAAGTAAGTTGGGAATAACTATTCCGCCTGAAGATGCACTTGAAGGATGGACGACAGAATGGCATGTAGATAACTCAAAATGGTTAGAAGCTATTTATGGGAAAATCAATAATGGTATTTTATTGATAATTGATTACGCTAAAGAAGCTAAAAAATACTATAACTCTAAGAATTCTGATGGGACGATAGTTTCATATGAAAATCAAAAAATGAAGAATAATGTCCTAGATTCTCCTGGAAATTGCGATTTAACATCTCATGTGTGCATAGAAACTTTAATTAATGATGCTGAGACTATTGGATTTAATATTGATGGAATAACTAAACAAGGAGAGGCTTTGTTGGCGCTTGGATTGGCTGAGAGACTTTATGGGATTCAGAAAGAATTTAAGGAGAATTTATCAAATGCTCTTTTAAGAAGAGAGGCATTACTTAGACTCGTAGATCCTGTTTGTTTAGGTGATTTTAAGTGGTTTGTTTTTAAAAAGTTTAATGAGAAGAAAATGAATATAAATTCAACCTGTTTGCGTTAAGAAAAAAACTTTAAAAATAATGAATGTTCTACGTCATCATATATATCAACAGCACCAATTTCTTTCGGTAATATAAATCTCATTTTGCCATCACGAACTTTTTTATCACCCATAAGTATTGTTAGAACGTCTTCTTGATTTATTTTGGGGATCTCGGTAGGAAGATCATAACTCTCTAAGAGAATTCGCTGTCTCTCTAATTCTTCTTTAGACCATAAACCTTTTTCAATTGCTATTTTCCCCGCAATATTCATACCAATTGATATCGCCTCACCATGCAGAAATTTGCCATATCCACATAAATTTTCAATAACGTGACCAAAAGAATGACCATAATTCAATATTGCTCTAACACCATTTTCATGTTCGTCTTGAGAAACAACATTAGACTTTGTTTTAATTGAACTATTAATTATTTTAATTAAATATTCATTTTTGAGATTTATAAGTTCATTTTTGTTTTTTTCAATTTCTAAGTATTCGAAAAGTTCTTTATCTCTTATTACTCCGTATTTTATTACTTCAGCCATGCCTGCACTAAATTCTCTTTTGGGCAAACTTTTTAAAGTTTCTGGATCAATAAAAACTGCTTTAGGTTGATTGAAAGCTCCAATTAAATTCTTACCTTTTGGATGATTTACGCCGGTTTTTCCTCCCACAGATGAATCAACCATTGATAATAATGTCGTTGGAATCTGAATATATTCGATACCTCTTAGCCAAGTCGCAGCAGCAAAACCACTTACATCTCCAACAATTCCTCCTCCAAGGGCAATAATTATTGAATTTCTATCTAAGCCAAATTCAAATGCTACATCATATATTTCACTTAAGGTTTTTAAGTTCTTATATGATTCTCCAGCCTTTATAAGGAACATTTTGGCCTGAAATTTATTATCTTTTAAATTATTTAAGAATTTCTGACCATACAAATTTGATATTTCTTCATTTGAAATCACAAGTATTTTTCTATTCTTTGTTAATCCAATTTTTAAAAGTTCTTCGCTGATATTATTCAGTATCCCTGCTTCTAGAGTTACTTCGTATGACTTATCACCTAATGGTACTAATATTTTTTTCTTATTCACAGTTGATTACCTAGTTTAAATTTATAAATATTTGGTATTAAATACTTTATATATTAGCAAAATCTAAGCTCTAGATACTTAAAAATTCAGTTGTTAAGAATTAGAAATGGTAATAAAATCATGCTATGAGTTTTAAAAAAAATATAAACGGAATTAAGAAAAATTATTCCTTAGGAATAATTGGAGGCGGCCAACTGGCTTTAATGTTGGCCGAGGCAGCAAAAAAAAGAGATTTAGAAGTATGTGTGCAAACAAAATCTTGTGATGACCCTGCTGGTTTGAAAGCAGATCATGTTATAGAAGCTGATCCTTTAAAGATAAGAGGTAATAAATCATTAATTAATGAGTGTGAAAAAATAATTTTTGAAAATGAATGGATAAAAATTGACAAATTAAATTTAATTGATGATAACGATATTTTTGTTCCAAGCCTTAATGCAATTAAGCCTTTAGTTGATAGGTTTTCTCAAAAAAAATTGATAGATAGGATGAATATTCCCTGCCCAAAATGGACAAGTATTGAAGATTTTAAAAAACTCTCGGATGAGGAAATCAATAGTTGGACTTTCCCATTAATGGCAAAATCAAATAAAGGTGGATATGACGGTAAAGGGAACAAAAAAATAAAGACAAAAGAAGATTTAGATTCTTTTTTAAAAGAGAATAATTCTGATGAATGGTTAATAGAACAATGGATAGAGTATGAAAAAGAACTAGCTCTTGTTGGTTCGAGAGATAGGACTGGTAAGATAAGATTCTTTCCAATAGTTGAGACGTTCCAATCAAACCATGTTTGTGATTGGGTTCTTGCACCTGGAACAAATGAATATGATTTGAACTTATTTGCAATAAATATTTTCTCTTCAATAGTCAATGAACTTAATTACGTTGGAGTCTTAGCTATTGAATTCTTCTATGGAGATAATGGTCTTTTAATTAATGAAATAGCTCCTAGAACACATAACTCAGCTCATTTCTCTATTGAAGCTTGCACTTCAAGTCAGTTTGATCAATATGTTTGTATTTCTTCTGGGATAATGCCACCTGAAATTAAAATGAACTGTGAAGGTGCAATTATGATAAATCTACTGGGGTTAAAAAAGAATTTCCCAATCTCAATGGAAACCAGAATTAAAATGTTATCTGAAATTGAGGGTTCTAATATTCATTGTTATGGCAAATCTCGCGAAATTCTGGGAAGAAAAATGGCTCACATCACATTTTTATTAAATGGTAAAACGCATTCAGAAAGATATGATGAAGCTCAAATTTTATTAACTATGGTAAGAGACATTTGGCCATCTCCAAATGCATAAAAGAATAAGTTAGAGTTAGTTTACTGGATCTTTGGTTAAGTTCTTCTTTATGTGCTCTGATCTGACTCTCTTTCGACATGAGGAGACTGTCGTGATGCGGTAGTAAACCGATCTTGTAATCGGAAACGAAAGCCCACTTTGAATCCTCTTCTGGCATTTCCAGGTCGATGCAGCAGAGAACTGACGGGGATCCGGTTTTACCTATCAAAATGCCTGCTAAAACAGGCTTTTGGTGGGTATTTTATTTTTTTGGAATAACTAAGCTGTTTTTATTCTTTATCAGTGTAAATAATTTATTTGCCAAAATACTTGACGATCCATTTCTAATGTATTTATATTAATAGTACACATGTATTACTAAGTAATGACTTTAGGAGGAGCTAATGTTTGGACTAATTTTTCTTACGGTTATCGTAATGAGTCCCCAAGTGGTTGGTTGCTTAGCCCAGACCGCAGCAGATTAATTTTATTTATGAGGAATAAAAAATCTCCAAGAAATAGTATGAGAATTTTTGCTCATACATATTATGCAAATGATCTTGGTGAGCCAATGGCAATTAAATCATCCACTCAAATGTATTTGGATAATGCTTGGGATAAATGGCATGACCTTCAATTAGAAGGTTGGACTTTTGAAGAACTTGAATTACCTGAATCTGTATGACTAACTTAAATCCAATCAAAAAGAAATTATCAAAAGTAGATAGAAAGATATCTATGCAAGACCCATCAAAATTATTAGCAGAATTTTTTAATGGTGTTGTCATTAAACTTGATGAAGAATATAAATATGACTCATAAAGAATTGATAGATCAAGTTTCCGCAAATTTATTTAAACAAAGTGGAAAGTTAGAAAGCAGAAGATCTTGGTTGGCAATGAGAAATTATCTTGAACAATTAGATACCGAACAACTTAAATCCATGCTTAAGGACCACGGATGATTTGAAAACTTTATTTAGTTTTTATTTTTTTCTTAATTCTCAGAAAACCGTAAGTTGCAAAGCCAACCAAAAACATATCCAAGTAAATATGCCAAGTAGGAAAAATCTGGTGCATTAATTCCATTAACGTTTTATTGCCACTTGCCAATAAGGATACTCTAAATTTGATTTTTCTCTAATCAATTGTAATTTTCTAGAATTTATTTTTACTACTATTCCATCTGTTGGATATTTACTAAAAAGCTTCCCCTCTAGCCATTGTTTTCTAAATACTTCAACTTGGCTCGTAAAGTTGCATGAAATATCCTGAGGGATCGTGAATCCAAGCTTTGAAAGACTCTTTTTGGACTCATATTGGTTAAGTGTTGAATTAAGTATTTGAAATGCGCAGAAGCTAAGACTTTCAGAAAATCCTTCTTTAGCTCTTAAAAATACAGAGGCGATTCTCTGGGAGATATTTGGATTTTGGTTGGGTGCATATAATTCACCTCTAACTTGAAGAACTCCTCGTAAAGGGAGATTATTGGGAATGTCTTGGACTTTAATAAGTTTACTAGTGACGTCTGCCCCTTTTCTTGAAATTGCTTTCTCCAAGGTTCCATCCCTATATTGCAAAGCAACGGCACAACCATCAATTTTCGGTTCAATTAATAATCTGGTATCTACTAATAATCCTTTCAAAAATTCATCTATTGAATCCTTTTCTAATGTAGGTAAAACTAGTTTATTTTTCTTTTTAAAGTAATCACAATTAGGGTTTGTTCTTAATAAATTTTTTTCAAGTTGGTCGAACTGCTTATCAGAGATTAAAGCATTACCATTTCTATAATTATCGTCATACCATTCAATTCGTTCTTCTAAATAAGTCTTCATTTAATACAATGGCTTAAGTTTTTGGCTAGGTATCCAACTTGGTTTATCTATAATCCATTTTTCTCTATCTTCATATTTAACAGTCCATAAAAGAAATGAAGAAATTTCTTTTAGAGTTATGCTAACCAAATATCTTGTTTTTGGACTTATTGATATAAATCCAAATAATAATATTAATAAAATAAGTTTAAACATACCTTTAATCATTTAAAAACTCAGCGTAATTTTTGCGAACTTTTTAATTAATGCAATTCTTATAACCTTCAATCTTTGCTAGTTCATCAATATTCAAACCTGTTTCTTCTAGTAAAGTTTCAAATATATCGTCCTTATTAAATTTAGTTAAAGCTCCTTTAGTAGAGTACTTAATACATTGGTTTTTGTATTTTGCTTCTTTGACAACAGGAGATAAATAAAAACCAAACAAGATTATAAAAGCTCCATAGGTTACAACCTTTCTATGGTTTTTCCACCATTCATAAAATTTATTGGACACGAAAAATAAATGACTATTTTCTATTTTAAATTGACTGTCAACAAATTACTTTAAAAATTTAAGGATTGGTTAATTTATTGTTTTTTCATTAATAGATTTAACCCAAGAATAATATCTTGATTTTCTAATCCTTTGCTCTTTCGAGACTAATCTATCCGCAGATTCTAGGGGTGATTCTCCTTTCTCAACTTTTGTTGTAATAGAAATACCAAAACCTTTTGCTTCAATTTTTGCAATGCCACCCTCTAAAAAAAATAAAAAAGACCAACCTTTGTTCCATCCTAAATAGAAGGGATTTCGATACATTGCATTCTTTTGGAGATACTCTTTAAATGATATTTTCCTTTTCAAGGGGTTACTTGTAGTCACCATTACCAAATAAGAAGTTTGCGGCTGATTATTTCTGGAAAGTAATTTTAGTATTTAAATAATTACTAGAGGAATACTTGACGTCTGGGAGTAGTACATTTATATTATTAGTACAAGTGTATTATCTCATGACTTCAGGAGTTGCTAATGTTCGGACTTATTTTTATCGTGGCAGCCTTATTGACCCCCCAACTGGCTGGTTGTTTAACAAAAAAAGTGGTTTATTAATTTTTTTTGAGAGTTATAAGAAATCTGTATCTAATAACTTAAAAGTATATACTCATCTTTTCTATGCAAATGAATTAGGTGAACCAGCCCAAATTAAAAATTCAAGACTTCATTCTATTGAGTGTGCTTGCGAAACATGGAATGAATTAATTTCAGGAGGTTGGCAAATTGTTACTAATAAATTCCAGTAAATATGATCAAGGTAAATCCATCAAAATGGGAATATCTAAAAGAATCTATCCTAAAACGAAAACGAACAAAGATTTGCATTACTTGCAATCACTTTCGCTACAGCACTACAGAAACTTTTGCTACTATCTTGATCTGTCCAAAATACGAAAAACGCATACCACAGGGTGATCATTTACTGAAAGGTTGTGAGTCTTGGCAAAAAAATAGGACGATATTTTCTCCTGAAGCCTCTTAATTATTCTCTACTTAAACTTCTCTAGGTAGAGATATTTAATTATGTAAACAAAGCATTATTTTATACAACTTAAAAAATATTTTTTAAGTAATTTTTAAACATGATGCAATTTTACTTTTCCATATTTTTATTAGTTGTACTTACATTTTTTGCACTTTTATTAGATGCACCAGAATTGGCTTCTTTAATTCAAACATTTTAAAAAATCATAAATCAGCATTTTTACTGATTTACTTCCTTTATAAGTAAGTCGTAGGTTTAACTTATTGAATAGGAGGGATCTAATGATTGACAGTCCACCAGAGGAGCTCCAATTATAAAATTTAAATCTAGATAAAACTAATGCTAAATCTGGAATGGATCTTCTATTTAAGATTCATTCCTTTTTAATTTCTTTCTAAAAAGATTTAAATTATAAAAAATAATTTTTAAATAAAAAAATTTGTTCATATAAAAATGATTTGATGCCTAAGCCTTTTCTCAGATAGTGGCAAACTTTACCTGAATCCAAAGCCATTTTCTTGTTCTTCCTTTTCTTCCCATTCATTCATAATTAGTTTTAGTAAACTTGTAATTTCTAAATTCGAAGCATCAGTATCTTTTTGAAGATTTATACATATATTTTTAATTTCCTCAAAAGCATTATCGATCAATATTGTTTTTTGATCTGGATTAGCCATAGAATTTTAAAAAGCTCCATTACAGTTAAAACCACTGCAGTTAATGATCCTAAAAATGTTCATTATAAAATTATGAAATCTTTCATCAAAAAAAAATGCCCAGGTCGTAAATATTGCAAAACCAGAAACAGCAAAAGCAGCATATTGGAGCCAATGTATTCCATAGCTGTCTATTCCATTTTTATCAAAATCAGAATTACTCAAATGTTTTTTATTTATAATAAAAAATTTTTTTTTAAAAGGAGAGAATGTTTTGAATGATAGACTTACTTCTTCTTCAATCTTAGATATATTGCGCTTAAATAAATCCTGGAATTATCCACCCAAAAAAACCATAGTTTATAATTAATGCTAAAAAACCAATCATAGCTAATCTTCCATTTGTTATTTCGGCATTTTTCCAAAATTTGCCCATATAGTTTGTAATTTTTTTCGAATTTTTATCTATCAAATAATTAGGTTTTAAAGGTTCCTGCAACCTTTTGATGGTGTATAAAGAGAATTGGATTGTAATTGCGATGATAACAACTATAAAACTAGTAAGAGCATCCATTTTTTAATTACATTTGTGATCAATGACTAGCCAAAGAGTAAATGACGTTTGTATGTATCAAACATTTCCTTGTTTCTGCTTTTTGACAGAGGAAACCTTAACTTGCATTATTAACTAATGTAACATATTTAAAAAAAAATTAGTATGAATTCTTACTTTTTCTTTGGATTTCACATTTTTATAGTCTTTAATGTTACATTTATGTAACAGATATATTTAAAGATTAGTCTTGTTTGAATTAAAAAATTAGTTTTAAAGTCTTATTTCTCCAAGCCAGATATATTATTGAAAATTTTTTTAATAGGAATATATTTTCAATGTTATTTATCTAAATTATTTTTTGTGAATTAAAATTTATTACTTTTGTTTAATTTCTGGAAGGTAAAATTTATTTCCTAATGTGTAACCAATAGACATGAGTACGAACCCAATAAGTTGAGGTAAATGAGAATTTGCTAGAGAGATTTTTTCAATCATTTCTCGATCCTTAAAACAATATAATAATAAAAAAATTTTAATTATGTAAATTTATTTTTTTTTGATTCTTTAATTTCTCCAGATTTTTTTAGTGAATTAACAAGTCTTTCATTTTCTGTTTTTAAATTTTCTAATGCAGATTTTGTGAATTGTTCTTTAGCCTCAAATTTTGCTGAACTTATAACTTTTTTATTAGGCAGTTTTTTCTTCGGTTCTGGATTCATATTAAAAACCTTTTAAAAATTTTAGAAGTTATTTTTTTTGTTTTAGGTATTATTTTTTACAGTTTTCTGGTTAATAATATTTGTTTACATAAACAAATTAATCTTTATCTTTTGGGAGCCTTAACCATCCAGTAGTCCATTCTGATTTTAGTTTTGCCCATGAGATCCTTTTAATATCTTTTTTATTTTTGGTAGGAAAAATATCAACCCATCTATCTTCATTTTTACCACCATAAGCTTTAACTTGAAAATGCCTATTACCATTAATAGTTTTTGGTGATGTCCAACAAAGAGTAGGAGGCCATTTCATGAGAAATTTTTAAAAGTCAAAAAAACTAAAGGTTGCTTTGCCCAGTCAAAACTAAACCATAATATGCGATCGTACCAAGTATAAGTACAATTCCTAGTATTCTGATAATCATGCTTTGTTATTTTAAATTCAAATAATATTAAAGAACTTTCATAAATTTGAGTTGAAGATTTAATATTTTCTAATTTTTCTTTTTTTTATTTCTAACTATCGAGTGGCAAGATTCAGGATGCCATTCATTCTGAATCTTGCCGATGAAATCATAAATAAATGAATCTGGACATCCAGTTTCTTTTTGAAGTTCTGAAAGTTCTTCTTTAATGAATTCATATACACTCGTTATTACGCCTAAATTTTCTTCTTGGGAGGGAGCCCATTCTTTATTATCCATTAATATTTTTTAAATTATTTTCCACAATATCGTAATAGGTTATGTCTCCATAATCAGCATCTGAACAACATAAATCTCCATATAATTCCTCTAACAAATCGTACGCATCTGAATACCTATCAAAGCTTTGAGCTGTTAATTCGTCATCTTTCCCATCAATTCTAATTATTTTGTAGGTCATATTTACTTAGTTGCAAAAAGTATTTTTTTTTGATTCATTAGATCATCTTATAAATAAAAATCTTATTTAGGAGTATTAGTTGGGTAAAGCCTCTGAATTTTATTTTTCTGAATTTCTATTTTTCTTCTTTCATATTTTTTTGCCATTATTTTTCTGATAAATAATTGTGGGATAAGCCAAACTAACGCAATAGCTATAGCCATGAAAGCAGGATTTCTCCACGTTAATCTAATAATCTCTTGTATAAATTCTTGATTGAAAATTTCCATACATTAAAATTTGAAGATAAAATATCTTTGGTTTCTTTTATAAAATCATTTAAATTTCATAATTCATCATAACCTTAAAAAATCTAATAAGGAATTTTATAAATTTTATCTTTTTCTAGTTCGTTTTCTTTTATATTTGTATTTAGATTAATTTTTTATTTTTTAGTTTAGAGATGTCGACTTATCTAATTACAGGATCAAACAGGGGTATTGGATTAGAACTATGTAGGCAAATTCATAAGAGGGTAGATAATGTAATCGCAACTTGTAGGAAAGCTTCAAAAGAACTTAGAGATTTAGAAGTGAGAATTGAAGAAAATATAGAAATTTCTTCTGATGAGTCGATAACAAATTTGTGTAAAAAACTATCTGGAGTTAATTTAGATTGCTTAATTCATAATGCAGGAATTTATGAATTTAATTCTTTCGAAAACTTAGATAAAGAAAGTATTTTGCGGCAATTTGAAGTCAATGCATTGAGTCCAATATGTATGACTCAATCACTTAAACATTTTTTAAAAAGATCTTCTAAAGTTGCTTTTATCACAAGTAGAATGGGATCTATTGAAGATAATACATCTGGAAGTTCTTATGGTTACAGGATGTCTAAAGTCGCTTTGTCAATGGCAGCAAAATCACTTTCCATAGATTTATCAAGAGAAGATATTTATGTAGCTATTTTGCATCCTGGGTTAGTGAGTACAAGAATGACTGGCTTTACAAAAAATGGAATTAGTCCTGAAGAATCAGCAAATGGCCTTTTAAAACGTATTGATGCTTTAAATAAAAATAACTCGGGTACTTTTTGGCATACCAACGGAGAAGTTTTGCCTTGGTAATATCTTTATTTTTATTTTTAAGAGATTTATTTATATCCTAGCTTTGTTAAAAAACTTTTAAATTTTTAGCGAATTTCTTTCCTTATATAATTCTTTTAGTTATCTTTAAAAAAACATAAGTAAAGGAGGTGATTCATTGTCGTATCTACCGAAAAATGCGGTTAACCAAGAGGCCGTGAATTCAGTATCTTCATCACATTCATCGGTCTCTTTTTTCTTAATTAAGAAAAAAGGTTTTATCATTAATAGATTTATATAAATCAGTCACTTAACAATCAAAAACTCTGCATCTCAAGAAGTTGCAGAGTTTTTTTTATAAATTTAACTAATTATCAAAAGTGAGCCCTATCTTTTTTGTCCGAAGTAAATTAAGGCCAAAAAAGATAAAGTGCTTACCAAAGCGATTAAGTACCAACCGGTTGAGGAGTTGCTAATTACTTCTGCCATTTATTTTGATTTATCAGAGGAATTGATTATTTGAGAGAAAATCACAATTGATATTATTAAAAAAACTAAAAGGATGTAAGTTACGTTCATTTATAGAAAAATGCTAATAAACAAAAAGATTATTCCTAGAACTACTGTAACAATCGCTCCATCAACTAATAAGTCTTTCCAGGTATACTTTTTAAGCATCCTTGCTTTATCTTCTTCACTCATAAGGTTCTTTAACCACGTCCAATCTAAAAGCTGTGTCAATGCAACACCAAAAATTAAATGACCAATCAAAATACCAATTAGATCAATTCTAGAAATATCTTTAGTGAGACTAGTAATAATAAAAAAGTCCACTAACTTTTTTCTTTATTAGACAAGGCTCCACCTTCTTCTTTATATTTTTCCCAAGCTTCACTTATTTTTGCTTTAGAGAAGTTTTGTGTCCCTTGAAAGAATTTATTTTTGAGATTATTAAAACTATTTGTCAGCTCTTTTTTTGTTGGTTCATCAAGAAAGTTTGATGTTAATTTCCATAAATACCAGCTACTAGCTAGTAGAAGAATTAATCCTAGTAATTGCATATTAGTTTTTTACTATCCTACAACTTTTTAAATGGTTTCGATAAAATGATTTATTTAATACTTTAATAATTTTTTTGAGACTAATCAAAATTAAAATTTTAACCAGTGGAAAAATATTCTATCCAGCAACCATATAGTTAATCCCCCTTCCAGTAAAGCTAGCCAGTACATACCATAGTCTGAAAACCCCATTTGTTCTTTGACTGTTTGAATTAATTTTTTATGAGCTTGAATGAGATCTTTCATTAATAAATAAAAATGTTTTAAAGCTGCTGAATTTCTTGAACTAAAAAACCCTTTCCATAGCAAGATAGACATGTTTTAGTCTCATCTAATGAAATTCTTAGAAAACCTGCTCCATTACATCTGAAGCAATTTACTTTGGAAGTTGAGTAGAGTTTCGACTTGATTTTAGCAGCACGGTTTAAGTAGGAAACAGTTTCCTTACGACCGTTTGCTTGAGCAGCTTTGTTTAAAAGCTTTTTATAGTTGACTTTAAGTTCTTGGGTATTCATCTTTTGACTGGAACAAGTTTTCAAATATAGGTAAAAAGAAGCAATAAATAATTAAAATAAGCCCTACAAATTTACCGTCTATATTTCTAATCTGATCTCATATTGAGATTAAAATAATATAACGAATATTTTTTTTTAATGTTTATTGAATGGGTACTATTTTTTTATTTTTAATAGAAAATTCATATTTAATGAACTGTTTTTAAATCTTAAAAATAAATTAATTGTTATGTTTAGTAGAACGCATTCTAAATTGAAGATTTTTATTGAAATAATATAATTTTGGTAAATCCAAGAGATTATCCAGCCTTTTTTAGATTTTTCACCAAAAAATCATTTTCGTTAGTAAGTAAATCAAACTTTGATTTTTTAAGTTTATCATTGATTTCAGTAGTCAAATTTTTTTTAATTTTGTTGGCATTCATAAATTTAAAAATCAATCTTAAAAAATGACACATTAAATCTTACTGATCATCAAAACAAATTGTGGATATATTTTTTTAAAAAGAGAAAATATTTTATTTTGCACATAGAAGATTTAATTTAATCAACATATTGTGGAAAACCCTGTTGAAAAACACTAAAAAAGTGGATAACTCTCGGGGAGCATTATCAAAACAAGCTTTTCTGGATTAATTTTTAAGTATTAATACTTCATCAAGAAAGGTTTAAATATAGTTTAAGATGCATCATAATCTATTGTTATAACTGTGGGATCATTACTTATTATATTTAAAAAAAGGCTTTTATCTAGAAACTAGTGTTGAGAAAAAATTAAAAAATTTATTTTTGAATGATGTATCAAATTGACAAATAAAGTTAAGAAAAATAAAAAGAATCTTGAATTTTTGAAAATTTGTCTCATCTGTTTTAATTAAGTCTTGATTCGGTTTTCTCTATGGCAATACCTCCCAAAAATAAGATTAATTAAATAGGTTTGTATTACTTAAATATTTAAAATGACAGAAGAAAAAAAGGATTCAAAAAAATGTTCTGGAAAGAAAAACATTATGTTTGCCTATGGTTTTATACAACTGGGTTCTAGTTTCGTATCTGCAATAGCTTTAGCTGCAATCGCTTTTGGATTCTGTTCAGTAAAAAAAGAGTCTAAACTTTTCAATAAATGTGTTGCAGAAATTATTGAAGATGGTGGTACCAATTCTGAGGCTGTAAGGTATTGCAACGGGGGCAATTAAAATCCCTCTCAGAACAATTAAATGGACTCAACCTGTGATTTGATTAATGACTCTTTAAAAGAGGAGCCAATTGGAGAAACTAATCATTTTATTTGGTTTATAACAGATATTGGCATTGCTGCCCTATTTAAAGGAGAAGAAAACTTTGAAACTTATAGTTCGAATGTCGAAGTTGAGGCTAACAAAATTGCTTTGGATATAACTAAAGAAGAGAAAGATTACCTCAAAATAAAAGAAAAACAGCTTTTCTTGTTTTATTCATAATCTAGGATTTAATTCTTGATTTAGTAAGATGGCTCAAGGTTAAAGGCTGGCTCCATAATATTGTTTTCGCTAATTAATTCGTAAGTCAGCTCTTTATTTAGTGCATTTATATAAGATGTATAAAGTTTTCCCCAAACAAATTCAAATTCATCTTTACTTAAATTCTTGAAAAGAATTTCTCCTTTGAAGTAAATGTGATAAGAATCATTCATCATGGAAAATTAATCTTATCCTTTTTAACGCAGTGAAATATGTATGTAGTATTAGGTGCTACTAAAAAGGAATTTATATTTGGAAGTTAGAAATACTTTTAGACTATCCGTGTATTCATTTTTTGTTTTTTGAATAATCCTACTGTCTCATCAAGATCCATACACGGTTGAATACTTATATCCATTAACCTTCTCCAGGGATGCCATTGCTTCCAAATTGTCTCAAGAGAATCTGCACTTACTACCGAATGTCCAATCCCATTTTGAACCATAAAAATCCAAGAATGAACCTCATAGTTTTCAGGTCTGTTTTGGGGACCACCTGATTCGTACCAATTAATTAGCATTTCTGCCCCTTCTTCTTGATCCTCGCCATCAGTAAATTCGTAGGAAATCAAATACCTTTGCATATAGATTATTATTAAAATCTCTAAACTATTTTAACTCTAGATTTAGATATTGCCTCCCAATTTAATTAATGCTATGAAGTTTATAGAAGTAATTGTTTGAAATGACCGAAAGATTTGGGAAAATTAAAAAGAATTTTTTGACTAATTTATCTTTTATAAATAAGACAATCTTGAAGTATTTTCAAAACCATGATCTGTTTGTATAGCTCAAGTTAACAGATAAAATTTGATACTTTTTAAAATACCCTAAATTAGTTACCATATTTGTACTGTTTAGATACCAATGATAAATAAGAAGGATAATAGTGATCCAATTAATAATTTAGAGTACGAAAAAATTCTAGAGGAAGAAATAATTAATTCATACGAAAGTAAATTTCAGAACGATACTCAAGAAGAAAGTAAAAAGAACAAATTTTACAGACTTAAAAGAACTCCGTTAGAAATAGTAAATAGGACATTTTTCTTTTTCTTTATTGGAAGTTTTCTTTTCTCTTTGTTTTTAGCTTATTCAGAAAATAAGTTGTGGTTCATACTTTATGTAATAAGTGCATTGTCATGTGTTTTCTATACTCCTAATAGAAAGGCACTCAAAGAATTAATAGCAGCTTGGCCAAATATAGAGGATCTCATAAAAGGGAGGAGCATGTGGAGAAAAGGCAAATAAATAGATTATGAAACCGTTAAGTTCATTTAAAAAATGGTTATTAAATATCCTTGTGCCATACATAGAGGGCACCAACAAGAAAAAAGAGGATAAAAAATGAGTTTAATAAAGGTTGGAATTATTGTTGAAATTTTTTTGTTGGTGATTGTTTTTTTATGGGTTAAGAAACTAAATAACAAACAATCTAGACAACCGTCTCTATCAAAAAAAACAATAAAAAATCTTAAATTTTAAAATTTTGATCACAAAATAAGGAAATTCTTATAAAAAGATCAAATTTTTCGGAAAATTATTTATTTTTCCCCTCTCACTTTGTGTATGAAATCGGTTAGAACATTTATATCTTTTTTAAAAATATGGTTTCCTCCATTCAAGGTCTTGCTCCAATAACTAATCCATTAAATAGTGTCTTAATAGAAAAGAAACTAATAAATGTTGATCAGAAGTTTATTCAACTTGTTTCTCTGGCAGAAGGGTTACCTCGTACAGAAGTCATTGAAAGTGGAAGGAATTACTGGAGAGGTGTTTGCAGGAGTTTGATTTTTAGATTTCCTGATGACCTTGAAATTTTAAAGCTTGATGTAAGAAGTTATGTAGATAGATCTAAAGGAATAATCCAGATAAGATCTGCAGCAAGATTAGGGCAATCTGATTTAGGTGTAAATCTTAGAAGAGTGGAATACTTATTTAATCAATTAGAAAAATTTTAGTTATTCTATTTTTTATAAATTTAAGGTTCTTTTTACTAAATAGGTGTGCTTTAATTCATAAGAATATTTGAATTGCCATGGTAAAGATAATCTTAGTTGGAATTATTTTCGCGCTTGTATATTCTCAACCTGACCTACGTCTTACAGTCGCTGATTGGTTGAAAGCTGCTTCTGATTTTCTAATAGAATCAGTACAAGTAAAACCTTGAATTAATTTTTAATGAAGCATTAAATAAGACCTGAAACAGTAATCATTTGTTTAATGCATATAACTACGAAAATAAATATTATTATCCTGCTTAATATGTATTTCACTTAAACAAATAAATAGTTTTAGGAACATAATAGAAAATTTTTTTGAAATTTTTGAATAGTTAACGATAATAATGAATATGAAGCTTAGATTATTTGAGTTCTATTTTATTAAAGACTATTTAAGGCCTTGGTTTGGTCTTATTTATTCTTTATTCTTTCTGTTTTTCTTAGGTGCAATTGGCTATCGAATAACAGAGGGATGGGAATGGAGTGATTGCTTATGGATGGTCCTGATCACAATAACCACTATTGGTTTTGGAGAAGTTCAACCTTTAAGTCCTGAAGGCAGGATAGTAACTGTTTTAGTAATCGTTGGCGGATTAATCTTTATTCAATTTACCTTTCAAAAAGCTGTTAGATTATTCGAATCCGGCTATTTTCAAAGAGTAAATGAATTACGTTTTAAAAGAATTCTTAGGAAAATGGAAAATCATGTAATTTTGTGCGGATATGGGAGAGTAGGTCAGGAAATATCTAATCAAATAAAAACGCAAAATATTCCAATTATCGTTGTTGAGAGTGATGAAGATAGAAAAAAGATTGCTGAAGAAAATGGTTTAGAAGTTCTTTGTGCTGATGCGACTCTTGATGAGACGTTAAAACTTGCAGGATTAGAAAAATGCAAAAGTTTGGTTGTTACCTTACCAAATGACGCTGCTAATTTATATGTAGTTTTAAGCGCTAAAGGGATAAGAAGTTCTATAAGAGTAATAGCAAGAGCTGGAACTGAAGAAGCCGCAAGTAAGTTGAGATTAGCCGGGGCAAGTATAGTTGTAAGCCCTTATATCGCAGCAGGAAGAGCAATGGCATCAATGGCTTTAAGACCTATTGCTATTGACTTTCTTGATCTGCTTGCAGGAAGTGAATGTGAAATTGAAGAATTTGAATTAAGTAATGATATTAGTCTTTTTGAAACAGCAGAGAAAAGATCACTTTCTGAACTTGGAATAGGTAAAAAGAGTGGGGCAAAAATTTTAGCTATTAAAGAAAATGAAAAATTGTTCACTAATCCAGGAGGGAACTTTATACTTCAACCAGGTCAGGTATTAATTGCCTTTGGTAGTAAAGAACAACTAAATATTTTGAACGGATTATTAGGTAATCTTGTCGTAGCAGTAGAGTTATTAAAATAGATAGATCAAGATTCAGAATTAATTGCTAAATTTAGTGTAGGTGGAATAAATCAAATGAAAATATTTAAATTTCTATTCGTAATTCCTGTAATAACTTTAATAATTATTTTTCAAACCTCTTTGCATAATAGATATCTAATGGCTTCTGATATTAGAGATGGAGAAACAATTTTTAGAAATGTTTGTGCAGGCTGCCATGTAAAAGGTGGATCAGTCGTTCTCAAAGGATCTAAATCATTAAAACTTTCCGACCTTGAAAAAAGAGGAATAGCAGATGTAAAATCAATAACAATAATTGCTAATGATGGGATTGGTTTTATGAAAGGTTATAAACATAAATTGAAGGATGGAGAAGATAAGGTTCTTTCACAATGGATTATTCAAAATGCAGAAAAGGGTTGGGAATAAATGAAAAGCGTAATTCTTGCATCGTTTTTATTTCTATTAGCTGAATTTTCTTTTGCTGAGCAATTAACTAATTACATAATTACATCTGATTCTCAAATAAATACTTTAGAAGGTAATTTAGAGGCTAAGGGAAATGTAGTCATTAAGAGTAATAGTAGTAATTTTGAGGCTTATTCTGACAAGCTTTCTTTTGACAAGGATGATAAATCTCTAAAACTTATTGGTAATGTATATGTTAAAAATTTAGAGTCTGAAGGAATTTCAATTTCAGAAACATCTGGAGATGAGTTGACCATATTTACTGATTCGGGAATTTTTGAATTCAAATCTCAAAATAAAAACAGAGTAACAACAAAAATTAAATTCTAAATAAAGGCTTGCTTTTAAGGAAATTTTAAATGGATTTTAAATATAAGTTAGACTTAATTTCCTAGAAGACATAGTAGAAGTAATTTTTATTATGCATCCAAGCAAAGTAATCAAACATCCAATAATCAATGACACTTATTACGATCCAGATGTTGATAAGCTTTATCAATATGTAAAAATTGGTGACTTTCCGCCAGAATGGGTAGTGACAAATATAGATGAAGATGACGATTATTATTACGCTTCGAAGGGATATTAATTTAAATAGTTATTATTAGATTCAATAAGTTTGCTTCTTTAATATGTTTGTGTGAGGAAAATTAAAGAAGCATTTTTATACTAAATAATCAGGTTTAAGGACAAATTAAAAAGCTAATAAGATCAATTAAAAAATAAGCATTGAATGTAAAGTAAATATGAAATAATTACATCAAATAATTTTGATTATATAAAATAAAATTGTTGGAACTTTAAATGGCTATTAAAGATCATAAAAGTTTGCAAGACTCAAAAATTCTTCTTGTAGAGGACGACAAGAGTATTAGGCTTACAGTCAGTGAAACTTTGAGCAGCGAAGGTTTTAGAGTGTTAAGTTTCAAAGATGGTTTAAGTGCGTTAGATTTTATTAATAATGATAATAAAAAAGATGTTGACCTAATAATTCTCGATTTAATGTTGCCAGGACTAAATGGATTAGAGTTATGCAGAAAAATAAGAAATGAAGAAGACTATACACCCATATTAATTTTGAGTGCTAAAGATAATGAATCAGACAGGGTTCTTGGATTAGAGGTTGGTGCAGATGATTATTTAACAAAACCTTTTGGTTTAAGTGAATTAATTGCTAGATCTAGAGCCTTAATAAGAAGATCTAAACGTAATAAGAAATATATAGAAAAATCAAAAACTGTTATTGAGTTTAATCATATAAAAATGTTCTTGGAAGAATGCAGAGTAACTTCTTTTAATAAAGAAATAACATTATCTCCCAAAGAATTTAAATTATTAGAGTTATTTATGAAAAATCCAAAAAGAGTATGGTCAAGGGATTTAATACTTGAAAAGATATGGGAAATTGACTTTATTGGTGATACTAAAACCGTAGATGTTCATGTTAGATGGCTAAGAGAGAAATTAGAAAAAGACCCCTCTGCTCCAAAGTTTCTTAAAACTGTTAGAGGTTTTGGCTATAAGTTTGGATGAAAATGAAAACACTACAAGAAGTATTATTGTTTTTTCATCAGAATTGGAAAATGCAAGTTAAGCAGTTTTCTCAATCAAAAGAAAAAAAATTTGAAGTTGATACAAATAAGTATAAAAAAACTATTGATTTCCCATTTGATAAAATTAGACCTCAAGAAGTGTTGTCTTGGTTAGATTATTCATCGCAAGGGTGGATAATCTTATCATCTGATCTAACAATAAAATTTATCAATCAGAAAGCTTTATCTCTCATTAGGGTTATCAAATATAAAGATGTTATTGGAAAAGCAATTAATGATATTAATGAGCTTGAATTACTTAGTAATAAAATTCTATATTCAAGAAAAAAAGATTTCCCAATCAAGACTGATTTCACAATTGCGGGAGTACCCATTTCGGTAAATATTGTTAGAGGAAGGAAAAAGAATTATTTAATATTATTGGAAAGTAAATTATCAATTGAATCGATAAAAAAAAGGCAAAATCAATTAATTAATGATGTGTCTCATGAACTGAAAACCCCTCTTACATCACTTATCTTAATTGGGGAAAGACTTGAATCAGTAGTATCAAAAAAGGATAGGTATCTTGTTAAAAGACTCAAGAAAGAGTCAAAAAGATTAAGAAAAATGGCCGAAGAGACTTTAGAGCTTTCTAAGCTAGAAAGTAGCGAAGATATTAAAAAAAACAAAAAAATATCTATTTCAGATTTAGTTATGGAATCTTGGCAAACCTTGAAACCACTTGCAGAAAAAAAAGATGTAAAAATGAATTTACTGATGCCAACAAAATACTTCATATCAGGAGATATTGAAAATTTAAAAAGAGCATTTATAAATATTTTAGATAATGCTATTCGTTACTCGCCAGTTAATGAAGAAATTCAAATTGAAATTTTCAAGAGAGATAGTTCAGTGGTTACAAGGGTTCGTGATAAAGGTATTGGATTAGAAGAGAATGAATTTAATGATATATTTTCTCGTTTTTATAGGGGTGAGCCATCAAGGACTAAATTTAAAAAAAGTGGTAGTGGTTTAGGTCTTTCAATAACAAAAAAAATAATCAATAACAATAAAGGTTTTATAAAGGCTTTTAATCATAAGGATGGTGGAGCAATTTTTGAAACTATCTTTCCGTGTCTAAATACAGATTTATAGGGAAAATTTAAAAAATATTAGGACATGATTTTTCTGCAATAAATTTTTTTAAATTCAAAACCCCTTCTCTTGTAAAAAGAATGCTTCCTTCTTTGGAGTCATCTGCCCAATAAGAATCTCTTTTGCCAATAGCTAACCAAAGCCTATCAGGTAATGTTGGCATGTACATACTCTCGAAAGCAGATGTTCCAATGTCATTTTCTTCTTTCATATCTTTGCATGCTTCTATCATTAGTTTGGGTCGATTTAAATAATGCCTGACACCCTGCCAATAATATTTTGTTTCAGCTTTAACTGGGGCGATGAATAAAATAATAAATATTAGGTATTTCATGATTTAACTTTTTTTAATTATAAGAATTGCAAAAACAAAACCACCATTTATATATGGTGGCTTTTTTTAGAAGTTTTAACTAGATTTTTCCAATATTTAGGAAAAGAGTTTCACCAGTTGATTTCTTTCCAGTCCCATCGTTGTCAGTTGAAATCCATGCTTGCCCTTCGCTTGTTATTGCTAAACCTTCAACCTTTTCAAGGATAAAACCACCCGTAGATTGCATTACTGGTTTTAGATCAGTAACTAACTCTTTTTCAACTAAAGGATAAAGTCTGGGAGGAATATTAGTCTGAAGACTTTCAAAAATAACATCATCTAAATCTACTTTATATATAGCTTTCAATTTTGCTTTCTTTCCATAGAAACTATCTCTTTCGATTACATAAAGTGCCCCGTCATGGTAAGTCAATTCTGAAATGCCAACGCCACCTTTTTTGATCCTATCTAATTGATAATTTACGGCCCCCCACTGTTTGGTTTTTAAACTATAGGAAAGGATCTTAGTAGTATTGAAAGTATCATCACCCCAAGGCTTCTGTTGAGCAATATAAAGAATATCCCCATTCCTTGTTATGCCTTCAAAACCAGGATTTTTAGCATAATTAAGATATGAAGGTGGTGGAGTTATCTTCTCTAAAATTTCACCATCTGAGCTTACATGGTAGATTGCAGGAGGATGTTCATCTAGCTTTTTCTTGATTCCTTCAGTAGAAATGTAGAATCCACCATTACCATCAGTAGTAATACCCTCTTGATCCATAAATAATGCAGTCTTACCATCTAGCTTTATATCTATAGCTCTTTCTAATAGTGCTGGGGAAGATGAAGGATCAATAACGTAAATTCTTGGCTGAGTTTTAAAAGTCCCATCATTTACAGCATAAATTTTACCGTCATCACCAGCCACCATTCCACTTATCGCACCCCAAGATACAAATTCAAGGCCATTTTCATTTGTTAAATGTGGGTATGAAGCAGGAGCATCTTGTAGTTGATAAATAGTCACATGAGAAGATAAACCAGGTTCTTTTTTGTTGTAGTCTTTTTCATTTGCTGAGGCAATTAATCCCCTCTCTGGAATTGCGACAAATCCCTCTGGTCCAATGCCTGATGGAAGTAATTGAGTAAGCAAAGGTTGATTTAGTTCTGTAATATCGTAAACAGCTACTATCCCAGCCCTCTCAGCACCAACAAATAAATAGGGCGTTCCATTAATTTTTGAATATGTAACTGACTCAGGTTCTACTCCCTTTTTACCTGCTCTTCCATCTTGGAAATGACCTATTTGTGCAATTGCTCTTTCTAGTCTATTTGCATCTTCATAAACTACTGTTCCATCTTTTTTAAAAATAGTCCAGGATCTTGAACCACCTCTTTTTGCCTGATTTGGATCAATATGCTTGTAATCGCCTTCATTTGCTGTTGCAAAATGATCATTATCAATCCAAGTAAGACCATCGGGTTCTCTTCTTACATTTTTTAGTTTGTTTTTAAATTTATGTGCTCCATCTTTCTTTGTATCCATTCCTGCCATTTGTTTTACAACTCCTGCAGAGAAATGTGATATTACATTTCCATCTTTATCAATTACTGCAAGATGGTTGTTTTCTTGAAGAGAGACAACTGTTTCACCAAGATCATTAATAGCAACGAATTCTGGTTCGGGATCAAAAGGAGCTATTTCGGATAAGCCTGTTAAATCTACTTTTTTAATTGAGTTACATTGTATTTTTCCTCTTTTGTTTAACTTCACAAGAGAAACATAACCTGCAGGATTAATTTGAATGCCATTGTCATCAATTTGAGGGATAAATCCATTTTTATATTCTTCATCCCTCTCATTTTCTATAGCGACAGCTAGAAATGTCCCGTCTGGTGAAACAAAAACGCTATCAGGCTGCCCACCTAAATCACATTCTTTTACTGCTTTTCTTGTTTCTAAATTGTATTGAACTAATGCTCCTGAAGGATTTGTATAACTTTCAGATGTATTTGAACCTATATAAGCATTGTTTCCAAGTGCTGCAATTCCAGTTGGTTCTGCCTCAAGTTCAACAACTCCCAATGCTTTAGGGTTTGCAGGGTCTGAGATATCAACTAAACCTACTACTCCTAGATCGCTATCTGTATACATCAAAGTCTTTCCATCTTCAGATGCTGTAACTACTTCTGAAGACGTTTTGGTTGTAGATTTTGATCCCTCTGGTAAATTATCACTTACATTGAAAGAAGAAATTCTGTTGAAGTTTTTTTCATTGGCCCAGTACTTTGTATTCCAATTTGCAAATCCGCTACTTGTAGAGGAG
>QCED01000001.1 GCA_003280725.1 Prochlorococcus sp. AG-355-M18 | reverse complement strand
ATTTGATCTTAAAGATTATTACGGAGCGATATCTGATTACACAAAAGCGATAGAAATTAAACCTGCATCGGATGTATATTTCAATCGTGGTTTAGCAAAAAGTGATTTACGAGATTATTACGGAGCGATATCTGACTACACAAAAGCGATAGAAATCGATCCTGAAAATGAAAGTTCATATTTAAATCGTGGATATTCAAAGCACATGATAAAGGATTATGAGGGGGCAATTAATGACTTTAATAAAGTACTAATTATCGATAAAAATAATAAAACTGCATATAATAATCTTTCTTGGACAAAAAGAACAATAAATGATAATTATGGGGCAATTTTTGATGCAACAAAAGCGATAGAAATTGATCCAAATTATTCAAATCCCTATTTGAATCGCGGAGTTGCAAAGGAAAATTTAGGAGATATGAAAGGCGCATGTGATGATTGGAGAAAAGCATCTTCTTTAGGAAATGAAAGTACTGCAGAATGGGTAAGAGATCAATGTTAATAAACTTATTCTCTACAAATAGTTCATATAGTCACAACGAAAAGTATAAATAATTTATAATTTCAGTTTTACTTTGATTTAAGTGGAAAACTTACCTTCAAAATTCAGGTATAGATTGAATTATTTTTTATTATAATTTTATTCGCATCCAATATCTTAGTTTTATTAATAAATTCTATATAAAAAGTGGTTTCACACGAGTATTTTGAAATCCTATGGAAGGGGTTTTAAATATGGAGTTTTCGGCAACTTTAATAAATTAGTTTTTTAGTTTTTTAATTTTTTCTAAATTCCATTTATCAAATATTAATTTCATTTCTCTTTCGTAGTATCTTACTTTTTTAGAGACAGGTAGTTTTTGAATAATTATCCCAAAGGGAAATCTTAAGAAAGAGGAAATATAAACAATATAAAACTCGTTGAAGGAAGGTTTTTCAGGAAGAGGTAAATTTTTTAAATATGCCCAATCAATGCATGTTTTTAGTTGCTTATCACTAGCAGAGATATTTTTTTTACATCTCAAGTAAGAGAATAGATAAATGCCAATAAAAATTGGTAAAGGAAGAAGTCGTAACATTAAAATTTAAGGATTATTTTTCTTTCATTGATTCTATGAATGATAGTTTGTCTTTATGAAAATTTTTTGATAATATCCCAAAGCATTTCTAATCGAGTAATAATACTCTATGAATTTTAAGTTAATAGGAGGACAATATAGATATAGATCTAGGGGGTCTTATGAAATTATTTAATCAATTCAATGTTCTTCCAAGATACCTAACTGCATTTAATTATGCAGGGTTAAACTTGAATGAGACACCACAAGAACTAGAAAAATGTACTCCTGAGTTTCAAAACTTTTGGGATAAAGAATGTAGAGAACATCCAACAAATCAAAATTGTTTAATTTACTGCGACTGATAAATTAATTTTTAGTTTTTATTCAATAATCTCGATTTAAAAAGTGGTTTCACATGGGTTTCACACGAGATAATATTTAAAATTATGCTTTGAGAGGTATTGGTATGAAAGACTTTTTTTCTTACTTAAATTTCAGGACTATAGAGCGTGAATAAACGGATTTTATGAAACCTGTAATAACATTAATTTATCGGTTTTGAGTGAGTTTTATGCAGCACCTTTTTTTGCATCTCTTAAGAGAAATCGTATAAAGTCTGTTTTCTTTACAGTTGGTATATTGATTAAAAGTAAATTTTCATATGAAAAAAAGAATTGTTTTTATTGGAGTGATACTATCTTTAATTCCAATAGGTCAACCATTACTAATTAAAACTAGTGTTGTTTTATCAACTGCTGGGATTATGCTTTCTCTTCCTGAAAAAGTAAATGCAGAGAGTGCTGATTTTTATTTTAATCGGGCACTCAAAAAGGTGTATGAAGGAGATTATTACGGAGCCATATCTGACTATAATAAAGTAATTGAGATAATTCCAAATGATGCAAATGCTTATTATAATCGTGGCAATATTAAGGGTAGAGATTTAAAAGATTATTATGGATCGTTATTGGATTTAAATAAAGCAATTGAGATTAATCCAAATAATGATCAGATGTATATTAGTCGTTGTGTAGTAAAAACGAATTTAAAAGATTATTACGGAGCACTATCTGATTGCAATCAGGCAATTAAGATTAATCCCAAAGATCAACAAGCGTTCATAAATAGAGCAGTTGTAAAATTCCTTAGAGGAGATAAGAAAGGTGCTTGCTTTGATGCTCGCAAAGGAAAGTCTTTGGGATCCAGTAAAGGTTCTAGTGCAGTTGAATTATTGTGCAAATAAAATATTTATTCAATATAAATAATAAATATATCTATGCGGCAAATCATCAAGAATGGTTCTTTCGGTTTTATAAAGTTTTGGTATGGGAATAAATATTTACTTAAGTCAATGAATTCAATTGATTTTAAAATTAAAAAAATAATAAATCTTGTTGAATAGGAATAAATGGACTTTAAGAACCCAGTAAAAACTTCAATTAATTAGTTTTAAGTTAGCAAGCCATAGCATTGCTTTGATTCACTTAGATCTTAGCAATGCGATAAAATTTCTTTTACTCTCATAGTCTTCAAAGTTTTTTAATTGTGCAATATATAGATAATATTTTTTATTTAAAATAAAGATATTTATATATTATGCCTTTTAAAAATTCAATATCTAAATATGATTGGCAGTATTTACTTAGCGCTACTGCTCTAATATCAGTTTTTATTTTTACAGATTTAATTAAAGTTTTCGATAAAGAAGTTTTATACTTTGTCCCAAGATTAATTAGTGATCAACCTTATAGAATTTTTACATCAATTTTAATTCATGCAGATTTCAATCATTTATTAAGTAATCTCGGTGGAATAATTGTCACTAGATATTTTTTAATAAGACTAGGAATTAAAAGCAGGTTGTTTTATCTGAAATTTATTCTAATTAGTTCTTTTTTAATTTTTTTTGTAATTTGGATTTATGAAAAAATCTTATCGTATTTTTTTGATATCTATCCTAATTATGCTGCTTTAGGATTTAGTGGAATAATTTATGCTTTTTTGGGATTCTTATTATTAACTTCTTTTTATGGAAAGAATTATTTTTTAGGTAAAAAAATTAGTCTAAAATCTAATTATGAAGTTCAAAAAATGTCTAAGTCAATTTGCCTTATAGGATTGATTTTCTCTTTCTTACCTGGAGTAAGTTTATTGGGACATGTAAGTGGATTTATTGCTGGATGTTTTTTGTTTTTAATCTAAATTTGGATAGAAATAAATTAGTAATTTATATTATAACTCCATGAAAAACTCATATATTTGTCCATTTCTTGAGATATTTCGCAGTGGTTATTTTTGAGTTTGAAAAATCTGCGTTATTCACGACTCAAAAAAGTTTATTATGAGTATGTTATTTTTTTATACTAATCCACCCTGCTATTGATTAGGAATAAACTGAATTTAAGAATTCATTTATAATTTTAATTGATTGGTTTCATAAGAAAATATTCAAAATACTTTTTAAGTAATATCAATCTTTTTAATATGCTTGGTTTTAAATAGGTTTTTATAACTTCCTCATTCTCTATCTCTTAAGTCAAATAGTAAAAAGTTGATTTTCTCAAAAGTATGTATATTAATTAAAAGTATTTTTTATATGAAAAAAAGAACAGCTTTTATAGGTGCAATATTATCTTTAATCTCATTTGGACAACCATTAATGATTAAAACTGTTTTAGTTTTATCTAGCGCAAGTTTCATGCTTTTTACTCATGAAAACGTAAATGCAGAAAGTTTTGATTTTTATTTTAATCGCTTATGAAAAAGCAAAAGGAGGAGATCATTACGGAGCAATCTCTGATCTTAATAAAGCAATCGAGATTAATTCTAGGTACGCAAGCGCGTATTATAACCGTGGATGGAGCAAGGCAAATTTAGGAGATAATTCAGGAGCGATATCTGATTTTACAAAAGCAATAGAACTTAATCCAAGGCATGAGAACGCTTATGTTTATAGAGGTAATGAAAAGTCAATTTTAGGAGATCATTATGGAGCAATTTCTGATTACAACAAGGCAATAGAAATTACACCGGCAGCAGACGCTTATAACAATCGTGGAAATCGTAAGTTAGATATAAAAGATTATTATGGAGCGATATCTGACTATACTAAAGCGATAGAAATTATTTCAGACAATGAAATTGCTTTCAAGAATCGCGGAATTGCTAAAGAAAAAATTGGTGATTTAAATGGAGCTTGTTCAGATTGGCGAAAAGCAATAACATTTGGTGATGAAGATACTATTCAGTGGGTTAAAGATCAATGTTAAAAATAAAGTGGGTTTATTTTGCTAAATCTAAAGATATAAAATTAGAAAAAAACTAAGATTTTATTATTTATTTTTGCTGCTATTTTATTTCAAAATATTTTTCTTTCTTTATGCATAAATCAAATTTAATTAAATTTCTTATTAAGAGTTTTTTATTGTTGTAAAGTTTTGGCTTTAAAATTTAGAAAATATTTTTTTAGCTTTTTAATACCCATAACTTTTTTAATAAATCCACTTTTTCTTTTTATGTTTACTGAAAAAGTAAATGCTAAAATGATTAGGTTCACTTGTAATGTAAAATCTCATTTTAAACTTTATAAAAGTGAAAACTGGGAAAATAATAATTTTTCTTGGGATTTAGAAATTAATCAAGTAAATCAAAGAGTAATAAGAAAGCAAAATGTTTATTATGAGGGACAAAATTATGATCTCGATTTTTATTATTCAATTAAATACCAAAATGATAATTCAATTATTGCAATTTCAGATAAAATGACTTCAATCTATGGTGGAACCTATGTTTCAGCAATAACATTGGATTTAAATTCAAGAAAAATTACTGAGGTTAATTCTATTAATGATAAGGAGGGTATTGCTTTTAGTAATTATTATGGAACTTGTGATTATAAATACTGATCTCTTAAATATATAAGTTAAATGGATTAAGAAAAATTGTTAAATAAAAGTCTGACAAATAAAATTATTTTTATAATCATAATAATTTTTTCGCCAATTTTAATTGGACAAATTAAATCTATTCCTATCGGCAGAATTTTAAAAGAAAGCAATGAAAAAAATAAATTTTATCAAATTTCTTCTTTAGCAAGATCTTCTGGGGTAGAAATAATTTTGCCTCTTAATTCAGGATCAGGGGTAATTATAGAAAAGAATGGCAGTAAATATACAATATTAACTGCCTTCCATCTATTCGAAGATATTGATTTAGAAATTCCTTTTACAATTCGTACCGCTGACTATAGTTTCTATAAAGTTAGTAAAGAAAGCATTAAACAAATTGAAAATTTAGATTTAGCAATATTTACTTTTAAATCTGATAAGGTCTATGAGACGGTAAATTTTTCAAATATATCAACCTTAAAAAAAGGTGATGCGTTATTTGCTACTGGTTTTGCAGATAGTATTTTTTATTTTGAAAAAGGAGAACTCATAGCAAGTTCTAATGTAAAAGTAAAAGAAGGCAATCAATTAGTTTATACAAGTAAAGTCATACCAGGTATGAGTGGCGGCGGCATTTTTGATAATTATGGGCAATTAGTTGGGATTAATACTATGTCTACTTCTAAGTCCTTTAAAGATAAATCTTTTTCATATTCTATCGGAGTACCAAATTCATTTTTGATTAATTCTAAAAATGGAAATTCTTTTGGTTATTCTAAAGAATTAACAACCCTTGATGATTATTTAGTTAAGGCAACAGAGTTAAACAAAGAGGAAGGTAATTCAAAATTGATTATTAGTCTTTTGGACAAGAAACCTGAATTTTTTGATCTTGATCCCAATAGTGTTTCTAATTGGTATTTGTACCATATGTTATGTTTAGCACAAAGTGATTTAAATTATAATATCGCTGCTTTAGAAAATTGTTCAAAGGCAATTAAAATAAAACCTTTAGATTCTTCGGCAATTTTAAATTATGGAATTACAAAATCAAAAATGAATGATGATTATGGTGCAATTAGTACTTTCAACAAATATCTTAAAGTTGATCCAAATAAGTATGCTTTTCTTTTTTATAGAGCAATATCTAAAGGAAAAATAGGAGACTTCGAAGGTGGTGTGCTTGATTTAAACAAGGCAATAGAAATTGAACCAGATAAAGAAGAAGCTTATTTTAGTCGTGCTTTTTTTAAGGATAAATTAAAAGATTATTATGGAGCAATTTCTGATTACAACAAATCAATTTCAATTAATTCTAACGAAGGACAGAGTTTTTTTAATAGAAGTATTTTGAAAGAAATAATTAATGACCGAGAGGGAGCCTGTTCTGATGCAAGAAAAGCATTATCGTTAGGGTATAAGAATGTTAATAATCAAAAATGGATTAATAAAAATTGTGTTTAAAAATAAATATTTATAAACGAAAGTTATACATTTAATTCATATTTACATCATGTTAAATTATAAAAAATGTCCATAACATTATTTATACTGGTTTTACGAGAAAATCTTTTCCAATGAATCAATTGATAATAATAGATTTCAGAGGTAAAAATTAAGTGCTTTTATTGAGTATTAGTAATTTATTAAATTTTCTAAATGATTTGAGAATTTCATTAAAGATTGAAATCTTATAAATGATATTTAAGATGTCATGAGCGAGATTATTAAATTAAGTCGATCAACTGTAGAGAAGTATCTTAATTGTCCGAGATGTTGCGTACTTGATAAAAAATATAAAATAAAACCACCATCATTACCATTTACCTTAAATATTGCTGTAGATAATTTATGTAAAAATGAATTTGATCATTATAGAAGAATTCAAGAGCCTCATCCTTTATTTTTTGAATATGATATTGATGCTGTTCCTTTTAAACACAAAAATTTAGAAATTTGGAGAAGTAATTTTCAAGGGATTAGGTATAAGTCAATTGAACATAATTATGATTTTGGAGGAGCTGTAGATGATATTTGGCAAAAAAAAAATGGTGATCTTATTGTCGTTGATGTTAAAGCCACATCAAGAAATAATTTTGATTGGTCTGACACTTTTAATAAATACGAATATGCAAAAGCTTATAAGAGACAATTAGAAATGTATCAGTGGCTATTTAAAAAAAATGGTTTTAAAGTTGCAAAAGAGGCTTATCTTTTGTATTTTAATGGCAAAAAAAATGAAAAGGTTTTTAATAATCAATTAAATTTTGATGTTCATCTAATTAGATTAGATTGTTCTACAGCATGGGTAGAACATAAGATAATCGAAACGGTCAATATATTACGTTCGGATATTTTCCCTAAACCTTCATCAAATTGCGAATATTGTAATTATTTAAAAAGGCGTTGGCAGTTATCGATAAATTGATACTCATAGAGGAATTTTTAATATTTCTGGAAAAATAGTAAATAAAAGATAATCTTTAATTAGGTTATAAATTTAGACTTTTGATAAAATCGAAAAATCCTGAAAGGAAGATAACAAATCATCTTCAGCAAGATGTCGTTAAGGTATCCGGTAAAACAATCTTCATCAATCCTTTTTTGTATTGGCGTAGGTTTGACGAAAATACCAATAGATGGCTTAGAGAACCAGGTCAAATGTCAGAGGATCAAATTCAAGCTAATAGGAATCGTTTTTACCCAGAAGTAGAGTGGGTTGATTTAACTCATGAGCAAAAACTTATAAAAGATGCAACTGTTGAGATGTTTTTAAAAACTCTTGAATTGATAAGTACATTTCATCCTTATCTTAGTCCCGGACAGCTATTAGAAGTTGAGAGAAAAATGGCGATTATAAAGAAGATTCCTTTTGAAAAATGGGTAAAAAAATCTTTCGCTAAAAAAGCGAGATTATTAGATAATGAAAAAAGAAAATATCAAAGAGAAAGGTTTTTTAGTAGCTGGAGGGAATGGTTTAGCCTTGAAAATACGCAACAAGCAATTTTGCCATTAATCGTGACGATATTAATTTCTTCATTTATCGGATGGTCTTTAGGTATATCAAAGAATAGTTGTAATCCCTATTTTGAACAAAATATAGATCAATTAAATTAGTATTTCAGGAAAATTACTCTTTATCAGACTTAAATATTATTTTGAAAAAATTGATTTTTATTTAAGATTCTATTAAATATAATAATGACATTACTAAGTTTAATTTTATGCCCGAAAATTTAACTCCAGATTATTTTCAAAGTGACGAAAATAATCTTAATATTGAAAATAATGATTACAAAAATTTAATCACTAGACTTAAGGAAATAAAAACAACGATTCATTTGTTGGAAAAAATAACATTTAAATAAATTTTACATCTTTGAAAAAAACTAGTCCTAATAAAAAACTTATTACATCTAAGAGAAAGTCAGTAGTACTAATCATTTTTTCTTCAATTTCGTTTTTATTGATTGTATTACGGTTAATCTTTTTACAACTTTTTAATTATGAATCTTTTAAGAAAATGTCGGATGAGAACAGGATTAGGCTTATTAGCTCGCAACCAATACGGGGTAGAATACTGGATAAAAATGGTTATGTTTTAGCTGATAGTAGAGTTAAATATTCTTTGATAATAAAGCCTCAATCTATCAATAAAAACAATTGGGAAAAACATAAACTAAGAATTTCTGATTTGCTAAATATTGATACCATTGCAATACAAAAAAAATACTTTGATGGTTTAAAAAATCAAAAACTTTTAGTAACTATTCTTGATGATTTAAATGTAGATCAATTAATAAAATTTAAGGAAAATGAAGATAATTTATCTAGCTTTGAAATAGCGACGAAATTAATTAGAAATTATCCTTATAAATCAGTTGCTGCTCATGTAATTGGTTATACTCAACCAATTACTGAATCAGAATTTAAGTTTTTATCTAAGAAGGGTTACAAATTAAATGACTTAATAGGGAGAACTGGAATTGAATATGTTTACGAAGATTTTATAAGAGGTGAGTGGGGTGGAGAAATGGTGGAAGTAAATTCTTTAGGTAAATTTCAAAGATCATTGGGTATAAAACCCTCAATACAAGGTAATGATATTGAATTGACAATTGATATGAATTTGCAATTAGTCGCTGAGAAAGTTCTTCAAGATAAAAAAGCTGGCGCGATAATAGTAATGGATCCAAGAAATGGTGCAATAAGAGCCTTGGCAAGTAAGCCTACTTTTGATTTGAATTTTTTTTCAAAGGATTTTAAACCTGAAAAAGAATATAATAAGATATTTAATTCTCCCGAAAAGCCCCTTTTTAATAGGGCATTAAATGCTTATGATCCTGGAAGTGTTTGGAAAATTGTAACGGCTTTAGCTGGCTTAGAAAGTGGGAAATTCCCTAGAGATACTTTGCTAGATACGAAAGCGTGTATAACTTATGGTAGTCAATGTTTTCGTGAACACAATGATTTGGGTTTTGGAGTGATAGGTTATGAAGATGCTTTAAGAGTCTCTAGTAATACATTTTTTTATCAAGTGGGATATGGTGTAGGAGTTGATGAAATATATGAGGTCTCCAAAAAACTTGGTTTTAATTCTTTATCAGGAATTGAAATTTCTGAACAAGAAAATATAGGATTAGTTGCTAGTAGTGAATGGGCCAAAGAAGGTAGAGGGTGGGGTGAGCCAGGTAAAACTCCTTGGGTTCCAGAAGATATTGCGAGTATGTCTATTGGACAATTTGTTGTTCAAGTTACTCCTATTCAAATAGCTAGAGCATATGCTGCGATCGCTAATGGAGGTTATCTAGTCACCCCCCATTTAACTAAAAAAGATAACGAAAATCTTTCAGATAAAAAACGTATTAAAATCGATATTAATCCTAAGAATATTCAATTAGTCAAAAGCGGTCTGAGGAAAGTAGTAGAGTCTGGCACTGGAGTATCAATTAATTATGGAGTCTCAAATTTGCCTCCAGTGTCAGGCAAAACTGGAACTGCTGAAGATGGAGAAGGTGGCCTAGATCATGCCTGGTTTGTTTGCTTTTCTCCTTCTGAGAAAAGTGAGTTACTTATAGTTGCTTTTGCACAAAATACTCCTGGTGGCGGTTCTGTGCATGCACTTCCAATGGCTAAAGAAATATTAAAAGTATGGAATGAAATAAATTTATAATTTTTTAAAGTTTATGTTTTTAATTTTTTCATTTGTAAAAGTCTTTGAATAATATCTTCAATAGTTTTTGTATCTATAGGTTTACTGTATGAGGACAAAAGTTGTCTCCCTAATACTTGACTTCCTAAATGCACTAATTGAATGCGTAATGAGGTCAGCAGCTCTAATCCTATGCCACCAGAAAATGTTGCTATTGCAATCGGTTGACCATTAAATAAATTTCTAAAGTCATCTCCTGAAATAGAAAGCCATGCTATGAAGTTGGAGAGAATCGGAGGTATTGATCCATTATATTCAGGCGCACAAATCACCCATCTTTCAATCTTGAAAAGCTTTTTTTTTAATTCTTTTATTTCATTTGGAATATTTTCTTTGCTGTGAATTCTTGGATTAAATAAAGGAATATCAAGAGTGGTAAGATCTAAAATTTCAGAACTTATTTTAAGTTCATTACTTTTTTCAAGAAATTTTTCAGAAAGTTCTAGATTTTTGCCACAACTAGCCGTAATGATTATTAGATCTTTTGTTTCAGTCATAAATTAGATAAATAAATTTAATAGTTAGCGCCTGTTTTGCGGTGATGAACTGCGGTTAGACTATCGGATTTTAGTATATTACCGTGTAGTACTTCGGCGTAAATTACCCAATGATCTCCACATTCCATTCTCTCTTTTACAGAAGCATCTAACCATGCGAGCGCTTCAGGGATGATTATCTGTTCATTAGGAGTTAATTCAATATTCATTCCTTCAAATCTATCTTCTCCAGGTGCAAAGGGCTTTGTGAATCTTTTCAAAGGTTCTTTAAAATCTTTTTCACTAAGAATATTTAATGCGAATGAATCTCCTATTTGTAGAAGAGACTCTACCGATCTGTCTTTTGCTACTGCAATACTTAACCCAGGCGGAGAAAAACTTGCTTGACTAACCCATGATGCAAGCATGGCTCCTTTGATATTATTCTCATCTTTGCCTTTAGAGGCTGTCAGGACACAAAGTGAACCAATTACTCTTCCAAGAGCTTGCAGCTTTGGATCCGTTTTGCTTGTAATCATTCCAGTATCTGATTTTCTGGGTTTTTTCTTTGCTTTTTTTATAATTTTTCTTCCAAAGTGAGTTCCTATTTCTTCTAACTCTTTGATCTTTGGTTTATTGGGACTAAATTTAATCCTAATAGGGTCAAAACTAAACTTAAAACCACCGTCTTTTAATTTTGTTTCAAGTAAATCTATAGCTTCGCCGCTCCAGCCAAAACTTCCAAAAATTCCTACTGGCTTATCTCTATTGCCCTCTGCTAACAATGTTCCTAGTGCACTGACTATTGGAGTTGGGGCGTGACCACCCAATGTGGGAGAGCCTATTAAATATCCATCAGCATTTTGGATGGATTTTACAAGTACATCATTAGGTGTAAATTCACAATTAATACTTTCAACTTCTACGGAGGTTCTATTTATCCCTTTTGCCAATGCATCGCCTATTGAAGCTGTGTTTCCATATGCACTTGCATATATCAGGGCGATCTTATGATTATTGGTTGAGAGATTCTCTCCCCATCTAATATAGTCATTTAAAAAGCTTTTTAAGCTATACTCGATCGCGGGACCATGTAATGGTGCAATAGTTTTAATGTCATAATCGGCAATTTTTTCAGTTATTGATACTACTTGATTAGACATTGGTGCCATCAAGCAATCATAAAAATGTTTCCTATCAATTTCTGTACTAACTCGATTTGTTTCAGACCAATATTTAGATGCAATATGTGCAGAGAAAATTTTTTCACTAAGAATTATTTCTTGATTACGTTCATAAATTATCAGGCCACCAGGCCAACGTGCTGTTGGAATAGGAATTAACTCTAGTGAAATGTTATCTAATTCTAAATTAAGTTCTTTTTTGATTATGTTTATTTCAGGTAATTGAATTTCAATAAAGTTTTCTAAGGAAGGATTTCTTTGATTCCAAAGTTCGCTAATAAGTTTATAACCTGGATTAGAGCAAGTAATAGTTGTGTTTTGAAATTGGGTGCTTATACTCTTGATAGTTTCAATAATTTGGGGATTAATATGTCCAGAAATGAAGTTGATTTTACCTAAATTGAATTGATCGCAAAACCTAGAAATTACTTTATTAAACGAATCTAAATATTGTTTCTCAGGTGGATAAATAATAAAAAGTTCCTGATGACTTCTAATGAAAAAAGTATTAAAAGAGGTTCCTTTTTCAAGGTTAAATTCAAGTTCAAATCTTTCTTTATTTTGGTCTAAGAATCTTACACAAGAAAAATTTTCCGTAATATCGAATTCTGTTAAATTTTGATTTTCTGCAAGTAAACCTATATTAATATCTGACATTTCAAAGACTTATTTTCTAATAGTGATTAGCAACTTTTCTGTGATGAACTGCTGTCTTGCATGATAAGTCAGAAACATTACCATTTTCAACAATTCCGTAAATTATCCAATGGTCTGGAGTCTCTAACCTGGAACTAACTTTACAATCTAAAAAGGCGAGCGAATCTGAAAGAACTGGCCCTCCTTCAGCGATGTTGCTAATTACATCTACATCTGCAAATCTATCAGCTCCAGGGGCAAATCTTTTTAAAAAATGTCTGAACATTTTTTGATAGTTATCTTCTCTCAGAATATTCACAACAAAACCTTTCCCAACTTGCATATATGATTCAATAGCCCTATCTTTTGCTACTGCAACTGTAATACCTGGTGGAGAAAAGCTTGCTTGACTAATCCAACTTGCGACCATTGCACTTTGTCTAAATGTAGAACCTTCGCCTTGGCTCGCTGTAACTACATATAATCCACCACTTAATCTTCCTAACGCTTTATCTAAATTTGAATCAAGGCTCTTCATAGAGGCAATATTCTTCTTTTTATTGATCAATTGACCCAAGTCAGTTCCAGCTTCTTCGAATTGTTGATAAACAATGGGATCTGGAATATTTTTAACTCTTAAGGGAGAGAAAGCTTCTTTTTGACCAAGTTCTCTTAATTTATTTGCTAAAGAATCTATAGGTTCATCATTTCCACCAAATGCATCATAAACCGCAGTAAATTGTTTTGGTTTTAGTGCTGCAAATAAAGTACCGAGAGATTCTTTTAATTCATTATCTGAGTCTACTGGCCATGTGGGAATGACTACTGCTTTTGATTCGGAAATTAAACTTGTTAATTCTTGCGGGTCAGAAGATCTTAAATCAATTAACTGGACCTGAGCATCTGCTTTGCTTATTCCATGAGATATCGCTTGACTTAGTCGATCACAATAACCATAGTCGCTTATGTAGCAGACTGACACAAAATCATTACCTTTGCTTTTATTACTACTCCATTCTAGATATTTTCCTTTCCAAAAATTGACCTGATTATGGAGCAAAGGCCCATGACCAACAGCTATTGTTTTTAATTCAGGTAGCTTATCTATTCTTTTAATTGCCTGCATAACGCTTCTAGCGTTTGGACCCATAAGGCAATCGTAATAAAAACGGAAATCATCGTATATTTCTTTTTGATCAGCATCAAAAAATTCGTCAGAACAATAATGGAGTCCAAATGCATCGCATGTATAAAGAACATTTGTGCTGTGATCATATGAAAATATGGTATCTGGCCAATGTAAATTTGGTGCACTTATAAATTCAATATTGTGTTCTAAACCACTATTAGGATTAGTTCCGAGATTTAAAAACTCTCCACTTTTAACTTCTAGACGTTTAAAGGGAATATGTATTTGGTCTTCAATAAATTTAAGTGCTAATTTTGATCCAACTACTGTGATGTTTTGGTTTAATTCTAAAAGATTACCTATTAAACCAGAGTGATCAGGTTCTGTATGGCTAGTAATTAGATAATCAACTTCTTGCGGATTTACATTTTTCAGTAATTCTTCAAACCATAATTCTTCGAACTTTGCGTGACTAGTATCAATAATTGCTAGTTTCTGGCCTTTAATAATAAAACTATTGTAAGTAGTTCCATTTCTTAAACCAAATTCAATATCAAATCTACTACGATCCCAATCCAAAGATCTTATGGCACAAGAATCATCAGCAAAGTTTTGAGATTGAACCGTCAACTTGTTATTAGTTTGTGCCAATTTAGAATTACTTGTCTGAGCAGAGGCTATCATAGAATAATTAACTTTATAAATTAACTTTAGTTATATAGAATATAAATTCGCGTGATTATTTTTGCGAAATAACCGAAATTACGCTTTTCTTTAATTTTTAATCTTCTTATTCTTGATAAATGACATCTCAACTAATTAAAAAAATAGTTACTGGAGATGAGATAAGAAATGCTTTTTTAAAATTTTATAGTGAAAAATTACATAAAATCATTCCAAGTGCATCTTTGATTCCAGATGACCCTACGGTTATGCTCACAATTGCTGGAATGCTACCTTTTAAACCAGTTTTTTTAGGTTTAAAAGAAAGACCATCAAAAAGGGCTACATCTAGCCAAAAATGCATCAGAACAAACGATATAGAAAACGTTGGAGTTACAGCTAGACACCACACTTTTTTTGAAATGCTTGGTAATTTTTCTTTTGGAGATTATTTTAAACGAGAGGCTATTCAATGGGCTTGGGAATTAGTTACTAATATTTATCAACTTTCTGCTGAAAACATAATTGTGAGTGTTTTTCACGAAGACGAAGAATCTGCAAAAATTTGGAGAGATGAAATTGGTATTCATCCAGATAGGATAGTGAAACTAGGTGAGGGAGATAATTTTTGGTCATCTGGTAAAACAGGTCCATGTGGACCTTGTTCAGAACTTTATTATGATTTTCATCCTGAAAAGGGTCTGCAGAATATTGATTTAGAAGATGGAGATCGATTTATTGAATTTTATAATCTTGTTTTTATGCAATATAATCGTGATCCTAATGGAAAATTGACAGATTTAAAATTTAAAAATATTGATACAGGAATGGGTCTTGAAAGGATGGCTCAAATACTACAAAAAAAGCAAAATAATTATGAGACAGATTTAATTTTTCCTATCATTCAAAAAATTTGTGAGATTGCAAATATTGATTATTTTTCTTCAGATGATAAAAATAAAATTTCTTTAAAAATCATTGGTGATCATACAAGAGCTGTTATTCATTTAATTTCTGATGGAGTAGCAGCAAGTAATCTTGGTAGGGGATATATATTAAGAAGGCTTATTAGAAGAATGATCAGACATGGGAGATTATTAGGTATAACAAATGAATTTTTACCTCATATTGCTACTGTCGGGATCAATTTAATGAAAAATAATTATCCTGATTTAAAAAATAATAATGATCTAATTTTGAATGAGATAAAAATTGAAGAAATAAGATTTAGGGAAACTCTTGAAAGAGGAGAGAAATTGTTAGATGAGTTAATTTCTTCAGGGCAGAAATTAATTTCTGGTTTTAAAGCTTTTGAACTTTATGATACTTATGGATTTCCTCTAGAACTTACTGTAGAAATTGCAGAAGAAAATAGTATCAGTGTAGATGTAAAGGGTTTTGAAGAAGAAATGAATGCACAAAAAGAGAGAGCTAAAGCTGCTTCAAGTAATATTGATTTGACATTAGAGGGATCATTAGAACGAGAAATAGATCTTTTTACAAAAACTGTTTTTAATGGTTATAGTTCACTCCTTTCGGAAGCTGAAATAAAGGGTATATTCTTAGATTCAACATTAGTTAAGCAAGCAACTGAGGGGCAGAAAGTTTTAATTATTCTTGATCAGACAACTTTTTATGGAGAATCTGGCGGGCAAGTTGGTGATATTGGAACGATATTTTCAACAGATGTAGAGGTTATGGTTGATAATGTTATGCGAAAGAAAAATGTTTTTTTACATTACGGAACTATAAAAAAAGGAATATTAACTATTGGACAAAAAGTTAAGACTAACGTTAACCCCTCTAATAGAGCTAAGGCTGCTGCAAATCATACAGCTACTCATTTATTGCAATCTGCGCTTAAATCAGTTCTTAACGAAAGTGTCGGACAAAAAGGTTCATTAGTAGCCTTTAATAAATTACGATTTGATTTTAATTCCTCTAATCCTATTTCTAAAGATCAAATTTCTAAGATTGAGACTTTAGTTAACTCTTGGATTCTGGAAAATCATGCCCTAGAAATAAAAAATATGTCTAAGAGTGAGGCTCTTGAAAAGGGTGCAGTCGCCATGTTTGGAGAAAAATATGATGAAGAAGTGCGCGTTGTTAATGTACCAGGAGTTTCAATGGAACTTTGTGGTGGCACACATGTTAAAACTACTTCCGAATTAGGTTCTTTCAAAATAATTAGTGAGGAAGGAATCTCAGCCGGAGTAAGAAGGATCGAAGCATTATCAGGTCAATCAGCATTAGACTATTTCAGTGATAGAAATGCTTTAGTAAATCAACTAAGTGATTTGTTAAAAGCAAATCCTAATCAACTTTTTGAAAGGGTTCATAATTTGCAAGCAGAGCTCATTAATAAGAATAAAGAGATACAAAAAATGAAAGATGAAATTGCATATTTTAAATACTCTTCTATAAAATCATCCGCAGAAATAGTAAATTCTTTTTCAATTTTAGTAAATCAGATTGATGGCTTAGATGGAAATTCTTTGCAATCTGCAGCGCTTTATTTAACTTCTCATTTAGGAAGTAAAGCAATAGTGATTCTTGGGGGAATACCAAATCCAGAAAACAGAAAGTTGTTATTTGTAGTTTCTTTAGGTGATGATGCATTAAAAATAGGATTGCATGCAGGTAAATTAATTAATGAGATTGCAAGAATGTGTTCTGGAGGTGGAGGAGGTAAGCCTAACTTTGCTCAAGCAGGTGCTAAAGATATTAATAAGTTAAGTGAGGCTTTAAATTATGCTAAAAATCATTTGCAAAAAACATTAGAAAGTTATTCTGATAAATAACTACTTTTTCTGAGACTGATTTCAATTTGATCAATTAATTTCCTTGCTTCTTCAATAGTTAATTTTTTTTGATCAATTGCTGATTCAGTATTAATTCTTATAGTTTCAACCAAAGAAGCTGAACTGTAATCCAATAATTGTAAAATTTCAGATTTACTGTCTTCTTTAATAATATTTTTTACCTTATATGAATTATCTTGATTTATATCTATATGAACAACGTTTGTGTTGCCAAATAAATTATGCATGTTTCCTAATGCTTCTTGATAGGCTCCAGTCATAAAAATACCAATTAGATAATCTTTATCTTGCTCTGGTTTATGTAAATTTAGTAATGATTTTATTTTTCCATCATCAATAAAATTATTTAGTTTCCCATCTGAATCACAAGTTAAATCTGCAAAGTTGCCTTTGCAGAAGGGCTGTTCTAAGTGCCTATGTATTGGTACTATTGGAAAAATCTGATTGATTGCCCAGCTATCGGGAATAGATTTAAAGATAGATAAATTTGCATAATAAGTTGATGCAAGAGTTTCTGTAATTTCAGATAAATCAGAGTGATTGATTTCATTATTATTTAGGTTATTAGAAATTTCTTTTGCGCAAGCCCAGGTCAGTTCTTCGGCATAAGCTCGTTCTTCTAAACTTAAAAATCCTAATCTAAAGGCAACTAAGCAATCTTCTTTAAACTTTTTTGCATCATTCCAAAGTTCAATTATTTGAGATAAATTTATTTTTTTATTTTTAAGTTTTTTTATTTCATAGAAAGTTTCAAGTAGATTAGAAATGATTAATGATTGATTTTTTTTATTATTAATTTTTAGTTTGGAGCTTACATGGCTTGTTCCTAATACATTAAAAATTAAAACTGAACAATGACTAATTATTGCTCTTCCACTTTCTGAGATTATGGTTGGATGCTTGATATTATTTAATTCACAAGAATCTTTTATGGTTGCAATTACATCGTTAGCATAATTTTGAAGAGAATAATTAGTAGAGGTATTGGAGGAGGTTTTAGTTCCATCAAAATCTATCCCTAATCCTCCCCCTACGTCGATATATTGCATTGGGGCTCCTAGTTTGCATAGTTCAACATATATTTGACTGGCTTCTTGCAATGCGTCTTTGATCACAGCAATATCACTTATTTGACTTCCTATATGAAAATGGAGCAATTTCATTTCGTTTATAAGATTTGCTTCTTTAAGTTCTTTTATTGTCGACATAATTTCTGGGATTGATAATCCAAATTTGGAATTATCTCCGATAGATTTGCCCCACCTACCACTACTTTTACTTGATAACTTTGCCCTAATTCCTATCAGTGGAGTCGCTTTAAGCTCTTGAACTGCTTGAATAATTCTTTTTACCTCATCTCGTTGTTCAATAACTATTATTGGATTTTTGCCGAGCTTTCTGGCCAAAGTAGCAATCTCAATATATTTTTTATCTTTATATCCGTTGCATATCAATAATGAATTTTGGTTTTCAAGGAGTGCAAGGCCAATTAGTAGTTCTGATTTACTTCCCACTTCTAAACCAAAATTCCATTGGCTACCAAACTCTATAATCTTTTCCAATACATTTTTCTGTTGATTACATTTGACAGGAAAAACGCCTTGATAAATATTCTCATATTTGTAGGTTTTTATTGCTTTTAAAAAAGCATCATGTAGTGCATTTATTCGATCTTTCAAGATATCGTTAAATCTTATAATTAATGGAGGATTTATTTCTCTACTTTTGAGTTCTTTGACAAGCTTGAAAAGATCAATCTTATTTTCAGACTTTATGTCTTTATTTACTGATATATTTCCATTAGAATTTATAGAGAAGTATTTATCCCCCCATTTGTCTATGTTGTAAGTCGAAATACTATCTTTAATAGTCCAAATATTCTTTGATTTTTTCGGCTCAAAATTGGTCAATTTATGTCTTAGTGATTAAAAAATGTTTTTGAAAATTACTCAAAACAATATCTTTTATTTTAATGATTACTTGCCAAGTTACCACCCAAAAGTTGAATATACATAGAGTGCTTATTAATTAAATGACCAAAGAGAGAACGTTTATTGCGATCAAACCAGACGGAGTTCAAAGAGGATATGTTTCTGAGATTATTGGCAGATTTGAAAAAAAAGGATTTAAGTTGGTTGGTTTAAAACAATTAATCCCATCAAAAGATCTAGCCCAAAATCATTATGGAGTGCATAAAGAAAGACCTTTTTTTGGTGATTTAGTTGACTTTATTTCAAGTGGTCCAGTTGTTGCAATGGTTTGGGAAGGCGATGGAGTTATTTTGAGTGCTAGAAAATTAATCGGTCCAACAAAGCCTCTTGAAGCAGACCCAGGAACAATTAGAGGAGATCTTGCTATTGATATTGGGAGGAATATAATTCATGGTTCTGATGGCGAAGAAACAGCAAAATTTGAAATTAATCTATGGTTTAACGAAGAAGAATTATGTGAGTGGGAAACTTCTGATTCGAAATGGCGATCTGAAAATTAAAATTTAAATCTCAAATCTATCTAAACTAAATTTTTCTAAAAAGTTTTTTTCTTTTTCTTTGAGACTTTTATTTTGAACTATTTTCAAAAGAAGATCACTTGTTATTGCAGAAAATAAAACTCCATTTCTGTAATGTCCTGTAGCTATAAAAAGGTTTTCAATTTTTGATTTTCCTATTATTGGTTTAAGATCTGGAGTGCAAGGTCTAAATCCCCACCAATGTTCCATTTGTGGCCAATTAATAGCTTCTGGTAATAAGGAGTGAATGCCTTTTTGCAGTTGTTTTATTCCATCTGGAGTATTACCCTGATTGAATTGTGAATCTTTTTCAACTGTCGCTCCAACGATAATAAGTCCATCATCACGAGGAACTAGATAAGTTGTTGGACCAAAAATAACTCTTTTCAAAAAATTTGTTGGACCTTGTATTGATAGCATTTGCCCCTTCACAGGATACACTGGAATTTTTTTAAAAATTTTTTTACTCCAAGCACCACTGCAAATAATTGCTTTTTCGCAGTAAATTTTTTTAAGTTCCCCAGTGGCACATAAAACTGTTGCACCAGTAATTTTGTTTTTTTCTAATGTCAAATCCTTTACTTCGGATCCTTCTTGAAATTCGACTCCATGCAACGAGCATGCTCTCTCAAGAGCACGCATCAGCCTTCTTCGGTTATCTATTTGACCATCTTGTTCAAAAAGTAAACCATGTTTCCAAATAGAATTAATGCCTTTAATTTCTGTTTGAAGATCTTTGTGATTTAAATATTTTCCATATTCATAAGTGGGATACTGTTCAAGATCTTCTTTATTTGTAAAGGGAACTACTATGCCACATTTTTTTAAACCGCATTTTATATTACTATCTTGTTCAATACTTTTTATCCACTTTGGAATTAGACTTTGACTTGCTTGGCCAAATTTTCGTAATTCACCTTCAAGCCCTTCGGCATGAGTAGCTAACATTCCTGCAGCTACAAATCCAGCAGCTTCATTTCTATTTTTGCTTAAAACTAAAACTTTGAAGTTATTTCTAGAAAATTCATAAGCAACAGATAAACCTAAAAGTCCGCCGCCGATAATTAATATTGAATTTTTTCTTTCTTCTTTCATTTAATAATTAATATTTTTATTTGTGATTTGGTCCTCTTTTCCTTTATATCCAATAATATTAAGAAAGAGACTTTTGATAATGAACAATTTGGAATCTTGGGAAGCTGTGATTGGATTGGAAACTCATGTACAGCTTAATACGAAAAGTAAAATATTCACATCTGCGTCAACTGCTTTTGGTGATGCACCTAATACTCATATAGATCCTGTAGTTTGTGGGTTCCCAGGAACTCTCCCAGTTTTGAATGAGACTGTTCTTGAGTATGCTGTAAAAACTTCTCTAGCATTAAATTTAAATGTTGCAGAACATTGTAAATTTGATAGAAAACAATATTTTTATCCTGACCTTCCTAAAAATTATCAAATTTCACAATTTGATGAGCCACTAGCTGAAAATGGCTGGCTAGAGGTTGAAATAATTGAAAAGGATAAAGACCCTTATATCAAAAAAATTGGTATAGAAAGGCTACATATGGAAGAAGACGCGGGAAAACTAGTCCATTCAGGTAGTGACAGATTAGCTGGTTCTAAGTATTCCTTAGTTGATTACAATCGTGCAGGAATAGCACTTTGTGAGATTGTAAGTAAGCCAGATATTAGATCAGGTAAAGAGGCATCTGAATATGCTTCAGAGATTAGAAGAACAGTTAGATATCTAGGAGTATCAGACGGAAATATGCAAGAGGGTTCTTTGCGATGTGATGTCAATATTTCAGTTAGAAAAGGACCTAATGCTCCTTTTGGTACCAAAGTGGAAATAAAGAATATGAATTCATTTTCTGCAATTCAAAAGGCTTGTGATTATGAAATATCCAGACAAATAGAAGTTTATGAAAATGGAGGAAAAATTTTCCAAGAAACAAGGTTATGGGACGAAGCTAAGCAATTAACAAAAAGTATGAGAATGAAAGAAGGGAGCAGTGACTATAGATATTTTCCTGATCCTGACTTGGGACCAATTGAAATTACAAAAGCCCAAAAAGAAATATGGTTAAAAGAAATTCCAGAATTACCTTCAAAGAAAAGAAATAAATACGTAACTGAATTTGGGTTATCTGCATATGATGCAAGGGTAATTTCTGATGAAATTAACATGGCAAACTTTTTTGAAGAAACAGTAGCTAATGGAGTTGATGCCAAACTAGCTTCAAATTGGGTAACAAGTGATATTGTGGGTTATTTAAAAGCAAATAAACTTAGTTTTAGTGACTTAAAACTTAGCCCTGAAAATCTTGCTGAAATGATTAGCATGATTTCAAATAAAACTATCAGTGGAAAAATTGCAAAGGAAATTTTACCTGAACTAATTCGAAAAAACATTTCTCCGAAAAAATTAGTTGAGGAAAAAGGTTTAGCTATGATATCTGATTCTTCAAGTATTTTACCAATAATTGATGAACTTATAATTGAACATCCAAATGAGGTTCAAGCATTTAGAAATGGTAAAACTAAATTACTTGGTTTCTTTGTTGGTCAACTAATGAAAAGAACAAAAGGTAAAGCTGACCCTAAACTTGCAAATAAACTTCTTTCAGAAAAATTGAATAGCTAAAGCTTTAAAGAAGCTCGCTTATTGTATCGATCCATTTATTTTGATCATCTGAATTATCTAAAATAATGTCTGAAAATTTTCTTTTTTCTTCAAAACTTAATTGAAGATTTATTGATTCATACGCTTCTTTTTCGCTAATTTTATCTCTTGTAATAAGTCTTTTTTTTTGTATTTCTTTAGGACATTTGACTAACCATATTTCAGTGCAAATATCTTCAAATTTTGCTTCAAATAATAATGGAATAACCAATATTATCGTTTGATGATCTTTGTATTGGCTGCATTCGTCTATCATTTTTTCTTTAATTAATGGGTGAAGCAGTTTTTCAATCCATTCTTTAGATTCTGAATTTTTAAAAATAATATTTCTTAAAAGTTTTCTATTTATTGCTTTTTCCGAATAGTTCTTATTATGAATTATTTGATTCCCAAAATATTCTAGAATTTTTTTATATCCATATGTATTTGGTTTGATTAATTCTCTTGATAAATTGTCTGCATCTAATATCGGAATGTTTTTATGTTTTCTAATATAGTTTGTAATGGTTGTCTTCCCACTCGCAATACCTCCTGTTAAACCAATTCTTCTTTGGTTATTTTTTAATTTTTGCAGAATATCCATATATTTAATAATAATCTAATTACCTGTTTCTTTAGTATTCAAGAGTAGTTAGTATGAATAAAAAATATAAAAAGATTGAGCCAGCCTTATTCCACTTGGTCGTTTATAGATGAAGGTAATGTAACACCGCATGGGTTTCTTTTTGCTGGGATATCTGCTGGATTAAAAGCTTCTAATAAAAAAGATTTAGCATTGATACTCGCTCCAGAAGGAAGTATTTTTACTGGGATGTTTACCCAATCAATTGTTCGTGCATCATGTGTGGATATATGTGAAGAAAGGATTAAAAAAACTTCGGGTTTCGTACGAGCAATACTAATTAACTCCGGTCAAGCAAATGCATGCACAGGAAATCTTGGACTTCAACACTTTCAAATTGCCACTGCAAAGATTGCAGAACTTTTAGGAATAAAAGATGAAGAAGTTTTAATGTGCTCAACTGGTGTAATTGGTGTTCCTATAAAAATAGATGATTTAGTAAAAAATTTACCAAATTTAGTTAGTGAATTAAAAGTTAATAATTTTCAAAATGCTGCAGAGGCAATTTTAACTACTGATTTGACCATGAAAAAAGTTTTAATAGAGACGGTTATTCAAGGTAGAAAGATAAAGATTGCAGGATTTGCAAAAGGTTCCGGAATGATTTACCCCAATATGGCTACAATGCTTGCTTTTTTAAGTTGTGACGTGGGTATTGAAAAACAAGAATGGGACAAAATGATTTCTATTGCAGTTAAAAAATCGTTTAATGCAATATCAGTGGATGGAGAGACAAGCACAAATGATTCATTCGTAGCAATAAATGCTGGAGAGAAAATTGATAAAAGATTTTTTCCAATCATCCAAAAAGGGATTGATATTGTCTGTCAAAATTTGGCAAAAAATATTGCAAGGGATGGAGAGGGAGCAAATTGTTTATTAGAAGTTTTGGTAAAAGGAGCAAAAAATACTGATGATGCAATTATGGTTGCTAAATCTATTTGTAATTCTGCATTGGTAAAAACTGCAATACATGGCTGTGATCCTAACTGGGGAAGAATCATTTCTGCTGCTGGTAATTCTGGAGTTAAATTCAACTTAAATGAAGTTGATTTGTATATGGGTAATGCTCAGATTTTGGAAAAGGGTAAGTTAAAACAATTTGATTCGAATAAAGTCACAGACTATATTAGGTCTAAAATGAAAGGTAGGTATTTAGTTGATGATATCGTACAAATTATAATTAATTTAAATTCTGGAGAATCGAAAGGTAAAGCTTGGGGATGCGATCTTTCTAAAAAGTATGTTGAAATAAACTCGGAATATACTACATAAGTCTTAATCCATTGCAGGGCAATCGATTACATGGATATCAAAAACTCTATGATACTTATATGACAGTAAATTTAATTGAGCAATTTAAGTTGTTCTTTGCTTTCTGATTTAAGTTATGATTTTTGTAGTTGCAAGATAATTTAATGATAAAAAATTTAAATCTTGGTAAGTCATTAATTTATATTTTTGTTTTTTGTACGAGCGTTGTTTTTCATGAATTAAGATCTGAAGAATTTTTTGGATATGAAACATACGAACCAATCACAAATTATTTTCCATCAAGAATTTTAAGGGAAAAATATGACCATACAGAAACTTTAGGAGGATTTTATACTGTTGACATTACAAATTACTTAAAAAGGAATCAAAAATCTCCTTATTTTGATACATATGAAATTTCAATAGATAATAATAACTTTATTCATGAGGTTGTTTTGCGCAGAGAATATAAAACTATGGAAACATGTCAAAAAATAAGCAATACTTTGGTCAATAAATTTACTGAAAAATATAATGTTATTTTCATAAATGCAGATGATACATATCCTCAATTTAAAGCGCAAAGAAGAGAAGCAAATACTAAAGATGACCACAGGATTAGTATCAATTGTAATTATTACTTTGCTGATGATTCAGTTGAGATGTGGTCATTTATATCGACTTCTGAAGTGGATGAAGCAATTACCCAATTCTATGATAAGGGTTTCTAATTTTCCATTATATTAATTTAGTTAATTAATACTAAATATTTTTAGTCTTATTACACTTTTATGACACTAGTTTAGTGATAGCAACATTTCTGAGCATCTAGAAAAGTTTTTATGACACCAATATTAAACTAACTTAATCCTTGAGATTAATTGCTTGAATGACTTTTGGTATATATATTCTTATCACTAGCGAATATACTACCTAACCCTAAATCCATCCTGGCAAAGTCAATTACAAGGATGCTTTAAGCAGATACCACTAAAATAAATAAAATAACTCTACTTAGTTTGATTTTTTACAAGATCCATTTAATTAAATATTAATTCTTTTGTTTTTTTATTTATTCCAATATGCATAGACATCTTTTCTTTTTTCAGAGAATTAAAAATATGTAGAAAATTGATACTGTTATCAATAACTCTGATATTTCCTAAAAAAACTTCTTCAGAAATTACTGCGTATTCATTTACCGCTGGAATTATTCTTAATTAAGAATTGCTGCCATCAAAAGTTTTCAAATCACATTGATATCCTTAAGCAAAGACAGCATTATTAATAAAAAAAGGAAAAGGTACCGAGATTAATAATTTACTAAACTTAAAAAAGTGATTTTTCATTTTTAAATTAGTTAAATTTTAAGAATTTTATTAGGATATTATTTTTTATAAAACTTAATTTGCATTCTTTCCAGAGTTCGCTTATATAAGTTTCCCTAAAAAAATAAAATGGAAAAAGAAAGTATACCTGAACGAACAAAAGTAATTGGAGAGATATTGAGTACTAAATTTGAAGAAATAGAAAGTCGTGCTTTAGGTAATAGTGAATCTGGAATCCCAGTATCATTTTATGATTTTGATGCTTTAACTCAAGGTTTACCAAGGGGAGGATTGATTGTCTTGGGAGGAAGACCTGCAATGGGCAAGACATCATTGTCTTTGAATATGGCCTTGAATGTTTCTAAAACTCAGAATCTTCCAGTTTGCCTATTTCATTTGGAGATAAGTAAGGAACAAATATCCAATAGATTTTTATCAATGGAATTAGGAATAGAATCAGGCAGATTAAGAACTGGCAGATTACAACTTGATGAATGGTCTTTATTGAGTGAAGGGATTGATTCTTTGAGCAAATTACCCTTACACATAACAGATCAACCAATAAGTTCAATTCAAGAGATGCAATCAATCTGTCAAAAGATTAAGGAGGAGTCAGAAAAAAAGAGTTTAGGACTTGTAATCCTTGATTATGTTCAATTACTTGATTATTTGCCTATTTCAGATGTATCGAATCGAGAAGAATATTTATTGAAATTAGCGAAGAGTCTTAAAAGGATGGCAGAGGAACTGAATGTCCCTGTGATTGTTATTTCTCAACTAAGTAAGGATGTAGAAAAAAGAAGAAATAAGAGACCAATGTTAAGTGATATCAGAGACTTTGAACCACTAGAAGTGTATTCAGATATTATTACGATGATTTATAGGGATGAATATTACAATCCAGAAACTGAAGATAGAGGTATTGCTGAAATTATTACCTGTAAACATAGGAATGGACCTTTGGGAACAGTTAAATTATTATTTGAACCGCAATTTACTAGATATAGAAATCTTGCTGCTTAAAATAGTCATTTTTTGACTATTAATGAAGCACTAATAAAACAGTGATTTAGTCATAGCAGTATGTCTCAGCAAAGAAAATCAAAACAAAACGCTAATAAAACACTAGCTTTATACTTGATAGTCATTGGTATGAATGACTTTGAATCTATACGTCTTTATCAATAGCGAATATACTACTTAAGTTTTAGAAAATCTATTGGTAGATATTCATTAATATAAAGAAACAGTATTGTTAAAGTTCCAATTACAGAACCTATAAAACCTACAAAAAAATTAACTAAAGAACCAGATTTTGTAATTATTGTTGATTGGTTTTTCTCTTTCTCAAAACTAGGATTATCAACTACTTTTAAGCGCTTATTGGTTTTTGGTTGTTTAAGTTGTTGGTGTCGGATGAGGGCTTCGAAATCAGGCATGGAATTTGTGAGGCAATTGAACAATAAGCAGACCAGCCCGTCATTCGACGAGGATCTGATCTGCCTGAATCATCTACAGCTTCAAAGACAGCATTACCCAAGGCTTCTGCTTTATCAAACGCTGAAAGTAAGGGTATAAATGTATCAAAAACATATAAACCAAAATTTTCTAGAGCTGCTTTGGCTTGTTGCGCTGCTTTTTGCTGTCTAAAATCAACTTTTACTATTACTACTGCATGGTTAACTTTTAAGTTGCTTAATAAATTAGCTAGTTCAACAGTTAACTCTACTGATCTTGCTTTTGCAGTGGTAGGTAAGACAACTAAATCTGAACCATAAGCTAAGTGTTTAAGTTCTTCTTGATCACTGCTAGCTTGCCCATCAGTTATTACGATTTCTGATGATCTAGATGCTTTAGCAGCTGAACTAACTGGGAAAACTGGAAATGGAAGATTGCCTCTTGATGAATATGCTAATGCCGATCTATTCTTGTCGGCATCTACAATACAAACTTTTTTACCTTCAGAATGCCAAACACTAGCAAGGTGAATACTTGTGCAGGTCTTGGCCACCCCCCCTTTTTGTCCGCAAATGGTAATGAACAATTTTTTATTTTTATTTCTCTTACTTTGGAGAATAATTTCTTAATGTCAAGAGGAATTGATTTTTAATTCTTTAAAACTTATTTTTTGAAATATTTTAAAGAGGTAAATATTTTGAGTTAACCTTATAAAGTGCTTTATTAAAATGGGCTAGTGAAGAAAAGAATTGGAATAGGTACTTGGTCTTGGGGAAATAAACTATTTTGGAATTACAAATCTGCAAATGATGATGATTTACGTGAGACATATAATGAAACGTTGCAAAGAGGTTTTGATCTAATTGATACTGCAGATTCTTACGGTACAGGGAAACTTCAGGGTAGAAGTGAATCATTGATAGGCAAATTTTTAAAAGAAACTCCATCTGCGCAAAAAAAAAGAATTCAAGTAGCAACCAAACTTGCACCTTATCCCTGGAGAATTGGTGAAAAAGGTTTTAATAAACCTTTTTTTAAGAGTTTAGAAAGACTCAATAATAAATTAGATATAGTGCAATTACATTGGTCAACTGCAAAATACAACCCTTGGCAGGAATTAGGTCTGTTGAATAATCTTTGCGATTTAAAAGATCAAGGTTTTGATTTTAAAATCGGCTTATCCAATATAGGTCCTCAAAGGTTGACGAAATTAATTAATTTCTTGGCAAAACGAGAGAAGAGTCTAAATAGCGTTCAGATACAGTTTTCTTTACTTGCTCCAGATTTAAAAAAACAATACCAGGTAAAAAAAATTTGTGAAGAAAATAATATTGATCTCTTTGCTTATAGTCCTTTATCCTTTGGAATACTTTGCATTGATCCAGATAAAGAAGAAAAAAAAGAAAATAGTTTTATTCGTAATGCTTTGTTTGAAAACTTTAAAAAACCAACTTATGAATTGCGGAGGTGTTTAAAAAAAATTGCTAATCAAAGATCAGTTTCCCAAGCTCAAGTAGCAATAAATTGGTGTTGTTATCAAGGAACTATCCCTCTTGTAGGAATGCGAAAAAAATCTCAGGTAATAGATGTTTCGAATGTATTCAAGTGGAATTTAAATAAAGATGAATTTACAATACTTCAGGATATTTCAAAAAATTGTTTAAAAAAAATGCCTAAAAATCCTTTTTCAAGCATTTAATTAAATTTTTAGTTGGATATTTTTTTATTTTTTTTTATTTTATAACTACTATTCCAAAGTTCAGTAGGAAATTTTTCACCTGTGAATCGAATAACTTTAGGTTTGAGATTTAGTAATAAGTCATTTAAGTTTTTATTAGGTTCCATTTTGTAAGATTGGAGTTTTTAATAAGATAAATAAATTTAAACCTATTCTTCTCAGTATTTATACTTATAAAATTAAAAAGATTCTTTTTAATACAAGCAATTGCAGCAATATTTACAAAATTATCAATTATCTACTACAACTATTGAGAAATTTAAAAAGTGGAGTCCTTCCAGACTCCCCGTATCATTTGGTTGATAAGGCTGATATGACCCCATCTCCTGAAGGATCAAGCAGCAATTGGTGCTGTTTGACGGGAGAAACTAACGATTTTGTTAGCATTTGTGTGTTTGCTCTAACCGAGCCGGCTTCAGTCACCTTCCTTATGCCCCGTCGAAACCATTACAACCCCAAATAGTGGAGTTGAGCGGAATCGAACCGCTGTCCGAAACATCGGTTGAGATCACCTAGTCCAATTGGACATTTATATTCTGACAGGCAAAATGAGTATTGAATAGTTTTTTTATTAAGTTTTTATCGTATATGAATGTAGTCGCATCATCCCCAGAGGGACTTGAGAAATATTTAGCTGAAGAAATATCAAATTTAGGTGGTTTTAATATTAATACTTACAAAAGATTTATTAATTTTGAATGTGATTTGAATACTTTTTATAGAGTTCATTTCTATTCCAGGTTGGCTTTTCGTTTTTATAGACAAATTGCAAGTTTTAACTGCTATGATAGAAAATCTTTATATGAAGGTGTTAGAGATTCATTTGATTGGTTAGATTGGTTGCACTACGAAAAAACGTTTAATGTTCAAGTCACTGGGAGAACATCCTCTTTAAGTCATACACATTTTACTGCTCTTGAAGTTAAAAATTCTATTATTGATTTACAAAAGGCAGTTTGGAATAAAAGGTCAAATATTTCTTTAGATAACCCTGATTTTATAATTCATCTTCACCTAAAGAATAATAAAGCAATTATCAGTCTTCAAAGTAGTTTAGAAAGCCTACATAAACGAGGCTATAGGCCCGCAGTTGGAAATGCACCATTAAAAGAAAATTTAGCCTCTGGATTGATAAATATGACTCAATGGGATGGCAAAGTACCTTTAGTGGACATTATGTGCGGCTCAGGAACTTTTTTAATTGAGGCAGTGAACCAATTTCTTGAAGTCCCCATAAATATTGATCAAGTATATCTTTTTGAGAATTGGTTGGACTTTAGGAAAGATATTTATCTTAATGAAAAAAATAAGGCAAAAAATAAAATTATAACTTATGGAAAATTACCAAAGATTATAGGCTGCGAAATTAATAAAAAGGTTTTTGAGCAGGCGCAATTAAATACATCATTTGCAGGACTCGAAAATTATATTGAACTTATAAATAATGATTTTTTAAAACTCCAATTAAAATCGACACCTGGGATCATTATATGTAATCCTCCATATGGCAAAAAATTGGGCGATGAAAATGAATTAATTGATTTATATGAACAAATGGGGAACTTCCTAAAGAATAACTTTTCAAGATGGGAATTTTGGCTGCTAAGTGGAAATCCAAAATTAACAAAATATTTGAAAATGAAATCTTCATTAAAAATTCCTGTAAGTAATGGTGGAATTGATTGCAGATGGATAAAGTACTTAATAAGATAATTTATTTTTTGCCTAAAACGGCTTTGGTTGTCTTGCCTAATCCCTCCAATGTTTGAGGAAGATAAGGTCCTTTAGCTAATTTCCCTCCCAGCTTTAAACTTAAGCCAGCAAGAAATAAATCGATAAATATCATTAATAATAAATTATATTCAGTATTCCAATTATTATAGTTTTGTAGAAAAAGATAAAAAATAATATGGATGGAAATTAGAACTAATAATAGTAATGTGCAGCCAATCGCCAAAAATATTCCACCACTTATTAATCTTCTTTTTTCTCTATCCACTTCTTGAAGAGCTATTCTTACATGCAAATCCATTACTGAACTTGCTATAGCAGAAATTCTTGAAGCGGTATTTGCAAAGTTTTTATTTTTTGGTTTTTCCATATTATTTTCTTCCACCACTAATGAGAGTTCCTATTAGTAAACCGATACCAGCGGCAATAGCAATAGATAATATTGGTTTTTTTCTAATTGGACTTTCTATTTTTGGTCTAAGTGTATTATTAAGTTCCTCTAATAACTCTTCTAATTGACTTTCGATAGGTTCAATTTTTTCTGATATCTCCCAATTGTTTTCTCGTATTGAATCAATGATTTCAAATAGTTGGCTTTTTATTCCAATTGCTGAGGTTCCACTATGGCTTGCTATTACTTCAACTAAATCATCAATACTTCCTTTAGTGGTTTCAAGGGTTTGCTGCGCAATGTTAGGCCATTTTTCTTTTATTAAAGGTATTAAACTGTCAATTTTTTCAAGCAACCATTTCTCTGAGATAACTTCTTGTTTAGGAAGTTCTGAGTTATCTTTTTGTTCTTCTATTTCTTTGGGAGTATGGTGAGTCTCCATTATTAGTACTTATTTATTCATAAGATTAGACCCTATTTTCTTAATTTGGAACCCTTATCTAAAGATTTGTGCGAATTATATTGAATAAAAACATATAAAAGTTTATTTACATTTCATTTATCTCCTCTGTTCTGCAAGATGGTTTTGTTAAGCTATTACTGAATTTATTAAATGAGCTTAAATTTCATCATGGATATCACATTTGCATCATTAATTTTTGCATCTCGCACAATTCCTACAGATTTTGGATTAGTAGCCGCAGCTATCGCTGGAGCTGGAAGTTTACTATTCATCGCTTTAAGATTTGTACCTGATGCTAGTAATTAAATAACAGGAACCATTCTAAATACTCTATTTTTTATCTCAACTTTGTTTTGAAAATACATTGGATTTATTTATTAAATAGATAATGAATAAATGGGTTTTGCTTGAACACAAAGTTTATTCCTCTAACACTTTAGAGATTCATTATGATTTTCTTGTTGAAAATGGAAAAGATTGTTTAACTTGGAAATTTTTAAAACTCCCTTTATTAAATAAAGCCTCTATAGAAATTGTTCAACAGCCAAATCATAGACTAGTATGGTTATCTAGGTTAGAGCATGAACTTTCTGGGAATCGAGGTTCAGTAAAAAGAATCGATCATGGGTTATTTAAAAACGTTTCTAATAACTTGGGATCCGAATGTTTTAGATTCATTTTGGACGGTAAACTTCTTTGTGGTTTGTTTGAAATTTCGGGTAATTCTTGTAGATTGAGCAAAGTAGTTAATATTCATTTATAAATAATCGTAATATTTCTATTGAGAATTTTTGCAAATTAGTTATTCTTATTTAGCTATTGAGACTTGAGATTGGTACACATCAATCAGGTCGAGTTTGAAAATTTTAAATCTTTTGGGGGTAGTGTAAAAATTCCTCTGGAAGAGGGTTTTACGGTGGTTACGGGGCCTAACGGTTCTGGGAAAAGTAATATTTTAGATGGAATTTTATTTTGTTTAGGTTTAGCTAATAGTAGAGGGATGAGGGCAGATAGATTACCAGATCTGATAAATAACTCCAAAGTTAAAGAGGGTAAGTCATCTGAAACATATGTATCGGTAAAATTTAATATTCAAGATTGGTCTCCCAGAGAGGACTTGCCGTCCTTGGAATTAGAAGAAGACGAAATTTCTCTTGACAAGGGTCAAAAAGAATGGGTAGTTTCTAGAAAATTAAGGCTTATGCCTGGCGGTTCATATGCTTCGACTTATACTTCTGACGGAAAACAATGTACCTTGCAACAAATTCAGAGAATATTAAGGGATATCAGTGTTGATCCTGAAGGCAGCAATGTTGTTATGCAGGGTGATGTAACAAGAATAGTATCAATGAATAATAAGGAAAGGAGAAATCTTATTGATGAATTAGCAGGGGTCGCACTTTTTGATACAAGAATAGAACAAACTAATGCAAAATTAAATGATGTTTTTGAAAGACAAGAAAGGTGTGAAATTTTAGAAAATGAATTGCAATCAAGTAAAAATAAACTTGAAAAAGAATGTGAAAAAGCAAAGCGATATAAAGATTTAAAGGCAAAACTGCTGCAGATGATGGAATTAGAGAAAGTTCTTATTTTTGATAAACAAGTTAAGCATGTTGAATCTATTGAGAAAAAAGAAACTGAAATAAAAAAAAATAAAATATTTTTTAATGAACAAAAAGAATCTATTAATAAAGAAATATTAGTCTTAGAAAGTGCTTTGAAAATACTGGTTGACGAGCTTAAGGAGAAGGGAGAAGATAAATTGATAAAAGTGAATTCTGAAATAGGCAGTATTAATTCTAGTTTGAGAGAGCTTGATAGGATATCAAATTTTAATAAAGAAGAGGGAATTAGATTACAAAAGAAGAGGGATGAGATTGCAATATCAAAGAGAAATATCGAGTCTGAAAAGATGAGAGAAGAAAATTTTGATGATAATTTATTAAACCAATTGAACCGGCAAATTGATGATCTTACTTCAAAGCATAAATTATCCAGAAAAAAACTTTCCGATGCAGCCGGAGAATCTGGAGAATTCTCAAAACAAAATATAAAATTAAATGATGAGCTTGAAAGTATAAAAAATAAAATTAATCCTTTGGAAATAAAAAAAAGGAGAGTTGAAGAAGAAACTATTCAAAATAATATCCAAAAAGACGAAATATCTTCTCAGATCAATTCTTTAGCTTTAGAAAAGGAGCAACTTTTAGAGGGAAATCAAAGAAAAAAAAAGACATCTGATATTAATAATCAAAACTTGGTAAGTAATAGCTCGGACATTAAATCTTTAAAAAATGAAATTGATTTATTAAATAAAACTAAATTTAGGCTAAACAACGAGCAATTAAAGCTTGAAAAGGATTTATCTAGACTTGAAAGTAGAAAGGAAGCTTTAAATGAATCTAGAGGTTCTTACGCTCTCAGAATTCTTTTAGAAGCAGGGTTGGAGGGTATACATGGCTATGTAGCTCAACTTGGAGAAGTCAGTGATAAAAATAGATATGCATTAGAAATTGCAGCAGGAAATAGACTCGGACAAATTGTTGTTGACAATGATCATATTGCCGCTAAAGCAATTGAAATTCTTAAAAAGAAGAAGGCGGGAAGATTAACTTTTTTGCCTTTAAATAGAATTAGAAGTCAAAAGAAGAATTTTGCAATTTCAAGAGTTGAATATAATAAAGAGCCTGGATTTATTGATAAGGCTATTAATCTAATTACTTTTGATGAAGTTTATTCAGATGTTTTTAGATATGTTTTTGGAGATACTTTGGTTTTTTCAGATCTAGCCTCAGCAAGGTTATCTAAACAAACAATTAGGTTGGTTACTTTAGGTGGTGAATTACTAGAAGCAAGTGGTGCTATTACAGGCGGTAGCAAGTTAAATAAAGATTTAGCTTATAGATTTGGAACTAATAATGATTTTGATGATTCTGTTCCAATTAAAGAAAGATTATTGGTTATTAAGGAAGCTTTAAAAGAGTCAAATAATGATTTGATCACAAAAAATAATAGACTCAATAATTTAAATTCTAACCGCAGCCAAATCATTGAGGATTGTGCTTCGTTCAACAAAGAAATTGAAGTTAATAAAAACTCTCTTGAAATTGTCTTGAAAAGAATTGAGGACTGTCAACTAAGATTGAAACAACTTGGAATTGCTAATAATTCATTAGCTAAGGAGTTAGATTGTTTAAAAAATGAATTGAAGCCTTATTATAAGAAATCTGATCAGTTGCAAATCATTCTTAAGGAAAATTACAAAAAAAATCAAAAATCTTCATTAATAGCTTTTAATAGCGATTTTAATAATCTTGATAAGAAACTCGAATTACTAATAAAAGAGAGAGATACATTAATAGATAAGAAGAGTCAATTTGCTTTAAATAAAGAGCGTATTAATAATTCGTTAAAAATTACATTATTAGAAGAAAAAAACTTGCAAGAATCTATTAAAGAACTTGCAATTGCTCATAGTGAATGGATAGAAAAAAAAGATAAATTTAAAAAAGAGCTTATAGTTCTTGATAATCAAAAGAATTCCCTAGAGAAGGATTTAGGTTTATTGAGAAGGAAAAGAGATGAATTAAATTCTTCAATTTCAAATAAAAGGCAAGAATATAATAATTATTTATTAAAGCTTGAATATCTTGAAAGGGATATGCATTCTCTTAAAGAAGAGATGAGGATCGAGAAAATAAAATTAGAGAATTATAAGAAAGATCTACCTAATCCTTACCCGAAGTTTGGAGAATATGAAGGGAAGAATCTTGACTTTTTGCAATCAGAAATATCAATCATAAATGGAAGACTACAAAGCTTGGAACCTGTTAATATGTTAGCCCTTGATGAATTAGAAGAATTAATTGAGAGATTAAATGTTTTGCGAGAAAAATTAGAGATTTTATCTAATGAAAGATCTGAATTATTGCTTAGGATAGAAACCGTATCGACTATGCGTCAAGAGGCTTTTATGCAAGCATTTGTAGAAGTTGATAAACACTTTAGAGAAATTTTTGCAAATTTATCTGATGGAGATGGTTTCCTGCAACTGGAAAGTCCTAATTCTCCTTTAGAGGGAGGCCTAACTTTAGTCGCTCATCCTAAGGGAAAAAATGTCAGAAGATTAGCTTCTATGTCAGGTGGTGAAAAATCACTAACTGCTTTAAGTTTTTTATTTGCTTTGCAAAAGTATAAACCTTCACCTTTTTATGCATTAGATGAGGTTGATAGCTTTTTAGATGGAATAAATGTTGAAAGGTTATCAAAATTAATATCTAATCAGTCATCAAATGCTCAATTTATAGTCGTAAGTCATAGAAGGCCTATGATAAGTGCGTCTGAACGAACAATCGGCGTTGCACAAGCGAGAGGTGCTAACACACAAGTTGTTGGGTTACCAAATGCTGCATAAACACACTTTTTTAAATTTATACGTCAGAATGAGAAAAAGGTATCTATGAGTTTGTCTAACACATCTGCAAATATGAATAGCGCTAATCCTGTTCCTAGCGAACGTTTATGGTTAAGATCAGAATTGATGGGTACACAAGTTATAACTACAGATACTGGAAGGCGTCTAGGCGTAGTTGGAGAAGTTGTTGTTGATATTGATAGAAGAGAAGTGGTCGCTTTGGGACTAAGAGATAATCCACTTACAAGATTTTTACCAGGGTTGCCAAAATGGATGCCCCTAGAAAGTATAAAGCAAGTTGGAGATGTTATATTAGTTGACTCTTTAGATTCTTTGAATGAAAGCTTTTCTCCGGAAAGATATGGAAAGGTAATTAATTGTCAGGTGATTACAGAATCTGGACAACTTTTAGGAAGAGTTCTTGGATTTTCGTTTGATATCGAGACTGGGGATTTGATTTCTCTTGTAATGGGTGCAGTCGGGGTACCACTTTTAGGTGAGGGAGTTTTAAGTACGTGGGAAATTCCTGTTGAGGAAATTGTTAGTAGTGGCACGGATCGGATTATTGTTTATGAGGGTGCTGAAGAGAAATTGAACCAATTAAGTAGTGGACTACTTGAAAAACTGGGAGTAGGAGGTTCGTCATGGGATGAAAGAGAAGTAAATGGATATTCAGCAAATCTTGTGCCAGTGGAGAATCAGTTACTCTCTGGTTCTGAATCAGAGCAAGAAAACAATTTGGTTCAAGAATATGAAGAAGTTGTTGAACAAGATGATTATGAAGAAGATTATGATGATGAACTTGAATATGTTGAAATAAAGGATTCTGCAGAAGAAATAAATAACAGAAAAAAGCTATATATGGAGAATGATTATTCTGATGAGATTGAGAATCAAAATAGTGTTGATCAAATAGATGAAGGGAAGAATATTAATTATCAGCAAAAGAAATCATCAAAGACTAATTTAGCTTCTAAAAGACCAATTCAAAATGCATCAGAAACTTTAGATATTGAACCATTGGATGTACAAAACATGGTTAAAGATAATAAAGAATCAGAAAATCTTGAAATTGAAGATCCCTGGTAATTGTCAAAGTTTTTTTATTGATTTAACAATCATATACGCAAGTTTTTCTGCAGCACCTCTATTGCCTCTTTCTTTATATAAATTTTCTCTAATTCTTTTTAGTTGATTCTTATTTTTTAAAAGAAATAATACTTCTTTTGCAATTTTTTTAGGTGAAATATTTCCTATCCTTTCAGGGACAATCATTTTTTTAGCTTTAATATTTGGCCAAGCAAAAAATTTCTTTTTTTTAAAATAAAAATATTTAACTATAAAAGTTAGGAATCTATTTATGAATGAAACTTTCCCAACTACTCCAAAAATACCATCCCAGGCGTTCATCATATTTAAATGTTGAGTTGGGAGGACAACTACCATTGGGAGAGCAATGGATGCTAATTCTGCAGTATTTGCTCCTACAGTTGTAATCGCAAGATCACACTCTTTTAATATTTCATAGCAAGGATGTTTCTTAATTAGATAAATTTTTGTATTGTTTGATGTTTCAATTACATAATCAAAACTGGAGTGTTTAATATTTTTAATTTTTTTGATTTTTGATGAATAATATTTTGTAATTGGATTTCTCTCGCTTTGAAAAAATAAATATTCATTTTTATCAGTAGTTGGGGCAATAGGAATTATAAGATTTATATTTTTATTTTCTTCAGCTATATGATCTGCAATTTCTAAGAAGAAAGGGATTCCAACAGATAGCTTTGCTTTTTTAGAACCAGGCAACAATGCAATAAAGTGGTTTTCTTTATTTTTTAATGATATTTCACTATTAAGTTTGATATCTGCTATCAAATCGCCAATTATTTGACATTTATATTTATATCTTTTAGGAATTAACTCTTTTACTTTTCCATTCATAGCAGCTATTTCGTTTGTCCATTGTGGCCATCGCGCAATCCATTCAGCATATGTGATATTTAAATAACCTAATCTTTTAGCTAGTAAAATGCTCCAAAATTGATCTCCACCAAGGAAAATAACTACCCCTTTTTTAGGCCAATTCGCTAAGGAACGTGGCTTTAGTAATAATTTCCAAAAACTTTTGGATTTTGTAATTAATTCGAATTTATTCCATGAATTTGCAACTGTAAATTCTTTCCCAGTAGCATTTGGGCAAGGAACAAGGACTAACCTAAGAGTGAAATCGAGTTTATCGTCATCATTTAGAGATTTTTTAATTTTGTTAAGCTCATCCACTACAGGACTTACCCATGTAGCTAATTCGCCAGGACCATTAGAAACTATAACTACTGCAACTGATTTTTTTTTCATTGCAGTTCAACAAGAATACATTAAATGCGGACGGCGAGACTTGAACTCGCAAGGCCTAAGCCACACGCTCCTTAGACGTGCGCGTCTACCAATTCCGCCACGTCCGCAAAGGGTTTTCAAGCACCGGAGGGTGCTTAAACCTTAAAGACATAATACATGATTGCCTGAAATAAGAATGTATTTCTATTCGAGAATTTTTGAATATGATGAATTCTTTTTCTATTGCATAAAAAAAATATTTATACATATATAACGTTCTAGGTTGTATTGTAAAAATGTCCTTTGATCACTAAAAAATTTTGTAAATACTTTGGCAAATAATTTTTTGTTTTAAGTCATTTTCATTTCTTCAATTTAATTTTCATAATGGTTGAAAAAGTTTTAATTGCTAATCGTGGAGAAATAGCTTTACGAATTGTCAGAAGTTGTAGAGAACTAGGTATTGCAACAGTTGCAGTTTTTAGCACTGTAGATAAAAAAGCATTGCACGTTCAGCTTGCTGATGAAGCGGTGTGCGTTGGAGACTCATTGAGTAATAAGAGTTACTTAAATATTCCAAATATACTTGCCGCTGCTACATCGAGAGGAGTTGATGCTATTCATCCCGGTTATGGATTTCTTGCTGAAAATGATAAATTTGCTGAGATGTGTAACGATCACGGCATAGTGTTTATTGGTCCATCTCCTAAAGCTATTAGATCTATGGGAGATAAATCTACAGCAAAAGAAACTATGGAAGCCGTAGGAGTTCCAACAGTACCTGGTAGTAAAGGCTTGTTGTCAAATATTGATGAGGCTTATAAATTAGCAGAAGATATTGGCTATCCGGTAATTATAAAAGCGACTGCTGGAGGAGGTGGAAGAGGTATGAGGTTGGTTGAAAACGCTGATAATCTTGAAAAAATGTTTAAAGCAGCTCAGGGTGAGGCAGAAGCAGCTTTTGGTAATGATGGTTTATATATGGAGAAATTCATAAAGAAGCCAAGACATGTAGAAATTCAAATTTTGGCGGATAGGTCGGGTAATATTGTTCATTTAGGAGAGAGAGATTGTTCAGTTCAAAGAAGACATCAGAAATTATTGGAAGAGTCTCCAAGTCCAGCAATTAACCATGAATTAAGAAAAAAAATGGGAAATGCAGCTATTGCTGCTGCAAAAAGTATCGGTTATGAAGGAGCTGGTACAGTTGAATTTTTAGTTGATGATGATAATAATTTTTATTTCATGGAAATGAATACTAGGATTCAGGTCGAACATCCTGTTACTGAAATGGTTACAGGAGTTGATTTAATAGCTGAGCAAATTAAAATCGCGAGCGGAGCAAATTTAGAATTTAATCAAGATGATATCCATTTAAACGGTCATGCTATTGAATGTAGAATCAACGCTGAAGATCCTTCTCATAATTTTCGACCATCACCTGGAAAAATAACTGGGTGGCTTCCTCCTGGCGGCCCTGGTGTGAGGGTTGATAGTCATGTTTATACGGGTTATGAAATACCTCCATTTTATGACTCATTAATTGGTAAATTAATAGTATGGGGGAAAGACCGTAATACTGCAATTAAGCGTATGAATAGGGCTTTAAATGAATGCGCAGTAACTGGAATCCCTACAACAATTAACTTTCATCTAACCTTATTGAATAAAGCTAAATTTAAGGAAGGTAATATACATACCAAATACGTAGAAGAGGAATTATTGCCAAATTACTTATGAATAATAAAATAATCTTTATGAAATATGTGTATGTAATGCAAGTTTTATAAGACCTTGTTGACCAACTAAAATTTCTCTCAAAAAGCTTACAATCCCAATCCAAATTACGGGTCCAACATCAACTCCTCCAATAGGAGGGATTAATTTTCTTGTGAAATTAAGAATAGTGGTTGATGGTATTGAAATTAATAACCATAAACCTTTGTTCAAATCAATTTTTGGATACCAAGTAAGAATTAATCTGATTAAAAAAACAATAGATAGATATGATAAAGAAATTCCTAAACTAACATCTAAAAGTTGGAGAGAGTTTACAAACAAGGAAATCACAATTATTTAATTCATCTTAATAAATAACCCACCGAAACGTATTTAATTCGTATTATAAGTTGAGAATTTAATATTTAAAAGTGTTTCAAATTTCAAATTTATTACTAGCTGCTGATTTTTCTGCTGAAGTTGCAAATAATTCAGCAGTTGGAATGATAGGTAGTTTTATTGCTGCAGCTTTACTTATAGTTATTCCAGCTACAGCATTTTTGATTTTTGTTAGTCAGAAAGATTCTCTAGATCGTACTTCTACTGGAAGACGCTAGTTTTTGCAGAAGTTTTAAGTACACTATATATATAGGGTAATTTAAGTACCCTTTAAAAAAATAAATTTTGGAGAAAGAATGTGGTCAATGCTAGTCTCAATTGGGCCAGTATTGTTGGTATAGTTCTCGCTGTATGTGGTGGAGGTCTTTATTTCTTAAGGTCTTTTAAACCTGCATTAGCAAGAGATTATGATGTTTTCTTCGCAGCAATAGGACTTTTGTGTGGGGGAATATTATTTTTTCAAGGCTGGAGATTAGATCCTATCCTTCAGTTTGGTCAGTTTTTGTTAGCAGGAACTACAGTTTTTTTCGCATATGAAAGTGTGCGATTGAGGGGAGTTGCTACTGATCAAGCTAGAAGGTCATCTTATTTTGATGACGATCCTATTTCTGATCTACCTAGAAATTCAAGAGGTCGATTTAATGACGATTACGATAGGTTTGAAGAAGCTGAAAGACCATCAAGAAGATTTAAACCTCAAGAAGATGAATATGAAGAAGACTTTGCTGAGCGGAGATCTCGTAGAAGAAATGTTTCAAGAGCTATACCTGCTTCAGCTGCAAGTAGAAGTAGGCAATCTACAAGAGAAATTAATCAGTTTGAAAATGATGAACCTATCAGAAGAAGACAGAATACTCAAGATAGAAATAGTAACCAATCAGAAAGAAATAACTTTGGTGAAAGACGGAATTTATCCCGCAATGATGTTAAAACAGGATCAAGACCGAGAATGAATCGGACAGTTTCTAGACAAGATAATACATCTAATCCTGATGATTCCTCTTCATTAAGAAAGAAACCTGCAAGATCACCTATTAGGCAGCAAACTACTAAAGCTCAAGTAGAAGATGCTTCATTTAAAGATGCTAATAAAGCAAGAAAAACTCGTGATACTAGTAGAGTGAATTCTTCAGCTAGATCAAGTTCGAAAAATCAAAATGGTAGATATAGCGTTGGTACAAATAAAAAGAAACCTAGAGATAACAGTTCTAGATTTGATGATTAATTATAAGATTCCTGCCCATTTTAAAAAAGATTCTTGACTAAATAATTCAATTAGTATTATTGCTAGGAATCCGATCATAGCGAACCTTCCATTAGTTATTTCAGAATAATTGCTCCATCCAAACTTATAAATATCTGTATCATTATCAATGATTTTATTAATATTTTCTTCAGCAGTAAGTTTGCTATCTTCTTTAAGATCGTTATCAATAGAAATGTTGTCTAATTCATCTCCCTCTTTACTAGTTTTCATAAAAATGTTTTAGTTATCAAAATTATAGTTTTTTGTAGGTATCAATTGCCAGTTACCTTTACCCTTTAAAGCTAATACAGTATTATGGAATTCTTTTAGAGTTGGACGATGTCCAACACTTATAAGAGAAAGTTCTCTTTTTATCAACAAACTATATAGATATTTTTCTGTTTCAATGTCTAATGCACTAGTTGCTTCATCAAGCACCGCAAATTGTGGTGAATTTAGTAAAAGCCGAGCAAAAGCTAATCTTTGTTGTTCTCCAAGTGATAGTATTCTCGGCCAATCTTGCTTTATATCAAGGTCTGGATATCTAGCAAGAATAGAATTTAGATTAACTTCCTTTAGCACAGAGAATAAGTGTTCGTCACTAAATTTGCTGACTTCTGTTGGATAACACAGTTGCTCTCTCAGTGAACCCAAAATCATATATGGTTTTTGCGGAATAAAAAGTAAATCGCCTGTTTTTGGCTTTTGGATTAATCCTTTTTCAGGTTCCCACAAACCACTAATCATTCGTAATAGCGAGGTCTTACCACAACCTGAAGGTCCTGTGATTAAAAGAGTATCACTATTATTAATATTTATACTCAGATCCTTAATAATGGGATTGTTAGACCCAGGAGTGTACAAATCAATATTTTTAATAAGTATTTCTGGTTTGTTAGTAATAGAGATATTATTTTGTGATGGTTTTTCTTTACTTATTAACTCAACCTCAGATTGAAAACCTTCTAACCTGCTAATCCCAGCAGTAAATTTTGCAAGTTCATCTATCTGATTAACTATAAAAAATAGAGATCCTTCCACCATATTAAATGCAAAATTTGCTTGAACAAACTTACCGTAATCAATAGTTCCAGCGAAATAAGGAACAGCCATAATTAAATATGGAAAAAATACTCCAGCATAATTAGTCGATCTTTTCATTGTAAATATTATTGTTTTCCAAATAATAAGTAGGTTGAAATTTTTTACTAATACGCCTAGTCTTCTTTGATTTTCTACATTTTCAGGGTATTCTCCTGAATAAAACGCAATTGCTTCGGAGTTATTTCTTATGTGAACTAAGCCATATCTGAAATCAGCCTCATATCTTAGTTGATCAAAATTAATTTTAACTAATCTTTTTCCTGCATATATTAGAAGCGAAGAAGCTATTGCAGCAAATGTAAATAGAGAAAAGGTTAATGTCTGACTAATAGTGTAAAGGATCAATATATTAAGAGAAAATGTCAAAACGGCATCAAATATACCAATAGTGAAAGTTAAGCTTTGTTCAGTAAAAGATTTTGTGTCTTCAGAGATTCGCTGATCAGGGTTATCAACATCTGTTGCTTGCTCATCATTTGGATTAATTTTAAAGTAAGCTCTATTTGTCAGATATTGGCTGATAAGACTTTTTGACAACCATTCCCTCCAAATAATACTCAATTTTAAAGTGAAGAAAATTTGGAGAGCTCTTATTGGTAATGCAAAAATAAAGCATGATGCGTATATAGCTAAAATTCTATAGAAACCATCTTGTTCTTTTTGAACTAGTGCATTAGTTAAATCTCGTGCAATAAAACCAATACCGGCGTTGATACCATTAATCGCTAAAAGCATTAATACAATTACTCCTAACAAAATCCAATGTATCCATCTTTTTGCTTTTAGTTGATGCTTAAAACTAAAAAAACTTGAAGAACCTATTACGAATAACGCAGAGAATATTAAACCCCATTTCCCAGACCAAATTGTATTAAGAGTGCTTACAACACCTCCAAAATATTTTTCTAATAATTCTGGTTGAAAATTTTGAAGTAAATTGATCAGACCTGTAAGTAATACAAGAACTATTCCTCCAACGCAGAATAATAGTGAGAATAGTAGCCAAATGAATTGTATCCCGTTATTTTGATCAATTGGTAAGAAAAAAGGTTGGGATAATCTCCTTAATTTTTGTAATTGCAATAAAATTTTAGATTTATTATTAACTGCTGTATTCATTACACATTTTAGTTTTTAAAAATAATTATATCTTTTAGTAAGACTATTGACCAAAGCCAATTAATGAAAGTGCCCAGTTAGGAAGATGAAGGTAATTCAATATATACATATCAAATTGATGAACTTTAGTAATTGACTTATCAAGTCCCCACCAAATTAAAAAAGGCAAATTCATTAAAATTTGTAATTGCCATTTATAAGTTAAAACTCTCCAAATTTTTATTAACTTAGTTTTAAGTGAATCGTCTAAATTTTCCCAATTTTTTAAGATTAAATTGAATAAGTTTTTGGATTCTGTATTTAAGGAATCTGGTGTATTCATTTTGTTTTTATTTATTTATAACCCATAAAATTTTCTTCCGAGAGTTTTAACCTGGGGGCCAATTCATTTTTCTTCCAGATAAAAAATGAATATGTAAATGAAAAACTGTTTGTCCGGATTCTGCACCAGTATTAATTACTGTTCTCCAATTAGTTAAATTTTTTGATTTAGCTATTTTGCTACCAACAAAAAGTAAATGACCTAATAAATTTGCATCTTCTTTAATACAATCTAATAAACTAATAATTGGCTTTTTGGGAATCACTAAAAAATGTATTGGTGCTTGTGCTTGAATATCATTAAATGCAATACAAAACTCATCTTCATAAAGCTTATCGCACGGTATTTCTTCATTAATTATTTTTTGAAATATTGTAGTTTCAGTCATTAGATTAATTAAGAGATATTACGTCTGTTTCGTTAAACCCTTCCTTTATAAGTTCTTTGTTCAAATCATCTTTTGATGTAACTCTATCAACAAATAATATTCCGTTTAAGTGATCCATTTCGTGTTGAATACACCTTGCCAGAAGTCCATCCGCTTTCATTTTACGTGGCCTGCCCATTTCGTCTCTAAATTTTAGTTTTATAGTTGATGGCCTTATTACATTCAAATAGACGCCAGGAATACTCAAGCAGCCTTCTTCGTATGAATTAAGGGTTGTTCCAAAGTCTGTAATTTCTGGATTAATTAGTATTAGAGGTTCTGCTGCTGAATCTTCAAAATTTACATCTATGACAAGAAGCTCTTTGTTGATACCAATTTGTGGTGCTGCAAGTCCAATTCCTTTAGCTGCATACATGCTTTGAAGCATTTCTCTAGCAAGTTTTCTAATCGATTCGTCAACCTTAGTTATTCTTTTGGAATTTTGTCTTAATACATCATCACCAAGTTTATAAATTTCTAGAGATGGCTTACCTGTTTGTTCTTTTTCAATTTTTTCTGACCCTCCATTAGTTCTTGACTTTTTTGCAAGTTGTGAAAAATGGTTTGCCACGTTAAAAAAGTTTTTAATTAAGAGTTTAGCTATAAAAATACTAGCACTTTAATTTACGTTCTTTATAAAATTTTTAAATGAGTAATGATGATAAGTTAAAAGTTAGGCAAACTGAATCTAAAAAAAGAGCTTATAAGGAATTAACTATTATTAGAGACACAATTTTTTGGATTGATGTTGTTGGAGAAGGCCAAAATGAAAATGCCATTTTTGCAAGACCATTTAATGACAAAGAAGCGTCTCCTCAGAAATTAACAAGTGAAAAATATAATATTAAAAATAATTTTCATGGATATGGTGGTAAATCTTATAAATGTATAAATTTTAAAAATAATTTTTATTTGTTATGGATAGATCAGATTACCAAAGCAGTATGGCTTCAAATTTTTAAAGAGGCAGCGTCAAATTATAGCAGTCAAAATAAATATCTTGATTTAGTTCAAGAACCTAGACAATTATCTAAATCAATTGATGGAAATTTCGATTCTTCATTTGTCATTTCTGAAAAAAATTTATTGTATGGTATTTGCGAAATTAATAATAGAGATTATTTATTTTCTTTAAACTTAAAAAAAACCAAGCAAGATATTCATCGAATAAAAAAATTTAAAAATTTTGCTGGCGAATTATCTTCTAATAGTTCTGCTAACTTACTTTCTTGGATAGAGTGGGATTCTCCTTACATGCCCTGGGAAAGGAATGATCTGTTTTTTGCTCAAATAGATTCAGCTGGAGAGATAAAAAAAATAAAAAAATTCTCAAATAAGCTGATAAATGCGAGAAAAAACGTTTCTTTTTTTCAACCATATTGGATAAGTGAAACAATTTTAGTATGTTCTGAAGATAGTTCTGGATGGTGGAACTTATTGTTTTTAGATGTTAGTGAAATTGAGGATATTTTTATTAAGAAAAGAGTAGAGAGAAATCTGATGGAATATGGAGCACCACAATGGGTCTCCGGAATAACATTTTTTTCAGGGACTATAAAAAATTTATTTTGCCTAGCAAAAAAAGAAAATTATTTTGTAGTTGAACAATACAAAGATCTTCAATTCGTTAAAAAATTTTTCACTCCTTTTACCTCAATAAGTGACTTCAGTGTTTTTCTAAAAAAAGTTCTTATAAAAGGTTATGGATCTGATTTTTTTGCAATTGTACTGGAAATTGATTTCGCAGAAAAACTTTCATCAAATTTTTCCGAGCAGATATATATTGATAATATAAAAGAATGTTCCAAACCTGAGACATTTTGGTTTAAAGGTTTTGAAGATCAATCTACGCATTCTTTTCTTTATAAACCGTCTGTTGAAAACTTTAGCAAGCCACCGCTCCTTGTTAGAGCTCATAGCGGACCAACTGCATTTTTTGATGGATCATATAATTCTGAAGTTCAATATTGGACCTCGAAGGGATTTTTTGTTGCTGAAGTCAATTATGGAGGATCATCAGGATTTGGCAAAGCATACAGAGAGAGGTTGAATTATAAATGGGGTCTTGTTGATTCTTATGATTGCAAAGCACTAGCTCTTGAATTGATTAAATCAAATCAAGTTGATAGTGAAAAAGTAGTAATCTTTGGGAATAGTGCTGGTGGCTTAACTGCCTTGAACTGTTTATTATATGGGTCTATTTTTAAAGCGGCAATTTGTAAATATCCTGTTATTGATTTGAAGGATATGTATTACCACACTCATAGGTTTGAAAAAGATTATTTAAATTCTTTGGTAGGAAATTATGCAAAAAATCATGATGATTATATAAATAGATCACCGATAAATTATATTAACAAAATAAAAAAACCTATCTTATTGTTTCATGGGAAAAAAGATAAAGTTATTTCTTATAAACAAACTTTAAAAATTCAACAAATTTTGATTCAGAATAATAAATTTTCAGAAGTTATTTTTTTTGATAATGAAGGGCATGGTTTTAGAAATATTGAAAATAAAGAAATTGTAATGCAAAAATCTCAGGAATTTTTAAAAAATGCTTTGGATTTTTAAGAATTGATTTTTAGAAAATCAATAGTATCCTTTAATTTTTCTATAAACATATCAATTTCTTCCTTATTAGTTGTGAAATTCATGCTGATTCTTGCTGTTGATTTAATTCCAATGTATCTGTGAAGAGGTTGACAGCAATGGTGCCCACTTCTGATGCAAATTCCTTTTGAATCAAGAATTTCAGCAATATCATTTGAATGCATATTTTTTATATAAAAGGTGGCAAGTGAGGCTCTGTCTGGATCTATCTCCGGCGATGGGCCTATGATTTCAATATTTTCTATTTGATTTAATCTTTCAAATAAATATTTAGTTATAGTCTTTTCATATTCATGAATTTCATTCAATCCAATATTGTTAATATAATTAATTGCTTCTGCAAGACCTATTGCTTCTGCAATGGCTGGAGTTCCAGCTTCAAATTTGTGTGGTAGCTCTGCCCAAGTACTTGTCTCTTCAAAGACATCTTGAATCATTTCGCCACCCCCAAAGAGAGGAGGAATTTTTTCTAGTATTTCTTTTCTTGACCAGAGGAAACCAATACCTGTAGGACCGCATAGTTTATGTCCTGATCCAGCTAAAAAATCTATATTTAGATCGATTACATCCAGTTCTTGATGAGCCAAACTTTGGCATGCATCTATTAACACTAAAGAACCTTTTTGTTTAGCTAATTTAGTTATTTCTTTGATTGGATTACAGCAACCTAGAGTATTACTAACATGTACTAGACTAACAAGTTTAGTTCTAGATGTTAGTTTTGATTTAAAGTCGTCTATATCTAATTTTCCATCTTTATCTATACCTATAAATTTTAATTTACATTTATTTTTTGCTGCAACCATTTGCCATGGAACAATATTGCTATGATGCTCCATTATTGACAATAGAATTTCATCATTTTCTTTTAATGAATATTCGCCCCATGATCGAGCTACTAGATTGATTGCCTCAGTAGCATTTCTTGTGAAAATAATTTCTTTTGTTGAATTCGCTTTTATATATTTGCTAATTAAATATCGTGCATTTTCAAATTCTTCTGTTGCTTTAGCACTTAATTGATGTGCACCTCTATGTACATTAGCATTAAAGTTTTTGTAATAATCATCAATTTTTTTTAAGACTTGCACTGGTTTTTGCGTGGTTGCAGCATGGTCTAAATAAATAATTTGCTCATTACTTTTTAAGTTCTTATTTAAAAGAGGAAAGTCTTTCTTCGTTATTTCAGGAAAATTTTGAATCGTTTCCATTAATTCTCATTTAAAAGTTTATCAAGCAAATCCCATTTATCTTTTGAAATAGGAATAAATGAAATTATTTCTTGAAAGTAAGAACTTAATTGTAGTTTACTTGCTTCTGTTAATGTGATCCCTCTTGTTCGCATATAAAAAAGTTCTTCTTCATTTAGTTGCGAAATTGTAGCTCCATGCTTGCATTTGACATCATCAGCAATTATTTCTAATTGCGGTTTGGTATCTATTTGTGCGAGCTTTGATAAAAGTAAATTTCTGCTTAATTGGGAAGCATCAGTTCTCTGGGCAACTTTCGGAACTATTATTGAACCTTCAAATATTGCATGTGATTTATCATCAGCAAGTGATTTATTAATTTGATCTAGAAATCCATTTGGGCCATTAAATTCTATTTTTGTATAGGTTGAAATTTGCTCATCTTTTTTTGTTATTTGCATACCTTTGATATTTGTTTTAGCGTTTCCCGCAGATTGTTTAATACTAATTTCAAATCTCGCGTAATTGAATTTGAAATGTAAAGATCCCAAGTTGTATGTACTATTTTTTTGTTGAATTACATTGAGAGAATTTAATAGATTGGATTTGTTTTTACCGTAAGAAACAACACCATGATTTACGGAACTATTTTCTTTCAAGCAAAAGAAAGTTGATTGAGATAATGAAGAGTTTTCTTTACCAAGATTTACTTGTAATAATTCAACATCACAATTCTTTTCTAGAAATATTACGAGGGTTTTTGCTTTTAAAGAATTACTTGATGCATGACTAAAAATTTCAATAGGAGGAATTTTTGATCCATTTATTTTTAATCCCAAAATATTATTTTTACAACTTAAAGACAGATTTAGTAAGTCACTCCAATTTTCGTTTTGCTTAAAAAAAGATATCTGTTCCTTGATATATTTTTGTAATTCATCCTCACTTAATTGCTGTATTGAGTAATTTTTCTCTATTAATTTAATTTGGCAATTCTCACCAATTATTAATCTAATAGTACTTTGAGAATTTTTCGGATATGGTATATCAAATTTTGAATCTTTTTCATTAACTGAGTAATCTAAAAAGTTTGACAATTTTGATTTATTTGAAAGTCTCCATAGTTCACTTTTAGGATTAGGGAGAGGGCTTGATTGTAATTTATGTAGACATATTTTTTGTATTTCTGTTAAGTTATCATCCGATTTATTGGCTTTGATTTTTTCAATAATTTCCATTTGTTTATGTCTCTTTTATAAAGTTATCAGTCCATTCATACCCTTTTTCCTCAAGCTCTGTGGCAAGATCACTCTCGCCAGTTTTTATGATTTGTCCATCTGACATAACATGGACATAATTTGGTTTAATTTCATCTAATAATCTTTGATAGTGGGTAATAAGTATAATTCCAGTTTGTGCATTAGATATTTTTTTAATCCCTGATGCCACTATTCTTAGAGCATCGATATCAAGACCAGAATCAGTCTCATCTAATATTGCTATCTTGGGCTCAAGTAAAGCCATTTGCAGAATCTCATTTCTTTTTTTTTCACCTCCGGAAAAGCCTTGATTCACACTCCTTGATAGGAATGCCTGATCCATTTTTACAATTTCTAACTTTTCTTTAACTAATTCTTCAAAATCAAAAGTATCCAATTCTTCTTTGTTCAGGAATTTCCTTCTAGCATTGGTTGAAACTCTAAGAAACTCAAGATTACTTACCCCTGGAATCTCAATTGGATATTGAAAACCAAGAAAAATTCCTGATTGAGATCTCTCTTCAGGTTCTAGAGAGTTGATGTTTTCACCTAAAAATTTTATGTCGCCGTTTGTAATATTATACGAGGGATGTCCTGCAATGATTTTCGAAAGAGTACTTTTGCCACATCCATTTCTTCCCATAATGGCATGGATTTCTCCAGGATAGACAGTAAGTGAAACCCCTTTTAAAATTGGAAGATTATCAGTAGATGCAGAGAGATTTTCAACTTCTAAAATTGGATCTGATTCTTTCATTTTACTTTGCATTTCAGTTTAGAAATTGATTAATTAACCTACTGATCCTTCTAGTTTAAGCGCCAGTAACTTATCTGCTTCAGCAGCAAATTCCATAGGTAATTGATTAAATACATCTCTGCAAAAACCGCTGACCATCATAGATACTGCCTCCTCAAATTCTATACCTCTGCTTTGGAGATAAAAAAGTTGGTCTTCTGAGATTCTACATGTGCTTGCTTCATGCTCAATTTCAGAATTGGGTTGTTGAGATTTGATGTAAGGGAATGTATTTGCAGAAGCTTGATCCCCTATTAACATTGAATCACATTGACTGTAATTTCTTGATCCTGTAGCTTTTGTCCCCATTTTGACAAGACCTCTATAGCTATTTTTTGAGTTACCTGCACTAATACCTTTGCTAACAATAGTTGATTTGGTCTTAGGACCAATATGGATCATTTTCGTGCCGGTATCTGCTTGCTGAAGATTATTGGTGAGAGCCACTGAATAAAATTCTCCTACAGATTCTTCCCCTAAAAGAAGACAGCTAGGATATTTCCATGTAATTGCAGACCCTGTTTCAACTTGAGACCAGCTAATTTTACTTCTCTTACCTAAACATTTTCCTCTCTTGGTGACAAAATTAAAAATTCCACCAACACCTTCTTCATCACCAGCATACCAATTTTGCACTGTTGAATATTTTATCGAGGCATCGTCTAATGCTATAAGCTCTACAACTGCTGCATGTAGGGTATTTGTATCAAACATTGGAGCTGTACAACCTTCTAGATAACTTACAGAACTTGATTCTTCAGCAATGATTAATGTTCTTTCGAATTGTCCTGAATCTCCACTATTAATTCTGAAGTAGGAAGATAGATCCATAGGGCAGGTAACACCTTTTGGGATATAAACAAAAGAACCATCACTAAAAACTGCAGAATTTAGTGCTGCAAAATAATTATCACTAGCAGGAACTACTGTACCTAAATATTTTTCAATCAAATCCGCGTGATTTTTTACTGCTTCACTAATTGAGCAAAATATAACTCCATGTTCAGCAAGTTCTTCTCTAAAAGTTGTGGCTATAGAAACACTATCAAAGACAGCATCTACTGCTACATTTGTGAGTTTTTTTTGCTCCGTGAGGGGTATTCCTAATTTGTCAAAAGTCTCAAGAAGTTTGGGATCAACTTCATCTAAGCTAGAAATTTTCTCTTTTTGCTTAGGAGCAGAGTAATAAATAATATCTTGATAATCAATTTTTTTATATCCTAATGCTGCCCAATCAGGCTCTTTCATTTTTTGCCATTTTTTAAAGGCTTTTAATCTAAAATCAAGAAGAAATTTTGGCTCTTCTTTCTTCTGTGAAATTAATTTTATGATATCTTCATTTAATCCCTTTTCTATTTTTTCAGTTTCAATATCAGTAACGAAACCATATTTGTAAGGCTCTTTTACTACATCTTTAACTAAATTTTCGTTGACCATGTTATTAAAAATAACTTATTACAATTAGCTTTATATACTTTAACGAAAGATACCCCCAATATTGAGTTTTTTTCCTTTATTTAAACTAAAAATTAATGTCTAATCATCTTGATCCCTTGTCTAACCCATTCAATATAGAAACTATTCAAGAAATTGATAATCTTGATCTACCTATAATGCAGAAACATCATTTAAGAATTCTCGCTCATTGCCTTCAGATTTTAAAAATTATAAATGTAGATAATAGTTTGGAATCTCAAAATAAAAATCTCCTGAGAGAATGGTGTGATAACCAATCTAAAAAATTTGATGATAAAAAATTTAGTGATCTTTTTTATGAGCAGTTAGAATCCACTTCTGCAAAATTAAGTGCTTTTTCAAAAAAAATAGGTAAAAGTATTGAAGATTTAGAGATAGATGATTTAGTACCTTTAGTTGAGCAACGATGAATTCTTTTTATTTAACTGATCCCGAAGAAAAAATATATTTTTGTTGAGTCGTTAACAAATTTAGGTAATAAAATTTAAAAAAAAAGAAAATTAATTTACATTTCAAAAAGATCTGAAAATTAATTAATTGCTTTGATACCAACTGTTTTGAAGAGAAATATCAATTTTGAGAATTTTTTAGTAGTCAGAGGATCCTGACGACAGGCCAAAAAGACACACAATTCCCAAAAAAAAAGAACATACTGATCCCAAACAAAAACGGAGAATTTAAAGTGGCTGATGGGATCATGAATAAAGTTCAATTACTCTCACTAACCCTCAGACAATTACGTCAAGAAGCAAGCAAGTTATCTGTCCCGCTGTACAGTCGTAAAACAAAAGCCGTTTTAGTTGATTTAATACTTAAATATCAAGAAAAATTTACAAAAAAAACTTACACTGCAGCTACCCAGACAAAATCTGAAGAAACTTCTGCGTCCAATGCTTTTAACAGTAGTGAAGAAGTTAAAACAAATGTAGTTTTCCTACCCCGAGATCCAGATTGGGCTTATGTTTTTTGGCAAATTTCCGATGCAGATAGAGAAAAAGCACAATCTTTGGGAGCCAATAAATTATGTTTACGATTATTTGATGCATCTGGTTCTGAGGGAAGCAACTTGAATCAGGGAACACTTAGGGAGATAGCAGTTGATAGTTATAGTACTGAATGGTACTTGCCGATCCCACTTGCAGATAGAGATTATAAAGTTGAATTAGGCTACAAATATGGTTTTAACTGGATGTCATTGGCATTTTCTTCGATAAGCCATGTTCCTGGGTCTCATCCTTCTGAACAAATTCTTGATAAATTTGTTCCCTTTAATTTAGATTCTACTTTTGAGTCAATCCCAGATATTTCTAATCCTGTCGTTTCAGAACAAAATGGTATGCATGAAAGGTTATACCAAGCAGCAACTAGCATTCCTTTAAGAAGAAAATTTGGGTCTGAAGAATTTATGGAAAATTTAAATTCAACAAATCTAAACGATAATCTTACAGACTCAGGTGTTGGTAAATGGTCATCAGGTTTAAATGATTCTGGAAGCGGAATTGTTAAAAATAGATCTTTTTGGCTCGTTGCTGATGCTGAATTAATTGTTTATGGAGCTACAGAGCCTTCTGCAAAACTGACAATAGGTGGCGAAGATGTACCTCTTGCTGCAGATGGCACTTTTAGAATTCAAGTTCCATTTAGAGACGGGACTCAAAAATATGATATTAAAGCTGTTGATGTATCTGGGGAGCAAGAAAAAAGTATATCAATGAAATTTGATAGATCTACACCACTTGACGATACTAATGAAAAAGATAATGCTGAGACTGAATGGTTTTAATAAATTAAATCAATGCTGAAAAAAATTGTAGCTTTTACTCCATTGTTTGGTGCATTAACTTTTCCATTAATAGTTCCAATTACAATTTCTAAATTCGGTGTTAACTATGGAATTCTTAGTGCATTATTAATTTCTTCATTATGGTTTATCGCTATGTTAAGAACTTCCGAAATGCCTCATTAATTTAGTTAGATTTTTGGAAGTTTCTTAAAAATATGAATCAAGTGAGTGTAATTAATATCAATTCTCCTTTTCTAGATCAAAAACCAGGTACCTCTGGATTAAGAAAAAGTACTTTAAAATTTCAGGAAGAACATTATCTAGAAGTTTTTATTGAAGCAATCTTACAATCATTAGGAGATTTAAAAGGTTCAACATTAGTAGTTGGTGGTGATGGTAGATATGGCAATATTGAAGCAATAGAAAAAATTGTCCAAATATGCATTGCTCATAAAGTTCAAAAGGTTATTGTTCCAAAATACGGTTTATTATCTACACCTGCGACATCACATTTAATTAGAAAAGAAAACGCTATTGGTGGAATTATTCTTTCTGCAAGCCATAATCCTGGTGGGATTGATGGCGATTTTGGAGTGAAATTGAATATCTCTAATGGTGGCCCAGCTCCTGAGATAATTACTAATAAGATTTTTAAGGCTTCACAATTACTAACTAGTTATAGAATTTGTAAAATTCAATTACCTGATTTTAGTGAATATGGAACTTATCATTACGACGAAACTACCTTAGCAATTATTGATGGATTAACAGATTATTCTAATTTGATGGAGAAAATTTTTGACTTTGATCAAATTAGTGATTTTTTAAAAAAAGACTTCTCTTTAATCTTTGATGCAATGAATGCGGTTACAGGCCCATATGCAAAAAATATTTTTGTTGAAAAAATGAGTCTTGCACCAGATTGTGTCATGAATGGTAACCCGTTAAAAGATTTTGGAGGTTTACATCCTGATCCTAATCTTACTTACGCATCCCACTTGGCTGATTTGTTATTAAATAAAAAATCTTATAGTTTTGGTGCTGCATGCGATGGAGATGGAGATAGAAATATGATTTTAGGAAGTGGATGTTTTGTAAATCCTAGTGATAGTCTTGCAGTTATCACTGCTAACACAAAATGCGTCCCTGGTTATAAAGATGGTATTACAGGTGTGGCACGATCCATGCCAACCAGCTCAGCGGTTGATAATGTCGCTCGAGCATTAAATATTCCTTGTTTCGAGACACCTACCGGCTGGAAGTTTTTTGGAAATCTTTTAGATTCTAATTTAATTACTTTATGTGGAGAAGAAAGTTTCGGAACAGGTAGTAATCATGTCAGAGAAAAAGATGGACTATGGGCAGTTTTGTATTGGTTACAAGTTTTAGCTGAGAAAGAATGTTCGGTAAGTGATTTGATGGAGAATCATTGGAAACAATTTGGTAGGAATTATTATTCAAGACATGATTATGAGGCAATTCCCTCAAATATTGCTTATCAAATCTTTGGTAATCTAACTTCTATGCTCGAAAATTTAAAAGGAAATAGTTTTGCTGGCCATTTAGTTAAAGTTGCAGATAACTTTTCATATTTAGATCCCGTTGATAATTCCATAAGTGAAAATCAAGGTTTAAGATTGATCCTTGATGATAATTCTCGAGTAATTGTGCGCCTTTCTGGAACTGGAACTAAGGGTGCAACATTAAGACTTTACTTTGAGAAGTTTTTCGATCCTCAACAGAATCTTTTGTTAAATCCTCAAATCGCTTTGAAACCTTTAATAGATGATTTAGATGCTTTATTGAACATTTCAAAACTTACTCAAATGGAAACTCCTACAGTAATTACATAGAATTGAAAGTAATGATTTTTTGATTTTATTTAAATGCATTCAGAAAATTTATTTACTAATTATTCTCAAATAGAAAACAATGCACCTTTGGCAGATAAATTAAGACCAAAGAATTTGGAGGATTTTTTTGGTCAACAACCAATCCTGAATGAGAATTCGCTCTTAAGAAGTGCAATATTAAACGATAAGATAAGTAATTTTATTTTTTCTGGCCCTCCGGGTGTTGGCAAAACTACTCTAATTGAAATTATTTCTTTTAATACGCGGTCAAAATTAATTAAGTTAAATGCAGTATTATCAAGTGTTAAAGAATTAAGAAATGAAATCGCTAATGCAAAAGATAGATTAATAAATTCAAAAAGAAAAACTATTTTATTTATCGATGAGGTTCATAGATTCACATCAGTTCAGCAAGATGCTTTATTACCTTCAATAGAAAATGGAACTATAACTTTTATTGGTGCTACAACTGAAAACCCTTTCTTTGCTGTTAATAAAGCGCTTGTTAGCAGGTCTCGTATTTTCACATTACTTCCTTTGTCAGAAAATGATTTGCAGAAAATAATACAAAAAGTCATTACTCACTATTCAAAACAAAAAGATTCAAAAAAGGTTTATTTAACTCAAGATGCTATAAGTCATTTAATTAAATTTTCTGGCGGAGATGCAAGGACATTAATCAATGCGTTAGAGATGGCGATAGAGACAACTGCTGAAAATGATGCTAAAGAAATCAACATTAATCTTTCAATAGCAGAGGATGCACTACAAAAGAAAAATATTGTTTACGATAAAAATGGTCAAAATCACTACGATGTAATAAGTGCCTTTATTAAATCCATAAGAGGTTCTGATCCAGATGCAACTTTATTCTGGCTTGCGAATATGCTGGAGGCTGGTGAGGATCCTAATTTTATTTTTAGAAGACTACTTATATCTGCCAGTGAAGATATTGGAATAGCTGATCCTAATGCCATAGTAGTTGTACAATCCTGTTGTGATGCTTTTGATAGAGTTGGTTTTCCAGAAGGATTATATTTTTTAACGCAGGCTTCTTTATATTTAGCTATTTCTCCCAAAAGTAATAGTACGAAAAGTATTTTTAAAGCAATTGAAACAATCAAATCTACCAATGCTTTTGATGTTCCACTTCATTTAAAAAATAATTCTAATAGTTATGTAAATCCTCATAATTATCCAGGTAATTGGGTCGTACAAGAATATCTTCCTAAATCTTTAAGAGGTTTAAAAATATGGGAACCAAATAATAATGGATGGGAAAAAACTCAATATGAAGAACTGCTTAGAAGAAAAGAAAATTAAAAATTTTTCGAACAACAAATAATCTCAGGATTAAAAGAAGTTCTTTCTGCGTAGGCTAAAGCGATAGTCCAATTATGGAAGTTAACCTGTGAATAATTTAAATGTATATTTTTCTTCTTATGAATTAACTCTTTAGGCTTTTCAAAAAATTCCCAATATTTAATGTCTTTAGCTATTTTTCCATGATCCCATTTTATAGCTGCTTCAACAGCACACCATTGATTTAATATCATATTTTTTGTTAAATAATTATTATGATTTGATTTATTGGTATGAAAAAAATATTTTTTTGCAAATTTTATATGGTTAAAATCTCTATCTGTTCTCTCAATATCAACTCCTATTTTGTCTTTATGCCAGACTATAGTAATGGCATCTTTACAATGACTTAAACTGATATTTCCCATCCCAGAGGGTAAAATTGGAGGTTCTCCAGGTTGAGCATTAATTGGAATTTCTAGGGGGTCTAAATCAAAAAGTGTTGAAAGTGATTGGCGCAAATAAGCTCTTGTTTCTAAGAAAATCTTTGATCTTGAATTTGTTAAGTTTTTTGCAGTTTTAATTTCTTCTATAGTTGCGACATCTTGCACACCTTTAATCTCATAAAACCAAATTTTTGGTATTTTATATTCATACTCATTTAATAATTTCAATGGCTCTTAAGGTTGGCGACAAAGCACCAGAATTTAAATTAAAAGATTCTTTTGAGAAAGAAGTTTCTCTTAGTGATTTTAAAGGTAAAAAAATAATACTATATTTTTATCCAAAAGATAATACTCCAGGATGTACTAAAGAAGCATGTAATTTTAAAGAGAATTGGGATTTACTCCAAAAAAATAATATTGTTGTGCTAGGTATTAGTAAAGATAATGCATCCTCTCATCAGAAGTTTATAGAAAAATTTAATTTACCTTTTATTCTTTTAACTGATCCTGAACCTTTCAAAGTTTCTTCTGATTACGATAGCTATGGACTGAAAAAATTTATGGGAAAAGAATATATGGGAATGATGAGAAATACTTTTTTAATTGATACTGAAGGTAACATCGAAAAAATTTACTTAAAGGTAAAAGCAGCAATAATGGCTGATCATATAATTGCAGACCTTGGGTTAAGCTAATTTTTTATGGACAGGTGGTGAATAATCATCCCCTCCATAACTAAATTAGGAGCATTGATAATATTTTCTTTTTTAATTTTTAGAGATTTTGTGATTAATTGAGAGTCTCCCCCACAAATTATTAAAATATCCTTTTCGGGATTAAATAAACTATTAATCACGCCAGTAAGAGAGTTGATTATTCCTTTTAAGATTGCTTCTTCTGTATTAATTAAAAAATCTTTGATAGGAATATCATATTTTTTGGGAGCTTTAAGATTTTTTGTATTTTGTTCCATTGATTTTAATTGTGTTAGAAAACCTGGAAGAAGTTGACCTCCAATAATAGATCCATTTGAATTTAATTTTGTTATTGATAATATTGTTCCAAAATCTGCAATTAGCAAATCTTTTTTGAAAGGGTTTTCAATAATTTTAAGAGCTGCAATACAGGCAAGAGCTCTATCAACCCCAAAATAATCAGGAAGATTTGATAATTGGATATCTTTAGTTTGTATTTCATTTTCTTTTCTCAGCAAAAAATTTGGAAGTTTTCCTACAGAAGCCCAAATTAATTGATCAAGATCTATATTTTCGGGTACTTTTTGCTCTTTTTTGGTATGGAAGAATTTAGATTGATTTTTAGAATATTGAGCCCAATGATGCCTACTATTGCCTACAAATAAAAAATTTATTTCTGAGACCATTGTTCTATGATCAATTTAATTATTAGTGTGAATTCCACATTCTTGTTTAATTCCTCCAAATCTTGTATCTCTGCCTTTTGTTTCCATACCATCGGGACTACTTGAATGCCAATCTCCTACAGAAGAATAACCTTTGATAAAAAGTGGATGGGCAGGTAAATTATTCTCTTCCATATAATAAAAAATATCTTTATTTGTCCAATTTAATAAAGGTCTTAAAGAGAGCCTTTGACGAATTATGTCTATGAATTTCATTTTGTTTCTATTTTCTGTTTGACTTGATCTAACACCGCTTGCCCAGCAGGAAATATCATATTTTTCTAGACCATTTTCTAAAGGTTTTATCTTTCTCAATTCATGATACTTATCTAAATCACTCTCTTTTTTTGTTTCCCAAAGTTTTCCGTATTTGGCCTCCATTCTTGCTGGAGATAATTCACTTTGCAGAACTTCAACTTCTAAGGATAAACTATCAATAAGCTTTTCAGCGTAATTGTATGTTTCTTGGGGAAGGTAACCTGTATCTATCCAAAATATTTTGATTTTTTTTTGTAGAGATAATTTGCTGATCATATTTAAAAGGACTGATGACTGTATACCAAAACTTGTTGTAATAGCAAATTGTTTATCAAACTTTTCATAACCCCATGTAAGCATTTCTTGAGGCTTCATATCTACAAGATCTTGATTATATTTCCTCAAGTTAGTTTTGATATCTTTGTGAATTTTTTCAATCATTCTTCAGTTTGATTATGAGTTTAATTTTATTTCGCTCAATTTAAAAATTATTCGTATAGTTTAATAATACATTTACGCATAACAATATTTCTCTAATGAAATCATTACAAAAACCAATAGTAATAGTTGGAGCGGGTTTTGCAGGTATGACATTTGCTTTGAATTTAAAGAATCTTAATCCTTCTTTACCGATTCTTGTGGTTGATTCTGAAACTAACTTTATATTTAAACCTTTAATGTACGAAGTTTTAAGTGAAGAGATAAGAAGTTGGGAAGCCACCCCAAAATTTGCAAATATTTTTTCTGATGCGGGTATTACTTTTTTAAGAAATTGTTTAACCAAGATTTCCTTCAAAGAAAATATTCTTGAATTTAGTGATGAATTAAAATTAAGTTATCAATATCTCGTCATCTGTACAGGATCTATACCAAATAGTTTTTTTATAAAAGGTGTAGATGAAAATTGTTATTTTTTTAATGATGTTCACGATTTAAATAAATTAAATTCTTTTTTAAAACAATCACAAGATACTTCGTTGCATAAAAAATTATTTATAGTTGGGGGTGGTCCCTCTGGTATCGAGTTGGCATGCAAAATTAAAGATATATTTAGAGACCAATTTGAAATTAATGTAATAGAAAAATCAAACGAAATCCTAAATAAAAACAAAATTTTTAATAGAGAACAAGCAGAGAAGGCATTAGACAAAAGAAAAATCAAAGTTCTTTTAAATTCCACAGTTAAAGAAGTCTCAGAAACTAAAATTACTATTTCTAGTGAGGTTGGAATAACTTCCTATGATAAAGATATTGTTATTTGGACAGCAGGTGTTAAACCTAATTTGTCTTACTTAGAAACTGATCAAATAACAAAAAAATTTGGACGAATTTTAGTTAATAATAATTTGCAAATAGAAAACTATAAAAACTGTTTTGCTATTGGTGATATTTCAGTTATTGAAGGAATGGAAGATTTACCTATAACTGCTCAGGTCGCTATGCAGGAAGGAAATCATCTTGCTAATAATTTAGAACTTTTAATTCAAGGAAAAGATCCTTTACCCTTTGAATTTCAAGACAACGGTGAAATGATTAGCTTAGGAATAGGCGAAGCTTCAATTTCTGGGCTTGGGGTTACTTTATCTGGGAAATTGGCTTTTGAGGCAAGAAGACTTATATATGCTTCCAAGTTGCCTGATATTACAGAAAGCTTAAAATCTGCATCTTCATGGATATTCCAAAAAAAATCTATTTTTAAAAAGTTTCTTAAAAAAGATTATTCGAATTAAACTTTTTTGAAATATTGTTTTTGGGTATATTGAGTTAAATAAGTTTTGTATGAATTTAATTGCAGTAGTTAGTAATAATTTTGATGCGTTTATAACGGTAGTTGTTTTAATAATGTCAATAATATTGTTTATTAGAAATACTATTGCACCTGAATTGACTGGTTTGTTATGTGTCGGAATATTTATATCTACTGGGGTTCTTTCTCCTGAAAAAGCTTTAGCTGGATTTGGTAGCCCTTCTTTAATTACCCTTATGGGTTTATTTGCAGTTTCCTCAGCATTATTTAAAAGTGGTGCCTTAGACAGAGTAAGAGAATTGATTTCTTCTCAAAGTATTCGAACTCCAAGGAAATTAATTACTTTAATAGCTTTTTTGATTGCTCCAATATCTGGAATTGTACCTAATACTCCAGTAGTAGCATCTTTGTTACCTTTAATTGAAAGTTGGTGCGAGCGAAGAAATATATCACCATCAAAAGTTTTATTACCTCTTTCTTTTGCTACTTTACTCGGTGGAACTCTGACATTATTAGGTAGCTCAGTAAATCTTCTTGTAAGTGATATAAGTCAACAATTAGGTTACGGAGGTTTGGAATTATTTAGTTTGACTTCAATTGGAATTCCTGTATGGCTGATAGGTACAACCTATATGATTCTTGTGTCTGACATGCTTTTACCAGATAGAGGGAGAGATAAGGAGTTTATTAAAAATGGTGATATGAATATATATTTTACTGAAGTTACTATTCCCTCTACTTCAGAATTAGTTGGACAATCTGTCAGAAATAGTAGATTGCAAAGACGATTTGACGTTGATGTTCTGGAATTGCAACGAAATGGAAAAGTTATTCTTCCTCCTTTGGCTGATAGAAAGATTGAACCGAATGATAGATTAATAATCCGCGTTACAAGGGCAGACTTATTTAGGCTACAGCAGGAACATACTATTCTGTTAGGAGAAAACAAAACATCATTTGATGGGGCTAATGTTTTCTCAGATGATGAAGGTACTAAGACCTTTGAAGCCTTGTTACCAGCTGGTTCAACTTTAGCCGGTGCAAGTTTGAGAGAATTAAGATTTAGGCAGCGTCATAATGCAACAGTTTTAGCATTAAGAAGAGGCCAGCAAACTGTTCAGGAGAGATTAGGCCAAGCTGTTTTAAGGGCTGGAGATGTTTTATTATTGCAAGCACCGCTAGATTCAATAAGAGGTTTGCAAGCTAGTAATGATTTACTTATTTTAGATCAATTCGAAGATGACTTACCTTTTTTGATAAAAAAACCTATATCGATTGCAATTGCAATAGGAATGGTGGTTTTGCCTTCGGTTTCTAATATTCCATTAGTAGGTTCAGTTCTTTTGGCAGTGATTGCAATGGTTGCTTGTGGATGTTTAAGACCTGCAGAGATACAAAAATCAATTAGGTTAGACGTTATTTTATTGCTGGGATCTTTATCGTGTTTTAGTGTAGCTATGCAGATAACTGGATTAGCAGATGTAATTGCAGTTAATCTAAACTTTGCCCTTAACGGAATGCCTCTTTATTTTGCACTAGTCGTAATTTTTGTATCTACAGTTATTCTTACGCAATTTATAAGTAATGCTGCTTCGGTTGCTTTGATTTTGCCTGTTGCTATTGAATTCTCAAATGTTTTAGAAATTTCACCAAGCGCTTTAATAATGCTTGTTTTATTTGGTGCAAGTCAATCTTTCTTGACTCCAATGGGTTATCAAACAAATTTAATGGTTTATGGTCCTGGAAGATATAGATTTTTTGATATAGCAAAATACGGCGCAGGATTAACACTTATAATGTCATTTACTGTGCCAGCATTGATAATTTTAAATTACGGGTAATATCGTGAAATTCACAAGTAATGTTTACAGGTTAAAGGATGCTTACAGAAAACTATCTGTACCTCAATTTACTATCGTTACAGGATTGTTTATTATTTTCTTTGGAACTTTAATTTTAAGTTCCCCTTTATGTTCATCTTCAAAGGTTGGTTTGTGGGAAGCATTTTTTACATCTACCTCTGCCATAACCGTTACGGGCTTGACTATAATAGATATTGGCGTTGATTTGAACTTCTTTGGCCAAGTTTTCTTGGCTTTTATGCTTTTATCAGGTGGTCTTGGATTAATGGCTATTACCACATTTCTACAAGGTTTCGTTGTAAAGGGGACAAAACTAAGAACTAGATTAGATAAAGGAAAAACTCTTGATGAATTCGGAGTTGGAGGTATTGGCCGAACTTTTCAAAGCATTGCTATAACTGCAACTTGTATCATATCTTTAGGCGCTATTGTTTTATATTCTTTTGGATTTGTAGATATTCAAAATAATTGGGAAAGACTTTGGTCCTCTATTTTTCACAGTATATCTGCCTATAACAATGCAGGTTTTTCTTTATGGTCTAATAGTCTTCAAGACTATAGAACAAATTTTTTGGTTAATACTGTATTTATTTTTCTCATTTTCATGGGTGGACTGGGATGGAGGGTTATAGATGATATTTGGAGTAATAAAAAAAATCTTTCATATAAAAAATTGAGTCTTCATTCTAGACTAGTTATTAGGACAAGTTTGTCTCTAATATTATTTGGATCATTAGGATTCTTTATTACTGAATCTTTGCTAAATAGTCAATTTTTTAATGATTTGAATTTGTTTGAGAGGTTATTGTCATCTATCTTCGAAACAGTTAGTGCAAGAACTGCAGGCTTTACAAATTTTCCGATTTCTTTGAACTCTATCTCAGATACGGGCCTCTTATTATTAATGACACTGATGTTTATTGGAGCAAGTACTGGAGGTACTGGTGGAGGTATAAAAACAACTACATTTATTGCTTTAATGGCTGCAACTAGATCAACTTTAAGAGGGCAGAAAGATGTAATTATTAGCAATAGAGTAATTTCAGACAAAGTTATTCTCAAGGCAGTTGGAATTACAGTTGGATCTTTACTTTTTGTTCTTTTAATGGCAATGTTGCTAAGTACAACTAATACGTTTGTTAAAAAAGAATCGTTCACATTTCTGGAAATTCTTTTTACTTGTATATCTGCATTTGCAACTGTTGGTTTTGATATTGGTTTAACTGTAAAATTAAATCATTTTGGCCAATTTATTCTTATTGTGGGTATGTTTGTGGGAAGACTTGGGATCCTGTTGCTGTTAAGTGCACTTTGGCAAGCGCTCTATAAGAGTAGAATAGATAGACAAAAGAGAATTGGCTATCCTAGAGCTGATCTCTATGTTTAGGATTGACTGAATTTAATTATGGCTGATTGGTGGCAGTGGTCTCAAAAGAGAGAAAATGAAGCACTCACTTTTGCAGTTGTCGGCGTTGGCAGATTTGGAACTGCAGTTTGTAGAGAACTTATTAATAATGGTGTAGATGTTTTAGCTGCAGATTATTCGGAAAAAGCTATTGATGATTTGAGACAATTGGAACCTTCGATTGAAGCTAGAGTCGTAGATTGTACTGATGAAGAGTCTATGAAGGAATCAGGAATATTGGAAATGAATACTGTTGTAGTTGGCATAAGTGAACCTATTGAGGCGAGTATAACTACAACCCTTATTGCTAAGGATAGTGAAGGTAGCAAAGTGAAAAGGGTCATAGCGAGAGCTACGAGTGATTTGCACGAAAAAATGTTAAAAAGGGTAGGGGCAGATAAAGTTGTCTTTCCTTCCAGAATGCAAGGAGAAAGATTAGGTTTAGAACTTGTGAGACCAAATCTAATTGAAAGATTGGAACTAGATAATCAAACTGGTATAGATGAAATCACTGTTCCAGAGGAATTTATTGGAAGATCTTTGAGAGATTTAAATTTGAGAAAAAATTATTTAGTAAATGTTCTTGCAGCTGGACCCGCGGAGGAGTTAACAGTTAATCCACCAGCAAAATATATTTTGGAAAGGGGCAATATTTTGGTGGTTATGGGAAAAACTGCAGATTTACAGAAATTACCTCAAAATTAGTTATTTTAATCAGATTTTTTATAGTATCTAATCCTTTGAGGAGCTTTTTTCAATCTTTTGACACTTTTTTTTTCAAGTTCGTCTCTAAATTTATCTGTATTTAAATTGAGTTCTGAAATAAGTGCTTTGCCTTCCTTTTCAAAGTATTGTTTTAAACCTTCTTGTATTAAAACCTTTGCCATATTACTAACGGTCCTAGACTCATTAGTAGCTAGAATATTAAGCTGTTCACAAATTGATTCAGGAAGAACTACTTGAATTCTAGGAGATTTTGGCTTCCCATTTGTTGAATTTTGACGGGTAGCCATGAGTCAAAGTTGATAACTGTTACTTATTAGTATACACAGTTAGTCAAGGATACTATCTTTGTGTATATTATTAATAAGGAAATATGTCCGTATCAATTAGTTGTTTTTATTATCCTATGAAAAATTCAAGAAAAATTGATTCACCTAAAAGGTTGATAATTGATAAAAAGAAAAAAAGATTATTGAATTCTGATTCTTACGATAATGAAAATAGTGATGTTTTGGTATCAGCAGTAATTAGTCCATATTTGTTAACTCATCTTCACCATATTCTTCAACAGTCTGAGTATTGTGCTCAAAAAGATGGTAGAAAATCTCATGCAGCTAACTTTGCGAAACTGAGAAAGGTTTTATGTTTAGACGCTAGAAGTATGGCTGATGCATCTGCAAAAGAAATAAAAGATACAGATAATGATTTATCTATTAAGAAATATAATGAACAAAATGTAGCTTGAAGTAATAATCTATTAATAATAGATTTTAAAAACATGTCCAGTAATGCTGAAAAGCTCTATAAGTTAATAGCAAACGACTCCAGAAAGAAAAACAGTTTGTTTATGACAGCTCTGACTAATCCCAAAAAAGCTCTAGATAAAATATGTGATATTGGTAACGAGTTAAATATCGCTGTGACTAAAGAAGAGGTTATAGAGTATTTGAGTACTATTGACGATGAAGCGACTAAAATGTGGTTAGTTAAGGCTCGAGGAGGTCTTTAGTAAAATATTCTGAAGAATTATCATTCTGATTGATCATTGGTTTTATTCTTTTGTCGTAGCCGCCCCCACCAGCTAAAGTCCAAAAAAACCAATAACTTGGAATTGCAAGAGCTGCAGCTATGAAAATTACTACAATTTGTTCTATTCTTTTCATAAATCAATTTTATTCTTCAAAATATTTTAGTAAATAAGCCTCAGATTTTGTAAATTTAATTTTAAAAAAGTGATTAGATTTGAAGGTGTAACCAAAATTTATTCTACCGATGTTGTTTTAAAAAATATTAATTGGGAGATTAAAAAAGGAGAAAAAGTTGGCTTGATTGGTTCAAATGGTGCGGGTAAATCAACCCAATTTAAGATTTTAATTGGAGAGGAAGATCAAACAAGTGGAAAGATCATAAAAGAGGGCAATCCTAAAATTGCACATTTAAAGCAGGAATTAGATTGTAACTTGAATTGTACTGTGAGAGAGGAATTAGAAAGTTCCTTCAAAGATATACAAATTGTTTCCATCAAACTTTTAGAAATTGAAAATGAAATGAAATCATTGGATATCAAAAAACATGCCAATGAACTTGAAATATTAGTAAATCAACTTTCACAACAGCAATCAAAATTTGAGGCTTTAGGTGGCTATAAAATGCGATCTGATGTTGAAAAAATATTGCCAATGCTAGGCTTTTCTCTTGAAGATGCTGATAAATTAGTGGGAAATTTTTCAGGTGGTTGGCAGATGAAAATTGCACTTGGGAAAATAATATTACAAAAACCTGATTTGCTTTTATTAGATGAACCAACCAATCATTTAGATTTGGATACTATTTTTTGGTTGGAGGAATATTTATCTTCGCTTAAAATTGCAATTATTATTATTAGTCATGATAGATATTTTTTAGATAAATTATGTAAAAAAATAATTTTTATAGATAGGGGTATATCTGAAATTTATAATGGAAACTATTCTTTTTTTGTTGAACAGAAAAATTTAAATGAGGAATCACAAAATAAAGCATATCAATTACAACAAAAAGAAATTGCCATCCAGAAAAAGTATATAGATAGGTTTAGAGCTAGTGCAACAAGAAGTTCACAAGCAAAAAGTAGAGAAAAACAACTAAAAAAGATTTCTAAAATAGATGCCCCAGTAGCCCAATCAAAAAGTCCTGCTTTTAATTTTCCAGATTGTCCTCGCTCAGGAAAATCCGTTTTAACTATCAAAAATTTATCTCATAGTTATGATGATAAAATTCTTTTTTTAGATGCAAATTTAAAGGTATCTTCTGGAGAGAAAATAGCGATATTGGGACCTAACGGATGTGGTAAATCGACACTGCTTAAAATTATTATGAAAATAATATCTCCTGAAATCGGAGAAATTAATTTTGGTAAACATAATATAATTTCAAGTTATTACGAACAAAACCAGGCTGAGGCACTTTCTCTTGAGGAAAAGGTTATTGATTTAATATGCAATAAATCTCCAGAGTGGCCTCAAAAAAAAGTAAGAACATTTTTAGGGGGATTTGGTTTTCAAAATGAAACTGTATTTAAAAATATTAAACAACTTAGCGGGGGAGAAAAAGCAAGACTAGCATTAGCTCTAATGATTATGAATCCAAGTAATTTTCTGCTATTGGATGAACCAACCAATCATTTGGATCTGCAATCGAAAGAAAATTTAGAGTTAGCAATTAAGAATTATCAAGGATCATTATTAATAGTTTCTCATGATAGATATTTCATTTCAAAAGTTGCAAATAGAATTCTCGAAATTAAAGACTCAAAGTTATTTTCATATAATGGTAACTACGAATATTTTTTAGACAAAAAAAAAGGATAAAAAGATTAGTAATTTAGCAATTATTCTTGGTAAAAAAAATTTGCTTTATTTAAAAAACTTTACATATAGCTAGGCAAGATCACTCATTTGTCTTTACATATTTTACCGTTGTTGTCTAATCTAAAAAATACAAAATTAGCTTTAAAAATTTATATGAACAAAAATGATTTAAAAGAAAATCAGCTTCACATTTCTGACCCTATTGAAACTTATTTTGAATGCATTACAAGCTGTGATATGAAAGATGGAAATTGTATTTCTAAGTGTGTAGAGATACTTAAAGATTATAACAATTGAAATTTTTACTAATTTTGTAAATTAGTAATGTCAGTTGGTTTTACTTTTAAATTAATAAATTTATTTCTTCGCTTTAATAATATGTTTATTTTCTTATTAATACCATTTTGACTTATTTGGTTTATTACGTCTGAAGCTGTATAAATATTTTTATTTCCCACTTTTAAAATTATGTCATTCACTTTAATTCCACTTTTTTCAGCTGGACTATTCGGTAAAACATAACCCACTTTGACAGAATTATTATTTGTTTCAAAATTATTTTCATCTATTAGGCTTATCCCAATCATAGGATGAATTACTCTCCCATCATTTATTAGTTGATAGGCAATTTTCTTTGCTTTATTTATTGGAATTGCAAAACTTAAACCTGCTCCCGGACCTGATCTGATCAAGGTATTAATACCAATGACTTCTCCATGACTATTCAATAGTGGACCTCCAGAATTACCAGGATTAATAGCAGCGTCTGTTTGAATAAGTTCAAGTTTTTTATCGTATATCCCTAATTGAGTTACGTTTCTTTTTAGATTACTTATAATGCCCAGGGTTACTGTATTTTCTAGTCCGAATGGGTTGCCAACTGCTATTGCCCAATCACCAACTTTTATTTTTGTTGAATCTCCTAATTTAGCTTTTGGCCAAGGTCCTTTTCCTTCAATCTGAAGCACAGCTAAATCGGTAAAAAAGTCTTGACCTATTAGTTTTCCTTTTAACTTTTTTCCGTTGGTTAAACCAACAATTACCCTATCCGATCCATTTACAACATGTGCATTAGTCATCACAAGTCCATCTGCGAATATAAAACCACTTCCTTGGCTTTGTTCTATACGCGGCTTATTATCATTAGGCAAATTTAATCCAAAAAATCTTTCAAAATATGGGTCTAAAAACAGTTGCGAATCTTTTGGGAATTTTCTTTTTTTTACATATCTTTGAGTCTCAATAGTTACTACAGAAGAACCTGTTTTTTCGACGGCTTTAGTAATGAAAGATTTATTTGAATTTTTATTAATTTCATTAAATTTTGATTGAACTAATTGTTCAGATATTACATTTGAGGGTGATAAAATTCCTATTGTAAATACTGAAGAGAGTAATATTTTCTTGAGGTTGTAGCTTTTCAATTTTGATTTTTTATGTTCTTCGAATACATTTGATACACAATATTTGTGTAATCTAACTATAACTACAAAAAAAATTAATATCGTTTATTTGGAAAATTTATTTAAATTAGCTAATTTTCTTTTTTTCGGGTTATTATAAATAACATAGATCTAATTAATTAATAAATTTAATGACCATTTTGTTCCCAATTATATATTCTGCAGCCCTTACTTATTTGGTATGGAAAGCATTTAAAGTTATGTCAAATGGTTGGGGTATTTCTGGTCCAGAAAAAAAACATTTTTATGATTCAAATTTAAAACAAAAAAAATACTCTATACATCCTGAACTTTTGGATAAGTCAGGAAACATAACTGAAGAGGAGTTATTAACTGTAAGATTTTCAAATGATAATGATTCTACACTTGAAGAAAAAGGCTCAAAAACTGATTAGTCATTTTAAAATTTAAGGTAAATAAATTGGAATTAAGAACAAAAATCGTCTCATCGGTCATAAGATCACTCAAATTGCCGCCAAGGTTCCGTCTTAAAATGGTTAAGGAAGATCCTGTTAGACTTGAACTAAGTCTTACTCCTTCGTATGGTAAAAACCCAATTATTGTTGGTCTAGTAGAATCTTTAGATCTCGTTGCTCGACGAGATAGAGAGGGTAGAATTCCACGAGACTTACAGGGGACTTGGGATTGGACAGTAAGACATGGCAAAGTAAGTACTGGAGGATGGAATCCCATGCTTAAAGAAGCTTTACAAACAATGTTTGATACAGGGTTGCCCGCGATTATATATGAGGAATTAACAGGAGATGAGTATCGACCTGTTGATGGAGTTAGACATGTTAAATAATTAATTATTATTTATCATAAATTTATCCTTAAAACGCTAAAATATAACAGAAATAATGAAGTTAATTATGAATGATGACAATCAACAAAGATTTGGATTTGTAAACTTTGCAGAAACATGGAACGGTCGTATGGCAATGATGGGTATTTTGATAGGCTTGGGAACTGAATTAATTACAGGTCAAAGTATTCTTAGACAAATTGGAATAGGTTAGATTTTTATTTGATTTCTTCTGCCTTTACTTCGATGGTACTTTCGCCAGGATTTTTATCTATTTGATTTGTTTTACTAATATTCTTTAAGTTTTCTCCACAACTCATACATATTTCATTTGTTCCAAATGATATTGCACCACAACTACTACATGTATTGATTTTTGATTTGTAAGAACTAAAACCTATAATTAATAAGAGTAACAATAAAAAAGGAATTAGAAAAAGAAGAAGAAGGATATTTCCAAGAAGGCTTATAAAAAAGTTAATTCCAAAAATAGGAATCACTATTAGTATTATTAATGTATAAGTGAGTAGATTTTTATTAGTTTTAAGAAAATAATTCATGAACGCATTTTTAACCTTTTTGTTCTTTTTTTATTTACCAAAGACATGCTAGCAATAACAACACTCCAACATTGTCCAAAATATAAAATCACTCCTAGTAGCCAGACCCACAAAGTAAGTACAAGAAAACCACCAATAAAACCATATGCTTGAAATCGTGCCCCAAGCGAAAGAATACTTTTACTTACAGCTAAGTTCAAAGTAGTGAGTCCAATTCCTATAAGAAAAGATCCAGGTAAAAGTGGTTTCAAAGGAACTTTTCTGCTAGGTAACAGGGCTTGTAATAAAAGGGCCATTAAAGAAAATCCAATTAGGGGTATCGCAAATTGACCAACTTGTAATAGCGGGAACTTTTGTAATATGTAAGAAATTAAATTATTAGATTTTGAAAGATTTTCTAAAACGTTACTTGGAATCATCCTAAGATTTGCACTAATCTGATCTAGCACCATCAAGAAACCTATAAAAAATACTATTAAAAAAGCTTCAACTCTATTTCGTAGAAATCTAGAAGCTTGCTCTCTCCAAGCAGCACTTATTTTTTTTGAAGGAAGTTCGTCCTCCCAAAGCCTATCTGCGCCTCTTTGGAGAGATAAATATGCATTTCCCGCTGTAAAAAGTAAAAACATAGCCCCTAAAAGACCAGCCCCAAAACCTTGATCAATTAATTTAAATAGTGTTGTTTCTACTAATTCAACTACTGAAGGAGGTAAAATTTGTGCGGCAATAGAAATTATTTGTTGATCTAGCCCCTCTTGTTTGCCTAGGAACCATGATGCTATTGAAAGAGAAATTAAAAGAATAGGAAAAAATGATTGTAGTGTGTAGTAGGCAAATGCAGCACTTAGATCAATACAATCAGATTTAGTCCATCTCTCACAAGCCCCCCACAAACTTTTAAGAACCCAAGTTGAACTGCGCTGTATATTAATTTTTTTCAAATATTTATCTCATATATTTTTTAATTGTATCTAATTAAGAAATTTTTCAAGTAATTTTTTATTTATGATGAAACTATTTTTCCAGCAATAAATTACCCCATGGCTTTAAGATTTCAATTTTATCTATTGATCTAGAAGCAATCAATGGGAAATTAACATCACTCAAATTCTGTCCAGCAAATAATTTTAAAGGATCTGTTTCTAACCATTCTATAGAACAATTTAGTTCTTCTAATAAAAGCCAGGCTGCCGCAATATCCCATATTTTGGGAGTTGATTCTATTGCTCCAAAAGTTTGTCCCATCGCTACACTTGTTAAATTTAAACTTGATACACCTAAGAGTCTGATTTTGCCAGGAAATATGGAGTTTGGTTTTTTTTGTAAAATTTTTATAGATCTACTACACAAAGAAATGCATTCACTTTGGCGATTATTTTCGGCGGGATTTATTTTCTTGTTATTTAACCAAACGCCTCTACCTTTAATAGATACAAACTTTTTTTTCAATGTAGGAATTATTAAAAATGAAGATTGAGGTTTACCATCTACGAACCTCGCTACTGATATAGACCAGTATGGAATACTTGCAGCAAAATTTGTTGTTCCATCCAGTGGATCGACAACCCAATAAGCTTTTGTATTAGGGATCAACTTTTCCCCTTCTTCACTAAGAACGCCCTCACCAGGAGCTATTGAACTAAGACCATCAACTATTGTTTTATCACTCCATAAATCACAACTTGTTAATAATGATCCGTCTGCTTTATTACTAGCACTAATATTTCCAAAATCTTTTATTTGACGTTGACTAACCAATTCAAATAAAGAATCTAGCTGTTTGAGTTGATTGTTAGTTAAATGAGGTAGATTCATCTTGGGATATTGCAAATAGAATCTATATCTTTAATTGTATTATTATTGTTATTCATACAATTTTTACTTATTTCAAGAAAAGTTAATCTTTCTAATTTATCTAAATTCAAATTGTAATTATATATAGCATCAATATTTTTTGATTTTGCATTACTTAATTCACTCTGTCTTATGAGGACATCTTTGAGAGTTGAAATCCCAACATCATATCTAAGCCTAGAAAGTCTTACTGACTCTTTACTAGATTCAATTTCTTTTAGAGATGAGATTATTTTCTCTTCATTTAATTTTAGATTCAAATAAGCTTTACTAATATTTGTAGTTAAAATATTTTTCAGATTTTTATAAGCATATACCTCAGATTCTGCATCTGCTTTTTTTGATTTATAAGAATTTTTATTCTTTCCCCCATTAAAAATATTCCATGCAAAATTTAAACTGATTGTATTCGTGTAGTTAGATCCAGATTTTTCAGAGTCAATATTAGTATTTAGAGAATCGCCCTTGGAAAATGAACTTGTGAATGTGTTACTGATAAAAATATTTGGCTTATCTTGTGCTAAAAAAATTTTTGCCTGGCTATTTTTAATAGATTTTTGTACGAGGAAGTTTTTTAGAGAAAGATTGTTATCTAAACCTTCATTTACATTTTTATTTAATTTATGTTCCCAAAAACCCATTATTTTTTGTACTTTGTTAATTTCGAAATCACCCTTTATATTAAGAATTTCTTTAAGGGAAATTTTGTTAATTTCATGTTCTATTTTCTTTTCATTAAGAGATTGTTTATCTCTAGATAATTGCGCCTCTGCTTCAAGAACTTCAAATTTTGTACCAATTCCAGCATCTAGCTTTGCTTTAGCATTTTCTAAACTAGTAACAGATAAATCAAGAGCAAATTTTTTATTTTGAATATCTTGATATGACTTTTGGTATTTGTGGTACCTAATTTTTGCTTCTTGAATTAAATCTTTTTTCTTAATTTCATAATTATTTTCTGCAATTTTGAACTTTGCTTTAGCAATGTTAATTTCGGGTCCTCTCAAAGGGTCAATTAAATCCCATCTAATACTTAATGAAGGATTAAGAGTAAATTGTGATGTTTTTAAAGTTGCTGAATTGCTACTGTACTTTTTACCAGTGGCATATTTTGGCAACCCATTCGCTTGAAAATCTAAGGATGGGTATCTTTGAGAAATTTGACTAGATAGATTAAAGCTTGCAGAGGTAACTAAATTTTGTAATGATTTCAACTCTTGATTATTTACGATAATTTTTTCTATTTCTTGATAGCTAATAAAAGGTTTGTTTGCTTTTTCTCCTAAAATATTATCTATATAATCTTTTGATTCACTCGAAATTACATTTAAAGAGTTGATACTTAGAGCAATAGGCAAAAATAAGCTGGGATTTACTACTCTTCTAAACATTTTTGATATTATCCGTGTTTTTTAATTTTCCAATCAAAGTATTTATAATATCATTAGAATTGTCAAGAACGTGAATCTTAGTATTTAATTCATTTTCCACATCTTTAATATTTCTATCATCTAAAAATAAATCAGTATTAAGTTTTAACATAATTGATGGAATGTAAATAGCTTCTCCTAAATCCTTATTTTTCAGACCGTGAATTAGATCTTCTCCAGTAAGAAGTCCTGTAACAACTTGATCTTGACCCCAATAAATACTTGGTAAACCATATAAGTTGATTTTTAAACCATCAATAGAGTTTAATTTCTTGACTGTAGGAATTAAGGCTTCATAAACTAATTTGCCAACAATCCAACTGACTTTTTTTGGCTGTTTTATTGTTTTTGGTAGGGAGCTAGACTTCTCACTTAATATCTTTAGGAAGTTTCTAATTGATCCTACTCCATTAGATTCTTGTGGCATATCTTCGTAGGTTTTATAACTAGGTAAATTTATACCAGCTATTAAATACCATTCATCTGCTAGCCAACAAAAACGAGTCCCAAGAGTATTTTGAAGAGAGGCTTGAATTCTCTCTACCTGTTTAATTGTTTTTATTGCATATTCTGGGCTTATTGATTTCAATCCATCATTCTCAGGTCTAAATTTTGTAAGCCCTACAGGAACAATTGCAACTGAGAGTACTGTTTGAGAAGTTTTTTTGTAGAATTCAGCAAGTTCCAAAATTGATTTCTTAAGAATATCCCCATCATTTATATCTGGGCAAACAACAATTTGAGCATGTATTTGAATAGAGTTTTTTTCAAACCAGGAAATTTGATCAAGGATCACTCCTGCTTTTTTATTTTTTAATAATTTTTCTCTTGTTTCGGGATCAGTAGCGTGAACTGAAATAAAAAGTGGGGATAGTTTTTGCATAGCAATTCTCTCCCAATCTTCTTTTTTTAAATTAGTAAGAGTTAGATAAGAGCCATAAAGGAAACTTAATCTATAATCATCATCTTTTATATAAAGGCTTTTTCTTTTACCACTTGGCTGTTGATCTATAAAACAAAATGGACATCTATTATTGCATTGCTTGAGTGAATCAAATAATGCATCTTTAAAATTAATACCTAAATTAACGTCTTGATCTTTTTCAATACTTATATTGTGAATTTCATTATTTTTATCTAAAACTGATATGTCTAAAATTTCTTCACTAATGAGAATTTGATAATCAATTAAATCTCTCGGTTTTTTCCCATTAATACTAATAATTGAATCTCCTGATTCAAATCCTATTTCTTGAGCGATGGAATTAGCTTCAATACTTTCAATTTCTGCAGGGTTAATTTGATATGTAATATTAGGAACTAAAAGATCATTGGAATGTTCTTTGTAATTAATTTCTTGCCACACAATCAAAGACCAAATACTCTTCTCTCATTTATTCTAAACTTATATTTGACTCAAAGTGTATTAATTACTTTTAATATATTGAATATGGTTTGGAAATCAAGCGCCTTTAATTTATTAAAATATGGCATATGCAGTTTTCTAAAACACAATTTAAATTAATTAAGATAACTTAAAAAACTTTTTTCATTGAAAGAATTAATTACAAAAAATTTAGAGGCAAAGGATAAATTCAACTATGAATCCCATAAGACAGTTGATTCATACGAAAATAGTTTTTTATCAAATCCTATATCTTTAAGATTGTGGTCTTCTTTTTTTGTCATTTTACCTATTTTCGTTCAAGCCCCTTGGGTTAGATTAGAACCAATAAGTGCTCTTTGTTTTACTTTTGTTATTGTCTTAGTGGCAATTGTTTTGAATCAAAAAGGATCAAATAAGTGGTTCATTGTCAGTTCATTATTACTTGGTATATCGGGTAGTTGGCTTGGTGGATGTTTGTTCTGGGGATGGTTAAGCCCATTTCCCATCCTACATATACCTGTTGAAGCTGTTGTTCTCCCATTAGCTTTAATTGGATTTGGTACTAATTGGAAAATAGGTTCAAGTTTTTATATCTCTTCTTTATTTGGAACTGCAGTTACCGACATTACAATATTTTGTATAGGGATCATGGATCAATGGAGGCAGGTAATTACAGCAGATTCTGAAAATGCACCCATGATTCTTCAAAAAACTTCAGAGAGTCTTATTCAAATAAAATCATTATCTATTATCGTTTTTGTTGCTCTTATCCTTTGGTTTATTTCAAAAGAAATTTTAGATTCTGGCACAATTAATACTACTAGTGGTAAAGCACTCTTAGTTTCTGGTTACGTAATTCAAACGACATTAATTGTTGATGGTATTTTTATTGTTTTAGCAATTCTGCAACCAACTTTTAGTGGATTGATTTAATGTTAAGGGCTCCATTTTCGCAAGAATCGATACCAATAAATAATTGGGATGTAATCGTTATAGGCGCTGGAGCTGCTGGCCTTATGACTTGTCTTGAATTGCCCTCAAATTTAAAAGTGCTTCTTTTAAATCGAAATACTAGTAAGGTATCTTCCAGTAGATGGGCTCAAGGAGGAATAGCATCTGTTGTTAGACAAGATGATTCATTTGATCTTCATGCTGAGGATACTTTAAAAGCAGGTGATGGACTATGTGATTTTCAAGCTGTAGAAATGCTAGTTAAAGAAGCTCCAGGTTGCGTAGAAAGGTTGCAGAATTTAGGGATGATTTTTGATCAAAGTTCTGATAAATTAGCTACTACCTTGGAAGCAGCCCATTCACGAAGGAGAGTCTTACATGTTAAAGATCGTACTGGAAGAGCATTAATTGAAGTTCTAGAAGATCATATTGAGAATCAAAAAAATATTCTTCACTGCAGGGGTGTAAGAGTAACTGAACTTCTCATTGAAAATAAAGAATGTAGAGGAGTTCAGGTTCTTGATGGAGCAAATTTATATTGGATTAAATCTAGAGCTGTTGTTTTGGCTACAGGTGGGGGTGGGCACTTATTTACAAATACAACAAATCCTGCTCAATCCTCTGGTGAAGGGATTGCTCTTGCATGGAAAGCAGGAGCTGCTATTGAAGATTTAGAGTTCGTGCAATTTCATCCAACAGCTTTAAAATTTTATGGTGCACCTTGCTTCTTAATATCTGAGGCACTTAGAGGGGAAGGAGCGATTTTAGTTGATAAAAATGGTGAAAGTCCAGTTAAAAATCTTGAAAATCGTGATCTAGCTTCTAGAGATCAGGTAAGTAGAGCAATTATGAAAAATATGCATGATAATAATGTAGACCATGTTGGCTTAGATCTTCGGTATATTGACCCAGAAAAAATTGTAGAGCGCTTCCCCACGATCTTAAGTCGATGTCAGGATTATGGCGTTAATCCTTTAAATGAGGTTATTCCTGTAGCTCCTGCGGCACATTATTGGATGGGAGGTGTTAAGACTGATCTAAATGCATCTTCAACAAGAAAAGGATTATACGCCGTTGGAGAAGTTGCTTCTACAGGTGTGCATGGTGCTAATAGACTGGCAAGTAATTCACTGATGGAGTGTCTTGTTTTCGCAAGAAAAATGTCTTCAATTGTTTTGAATGATCTTCCCAAATTTCCCAAATTTGATAGATCATTCCAAGAGTTTGATATTGAAGATCCTAAAGAAGATCAAATTTCTATAATTGCTGAAAAAATTGATGAACTAAGAAAACTATGTTGGTTAAATTTAGGTGTATCTCGAAATAAGGTAAATATGAGTAAATTTTTAAATAACATTCAAAATGATATAGATAAATTAAATCAAAATGATTTACTAAATAGTCTTGAAAAAATAAAATTTGATCAAAAAATAAAACTTAGTGAACGTAATAGAAGGGCATTAAATCTTTTACTTGATTTAAAGAATAGACAAATAACAACCGTAACTTTATTAAAAGCTTGTCTATTTAGAGAAGAAAGTAGAGGAGGGCATTATAGAGATGATTTCACTGATAAAGATAAAAATTGGGAATGCCATACTAGACAACAGTTAGATCAAAAAATTCAAAAAAGATTTATTAAAAATTAGGATCTCCCTTATAGTCGGTTTTTGTTGCTAATTCTTTTAAGTCACGCGTACCACTAATAATTTCTCCATTTATTTCCCAAGAAGGAAATCCACTGATTCCTTTCGTTTGGCATAACTCATACTCATTATCTTTGCCATCTTTAGCACACTCAACTACTGTTAATTCTTTAACTGCTTCCTTACCAAATAATTGTTTTTGATCGTGGCAATGCGGGCACCAGTATGCACTATACATAACAATATTGTTTGCGCTTAAAAATTTTGCAAACTTTACCTTCTGGGGAGAGCTTGAAGTGGTAATTATTGGCGATACATTTTCAGTAGGGTTTGCAACATCAATAGCATTAGTGGGGTCAACGTTTGTTGACCAAATTAGGCCCCCTAGCAGGACACTAATAGCTACAATGAAACCTCTAAAAATCATAGGTTCTCTACTTTCGAACTTTGCTCCAATCATAGAAATTATAAAGATAAAAAACGATAAAATTGCTGAAAGTATACAAAAAAAGCAATATGCTTGAATCTTAAAAAACATTATATTTATTAATAAAAAGCTAAATGTTGATGACGCACAAGAAATGAGAAATATTAACCACCATAAAAACTTATTTAGTTTTTCTTTTGGGGAAATTAAATTAAGTGAGAGTATTATGGTGATTACTAATATTGATAAATATGTTATAAATCCTGCTAATGAGAGAGGTATATTTACTTGATTATTTTCAAATAAAGTACCCCAAGGACTATTTAAAACTGTTTCACAACCATTTCGTATCCCCGGGCATGAAAGTGAAGTAAATAATCCCCAGTTTTTTAAAGTAATCGAACCTGTATCAACTATGCCTATAGTGCTAAGAATTGCGATTATGATTTTTGGCCATTTCAAATCTTTTTTATTTCTTTTGTTTAAAGTCTTAAGGGCCATAAAAAAGAAAGTTTGTTATTTACATTATCTATCTTAATATTATCTTGGCATGAGAGTTATATACGAAATGCTGTTTAATTTTTATTTTTCAAGTTGTGAAACAAAATAGTCTCAATGTAAAAGACAAAAAACTATCTAAGGTTGCATTCAGTCATGTAGGTTGTGAGAAAAATCTTGTTGATACTGAACATATGCAAGGCTTATTAGATAAAGAAGGTTATGAAGTTGACAGCAATATAAATGATGCAAATGTTGTTGTTGTAAATACTTGCAGTTTTATTGAAACAGCTAGAGAAGAATCTATTAGAAAAATTCTAGAATATACAAATCAAGGAAAGGAAGTAATAGTTGCAGGCTGCATGGCTCAGCATTTTAAAGATGAGCTTATAAAAGAAATCCCTGAAATAAAAGGTTTAGTTGGAACAGGAGATTATCAAAAGATTGCCAAGGTTTTAGAAAGAGTAGAAAAAGGGGAAATCGTTAATGAAGTTTCAAAAATACCTGAATTTATTGCAGATGAGGAAATGCCTCGTTTTTTAGATAAAAATAAATTTGTTGCTTATCTTCGCATTGCTGAAGGCTGCAACTATAGTTGTGCTTTTTGTATTATTCCTAAGTTGAGAGGCCCTCAAAGAAGTAGAACAATAGAATCTATAGTTTCAGAAGCCAAAAGTCTTGCAAAAAATGGTATTCAAGAAATCATATTAATTAGTCAAATAACAACTAATTATGGTCAAGATATTTATGGAAAACCATCATTAGCCAAACTTTTGAATGAGCTTTCTAAAGTTCCAATTCCTTGGATAAGGATACATTATGCTTATCCAACAGGTTTAACTGATGAAGTTATTAGAGCTTTCAAAGATTCAAAGAATATAGTGCCTTACTTTGATTTGCCACTTCAGCATAGTCATCCAGATGTGTTGAAGAGTATGAATAGACCTTGGCAAGCTTCTTTGAATGAATCAATTTTGGAGAAAATTAGAGAAGAAATTCCATCTGCTGTATTAAGAACTAGTCTCATTGTTGGTTTCCCAGGAGAAAAAAAAGAACATTTTGAACATCTTCTTGAATTTTTGGTTAGGCACAAATTTGATCATGTCGGAGTGTTTATTTTTTCTCCTGAGGAAGGAACTGCAGCTTTTCATTTGCCAAATAAAGTATCTCCAGAGGTTGCAGAGGCAAGAAAAGATAACGTTATTTCAGTGCAACAAAATATCTCTAAAAATAAAAATCAGATATATGTTGGTTCAAAAATGGAGATTTTGGTAGAAAAAATATCAGAAAATAACGAATTAATAGGTCGGTCTTACAATTTTGCTCCTGAAATTGACGGAACTGTAATTTTATCTGTTAAAGATAAAATTGATTTGAAAAATTATATTGGTAAATTTGTTGAAGCAAATATTTCTTTTGCGAATGAATATGACTTGTATGGAGAGACTATTAAAATTTTGTAGTTTTTTTTAAATTAATTTAACTGCTCTTAAGAGCTTATCTAATGTGAAGGCAGCTCCAAAGCCAAAACCAATAAATGCAAAATAGAAAATGATGTTCATTAATTTTTTTACTTTTATTTAATTTAACATCAGATGAAAAAATTGGATTTTTTCGTTTAATTTCTTAATCTTGGATATAGGGTAATTTTTTGTATAAACATTCTTCTGCTTTTTGTAGTTCTCGGCCTAAATATAGAGCATGATCGAATCTGGTTATTAAGTCATTTCTTTCTTCAGTGATCAATATTCCAAGTTGTTTCGCACTGATACCTTTAAAAACTTCATTACTAATTCTTTTATTTTGAGAATCGCATTTAATTTGTTCATTTGTTTCTGGGTCAAGTGCATATCCGTCATCATTAATATTATTTAAAAAGTGCTCTAAAATTATTTTATTTTCTTCAAAATCTACTTTTATAATAAAATAACCGTTTGGATCTAAGTCTATATATCTGTTGGATAGATTATTATCAATCTTTATTTTTTCATCTAAACTTTTACTAGAATCCATTCTTAGAAGTTAATAAAAACTATATTACCAATATAATCTTTGTTAAAGCCAAATAAGTTTTCATTTAAAGGGTATAGAATTATTCTCAAATTCAATTTCCGCCTCGGTTTGTTTATTAACTTCATTTAGCCAAGGATAAATTATATTTTCCATATTTTTGTCAAACCATTTATGCAAACTAATCGTGCTTTTTGCAAAAAATCCCCTCCGCCTTTTATGTTTACCACCCGCTCCAGGATCAAACAAATGGATACTATTTTTTATTGCCCATTCAATTGGTTGGTAATAGCATAATTCAAAATGTAAATTAGATATTTCTTCTTGACTACCCCAATATCTACCCCATAAGTTGTTTTGATTTTTAACGCACATCGACATAGCAAAAATTTCATTTGCATCATATTTTGATGCACTAAAAAGTAAAATATTTTTTTTATTATCAACAAGTGTTTCGAAAAATGTAGATGTTAGATATTTACTTCCCCAAACTCCCCACCTCGAACAATGCTGTTCATAAAAATTATGCATTTTTTTGAGGATTTCTTGGTTGATATCATCTTCATTAAAAATTTCTACTTTAATGTCTTGTTTAGTAATTGATTTCCTCTCTTTTTTTATGTTTTTTCTCTGATTAGAGTTAAATCTAGATAGAAAATCGTCAAATGTTTTTTCTCCATTACTCCTCCATTCACTGCTGGAGTTTATCCATTCATAGTATCCCAAAGATTTAAGATGGTTGCCCCAGCTTTCATCAATATATAAAAAATTACAACTTAGGATTTTGTTTGTAATCGCAAAGCTTTCGATATGGTTTATAAGTAAATTTGTAATTTCTTTCTTGTCTTTATTTTTTTTATAAAGAAATTGATATCCATTTACAGGACTATAAGGACTCATTCCAATTAATTTTGGGTAATAATTTAAATTCAGGTCTTTAGCCAATCTTGCAAATGATTGGTCAAAAATGAATTCTCCATAGCTATGATTTTTTAAAAAAAGTGGGGCAATTCCTAGTATTTCTTCATTTTTATAAGCAACAAAATATAGAGGCTGCCAACCAGTTTCTCTTGAAACACTTTTTGATATCTCAAGGTTTTTAATCCAAGTCCATTCATAAAATGGATTATTAATTTCATTTGCTAATTCATTCCATATCTCCTTGGAGATTTCCTTAATTGATAATTTGACTTCAACTTTATGTATTTTTTGGTTCATTTATTATTGAAACTATTTCAAATCTTTTTGTAATGAACATGGATTTCATTATTCATTAAATTTTTAATTGATTTTATTTCCCATAGACTTTTGAGATTAAAAATCGCATTTGTTTGTTCTGGAGGGATCCATGTATATCTACCTCCAATAATTCGTGGAATTATTGTAATTTTTATATCTGTTATTAGATCCTCTTTTATAAATGAATTTATCAGTTTTGCACCTCCTAAAAGAGCTAAATCATTTATCCCTTGTTTTTTAAGTGAAATTAAAGTTTTTTTCCATGAATCTTCGAAAAAGAGTTCTTTCTCGAATTCATTATTCGACGAATTATCAACTTTACTTGAGCTTATTAGCCATCTTCTAATTGGTTGACGAAAGTATTTCCAATTACCGTTAAATTTTTTGCTATTTGAAGCAAGTATAGAAATTGGTTGGCTTTTTGATATATTTAATTCGTCTTTATCAGTGAGATTTTTAACTAGGTAAGTTGATTGATGAGCTATTAAAGTACCTAAACCAAAAATGGTGGCGTCAACCATTGATAAGTTTTGATTTAATATTTTTTTATCTTCATCGCTTCCAAGATGCGATTCTCCACCTCCAGGAAATGCAATTCTCCCATCAAGACTTGATGCTATAACAATTATTACTCTTGGGATATTCAAGTTTGCGTGACTAAACTATTTTCCAATTTCAACTTCAACGAATTGGTTAACTTTTGATCAACATAAATTTCTGCAGCATTATTTGGACTCTCCTGGAGTCTTATTTTGTGTAATGTTGCACCAAGATTATGTATTGGTTTTTTAAGAATATCAGAAATATATAAAGCTATATTTTCAGCAGTTGGAACACAATTATGGAAAAATTCGATGTCTTTATTAAGAAAAGTATGATCTAGTTGTTCAACAACTAAATCGTTAATTATCTCTTGGAGGGCAGATAAGTCGCAAACCATTCCTGTTCTTTTATCAATGTCTCCTTTTACAGTTATATCGACAAGATAGTTATGACCATGTCCATTAACTCTGGCACATTTCCCATAGATTTTTTTATTTTCATCAAAGGATATCTCTTCTTTTGCAAGTCTATGAGCGGCTGCAAAATGAGTTTGTACTGTTAAAAATGCTTCCATGTTTTTTCCAAAATAATCTGACCATAAATTTGGGTTTTCATAAAGTCTTAGACTTGTAAGAGGTAAATCATCCTTCAGACGACTCCAAATGACCTTTACTAATGCTTCAGTTGTGGGAAGTATACCCTCTTGATTATTAACATTAAATTCAGGCCAGACATCATTTAAAAAACGAAAATCTAATTGTCCAGTAACCTTTTCTTTAATAGAGTGTTTTACATCAGAGAGATTAAGTACCATTCCATCAGAGTCTAGTTCTCCACCCATTGAAACAATAAGTTCATAATTATGACCATGACCTGGTGCAATACTGCACTTTCCAAAAAGAGATAAATTTTCTTCTGGGCTTTTTTCAGGAAGCCAATAACGGTGACTAGAACTAAAGCAGGCACGTCGAGTTATGACGCATTCACGTCCTTTTCCATGAGATGGTTTGGATTGTGTAGAAGTCATACCTGTCTGCGATAATACTATCTTAAGGTTTTAAATACGCTTTTGTCTTTATGGAACAATCCATTATCGAAAAAACAGTTCATGCTATTAAGGGCAGAAGTATATTTTTAATAGGAATGATGGGTTCTGGTAAGTCACAAACTGGTTTTAAGCTGGCTGAATTATTGAAGTATAAATACATTGATTTAGATTCATTAATAGAGAAGTTGGCAAAAAAATCTATTAATCAAATTTTTAAGGATGAAGGTGAAGATAATTTCCGCGAATTAGAAGCAAACTGCCTTAAAGAAACTATCAAAATTCCTTCATTAGTAATCTCAACTGGGGGAGGAATAGTTACCAAATCGGAAAACTGGGGAATTTTAAGACAGGGAATAATTGCTTGGATAGATCTCGACAAAGATATAGCAATTGAAAGATTGAAAAATCAAATCGAAAATAGGCCTCTTCTTCAGGGAAAGAATCTAAATGATCTATATATGAGCATTTTTCAATCTAGAGAAAATTTGTATTCTCAAGCAGATTTGAGAATTCAAGTAAAAAAAGAAAATATTGAAGAAGTTGCTATGAAAATAATTGATGCAATTCATAGAGAAATAATCAGTTAATCTGGTTCAATTCTTACTGCAAACCATTTAATAACGTATCCTAATTTTATTTCTAATTCATAAGTACTTTCCAATAATTCTTCAAAAAATTCCTGATCAGGATCTTCTATATTTTGATATATTGTTTGTGTTTCTGTCTTACTAAGCCAATTCTTCAACCATAAAATTGCTTCTTGCTTTGATACAATTTTTTCCTTTGAATCTGGCTCTAATAAGACATAATGATCTGATGCTCTTATTAGTGGATTTGACATAATGAAAATTCTTCTTGGATTAATTCTTTGCTTGATTTTTCAAGGCATTTTTTTAGAAAGTTCTTTTGCTCTAGTAGATTCTAACGTACGAGAGTTTTTGGAAAATCGTGTAAATCAATGGCCAGAATTATATTTACCAAATTTTAAATTATCGGATACTTCTAAGGATTTAATTTATCCTAAATGGTTTGAGGGAAATTGGCTTGTTACTTCTCAAGATGTAGTTAATGATTCAGAAGAGCCAGTTATTTATAAAGTAAATTTCTTTAAGAATGATTCAGATTTAATTGTTGGTAATCGTACAAAAAATTCTGAATCTATTGGAAAAGCAATATTTGGTGAAACCTTAATCAAGGTTGTAAATGATCCTCAATCTATTAATAATCAAATTACTTATCTAAAAGATGATTTTTATATTGATTCAAGAATTACAGGGAGAAATCAGATCCAAGATAATGATATTTTTTTCGCAGATGAGCTAGTTATACAAACAGCACATAAGCCAGGCGCTTCAAGGATTAATCAAGTAGAGACCATTAGTAAATTTCAAAAATGTTCAGAAGAAATATTGGAAGTTGATAATTCAATTAAACCATCAATTTGTGGAGTGCAATATGTTGCTTCTTATGGTTCAAAAGTTGGTGATCCTTCTATTCATGCTATCAAAACAAATAAATATAAATTGAAGTTTGAATTTATTGAGAGTTAGCACTAAAAAGATATTCTTCTAAGTTGTTCCTCCAAATAAAAAGATTTTCTAAATAAGGGTTGTTTATGTATTCTTGGCTCCCCTCTCCTGAAAGAATTGGTCCTGCAGACTTTGGAAATTTAATAAGGGATAATTGAGCAGCAATTGAAATATCTGCAATTGATAAACTATCTCCAACTAAATATTTCTTGTTGATCAAGGATTTCGATAAAGCTTCCAGTAATTTTTGGAGTTCTAAATTATCTTTAGAAGACAAAACTACATTAGAAATTTTACTAAGATTTTCAAAAGGTAATTTATCAACAATACTTTTAACTGAATAAGGTATTTCATCTGGAAGTAATGCAGTTCTTAGCTGTGGATTTTCTATTGCAGATTTTATTAAAGCTTTTCTACAAGTTGTAGCCATTGTAGTATCTGCCCAGTCTTCAATTAGTTTGCATTGTGCAAATAATATTGGATCCTCTGGAAAAAGTGGATTATTTTCATTTTTTTTATCTATATATTCGCAAATAGTTGATGAGTCATTAATAACTTGATCATTACTATCGACTATTACAGGTACTTGTTTTTGACCTGATAATTTAAAGATTTCAAATTGACCTATTCCAGGTGTTACTTCTTCAACTCGATATTGTAGTTTTTTTGCATGAAGAGCCATTCTTGTTTTTAAACAAAAAGCACTATGCCTAAATTGATATAATGTAATCATGCTGTTTAATGTTTGTTAAAACTTAGCTAAAAAAGTAATCTATTTGTGGAGCTGATGGGCGAATTTTTCTCTAATGTTGCGAGATATCCAAAGTATTTGATATCTATCATTGTTGGGGGACTTGTTGCTTTGCTTGAACCTTTATTCAAGAATAGATCAAATCCACTCACAATAGTAGGTTTGATATCTTCTGTCTTAAGTGCTTTCATAACTGTTTATTTTGTCTTGCAAGCGATGACAAACCCAATAAATTTACAACCATAATGCCAAATAATTACCGTCTTGCAAAAGTTTCTTCCCTTTTGAAGAAAGAAATAACCCTTATTTTGCAGAATGATTTGGAAAATGATCTTATTAGAGATTATTTCGTAAATATTTCTAAGATTGATTTATCAGGTGATTTGCAACACTGTAAAATTTACATAACTTCAACTGCTCTAGAGAAAGTTAGGAAAGAGATTGTGGCAAACTTGAATACAGCTAAAAGCTCCATAAGGCATATTTTAGGAAAAAGAATAGAGATGAGAAGAGTTCCAGAGATAATTTTTAAAGAAGATGTTGTTCTTGATAAAGGATTATCAGTCTTGAAACTTCTCGATGAATTAAAAAATAAAAATCAAAAGAATAATGTTGAGGATAACGATGCCAATATTTGATCTACCCCTTGATCAAAGAAATATAATTATTACTCGATCAAAAGAAGGAATATTAGATATAAAGAAGATATTCACAAGCAAGGGCGCAAATGTATTTGATTTGCCTGCAATAAGTGTTGGTGAACCTGATGATTTGAATCCTCTTGACGAAGCATTAAATCAAATAAATGATTTTCATTGGATTATTTTTTCCAGTAGTAATGGGATTAAATTTGTTGATAAAAGACTTAGATACTTTAATAGTTCATTAAAAGAATGTTCAAAAAAAACAAAAATCGCCGTAGTAGGAGAAAAAACCGCAAAAACTCTTGATGATTTTGGGATCAAGGCTGATTTTATACCTCCAGAATTCGTCGCGGAAAGTTTAATTGATAATTTCCCAGTATCAGGTTATGGACTTCGAGTCTTTGTACCAAGAGTTCAAACAGGTGGTAGGGATCTAATTGCAGATCAATTTAGAAAGGCTGGTTCCCGTGTATTTGAGGTTGCTGCATATGAAACTAGATGTCCTGAGTCAATTCCTGAAGAAACAATTGATATTATTTCTAATCGAAAAGTAGATGCAATTATTTTCTCAAGCGGTAAAACCGTTGTAAATGCTGCTTTTTTACTAGAAAAAAAACTTGGTAAACATTGGTTAGAATATTTTGATCAGATTAAGTTGTTAACTATAGGACCTCAGACGACAAAAATATGTAACAAGATTTTTGGAAGAGTTGATAGTCAGGCTCAAAAATATACTTTTGAAGGACTACTAGATCTTGCAATTAATATTTTCAGTTAGAAAAATTTTTTGAATAGTTCTTTTCAACTAAATCTTTGAACCTATCAATATTGGCCTGTAATTCGTTTGTAACCATCTTGCCTAAGATATTTTCTTCCATAAACCGAGCAATCATTTTTGGTAGCTCATAAGTTATTGCTAAATTTACCGTTGTGATTTGATCAGTTTTACTTTCGAAAACTACTGATCCCTCAGTTGGTAAACCTCCTATTGATTTCCATTTAAGTTTGCTTTTTTCAACCCTTTCTGTAATCTGAGCTTTCCATTTAAACCTAAAGCCATTTGCAGCTAAAGTCCATTCTGTTAAATCTGGTAACTTATTAGTTTCTTCGTCAACTGTTTTTACAGATTCAATCCAGCTCATCCAAAGTGACATTGAGTCTAAATCGCTCCATGTGTCCCATACATTTTCAAGAGGCGCATTAACAACTGTTATTACGTCATGTTTTAGCCAAGTACCCATCTATTAACTTACAGCAAGATTTTTTGCTAATTCGGCTTTCTTTTCTAAAATTGCTGCGGCAGCTAAATGACCGCTCATTGTAGCTCCCTCCATAGAGTCTATATAATCTTGTTTTGTATAACTACCAGCCATGAAGAAATTAGATATAGATGTTTTTTGATCTGGTCTGAAAGGTTCCATACCGGGAGATTCTCTATAGAGTGATTGTGGAATTTGTACCACGTTACTCCAAAGCAATTTAAGATTTTTTGAGGATGGGAATAGACGGCGAACCTCTTCATCAATTTCTTTTGTAATTCTTTCTGTGGATCTTCCCATCCATCTATCGCCAGGAGTTAAAACACATTGGAGAAGCGATCCCATATCTTTTTTTCTATAGTCTGCTGGACTTGCTAGTGCTAAATCAGCGAAACAACTGAAAGAGGCATCAGCAGAATAAAGAAGGTTATCTAGTCCTATTGGTTCGTTTCCAGTATTATCTTTTTGTAATTCAGTAACCCAACCGTCATATCTTAATTGGATTGTTGCAACAGCTACAGCTCTAAGTTTTTTTAAACCTTCAAATTCTTTAAGTTGATACCATTCTTTTGGAATTATTTTTTTTATTCCTGGAACATCACAGGCAGCTAGAAATTTATCTGCAAATACTGTCTTAATTCCTTCAGGAGAAGATATTTTCAATTGATTTACTGAATAAGAGGAAGATTCCTTTTCATAAATGATTTCTTCTACCTTATGGTTAAGAAGTATTTTTGCTCCTTTCTTTGTTATGTAGTCGACGATAGGTTGCGTTAACCACTTATGTGGTGAACCTTTTAAAAGATTAAGTTTTGAGGCTTCTGTTTTTGAAGCAAACATCATGAATATAGTTAGCATGCATCTTGCTGAAATATCTTTGCAATTAATAAAACCTAATGCATATGCGATAGGATCCCACATTCTTTCTAAACTTTTTTCACTTCCACCATGGTTTAAAAACCATTCTTTAAAACTAACTTTATCTAGATCTCTAATTATTTTCATGGCGCCTTCATAGTCTATCAACCCTCTAACTATTGGACTTGTCCCTAAAGCTAAGGCATTTCTGAACTTATCTACCCAAGTAAGTTGTTCGGTGGTAAAAAAAGCTTTGAGTCCGTTAAATGGAGCGCCTAAGGGGAATCTGAAATCTAAAGATTTCAAATTACCACCATTATTGATGAATAAATGAGTATGATCTTTCGGGAGTAAATTGTCTAGAGCACCCACTTTTTTCATTAATTTAAAAAGGTTTGCATAATTGTAAAAAAATACATGTAAACCCATTTCTATGTGGTTGCCATCCTTATCTTCCCAACTTCCTACTTTACCTCCCCAAAATGACCTGCTCTCGTAAATTTCTACTTCGTGGCCTTCATCAACTAAATTGACTGCTGCTGTAAGACCAGCTAATCCAGAACCAACTATTGCAATTTTCACTTTTTCTTAGAATTATAACAAATCAAGTTTGGATAACGTTTGTTCTATGCATCCTATCGATTAAGTTTTTATATTATAAATAGTAGAAATCCCTCGTTTATGGAAAATGTAGAAGTTAAACAGGAAATTAAAAATTCTGATGATGGCAAAGGTATCTTAATTACTAATGATGCTATAGAGCAAATTTCAAATTTATTGAAGGGTCAAAGTGATAAAAAAGCATTAAGGGTAGGAGTAAGATCAGGTGGTTGTAGTGGGATGAGTTATACGATGGATTTTATAGGAACTAACGAAATAAATTCCGATGATAAAGTTTACGATTATTCATTGAAAGCTGATCAAAGCTTTCAAGTAGTTTGTGATCCTAAAAGTCTCTTATATATTTACGGAATGCAATTAGATTTTAGTAAGGAATTAATTGGAGGCGGCTTTAATTTTGTAAATCCCAATGCTTCTCAAACTTGCGGTTGTGGAAGTTCTTTTGCAGTTTAATAAATAATGAATAACGAAATTAATCCCATCGAAGAGGATTTTAATGGAGCTCTATCAAGATATAAAGCAGGGCAAGATTTAATTCCAATCGTTCAAGATTTTCAAAAAATTATACAGCAAATTCCAAATCATTTTGCTGCCTGGACTTGTTTATCATGGCTTCAATTACTTTTAAAAAATAATGAAGAAGCTTTGGCAGCTGCCAGACAAGCTGTTCGATTAAATCAGCAAGATCCACAAGCAAGAATGAATTTGTCTTTAGCTCTTTTGGCTACTAATAATAAAGGTGTTAGGGATCATATTGAGTTAATAAAAAAAATGTCTATGATGATGCCAGATGTTAAAATTGAGTTAAAAGAATCTGTTGAAGACGGATTAAGTAGATATCCAGATTGGCCTGAGTTAACCAAAGTAAAAAAATGGTTGGAATTGTAAATTGTTTAGAATTTTAATATTAAGTAATGGGCATGGAGAAGATCTATCTGGCAGTCTAATAGCTAAGCAATTGGTAAAAAGTGGTTATTCTGTACATGCTTTGCCAATTGTTGGTTTAGGAAACCATTATGAAAAAGAAAAAATTAAGATTATCGGTAAAACTAAAGAATTTAGTACTGGAGGAATTGGCTATAATTCTTTTAAGGGAAGACTCACTGAGATATTCGGAGGAGAAATATTTTATCTTCTAAAAAGATTCTATTTAACTTTTAAAATAAGAAAAAAATATGATTATTTTTTTGTAGTTGGAGATATTGTGCCAGTTTTTTTTGCATGGGTTTGTAAGAAAGATTTTTTTACATATCTAGTTGCTTATTCCAGTCATTATGAAGGGAAGTTGAAATTGCCATGGCCTTCTAAATTTTTCTTGCTCTCACAAAAAGCAAAAAAAATATACACGAGAGATTTCCTTACAGCTAATGATTTAACTTTGCAATTAAAAAAGAAAGTGTCTTTTTTAGGCAACCCATTTATGGATAAGTTTTTCCCTAGAAACAAAGAATTAGATAAAGCTGAATTTAGTATTGGATTATTTCCAGGAAGTAGATTCCCTGAGATTTTAGACAATTTTGTTTTGATTTTAGAGGTATTAGAGGCATTGTCAGAATTAAGATATTTTCAAAAAATTAAGTTTAATTTTGCATTAGTTAATGCTCTATCTTCATTAAAAATAAAGGAGATATTTCAAAAAAGAGGATGGTTAAAACTAGAAAATATAAAAGATAAAAATCTCTTGAAATTCCAATATAAATTTTTAGAGGTGAAAATATATTGGAATAATTTTGACAAAATATTATTGAAAAGTAGATGCTGTATCAGCATGGCAGGAACAGCAGCAGAGCAAGCGATTGGATTGGGAAAACCGGTTATTCAGATTGAAGGCAAAGGTCCACAATTTACAAAAACTTTTGCAGAAGCGCAAAGACGTTTGCTTGGAAAATATGTTTTTTGTGCCAGTAATTACAAAGATAAAAATGATCAAATCAATCAGACAATAAAATTAATCATAAAAATAATATATTTTATAAAGCTAAATAAGAAGTTTATGATCTCATGTAATGAAAATGCTAAAAAAAGACTGGGTGAAAACAAAGCTTGTCATGAAATGGTAGATGATATGAATATTGTTATAAAAAATGACTAAGGAGAATAATCAAAATAAGTTGAAACAAATTATCGATAATTTGTTATTAATAAATTTATTCACAGTAATTTTTTTTGCAATATTTTTTATTTTTGCAATCATCATGCAATTTAATGACATATTTATTTTTATTAATTTTATTCAGATAGTTTGGAATCCTCTTATAGTTCCATTGATAACAATTCTTATTATTGGTGCTTTAGTAAATGGTATTAATTCTTGGTGGAGGCGTAAATTGCTTTCTCAAGAAGAGGATATTTAAAAGTATAATTTTTGAGTTTACTGCTAATAACTTTTTGTCCTTCTAATACAACTTTTGCTCCATCTCCTAACAATATTTTTAAAACCGCTCCCGGCACTGGAAGTAAATTAGGTCTATTTAGACATTTTCCTAAAGTCTGAGAAAAGTCTCTCATTAATACTGGATTTGGTGCAACAGCGTTCAATACTCCCGAATACTTTTTGTCAACTAATGCTTGAGTAATTAATGCGCATAAATCAGTTCTATGAATCCAACTCATCCATTGCTTACCACCTCCAATTGGTCCACCTAATCCAACTTTAAATATAGGGAGCATTTTTCCTAATGCTCCTCCATCTGCCTCTAGAACAATTCCAATTCTAAAAATAACTAACCTTGAGAAAAATGGTTTTTCAGCAGCGACCGCTTCCCATTTTTTGCAAAGATTAGCTAAAAAGTCTTTTCCTCCAATACTATTTTCAGTGAACTCTCCAGACAAACTTGTACCGTAATATCCTATTGCTGATCCATTTATAATGACTTTTGGGTTTATTTTTAAATTTTTAAGAGTCTTCATCATGAATTTCGTAGTATTAATACGACTATTTTCAATCTCCTTTTTTTGTACTAAAGTCCATTTTTTTTCTGCTATAGGTTCTCCCATTAAGTTAATAATTCCCTCTGTCTCTCTTAGAATGTTTAGAAGATTTTTATTATTCCAGTTATGTTCTTTTGATAAATCTATTTGAACAAATTTAAATTTATTGAAATCTAAATCAAGCTTTAATTGACTTATGGGTTTTCTACTTACAATATATATTTCGTGATTTTCATTGATTAGTGTTGGTACTAATTCTTTACCAACAAATCCAGTACAGCCAAGCAGTAAAAGACGCATATTTAATAGATATCTATCATTAAAGGCTATTAAATTTTTTTGAAGTTTGTAATTATTATTCTCTTATCCATTTTTTTTAAATATTTATCAAACAAGATTTTGTATAATAAATTTCAAATAACTTTTATTACTTCATAATGACAGATTCTATTCCAAAGAAACCTCTCAAAAAAGGAAGCTTAGTTTTTGTCGATAGAGAAAATTATAAAAAAAGTATCGAGGCGTTAGCTAGTGATAATGATTTACCTAATTATATTTTTGAAGGTCCTGGAGAGATTCTTTCAGTCAAAGAAGAATATGCTCAGGTTCGATGGCGTAGACCTGTTCCAGATGTTTGGTTGAAATTAGATCAACTTAAAGAATATACTTTATAAATTTATTTTTAAAAATTTTTATTTTTTTTCTCTGATGACATTTTTGATTGAATTCTTTTTGCTTCTTTAATCATTTCTTTGCCATCAAATAAGTAATCATCTACATATCCTTGGGTATATCTATCAAGCTCTGAAAGTGCATCTTTAACTTGTGAAAAACAATGATAAAGATCTAAGCCTAAAGCTGCAATAGATGTTGGTACCAATTTTTTATTGTAAATATTATCAACTTTTTCTATTTTTTTTTGTGAAAGGTTGATGTAATTACAAAAATTTTCCATTAATTGGTCATCATAAGGATCCGCGGATAGTTGTTTGATCTCATGATTTAAAGGTTTAATTATTTGGCTAATTAATCTATTGATAGGTGTATATATCTCTTTAATCCATATCTCAACTTCTTTGTCTTTAATTGAAGAACTATATTTTTTTGAATTAAATTTATCTTCCCAATTTTCATTTAATGAATCAAATTCGTTGCTGGGTGAGTAAATTTTTCTATCATATTTTTCTTTTTCTATAGGGTCATTTAAAGTTTCCCAGGCATTTTGTATTGCAAGAAATCGTTCTTTGTCTCCCCCAGCATCTGGATGATGTTGCTTAACTAAAGAACGATATGAAGATTTTATTTCATTTTTGGAGGCATTTTTTTTTAAACCTAATTCTTCATAAAAATTTTTTTTCATTTTTCAAATGAGGCGTTAAAGATAACCATCTTTTCTGGCGAGAATTGAAGTATTCGATTCAAACATTGCCGTTGATAAGTATCTTTCACCAAAACTTGGAAGAATTACTATTAATCTTTTATTCATTAGTTCTTTCCTTTCACTAATTTTTATAGTTGCTGCTAAAGCTGCACCGCTGCTAATTCCTGATAAAAGACCTTCCAATCGAGCTAATAAACGTCCATAATAAAAAGCTTCATCGTCATCTATTTTTATAATTTCGTCTATTAATTGTGTATTAAGAACCTTTGGTACGAAACCTGCTCCAATTCCTTGAATCGAATGAGAACCCGCTTTTTCTCCTGAAATTACAGCACTTTTTTTAGGTTCCACAGCATAAATTTTGCAACTTGGATTAACTTTTTTTAAAAAACGTGCGCAACCAGTAATTGTTCCTCCAGTGCCTACTCCTGTAACTAATCCATCTAAATAATTATTAGATTGAGTCCATATCTCTTGCGCTGTTGTTTTCTCATGAATATCAGGATTAGCGAAATTTTCAAATTGATTAAATTGATAGCTATTGGCAATGCTTGAAGACAAATCATTAGCTAAATCTAATGCTCCTTTCATTCCTTCTTGACCAGGGGTTAGTTGTAATTCAGCTCCATATGCTCTCAACATTGCCCTTCTTTCAACACTCATCGTATCTGGCATAGTTAATATCAATTTATATCCTTTTGCTGCGGCAACCATTGCTAATGCAATTCCAGTATTGCCACTTGTTGCTTCAATAAGTGTTGTTTTATCTGGTGTTATTAATCCTTCTTCTTCAGCTTTACATAACATTGAATAAGCAATTCTATCTTTAACAGATGCTGATGGATTGAAACTCTCAAGCTTGGCTATTATTTCTGGGTAACAATTAAAGTACTTTCTGATTCGGTTTAATTTTACTAATGGAGTATTTCCAACCAGAGAAGTGATATCATTTGCTATTTCCATAAAATGATTATTTAAATTGCATAATTAAATCTCCTATAGACATAATAATTGTATTTAAAGATCTTTTATATAATTTTCTCAAAAGAATTTAATTTAAAATAACTTTCTGGCGAAGAATTTTTATTATTATTAGAGAGAGTTTCGACAATTACTATGTATTCGCTAGAGCTAAGTCTCAGATATTCGCCCTTTCCGCTTTCAATTCAGAAGAAAGAATTCGAAGATGTTAAAAAAATTTATGACGAAATAAAAAACTCTATGAATGAAACTTTAGATAGCTCAACTTTGATTGAGTTAAGTTGCGATAAAGTTCAAGATAAATTAATTTCTGTAAGAGCTCAAGAAATTATTTCTGTACAGATGTATGAAAAATCATCAGTAGCAGGAGGAGCTAAAAAACCAGGGTTTTCGCTAAATATAGATTAATAGAATTAATGAGAAATTCTTTTGAAAATGAAATACCTCAAATACATTTCAAAGATGTTTCTTTTTCATATCCTGAAAAAAAGGAAAATTTAATTTTTAAATGTAATTTATCAATAGAAAAGCCCGGATTTTGGATGGTCGTTGGTAAAAATGGAACTGGAAAAAGTACTCTTTTAAAATTAATGAATGGAATAATTCAACCCAAAAATGGAACTATTAATTGTAATGCAAATATTGGTATGGTATTTCAAAATCCTGATCATCAAATATTGATGCCAAATTGCAGGAGCGAACTTCTAATTAACATTAATCAAAACATAAGCGATTGTGAAATTAATCAAAAAATTGAAATTGTGCTTAAACAGGTTGGATTGGCTGGTTTTGAAAAAAGGCCAGTTCATACTTTAAGCGGCGGACAAAAACAACGCTTAACTATTGCATGTGCTCTTATTAGTAATAGAAATTTTATTCTTTTGGATGAGCCTACAGCGTTACTTGATAAAACCAGTCAATTAAAAGTCTTAAAAACTATTAAAAATCTTACAAGTGACCATAAAAAACCTTTATCCGCTTTATGGATTACTCACCGTTATGAAGAATTAATCTACGCTGATGCAGTAGCAGAGTTGAAAAATGGTTTGTTATCTAGTTGGCAAGAACCATCAAAATTTCAATATAATTAATTCTTTTACTTGTCATAAGGCACTTTAAAGAGCTAAATTCATTTTATATTCCTCGGTAGCTCAGCGGTAGAGCGATCGACTGTTAATCGATTGGTCGCAGGTTCGAATCCCGCCCGGGGAGTTCAATAAACGTCAAGAGACTTCAAGTAACTTCATGAGATGTCATGCTACTTGGGGTTTTTTAATCCACATATTTTGTGAGTATTTTTTTTCTCATATATTTATACTCTTCTTCATCAATAGTTCCTTGATCAAGTAAATCTTCAACTTCATTAAGTCTTTCTTGTAATGTCATTGGTAACCTTTTTTCTCTTGATGGACTCAAATAGAAAATTAATAATATAATTCCACCAAGAAAAGGAATTAAACTTATCAGTTTTCACCAAGGATTTTTGGCAGCATCTCTCAAACGACGAACTTGAAGAGAAATACTTGGGATTAAAGAAACTGCAGAAAAACCATAAATAGATACTAAAATATATTGTCTTACACCATTCCATTGATAGTAAGTATAATTATAATCTATCCCAAAATTTCTATCTAAAAAGAGGGTAATACTAATTAGGACTGAAAATAAATATAGTAAAAATATCAATCCTTGAGTAATCCAGAAATCTCTTCTGTTTGTTTTGCCGTTGAAATTAAAAGAATGTTTCCAGAACTTTGCTAATCTGCCATCTGGTGGCGTGCCACCAATTTTGTCTCCGGAAGTCCTTACTTCAAATCCAGCATAACCAGCGAAAAAACATAATAGAAAAATGAAGGTAATCAATTCTCTGATTTAAGTAATTAATATTTTACACATCAGAATTAATTTAAAAGCAAAAAAAACCAAACTTCACCAATCACTTCTTTTACTATCTATCCACTGATCGATTTTATATTTAGAATTCTACCCATTCATTTTTATCCCATTTATAGTTCTTTGTTCTTCCTTCATCCCATAACCATAAGTGTCCTAGTTCTAGATTTAATGGGTTTATTTTGAATACAAAATCTTTCTGCCAGGAAACTTGGAGATCAACAATTTTCATATTCATTTTTTCTTTGCGACATACTTGATTTATGTAATCAAATAAATTTTGATATTCAACAAACTCTCCAAATTGCGGAGTAAATTTGAAACTCTCACTTAGATTTTTAATATCTTCACCTATACTTACTTCCCATCTCATTTGAACAATAGCACCTTTATTTTTATGAAATATCAACTCTTTCCTTTTGGTATTTAATGTTGAGCAAGCATAATATCTAACTCCATCCCCATCTTGATTTGTATGGTATTCAATATTGCGAAAATCTTTTGGCATAAATTTAAAAAATATTTTTTAGTTTCTCTGCTTTTCTATCATCCTCATCAGCACCTTCTTTATCGCCTAATTTACGCTTGCTTTCTGCACGATAATTATATAAATATGCTTTATTAGGTTTATTAGGAAATATTTCTATTGCCTTTGTGTAGTCATCACTTGCTCCTTGATAATCTCCTAATTTACTCTTTGAATCTCCACGCAATCGATAAGCAAAAACACTATTAGGTTCAATTTCTATTGCCTTTGTATAATCTTCAATCGCATCTTCATAGTTTTCTGTTCCTCTAAAAGTACCTCGACTTATATAAAAACTTGCATCATTCGGTTTAATTTCTATTGCCTTATTTAAATAAATAATTGCATTATTAATGTTGCTTTTTTTAGACTCTTCCATTACAAGTTTCATGAGTTCAGAAATAGTTTTTGGTTCAGTCACCGACTTTTATTTTCACAATCAATATCATATTAAATCAATTATTTTTTAAAGCACATTACCAATCACTTCTTTTCCCATCTATCCATCGATCGATTTGATATTGAAGAAAACCAATTCTTTGAGCGGATAATTTGTGTTTTGGAGGAAAAGTTCCTTCTTTTACTCCACGATTGATAGTTGAAACAGAAATCCCAATTAAATTTGAGACCTCTTTAATGCTCAAAAAATGTCGTTTTTGATAATTCATAATGCGAATTAAATGTGTGGCATTTATGTGGCATTAATAGAATTTTTCCGATTTTCTTACTTCAGCAGGATTCAACTTAATTCAATAAACCTTTTCCCGATTCTCGCCTGGGGAGTTCATTTTAAGGTTCACTCCAACTCAATAGATCCCATAGGGGTCTTTTTTATTAAAGAAGTATAAAATTCAAATTTTTTGAAAAATTTTTGTCTAATCTGAGTCTTTTTAAAATCTAATAAGGTAAAAACTTCTTACAATCTCCATCATGTTTACCATTACCATATCTATAAAATTTATCTTTGGTCTTTTTGCTTAATTTCGTATCCTTTTCGATCATGTTAAATATCCTTTTAAAATGAGCTATTGCTAAGCTTTCAGAAACTTCCCCGAATTGGTAAGTCAAACATATCGCATCTAAACTCCCAAAATACCATCCCTCAAGGAAAGTCTCTACCGATGCAAAAGCGACATTTTGAGTAGAAGAAATCCCTATAGAGAAAATAATAATAATATTTTTCTTGAAATTTATCGTTCATTGCATTGAATAGTTTTATCTTAGATCAATTTCAAATTTTTTAAAAATATATTTCAAAAATTGGATAATTTTACTTAATTCAGAATAACGCGGAAATCTTTCCCATGTTCTTCTTCTATCTATCTATCTATCCATTTATCTATTTGATATTAGAAGTTGGCAGATTTAAATAGGTCAAATAAATAATCTCTTTTTTTTGGAGACTTTAAATATTAAAAATTCTAAAATTTAATAAAAATGTGTACAAAAACTCCAAAATATTCACTCCATTGAAAGAAAATATTAGGGAAAGTAAATTTATATAATATTTAGAACAGATACTGTAACAGTAAAAAGTAATAAATTTACTAATACTTTGCAATTATATCAATAGCTTTTAATAACAGTATTTAGAACATTTATTAGATTATATGCAATAAACTACAATACCTTCATAAGCTGATTTTTAAGATCCATAAAGTGAACTTAATATTAGTTTGGGATTCAAATTGTTTCTTTCAGGAAATTTTATTCATCCCACATATCCTTTTTCTCTTGAGTCAAGCTATTTCTTTCAATTAATTCTAATCTTTGTTTTTGAAGATCTATTTCTGTATCAAGATTATTTTTATCTTCACTATATTTTGTTTGCATTTCTAAGATTACAATTTCAAATTGCTCCCCAAAAAAATCTGACATTTCTCTCCATGCTTCCATTTCTTCTTCTTTGCCGATAGTATCGTTTATCTGATGAGAAATAATTTCTAGTACATATTGTTTAAGTTCTTGATGACTCATAGATGCAACTTTTTTTTGAATATAAAATTCTTTAAGATTTTCTAGTTGTTTTTTCGACAAATCAGAATAGATGAGTGACTTTTTTTTCATAAACACTTAAATTTTTTTTAATATAGACAAAATTCTTCAATTCAACACTGAGAAAAAGACCAGATTTATGAAGTTAGTTTAAGACTGTTTGAAATCTCATAATGACTATTTAAGACATGTTCTTTAAAATTTGATTCTGAATTCCGTTCGATTTTTTGGCTATTTATTAAGAAATAATTAATGAAATCGAAAGAAATTGTAAAATTTAGATTTTTAAAAAATTTGAAATTTCTCCTAATACCATGCTATTACAAGATATTTAATTTATTTGATTGATAAAATTGTTTACATTAAATCAGCAATTTTTCTAGAATCTTGAGAGAATCTTATTACAAAAACTTAATTTTAATTTAATAGTATATAAATATGAAAATTTCAATCCTTTTAATTGAAGATGATCGTGATATGCGTGATTTGGTAGCAAGGCACTTGGAACATTCGGGTTTTGATGTCCAAAAAGCTGAAGATGGTATCAAAGGTCAAGCATTGGCTCTTCAATACTCACCAGATTTAATACTCTTAGATTTAATGTTACCTAGTGTTGATGGATTAACTTTATGCCAGCGACTCAGAAGAGACGAAAGAACTTCAAACATTCCTATATTAATGATTACAGCATTAGGTGGCCTTAAAGATAAAGTTACTGGTTTTAACTCTGGAGCTGATGACTATATTACTAAACCATTTGATTTAGAGGAATTACATGTTCGTATTAAAGCCTTGTTAAGGAGAACCAATAGAGCACAGTTGAATTCTAGTAATCAACAAGAAATTTTAAATTATGGTCCTCTAACTCTTGTGCCGGAAAGATTTGAAGCTATCTGGTTTGAATCTCCTGTTAGATTAACCCATCTTGAATTCGAACTTCTTCATTGCCTTTTACAAAGGCATGGCCAAACTGTATCCCCAGCATTGATTCTTAAAGAAGTATGGGGATATGAACCTGACGATGATATTGAAACTATAAGAGTACATATTAGACACTTGCGTACTAAGCTAGAACCGGATCCACGTAAGCCAATATATATAAAAACTGTATATGGAGCCGGATATTGTCTCGAGTTACCTATTGGTTCTCAAATTGAAATCGCCAAACAAGAATTTGTTCAAGCGAGAAATCCTGATTTAATAAATTCTGTAGTAGATTAAATTTCATATATCTTCCAGTGAAATTTTAAAAAAAGTAATTTCCCATGACAACCTTGGTTGGATGTTTCTTCTTAAGTGAATTTTAAGTTTTTCAAGTTTTTTGATTAGATCAATATTTTTTGTCTTTCGCCACCAAATAATTTGAATGAAATTAACTAAACAAATCTGTTGATGAATATCTAATTGCTCAGATATTAATTTAGAAACTTCTAATATTTCTAGACTACTTTTTATTGGAAATTCTAATTTACTTGTAATTTCATCTGATAATTCATCCCAAATTTCAATATTCATCATTAATTTATCTGGAGAACCATTAGCTGAGTTTATTAAATCTTCAAATTTTAATTTCGTATTTTTAAATTTAGAAGGATCTAAGTAATTTTTTAAAATTGACTGTATTTGTTTTCTAGAAAAGGATCGAAACCTGATGATTTGACATCTGGAGATGATTGTATCTAAAAGAAGGTTGATTTTTGATGTTAATAAAATAAAAATGCCATTACTAGGTTCTTCTAGGGTTTTTAAAAGGCAATTTGAGGCTGCTTCGTTTAGTAGGTGTGCATCAATAATTAAAACAATTTTTTTTTCTGAGTTTATTGATTTTTGACCTAGAAAGGTTTTGATATTTCGTATTTGAGAAATCTTAATAACTTCTGATGCACTTTTTTTTGTTTTTTCAAAATCAGAACTTTTTGATCTTTTAGCTTCCAAAATAGAATTAGGTTCGATAATCAAAAAATCAGGATGGTTATTGTTTTTAATTCTCTCTTCAATATTTCCGATTGGGGAAGATTGTTCGAAAATATCTTTTATGAATTGAAGAGCAGTTTGTTTTTTTCCTACTCCTGCAGCACCATAAAATATATAACCATTAGCAAATGATTTTTTTTTAATAATGCTTTGAAGATATTTATTAACTTCTTCATTAAATAAAAAAATAATTTTTTTAACCTCAATCATTTATCATTAGAAAAATTATTTAATAAGGTCTTTTTTATTTGATTAGATATAGTTCTGATGTTTTGTGAAGCAGATATTACTTTCCAGTTTTTTTCCTTGGCAATTAATTTAAATCCTTCATTTACCCTCTCTAAAAATCTAATACCTTCTGATTCCATTCTATCTGGAATTTCATTTTTTCTTCGGAATATGCTCTCTTCTGGAGAAATTTCTAAGAAGAAAGTGAGATCAGGAGACTCTCCTTGACATACAATAGATTCAATATTTTTAATTATCTCTAAATTTATATTTCTTCCATAACCTTGATAAGCCAGTGTGGAATCGGAAAATCTATCACTTATTACCCAATCATTGTTATTTAAAGCAGGTGAAATAATTTTGGAAACATGTTCAGCTCTATCCGCTGAATAAAGCAATAATTCCGCAAGAGATGAAGGCTTGTTATTCTCATTATTATCAAGAATCAGTTCTCTAAGTTTTTTTCCTAAGAGACTACCTCCCGGCTCTCTAGTTGTGATTAATTTAGACCCTTTCTTTATTAGGCCGCTGTTAGGCAGCCATTTAGATAGTTCATCTATTTGGGTAGTTTTACCACATCCATCAATTCCCTCAATAACTATAAATTTCCCTTTCATTTAATCCAAAGATAAAGCATTAATTACAACTGTAATAGAGCTAATAGCCATTAATAATGCTGCTATTGAGGGAGAAAGAAGAATACCGTATTTAGGGAATAAAATGCCCGCGGCTAAAGGTATAGCTAGCAAGTTGTAACCAAAAGCCCATGTTAGATTTTGCTTTATTTTCTTTATAGTTTTTTTTGCAAGATTTAAGGCGTAAGGTAATCCATTTAGTTGATCTCCCATCAATACTACATCTGCATTTGCCTTGGCTATTTGAGTCCCTGATCCCACTGCAATTCCTAAGTCTGAACATGCTAAGGCTGGGACATCATTAATACCATCACCAATCATTGCTACTTTATTATTAATTTTTAAATTTTCTATAGTCTTTAGCTTCATTTCAGGAAGAAGATCCCATTTGACTTCCGTTTCTTTAAAGCCCATTTTTTTTGCTAAAGCTAAAACTATCTGTTTCCTATCTCCACTTAAAATATTAATTTTAAATTTGTTCTCTCTTAAATTTTGAACTGTTTTAATTGAATCATCTCTGAGTAAATCTCCTAGAAAGATAAAGCCTAATAACTTATCTTTGATACTAACTCCAATGATGGTGTTTGTTTTTGTCTCTTCATTTTCAATACCTTTTTTTGCATTACTATCAATAATTACCCCATTACTGAGTAGCCATTCAATATTTCCAATATTAATAAGTCCATCAATTGATTCTAGTTCTCCAGAAATACCTCGACCTGAATGAGTGAAAATTTTTTTTATTGGAAATAAACTTAAATTTTGTTTTTTTGCCTCTTGAATTAAGGCATCTGCGATTGGATGTCTGCTTTCCTTTTCTAAACTCGCAGCTATTCTTAATAAAAATGAATGATCATCATTATTTCTATATTCCACAATGAAAGGCTTGCCTTTTGTTAAAGTACCTGTCTTGTCGAAAATAATATAATTAATTTTTGAAGCCATTTCTATTTTGTCCCCGCCTTTAAATAAAACTCCTTTTTTTGCTGCTTTACCTGATGCGACAGTTATTACAGTTGGGGTGGCTAAACCTAATGCACAAGGACAAGCTATTACTAAAACAGCAATTGACAATTGAATGGCTAAACTAAGGAAATTTTCAGCATTACTACCAAGCGAACTATGAAGTGTATGGCTTGAGTGAGTAATGAATTGATGATTATGACTTAATAAATCTGGCCAAATGTTTCTTGCCCCCTTCCACCAAAAGAAGAAGGTTAAAGAAGCAAAAATCAGTACAAAGTAAGTAAATTTGCCCGCAATTTCATCAGCAATTCTTTGAATGCTAGGTTTTCTAGCGTTTACAGACTCAATAAGATTTACTAGTTTTGCAAGAGAAGAATCCCCTCCTACCTTTTGTACTTTAAGTCTAAGAGTTGAATTAAGATTTAAAGACCCGCAAGATAGAATTTCGCCTTTTTTTACCTCGATAGGTTTGGATTCTCCAGTAATATGTGAAACATCAACATATGAATTACCTTGAGTAACAATGCAGTCAGCAGGTACTCTGTCTCCTGCTAAAACTTGAATCTCTTGATTAGGTCTTAAAGTGTTTACTCTTATTGACTTTATTTGATTATCTTCTGTGTAGATATTTGCCATTTCAGGTTGAAGATCTAATAATTCTCCAATAGATGAACCAGTTTGATATCTTGCTCTTTCTTCTAAGAAACGTCCAATGAGTATGAAGCCTAACAGCATAACTGGTTCATTAAAAAAACAAGGAAAACCAGTCGCAGGAAATATTAAGGATAGAAGACTTGTTGTATAAGCGCTAATTACGCCTAGAGCTATTAAAGAATCCATATCTGGATGGTTCTTAATAAATGATTTCAATCCATTAATAATTATTCCTCTCCCAGGGAATAGTAGAGCTAGAGTTGCTAATGAAGCGTGAAAAAATATATTACCTAAGATTGGAAAATTTATATATCTTCCTTCTGCCAGATGACCTAAACCTGAAAATAATAAAAGTAATAGGGCAAAAGTTAGTTTTTTCCATTGATTATTCCACTGCTTTTTTTTTTCTAATTCTGCTTTATTTATTTTTTTTGAAAAATCATTTATGTAAATCTTTGATGGGAAACCATTCTCTTTTAGATTTTCGAGAACTGTTTCTATTTCTATATGTTTCTGGGTAATTTCAAAATATGCACTTTCAGTAAGCAAGTTAACAGAAACATTTTCAATACCATCAGAATTGTTCAATATTTTCTCAACGGTACTAACACACCCCCCGCATTTCATTCCCGTGACGTTTAACTGAATGCTTTCCATATTTTCACGATAGAAGCAAATTAATGCTTATCTTTTTTTTAATTATAATAAATAATGTAATAGACTTTTTAAATAGTTATTTTTTAAATTACTATATTAACTTTATTAGATTCAGAGCAGTGCCTAGTAATCAAAACAGAGACAACTTTATTGATAAAGCTTTTACTGTAATTGCCGAATCTATTGTAAAAATAATGCCTATCGCTGAGAAAGAAAAAAAGGCATATATTTATTATAGAGATGGCTTAGCTGCACAAAATAATGGAGATTATTCTGAAGCATTAGAGTATTACAAAGAGAGTTTACTGCTTGAAGAAAATAAAATTGATAGGGGTGAGACTTTAAAAAATATGGCAATTATATATATGAGTAATGGTGAAGAGGATTTGTCTATTGAAACTTATGAAAAAGCATTAGTAGAAAATCCCAAACAGCCATCATGCTTGAAAAATATAGGTTTAATCTATGAAAAGAGGGGAAGATATGCTGAGCAAAATGGTGATTTAGATCAGAGAGATATTTGGTTTGATAAAGCTGCTGAAGTCTGGTCTAAAGCAGTGAGACTATATCCAGGTGGGTATCTAGATATTGAGAATTGGTTGAAAAATTCGGGCAGGAGCTCAATTGATATGTACCTTTGATTTTTTTATTTTGATTAAAGAATAATCAACTGCTTCTTTTATATTAGATATCTCTTTAATATTTATTAAATTTTGAAAATTATTATTTAGTTCCTCCTCTAATTTTGACACTACGATATTTTTGATCCCTAGTCTTACAGCTTCTTCTATCTTTGTACGAAGGTTATTCGATTTTCTTACTTGACCGCTCAAACCCAATTCCCCAATAAATAAGGTACTAGGCAAAGGAGGAATATTTTTCAAACTTGATAAGATTGATATTGCTACAGCTAAGTCAGATGAGGGATCATTAATCTCAAAACCTCCACCAGTAGCTATATAACAATCAAATTCAGATAATTTTATCCCTATGTGTTTTTCAATAACAGCAAGGATTTGATGCAATCTATTTATGCTAATTCCAGTTGTAGTTCGTCTTGGGTTACTGTAGAAAGTTTTATTTACTAGTGCTTGAATATCAACTGCTATTGGTCGAGTGCCTTCATTTGTAATTGTAGTTGTTACACCTGAAATATTTTCTTTATTTGTAAAAATTGAACTTGGATTTTTTATCTCTCGTAAACCCTCTTCCAGCATTTCAAAAATTCCAATTTCAAAGGTCGATCCAAATCGATTTTTTATACTTCTTAATAATCGATGAGATGAAATATTATCTCCTTCAAAGTTTATTACTGTATCAACTAAATGCTCAAGAGTTTTAGGGCCAGCTAAAGAACCATCTTTTGTTACATGACCAATTATGAAAAGTGCAATATTATTTTCTTTGGCTAGATTTTGCAACTCAGACGAACATGCTCTTACTTGAGAAACTGATCCTGGTGAACTTTCCATTTCATGATTATTGATGGCTTGAATACTATCAATAATTGCGCAACTTGGATTAACACGTTTGATCTCTTTAATAATTAGGGATAAATTCGTTTCTGCAAAAATTTTTAAATCAATACTGTTTTGATTTAATCTTTCCCATCTAATTTTGACTTGTTCTAAGGATTCTTCTGCAGTTATGTATAAAACCTTCTCATTGAGAGATATTTTTCCTGCCGCTTGAAGCACTATTGTGCTTTTACCTATCCCTGGTTCTCCTCCAAGTAAGATAACAGATCCAGGTACTATTCCACCTCCAAGAACTCGATCAAATTCTCCAAAACCACTTGTAAATCTTGATATTTTTTTTGATGAAATTTCATTAAAAGCAATAGATTTTTTATTCGTTTTAATATCTTGATGTTTAGATCTCTTGCTTTTAATTTCTTCTACAATCGAATTCCATGAGTTGCAATTAAGGCATTTCCCAAAGTATTGAGAAGTTTCAGTTCCGCAATTTTGACAAATAAAAGTCGACAATTTGCTAGACATTTAGTTTTTGAATAAAGTTTTAGAACTAGAATGTTTGGGATATTGCCCCTCTACAAGTTAGATTAGGATAATAATTAATTCTCTTACTGATTAGCTAATAGAAACAAATGGCTCTATCTAGTCAAACTAAAGAAACAATTCTTGTCGCAGATGACGAGGCAAGTATTAGAAGAATTCTGGAGACACGCCTCTCCATGATTGGCTACAAAGTTGTAACTGCCAGTGATGGTAAAGAAGCACTAAAGTTATTTAAAGATTATGAGCCTGATTTAGTCGTACTTGACGTAATGATGCCAAAATTAGATGGTTATGGTGTCTGTCAAGAATTAAGGAAAGATTCTGATGTTCCAATAGTTATGTTAACTGCATTAGGAGATGTGGCAGACAGGATAACAGGTTTAGAGTTAGGGGCTGATGATTATGTTGTTAAACCATTTAGTCCTAAGGAATTAGAAGCTAGAATTAGATGCGTTTTAAGAAGAATTGACAAAGAACAAATTCCTGGAATGCCTAATTCAGGATTAATTTTGGTTACTGATATAAAAATTGATACAAATCGAAGACAAGTTTTTAAAAGCGATGAGAGAATAAGATTAACTGGTATGGAATTTAGTCTTTTGGAGCTTTTGGTAAGCAGGTCAGGAGAACCATTTAGTAGAGGAGAAATTTTGAAGGAAGTATGGGGATATACACCTGAGAGGCATGTAGATACAAGAGTAGTCGATGTTCATATTTCGAGATTAAGATCAAAATTGGAGGCTGATCCAGCAAATCCTGAATTGATATTAACAGCAAGGGGCACAGGATATCTTTTTCAAAGGATTGTGGATATTGCTCCTTTTGACGGTAAATAAATGGGCAAAGAAAGTGTACAAAAAATTAATAAGCCCAGAGCTATCAGAAGATTAGTTATTTGGTACAAAAGAAACTCGGCTGTAACTTCAATAGTAGATACTGCTGCTAGTTCTGCGTTAACGGCTAGTAATGTGGCGGGTAATGTAGTTTCTGGTGCTGGTTCTGTTGTAAGCACAGCTAGTAATGTTGCTAGTAATGTTGCGGGTAATGTTGCAGGTAATGTAGTTTCAAGCGCTGAATCTGTTGTGAATACTGCCAGCAGTGTTGTTTCAAGTGCTAGTTCAATAGCTAAAAATACATTACAGCCATTGGTTTTTGACCCATTAAAAAGATTACAAAACAATGATAATGTTTTAGATAGGGTAGAGGATTCTCAATCTAAAAGAATTTGGATAGCAGTTGATGGGATGGGTGGAGATTATGCTCCTGGTCCAATTCTTGAGGGTTGCCTCGAAGCAATCAGTAGATTTCCAATAAATGTAAAGTTTGTCGGCAAAATTGAAAAAGTTAAGGATGAAGCAGAAAAAAATGGTTTAGCAGAATTATTAGAAAATGAAATAGAGAATAATCGTCTTGAATTAATTGATAGTGGAGAGCCTATTGGGATGAATGAAGAAGCTACTGCAGTTAGAAAAAGGAAAAATGCAAGTATAAACGTTGCTATGGATTTAGTGAGAAATAATAAAGCTGAAGCTGTTTATTCGGCGGGTAATTCAGGTGCCATGATGGCTTCTGCCATATTTAGAATTGGGAGATTGAAAGGGATTGATAGACCAGCTATAGGAGCATTATTTCCAACAAGGGATCAAACTCGCCCTGTATTAGTTTTAGATGTCGGTGCAAATACTGATTGTAAGCCATCTTATCTGCATCAATTTGCACTTCTAGGTAATATTTATGCAAAAGATGTTTTACAAGTAAAAAAACCAAGAATTGGCCTTTTAAATATCGGAGAAGAAGAATGCAAAGGTAATGATTTATCCCTAAAAACATTTGAATTATTATCTTCTGAAAAAAGTTTTGATTTTGGAGGTAATTGTGAAGGCCGAGATGTACTATCAGGTAGTTTCGACGTAGTAGTCTGTGATGGATTTACTGGAAATATATTATTGAAATTTCTTGAATCTGTTGGAGGAGTTTTATTAGATATTTTGAGATCTGAGCTACCACGTGGAAGGCGGGGGAAAGTTGGTTCTGCTTTTTTAAAAAGTAATCTACTTAGAATTAAGAAAAGGTTAGATCATGCCGAACATGGAGGAGCTTTATTACTTGGGGTGAATGGTATTTGCGTTATTGGCCATGGAAGTAGTAAATCTTTATCAGTAGTTAGTGCTCTTCGCTTGGCTCACTCCGCAGTTAATCATAATGTTATGGACAATTTAAATCAATTGCAAAAGCTTCAAGTTTTAAATTCATAAAACATATTGAGTCAAATTTATGTTTGACTAATATAAGTAACAAAAAAACTCTTTTGGAAGGAATAAATTTTAATCAGATTGGAGTATCCTTCAAGGGAAGCGGAAGTTATGTACCTAATCAAGTTCTAACCAATCAAAAAATTAGTCAAAAGGTTGACACAAGCAATGAATGGATAAAATCTAGAACGGGCATTTCTGAGAGAAGAATTTCTAGCTTAGGAGATAATGTTACTGAGATGGGTTATAAGGCGGCTCTAACAGCTATAGAAATGGCTAATTGGGATATTAAAACGATTGATTTAATTGTTTTAGCTACTTCTACTCCACATGATTTATTTGGATCATCGCCATCTATTCAAGCTAAATTAGGAGCAGATAATGCTGTTGCTTTCGATTTAACTGCAGCATGTAGTGGGTTTTTATTTGCCTTAATTACAGCCTCACAATTTTTAAAAGGGGGTAGTTTTAAAAGGGCTATTGTTATAGGAGCAGATCAACTATCAAGCTTTGTTGATTGGAATGATAGAAGAAGTTGTATTCTCTTTGGAGATGGTGCAGGTGCATTAGCAATTGAAGCCACTAATGAATTTGATAATTTAATTGGTTTTGATATGAGAACTGACGGAGAAAGAGGTTCTTTTCTTAATCTTCCATCAAAAAATAATAAGGATTTAATAATTGATAACATTGATTTTTTAAGTGGAGCTTTTTCTTCAATTCAGATGAATGGTCAGGAAGTGTATAAATTTGCAGTAAGAGAAGTTCCGATAATTCTTGAAAAGTTGTTTAAAAAAATGAATTATACTTCCGATGAAGTTGATTGGCTTGTATTGCATCAAGCTAATCAAAGGATATTAGATTCTGTAGGAGACAGGTTGAAAATTCCTAGAAAAAAAATTCTTAGCAATTTAGAGAAATATGGTAACACTTCAGCCGCAACAATTCCACTAGTGATGGATGAGGCTATTAGAAACAATAGGATTAAACAAAATGATATTATTGCCACAAGTGGTTTTGGTGCTGGGTTAAGTTGGGGTGCAGCCCTCATTAAATGGGGTTAAAAAAAAAGGAGCATTATGACAGTTGCATGGGTATTCCCTGGACAAGGATCGCAAAAAATTGGAATGGCAAAACAAATTGAAAATTTGCCCAACACAAAAGAGAGGTTTAGTTATGCATCTGAAATATTTGAAAGGGATTTATTTGATATTTGTGAGTTAGATACCGAATCAACAAATCCTCTTATTGATTTAAATAACACAAGAAATACACAAATTTGTCTTTTTTTAGTTGAATCAATTCTATTAGATGCATTAAAGGAAAATGGATTTAAACCATCTTATGTTGCTGGGCATAGTCTAGGAGAAATCACTGCACTATATTGTGCGGATGTTTTTTCATTCGAAGATTGTGTTTCTCTTATAAAAGAAAGGTCTCAATTAATGGTAAATGCTGGGAAAGGATCTATGGCAGCAGTAATTGGTTTTGATAGAAATCAACTTAATTTATTAGTACAAAAAACTGATGATATTGTAATTGCTAATGATAATAGCTCTTCCCAAGTTGTCTTATCAGGATCTACTGAGTCATTAGATAATTTATCGAGAGAAATTTCATGCAAAAGATTCTTGAAATTAAATGTTTCGGGTGCATTTCACTCACCATTTATGAATGGACCTTCATCAAAATTTTCTGAATATTTAAAACAGATTAAATTTAATAATCCCTCTTTCCCAGTCATTAGCAATTTTGAACCTTCGCTCTGTAGTGATTCAAACGAGCTTAAAATTAGATTAGAAAAGCAAATGTGCAATGGAGTGAGGTGGCGAGAAACTATGGATTTAATGGCAAAAGATAGTGATCTTCATATTGTTGAAATTGGTCCTTCAAATGTACTAAGTGGTTTAGTTAAAAGACATCTTAAAGATGTAAAAATTTCTCAAGTTTCATCTTCTGATCAAATATCTTATTAAGTTGTATGAAAAATCATAATATTCAAAAATTAATCTATGAATTAGTTAGCAAGCTTTTTGTATTTCCTATTTATAAATTTGTATTTAAAGGTCATTTAATAGGTAGAGACAATATTCCTCAAACAGCTGCTTTTATAATGGTTTCTAATCATGGTTCTTTACTTGACCCTCCTTTGCTAGGCCATGCCCTTGGACGGAATATATCTTTTATGGCCAAGGCAGAGCTTTTTAAAATTCCTTTTCTTGGCTTTATTATCAAGGCTTGTGGAGCTTATCCTGTTAAAAGAGGAATTGCAGATAAAAATACAATCAAAACAGCATGTAAAAAATTATCAAATGATAATTCTATTGGAATTTTTATTGATGGTACTCGTCAAAAAAATGGTCGAGTGAACAAGCCTAAACAAGGTGCTGCATTACTAGCTTTTAAAAATCAAAAATTATTATTGCCTGTTGCAATAGTTAATTCACATAGATTAATAAGATTTAAATTCTGTATTCCTTTATTTTCAAAAATAGTTATTAAAGTGGGGAAACCTGTTCAACCTCCACAAAGTTCATCAAGAGATGATCTAAATTCTGTAACAATGCTTCTTCAAGATAAAATTAATAATTTGATTGGATGAATATTTAGTTAATTGGAGAAATAGGGTAAAGAGGTAAAACTTTTTTCCAAGAATCTAGATTTGAATTTAATAAATTTTTGTTTGATAAATTTAAAAGTTCTTTTAAATCTTCATTATCATCATAAATAGCCTCAAAAGAAAGTTCTTTACTCTCAAGTTCTTTAACAACTTTTGGTAAAACTGTTTCTCGAATGAGTAGATCTGAGGGGGTTTTTTTATTTTGATAAATTTCATATTTACCTGCTATAAAACCCTTTCGTTTTAATTTTTTATAAATCCAAAATGATTTTTTGTTTGCAAAGATATTATTTTTTGATGCAATTCTTTTTGCCATTATTTCAAACGAACTAAAACTATCTAAAGGACAATTTATTTGTTGTGAGATGGTTCTTGCTAAAACCACAATAAGTCGTGAAGCATTAAAATTCGCTGGCCCTATGCTTACAGATAACTTATTTATTTTCTGTAAATTTTCTTTGGAAATGAATTTGTTAAGATCCTTAATTAAGTTGTTGCATAGGTCATTATCAAATTTTTTGATAAAAAATTCATCAGATTCAAGATTATTGTTTTTTCTATAACCAAAGCAAAAAGAATTGTCTGTGCTATGAATCACTAATGTAGGGTAATTTCCTATGTGTTTGAGTTTATTTGTCATCTATTACCTTTAAACAGGTAATTCCAAGCCTGGATTACACTTAGACCATTTACCAAATTCATTCTCAAAACTTTCGCAAGATTGAACATCCCAATCAGTTTTATAATCACCATTATTATCTTTAACTATCTTGACATGAATGAATGGTTTTTTTGCTTTAAAATCAGGGAGATCACAAATATGATCAACACCATGATTATTTTCAACATCATGATATGTGATACATCTATCAACCCATTTACAGTTGATGCAAATGCACATAATTAATAAATAAAATGAAAAGAAGTTTTCTCAATGATCATACACGAATAATTGATGAATTAGAAAAAAGAATAGAATTACATAAATGGAATTCTATTTTACCTTTTTTACCTAAAGGATCATATTTAGTTGGTGGTTATATAAGGGATATTATTTTGGGAATAGTAACTGAAGAGGTAGATGTTGATATTGTGGTACCTTTAAATGCAATTGAAATTGGGAAAAGGATTTCAGAAAATATTGATTCTAAATTTGTAGTCTTAGATAAAAAACGAGAAGTGATAAGAATTATTCTTAATAATATTTCCATAGACATCGCTAATCAGGTTTCATCCACAATAGAAGGAGATTTGAGTGCTCGAGACTTTTTGATTAATTCAATTGCTTTTTTATTTGATAAGCAGTGTTTATATGATCCATTAAATGGCCTTAAAGATTTAGAAATTTCTTTGCTTAGAACCAATTCAGAAAAAAATTTACTAGATGATCCCTTACGGATATTGAGATGTTTTCGATTTGTTTCAGAATTCAATTTTAAAATTGATTTAAATTTAGTTACTTTTATAAAAAAAAATAAAGAAAAATTATGTTTTGTTGCCAAAGAGAGAATTAGTTATGAAATTCAGAAAATAGTAAATGGTGTGAATGCTCTTGAAGCTGTAATTTTGGTACAAAAATTTAATATATTTGGATCAGATAATTTATATAAAGAGTCCTTTTTTTTGGATTTACAGAAAATTAACTTTGCGGATCTTAATCAATATGAAAAAGAGAAATTTTTGCCATTTTTCTTTATTACCCAAATCTTAGATGTTGTATCTCTTGAAAAACTAAAATTTAGTAAATCTGAAATTTCAAAAACTAAATTATTAAGAAAATGGCACGCTTTTTTGAAGAAAAAAAATATTTCTCAGCTTAACGAAATAGATAGGTTTAAATTACATCAAGAATTAGAGATGTTTCTTCCATGTTTTATTTTTTATTTACCTCAAAATATGAGATTGGCTTGGTTAAATAGGTGGCGTGATAAGGATGATAAATTATTTCATCCCTCAAATTTACTCAACGGGGACGAAATAAAAAAAAATTTGAAAATAAAGGATGGGCCTACCTTAGGAGAGGTTTTACACTATCTTTCAAAGGAGCTTGCATTTAAAAGATTAAATAACTTTGATGAAGCTATTTATAAAGCAAAGCAATGGATTGAACAAAATGCGCCAAAATGTGATTAAATACACATAGCTTAGTTTTGTTTAGAAGTTCAGACTTCAAAAATCATTTTTAAAAATTTATGAGCATTCGCATTTACATTGGCAACTTACCACAAGGATTTAATCCAAAAGAATTTGATACTATTTTAAAAACAGTTTCTGATTCAATTAGATTTAAAGCAGTTTTAGATAAGGAAACTAAAGAATGCAGGGGGTTTGGTTTCGCAACAACAAACAATGAAGAGAATGCTAATCTACTAATTCAAAAATTAAACGGTTTTGAATTTAAAGGTTCCAAATTAAGAGTGGAGCTATCAGAAAAGAAAGATTCGTCAAATAAAAGAAATAACGCAAATTTAAATAGAAATAAGAAGAGGAAAGATTTTAAGAAAATAGTCCATAGTGATGCCCCTAATCTTGAAGCACCTGATCCAAGATGGGCTGGAGAACTATCTAAACTAAAAGAATTATTGGCTAATCAAAAAACACCTGCTTAGTTATTTAATGCGAGAAATTATAAAAGATATTGGAATCTCAAAAGCTTTGACTGAATTCTTTACAAAAGCTCTGTTATTAAAAACATCATAATCTAGCCTTTCAATAGAATCTAAAATTCCTCTGTATAGACGTAAAGATGTCCAGACAGGCCATCTTGCGTCGGAAGATAACCACTTTATTCCATCTTCAGACTTTTGGAACCAATCGCGAGCCCTCATTAATTGAAAGTTCATCAGCTCCTTCCAATGACTGTTTATTTCTCCATTTAAAAGTTCTTCTTCAGAATAATTAAATTTTTCAATATCAACTTGTGGGAGATAAATTCTCCCTCTTTGTCTATCTTCACCCACATCTCTTAATATATTTGTTAGTTGATTTGCAATTCCCAGGGCTATAGCCGCTTCAGAGGGGTCAGGTTTAGCACTCCATGGTGCTGATGTATAAGCGCTATCAATCCCCATGACATTTTGAGTCATTAAACCAACAGTACCAGCGACTCTATAACAATAGAGTTTTAACTCATCAAAATCTTTGTATCTAAATTTATTAAGATCCATTCTCTGGCCATCTATCATGTCTAAATATGGTTGAATACTCTGTGGATATTTTTCGATGGTATCTAATAAAACTGAATCTAATTCAGATTTAATTTTCCCTTTAAATACATTCTTTGTATTTTCTTCCCATGCATCTAAATTATCTGAAAGTTCATCTCTCGATTTAGTTGAAGCTTCTTCGCTATCCATTATTTCATCTGTTCTTCTGCACCATACATAAATAGCCCAAATAGCTTTTCTCTTTTCTGGTGGTAGTAGAAGAGTTCCCAAGTAAAAGGTTTTAGCCCATTGTTGGGTTTCTTTACGGCATATCTCATATGCTTGATCAAGTTGAGAAATAGACTTTTTCAAAAAGTTTTAGCGAAATTTAAGAATTTTTTTAATGTTATTAAGAAACATTTTGGGGGGTTTTGGAATACTCTTTATTAATAGATTCCGCGCATAATTTACCACTTAAAACGGCTCCTTCCATAGATGCTAAATATTTTTGCATTGTATAATCACCAGCTAAAAAGAAATTTTTTATGGGAGATTTTTGACTAGGTCTAAACTCTTGGCATCCAGGAACTGCCTTGTATACAGATCTTGGAGTTTTAACTACTTTGTATTTTCTTAATTTTGTCTTATCATCACCCATGAAATGTGTTGGGAATAATTTTTTCAGTTCTTCCATTGTTGCATCAACGATGTCTTGATCACTCCTATTAATCCAATCTTTTGCTGGTGCGAAAACTAATTCAAGCATTGATCTATTCGGATCTTCATATTCTTTACATGTGATACTCATATCTGCATAAACGCTAAGAAGTGGTGATCTACTAAATAGCAGATGGTCAATATCTGTTAATTTTTTGTCAAACCATAAGTGAATATTAATAACTGGTACACCATTTAAACCATCTAATTTAGAAAAAGCATCTAGACCTTTCCATTGTTTTGGAATTATTAATTTAAAGAGATCTACAGGCATTGCACTAACATAAGCATCAGCAGTGACTTCTTTCTTTTCATTTTCATTTAAAGAAGCAATAGTAAAACTTCTAACAGTGCTATCTTCATTAAGGTTTATTTGCCTTAATGGGCTATTCATATGAACTTCTCCACCACGAGCAGTAATATAATCAACCATTGGTTGGCAAAGTCTTTCTGGAGGGGCTCCGTCAAGGAATGCCATTTTTGAACCATTTTTTTCTTGTAAGAATCTGTTTAATGCTGTTAATAAAACAGTAGATGATATTTCATCTGGTCCAATGAAATTTAGTGCTTTACTCATTGCTATAAAAACTTCATCATTAACTCTTTCTGGAATATTGTGTTCTTTGAGCCAATCGGTCCATGATTTGGTATCACACTTATCTAGGTACTTTTGGCCTCTCAACATAGCAGGTACTAAACCTAATCCAAATAAGATCTTTTCATTCCAGGAAAGCATATCATTATTGCTTAGTATGGCTGAAACCCCATTAGCGGGAGCTGGGATATCGGGAAAGTCAAATCTACTGTAAGTCCCAGGTTCTGATGGCTGATTGAAGATCATTGAATGGCTTTTCCATTGGAGTCTATCTTCAATATCTAATTCCTTGAAAAGTTGCAACATATTAGGATAGGCTCCAAAAAATATATGCAAACCAGTTTCATACCAGTCTCCATCCTCATCTTTCCATGCCGCAACTTTCCCGCCTAGAACATCTCTAGATTCGAGTAAGATTGGAATGTGACCATTGTCCACTAGATATTTAGCACAAGATAAACCCGCTAAACCTGCACCAGCAATTACAACACGCATTATTAAATCAAGAAATAAATTAACACTTACTAATAAGCTACATTAAAGTTAGGACATAATAGTTTTTTTCGTTGATTATTTCGCAAAATTATGGAAAAAATGCTTTTAAAATCAACAACTAGGCATGTAAGAATTTTTACAGCTGAAGTAGTTGATAAAGAATTAAAATTTCATCCCAACAAGCTGACTCTTGATTTAGATCCTGATAACGAATTTATTTGGAACGAAGATTCGTTAACCAAAATAAATGAGAAATTTAATGAATTAATTAAAGAGAGAGCGAGAAAGGATTTAGATGATTATGAACTTCGTAAAATTGGATCAGAAATCGAAGGTTTAATTAAATTTTTGCTTCAAAATGGGCAATTGAGCTATAACCCTGATTGTAGAGTAATGAACTATTCAATGGGTTTACCAAAAACAAATGAAGTACTGTGAACAGACCACCATCAAATAGAAGGCCGAGAAGAGGCACAAGTAGAAATTATTACTCTTCAAATCCAAGAGATATGGATTCTTATGCGCAAAGAAATACTAGATTACCCGCTTCTTCTGAACAAAAGATCAACTTTAGTACAGGAACCATAGCTGTACTTGCGGGGGTATTAATTTTAGGAGTTGGTATCGGAAGCGCTATTACAAGTACAACAGACGGTGGACAGGGGAACATAGCTAGTCAACAACAATTAGATATGGCTGTTCCAGATCCTGAATTTTGTAGACAATGGGGAGCTAGCGCTTTTGTAATTGATGTTGAAATGTATACAACACTGAATCCATCCACGAGTTTCGTAACACAACCAGCTCTTCAGCCTGGTTGTGTAATTAGAAGAGAGAATTGGACAGTTTTACAAAAACAAGGAGCGATTAGTAATGAAGATGTAAGAGAATGTAAGCAAAGGATGAATACTTTTGCTTATATTGGATCTATAAGAGATAAGCCAATAGTTAAGTGCGTTTATCAGACTGATGTAAATGAAAATAAATTTATAATAAAAGGCGATGGACAAGCCGAAGATGGCGGAGTAGGTATTAACAAAGAAGCAATTCAGTTTTGATCGAAATTATATATGCCTTAAAGGGCTTTCTAAACTAGCAAATTGTGGCAGAATATTTTTCTTAAAGACTTCTGAAGCTCTTGATGTATATCTTGAAGGATTAGTAATTAATTTAAGTTCTCTTTTAACCTCTAAGTCAGCAACGAAAGCTTTGTGGATTGTTCCAGCAGACAATTCTCTTTCTATAGAAACAACAGGCAAAAAGGAAGCCCCTAATCCTGATTGAACTGCATTCTTGATAGCTTCAAGGGAGTTAAGTTCCATCTCTATTTTTAATCTTTGAATATCAAGGCCAGAATCTTGAAGAAGCTTATCTACAACTTTTCTTGTTGTAGATTGAGAGTCTAATGTTACAAAATTTAATTTGTATAAGTCTTCTTTTAAAAGCTCTTTTTTGTTTGAGAGTGGGTGTTTAGATGGTAAAACTAATGCCAGTTCATCTGTAGCGTATGGAATCACTTGAAGTAAATTTTCTAAATCTCCAGGCAATTGTCCGCCTATAATGGCTAAGTCAATTTGTCCATTGGCAACACTCCAACCAGTTCTTCTAGTACTATGAACTTGAAGTTGAACAGATACATCAGGGTAATTTTGTCTAAATAGTCCTATCATTCTTGGCATTAAATAGGTTCCAGTTGTTTGGCTGGCTCCAATAACAAGAGTTCCACCTTTTAAGCTATTTAAATCTTCAATAGCTTTGCAAGCTTCGTCGCATTGATTCAAAATTCGTTCGCAATATTCAAGCAATAGTCTCCCTGCTTCAGTCAAAAGAGCCTTTCTACCACCTCTGTCGAAAATTGTGATTTCAAGTTGTTTTTCTAGATTTTGTATTTGTAAACTAACAGCAGGCTGTGTTACGTACAACAGATCTGCCGCTTTTTTAAAACTTCCTTGAGCTGCTATAGCTTTTAATATTCTTAATTGGTCGAGAGTAAATGGTAATTCTGGCATCTATTGTGCCTACAATTATTTATAATTCTAATGCTTAGAAGTATTCTTGTTAAGAACTTAATTCTTTGAATAATTTAATTTTATGGAGACTCATAAAACTTCTTTAATTATATTGATCCTGATTTTGATTTTTGCAGTAATTCATAGCGGGGGAGCCGCTTTAAGAATTAAAGCAGAATCTATTATGGGACCAAGGTTATGGCGTTTATGTTTTGTGTTTTTAAGTTTGCCATCGGCAATTATTTTGATTAGTTATTTTTTAGCGCATAGATACGATGGAATAAGATTATGGAATTTACAAGGTAATAGTTTTGTGTTTGTAATGGTTTGGATTTTAACTGCAATAAGTTTTTTATTTTTATATCCCGCTACTTATAATTTGTTGGAAATTCCCTCAGTTTTAAAACCTAAAGTGCGAATTTACGGTACTGGGATAATGAGAATTACAAGACATCCGCAAGCATTTGGTCAGATAATTTGGTGTTTTGCGCATACTTTATGGATTGGTACATCATTCACATTAATAACTTCTTTTGGTTTAATTTTGCACCATCTTTTTGCTATCTGGCATGGGGACAAGAGATTATCTATTAGATTTGGAGAAGAATTTGAAAGTTTTAAAAAAAATACTTCTATAATCCCCTTTATGGCAATTATTGAAGGAAGGCAAGAATTAAAAATTAAAGAATTTTTTAGGTTATCTCAACTTGGTATATTGATTGCAATATTTGTACTTTGGTGGTCCCACCAGTTCATAAATATTGCTGTTAAAACCTTTAATTCATCATTTTTGTCGGAATTTTTCAATTGACAGTTTAAAATCGTAGATATAAGTTTTTTTAAAAGATGCCTCAAGCCTCAGAAATTGCCTGGTTAATTCCTGTTTTCCCACTTATAGGGGCAGTTCTCTCTGGTTTAGGATTAATAAGTGTTAATAAGAAAATCAATAATTCTAGAGAAATAGTTTCTACAGGCCTAATTTCTTTTGTGGGAATTTCCGCAGTAATTAGTTATAAAGCTTTGATTGAACAAATTAATGGTCATCAGTCCGTAGAAAAATTATTTGTATGGGCTAGTGCAGGGGATTTCACAATCCCAATGGGCTTTGTTCTCGATCCTTTGGGTAGTGTAATGCTTGCTTTAGTTACTACTATTACTTTGCTAGTGATGATTTACTCTCATGGCTACATGGCCCATGACAAAGGTTATGTAAGATTTTTTACTTATTTAGCATTATTTAGTAGTTCAATGATGGGATTAATAATTAGCCCAAATTTGTTAGAAATTTACGTTTTTTGGGAATTAGTTGGAATGTGTTCTTATTTATTGGTTGGTTTTTGGTATGACAGAGATGGAGCAGCACATGCAGCACAAAAAGCATTTGTTGTTAATAGAGTTGGAGATTTTGGATTATTACTTGGGATTCTTGGTCTTTTTTGGGCAACTAACAGTTTTGATTTTAACGAAATAGCTACTGGAATTTCTCAATCTGTTTCTGACAATTCAATACCTATTTGGGCTGCTTTACTCCTTTGTTTTTTGGTTTTTTTAGGGCCAATGGCAAAATCTGCGCAGTTTCCTCTTCATGTTTGGTTACCTGATGCAATGGAGGGTCCGACTCCGATTTCTGCACTTATCCATGCGGCTACTATGGTTGCTGCAGGAATATTTTTAGTGGCTAGGCTTCAACCTCTGTATTCAATATTCCCTTCAATTCAGTTCATTATTGCTTTGGTGGGTACTATTACTTGTTTTTTAGGCGCTTCTATAGCTTTGACTCAAATGGATTTAAAAAAGGGTTTAGCATATAGCACTGTTTCTCAGCTTGGCTATATGATGCTTGCAATGGGTTGTGGAGCGCCTATAGCAGGAATCTTCCACTTGGTTACTCATGCTTGTTTCAAGGCAATGTTATTTTTAGGATCTGGTTCTGTAATACATGCTATGGAGGAAGTGGTAGGTCACCAGCCTGTATTAGCCCAAGATATGAGATTAATGGGCGGTTTAAGAAAAAAAATGCCATATACATCTGCAACATTTTTAATAGGTTGTGTTGCAATTAGTGGTATACCTCCATTGGCAGGTTTTTGGAGTAAAGATGAGATTCTTGGAAATGCATTTATGTCATTCCCAGCGTTTTGGTTTGTAGGACTTTTAACAGCTGGTATGACTGCTTTTTATATGTTCAGGCTTTATTTTTTGACATTTGAAGGTGATTTTAGAGGGGAGAATAAAAAATTACAAAAAGAGCTTTTAAAAGCTTCCAAATTAAATCAAGATGAAGAAAATGAAGAAGATCATGAAGAACATGGTTACATTCATGAGTCTCCTTGGTCTATGACATTCCCCTTAGTATTTCTAGCTGTTCCCTCCATAATAATAGGCTTTATGGGACTCCCATGGGATAGTAAATTTGCAAATTTACTAGACCCTGAAGAAGCAGAGATTGCTTCACAAGCTTTTGAAATTAAAGAATTTTTGCCTTTAGCGATAGCTTCAGTAATTATTGCTTCAACAGGAATCATTATTGCTTATCAAGCATATTTTGCGAAAAAAATTAATTTGTCAATTCTATTTGCAGAAAAGTTTCCTAGTGTTGATAACTTTTTGTCAAATAAATGGTATCTAGATGATATCAATGAAAAACTTTTTGTTAATGGCAGTAGAAAACTAGCTAAAGAAGTATTGGAAGTTGATTCTAAGGTTGTTGATGGAGTGGTCAATCTCACTGGACTTGTAACTTTAGGTAGTGGAGAAGGATTGAAATATTTTGAGACCGGTAGAGCACAATTTTACGCTCTTATTGTTTTTGGAGGAGTAATTCTATTAGTTGCTATCTTTGGTTTGCAATCCACTCCAGTAGCTTAATTACAATTGTGTGTCTTCACTGTCCATTGGGGTGAAAAAATGCAGATAATTTCTAGACTTAATTTAAGATTAATTTCCTATTAAATTGAGTACTTATTTTTTTACACATTTTGAGATACAAATGTTAGGAACTTTGGGAGCTGGATTATCAACTTTACCTTGGCTGTCTGCTTCAATTTTGTTCCCAATTGGTAGTGCTTTTGTGATACCTTTTTTCCCAGATAAAGGAGATGGCAAAGAGGTTAGATGGTTTGCGTTGTCTATTGCATTAATAACTTTTTTAATAACGGTAGGTTCATACATAAATGGTTTTGATATTAGTAATGAAAATGTTCAACTCAAAGAAAATGTTAGTTGGCTGCCTGATATAGGCCTCACTTGGTCTGTTGGAGCTGACGGTATTTCAATGCCGCTAATATTATTAACTAGTTTTATAACAGCTTTAGCAGTTTTAGCTGCATGGCCAGTCAAGTTTAAACCAAAGTTATTCTTCTTTTTGATATTGGTGATGGATGGTGGGCAAATTGCTGTATTTGCTGTGCAAGATATGCTTTTATTCTTTTTGACTTGGGAACTTGAGTTAATTCCTGTATATTTATTATTGGCTATTTGGGGTGGCAAAAATAGACAATATGCAGCAACAAAATTTATTATTTATACAGCTGGTAGTTCTATATTTATACTCTTAGCAGCATTGGCAATGGGTTTCTATGGCACAGAAATTCCTAACTTTGAGTTTTCTCACTTGGCAGCTCAAGATTTTAGTCAAAAATTCCAAATACTCTGTTATGTTGGGCTACTAATTGCATTTGGAGTGAAACTACCAATAGTACCTCTTCATACTTGGCTTCCAGACGCTCATGGAGAGGCTACAGCCCCTGTTCATATGCTTCTAGCTGGAATTTTATTGAAGATGGGTGGATATGCCCTATTAAGATTTAACGCTCAACTATTACCTGTTGCACATGCTCAATTTGCCCCATTATTAATAGTTCTTGGAGTAGTAAATATAATTTATGCTGCATTAACTTCTTTTGCTCAAAGAAATCTCAAAAGAAAAATTGCATATAGCTCTATAAGTCATATGGGTTTCGTTCTTATTGGAATAGGAAGTTTCAGTAGCCTCGGAACAAGCGGAGCAATGCTGCAAATGGTTAGTCATGGATTAATTGGTGCTAGTTTATTTTTTCTTGTTGGAGCTACCTATGACAGAACAAAGACTCTTAAACTAGATGAAATGAGTGGTGTAGGACAAAAAATGAGAATAATGTTCGCCCTATGGACTGCTTGCTGTCTAGCCTCCCTAGCTTTGCCTGGAATGAGCGGATTTGTGTCTGAATTGATGGTATTCACAGGATTTGTTACTGATGAAGTTTATACACTTCCTTTTAGGGTGGTCATGGCCTCTTTAGCTGCTATTGGTGTAATACTCACTCCTATTTATTTACTCTCAATGTTAAGAGAAATTTTCTTTGGTAAAGAAAATCCTAAATTAACCGAAGAACGAAAGCTTATAGATGCTGAGCCTAGGGAAGTTTACATTGTTGCTTGTCTACTTCTACCGATAATTGGAATAGGTTTATACCCAAGATTAGTAACTGAAAGTTATCTTGCATCTATTAATAATTTAGTAGATAGAGATTTAACTGCTGTAAAAAATGTTGTGAAAACAAATATTTTCGCAGGCAATAAAAATAATCAAATTTTAAAAGCTCCTAAAATTTAATTTCTTAAGTTAATACAATATTATTTTACATTAAATAAAAAAGTAGATATCTTATATTTAGATATAACCTATTACAAGTATCTAACTCTAATTCTATTGATAGACAACAATTAGGTCCTAGATTGTTGATTAAGTTTCTTCAAGATGCCGCTGGCAAGGGTGATCTTGATCCATGGGATATTGATGTAATAAGTGTAATTGATAGTTTTTTAGAGCAATACTCGCATACTTTAGTAAAAACCTCGAATAGACAAAGCTCATATAATAAGGATTTATCTGAGACGAGCGAGGCTTTTTTTGCGGCTTCTGTATTAGTTAATTTAAAGGCTCAAGTTTTGGAAGCTGATCTTTTTAAAGACAATTCTTCAGATTTTGAAAATGATTTTGACGTGGATGACCAAGATTGGATTGATCAAGATTTTGATATTCCAAAATATCCTGAAAAATATCTAAGGAGAAGATCAATAGCACAACCAATTCTCAAACGTACAACAACATTGGGAGAACTTGTAAGTCAATTAGAGTCTATTGCTGAAGTTATAGAAACACAAGATCTGCTCCTAATGAAGAGAAAAAGAAATAAAAAATATTCCGATAAAGCTTTGATTTCTCAAGTAAAATCTCTAGCACATCGTGAGAAACTACCGGAAACTACAAAAGAATTAGGGAAATTTATTGATGGATGGGAAAAAGCATTACAGTGGATTGATTTTGAATACTTAGTCAATAAATGGCAAAAAGTTGTCAAAAATGATTTAGATAAAGATCGTCTTGGGGTTTTCTGGGCATTATTATTTTTATCATCCGAAAACAAAATTGAAATTAAACAAATTAATTCTTTATATGGTCCAATTCAGATCAAAAGAATAATCCCTGAAGGAGGTTTAGCTCAATTGCCTATAGAAAATCTTGAGGTTACAAATATCTCTTCCACTGCTGTTTAGCAGCTTAATAGTAATAACGTATAATCTTAAAAAAAGGTTTTGAATTCATGAAGGCAATGATACTTGCGGCAGGAAAAGGTACAAGAGTTCAACCTATTACTCATATAATTCCAAAACCAATGATACCGATTTTACAAAAACCTGTAATGGAGTTTCTTTTGGAACTGTTAAAAGAGCATGGCTTTAAAGAGATAATGGTTAATGTTTCTCACCTTGCTGAAGAAATTGAAAATTATTTTAGGGATGGTCAAAGATTTGGCGTAGAAATAGCATATAGTTTTGAGGGTAGAATTGAAGATGGAGAACTAATAGGCGATGCATTGGGTTCAGCAGGGGGACTAAAAAAAATACAAGATTTTCAAAAATTCTTTGATGAAACATTTGTTGTCCTTTGTGGCGATGCTTTAGTTGATTTGGATTTGACTGAGGCAGTTAAAAAACATAAGGAAAAGGGAGCAATTGCAAGTTTAATAACTAAAAAAGTAACTAGAGATCAGGTATCAAGTTATGGCGTAGTAGTCTCAGATGATAATGGTCGGATAAAGGCTTTTCAAGAAAAGCCATCTGTAGATAAAGCTTTAGGTGACTCAATTAATACTGGGATATATCTTTTTGAACCTGAGATATTTAATCATATCCCATCTGGCGAGAAATTTGATATTGGTGCTGATCTTTTCCCAAAACTTGTTGAAATGGATTTACCATTTTTTGCTTTACCAATGGATTTTGAATGGGTAGACATAGGAAAAGTTCCTGATTATTGGAGTGCCATTCGTAATGTATTACAAGGCAAGGTTAGACAAGTAGAAATACCAGGCAAAGAAATTAAACCTGGAGTTTTCACTGGATTAAATGTTGCTGCTAATTGGGACACAGTGAATATTACTGGTCCAGTATACATAGGCGGTATGACAAGAATAGAGGATGGTGCAACAATTATTGGACCTGCAATGATTGGCCCAAGTTGTTGTATTTGTGAAGGCGCAACAATTGATAATTCAATTATTTTTGATTATTCTAAAATTGGTAAAGGTGTTCGACTAGTAGATAAATTAGTTTTTGGTCGTTACTGTGTGGGCAAAAATGGAGATCACTTTGATTTACAAGATGCATCTTTAGATTGGTTGATAACAGATTCTAGAAGATCTGATATGACTGAGCCATCTCCACAGCAGAAGGCAATGGCAGAATTGCTAGGTACTGATTTAATTAATATTCCAGATTAAGGTCGGCTTTTTCAAGAATCTCAGGGATTAAATATTCTGCTTTAACAGCCATTAGATGAATACCATTTGCGATGTCAATAAATTCGTGTGCTTGTTCAGCTGCGATTCTTATTCCTTCTTCTAAAGGGTCTTTAGCATCTTTAAGACGATTGAGAATATTTTCAGGGATGTATGCCCCAGGAACATATTTGTTTATAAATAGCGCATTTTTATAAGATTTTAATAGGAATACACCAGCAATTACAGGAATTTCGAGCGGATTGCTAATTTTCTCACAAAACTCGATCAAGTTTTTCTTTTCCATAACCATTTGAGTTTGTATAAATCGAGCTCCGGCTTCTTTTTTTCTTTTAATTCTATTTTGTAAACTTCTTTGATTTTTGCAACTTGGATCTGCTGCAGCTCCAGCAAATATAACTGTCTTTTTATCGGGAAGTTCTTCAAAAGTAGGATCAATACCTTTATTGAATGCCTGAATTTGTTGAAGCAATCTTACTGACTCAAATTCATGCACTGGTTTAGCATTATGTTGATCCCCAGCTTTTACCGAATCACCTGTGATGCATAAGATGTTTTTGATTCCTAAAGCATTTGCTCCAAGAATATCTGATTGTAAAGCAATTTTATTACGATCTCTGCAAGATATTTGCATTATTGGTTCTATCCCATTTTCCAGTAATAGTTTGGACATTGCCAAGCTACACATTCTCATTACAGCCCTGCTTCCATCAGTAATGTTAACAGCATGTACCTTATCTTTCAAAAGTTGTGCTATCTTAAGAGATCTTACGGGGTTTCCACCTCTAGGCGGCATTAACTCTGCTGTTATTACCTTGGAATTTTTTTCTAAAGTATGCTGAAGTTTTGATTTCAATTGCTTTTGTTTCCTCCTTGGTTAACATGTGCAGTTAGATTGCTAAACTTAAATAATATAAAAAAGGAACTGTTTAAATGCAAATGGTTGAAGAAGAAGTAAACAACATTGATATGATGGGTCTCTCAACAAGAGAGATGGAAATCATTGATCTAGTAGCTGATGGACTTACAAATCAAGAAATTGCTGTAAAACTCACTATTAGTAAAAGAACTGTTGATAATCATGTGAGTAATATGTTTACCAAAACAGGTTCTAAAAATAGGGTAGCCCTTTTGAATTGGGCAATGGATAATGGAAAGATTTGTAGGGATGGATTTAACTGTTGTTCCCTTCCAGATTCTGATCAAGAATAGTTCTCCTTACTTTTTTCGAATCTTCAGCTAAGTCCATTAAACAATAATTTGTAGAGCTTAATTCGAAAAGTTCAGCATACGCTATACAAGCATCTTTGTCTGAGTCAACAAATCTTAATATTCCTTCTTTGTCATATAGGCCATACATTTGAAGAAGATAAAATATTTATTAATTATAAAGAAAATATAAAGGAAAGGATGTTCCTTTGACTAGTTTTTTTTGAGAGTTGTCAAATAGTCCTTCTTCCATTTTGAAAAAGGTTTGCTAGCGAGACTTAAATTTGAGTATTGTCTTATCCCAGTAATTTCTTTTGCTATAAAAGATGGTAGTGTTAAATCTTCCTCTTCACTGGAAAGTTCAATTTCTGCAATTTCAAGTGGATA